>WGNO01000052.1 GCA_016124525.1 Nostoc sp. RI_552 | reverse complement strand
TACCTTCAAGCTTGTATGTGTCAACAAATCAGTTATGTTCATTGGATGGAAGATATTATGAGATGTTGACATTTTCACCTTTGATAGGACTACTATATCTAACTATGTAAAGTTTTGTAACGACATTCAACATTTCTGTTTAACCCCATATTAATAATGTTAACTTGATGATATTTTAGATCAGGTGGGCATTGCCCACCACAAACTTTTACACCTTAAACTTCTGAGTAATACGCCTCATAGCTTCCTCCACATTTTCCCGACTATTAAAAGCGGAAATGCGGAAATAACCCTCACCCGCAGCACCAAAACCAGAACCAGGAGTACCCACCACATTTACAGAGTGCAACAGCTTATCAAAAAAGTCCCAACTAGATAAATTATTGGGAGTCTTTACCCAAACATAAGGAGCATTTACCCCACCATATACAGCCAAACCGGCCTGAGAAAGTTGCTCACGAATAATTTTGGCATTTTCTAGGTAAAAACTTACCAGTGCCTGGATTTGCGCCTGTCCTGGTGGAGAGTATACAGCTTCAGCACCCCGTTGGATGATGTAGGAAACACCATTAAACTTAGTGGATTGGCGGCGATTCCATAGCTTCCACAGTTCCACATCGGAACCATCAGCAGCTTTTGCGGTCAGTGTTTTGGGTACAACAGTTAACGCACAACGAGTTCCTGTAAAGCCTGCATTTTTGGAGAAAGAACGAAATTCAATAGCACATTCTTTTGCGCCGGGAATCTCATATATTGAGTGAGGAATCCCCGGGTCGGTAATGTAAGCTTCGTAGGCAGCATCAAAGAAAATAATCGAGTTATTCGCTCTAGCATAGTCTACCCATGCTTGGAGGTGTTCCTTAGTAGCAGTTGCACCAGTGGGGTTATTGGGGAAACACAGATAAATTAAATCAACTTTTTCAGCAGGAATTTCAGCTGTGAAGTTATTTTCAGCGGAAATCGGCAGATATACTAAACCGGCAAACTCGCCTTTATCGTTAGCAGTTCCAGTATTACCAGCCATAACATTAGTGTCTACATATACTGGATATACGGGGTCAGTAACGGCAATAATATTATTTTTGCCAAAAATGTCGAGAATGTTCCCTGTATCGCACTTAGAACCATCAGAAATAAAGATTTCTGAGCCATCTATATCAGCCCCTCTGGCTTGAAAATCTTGGACAGCAATTTTTTCTCGTAACCAAGCATAACCTTGTTCTGGGCCATAGCCTTTAAAGGTAGCGCCATCGCCCATTTCTTCCACAGCTTTGATCATAGCTGTGCGGCAAGCTTCTGGCAAAGGTTCTGTGACATCGCCAATACCCAAGCGGATAATTTTAGCGTCAGGATTAGCTTCTGCAAAAGCGTTCACCCGTCGCGCAATTTCAGGAAACAGGTAACCAGCTTTGAGTTTGAGGTAGTTGTCGTTAATCGTTGCCATAATAGAATTTAAAAAACAGTCCAGATCAAACAGCTTATCCCGTTTTTTTGTCAAGCTGCACCAAAATCTTTCTACATCTGATCTGTGTGCCTAGTGTACTGAAAATTACCAGCAACTACTATTACATATACCATAGGTTATTTATTGTAAATCTTTTGAGTAAATATTAAATGTAGTCAATGTGGAATGTGAGATGTATAGTCAACTTTTTGTCTTTTTCTCACCGTGGAAGTCTATATCAAAAGAAATGGTAGTCAGGGAAATCCTGGGTTGAAGTTTTCAATAATTAGTTCCCATGACGGATTTAATGCCACGGTTTAAATTGTTAGGCTAGGTTTGTGAGTAAAAATGTTTACTACATTAAAAATCATGAACATTCTTGCCTGGATTGCTTTAGGTCTAATTGCTGGAGCTATTGCTAAGGCTATTTACCCTGGTCATCAAGGTGGCGGTATTTTAGGAACAATCTTGCTAGGAGTTATTGGTGCTTTTATTGGTGGTAGCTTGGGTGTATTTTTTAGTACAGGAACCTTTGCCCTAGCCGCTCCTACCCTTAGCGCTGCCGGTATTATCTTAGCAATCATTGGTTCAATTATTGCTATTTTCTTGTGGAACTTCTTAAGTTCTCGTACTGCTGGTTAAGTAATTGAACTGCGGTAATGAGTTAGTAGTTCTCTAAGTTTCTACTGATATGAGGTAGATATGAATATAGATGATTTTCTGCGACGCTATGGTTCTGGAGAAAGAGATTTTTCCGAAGCTGATTTGAGTAGAGCCAACCTTGATGGAGTAATTTTACATCAAGTTAATCTTAGCCGTGCCAATCTCAGTAAAGCCAACCTGAATAGAGCGCATCTTGAAGAAGCAAATCTCACTAATGCAGATTTAAGTACAGCTTATTTAACATCTGCAAATTTAGCAGGTGCTAACCTAGAAGGAGCTAACCTTCATAAAGCTGATTTAGATCGTGCCAATTTACGAGGAGCAAATTTGACTAATGCTAACTTAGAAGGAGCTAATTTTCGCAATGCTACCCTCCCGGATGGTATTGTCTCAGATTAGATATTCAACGTCACTGATGGTGCAGCTTTATATATAAACTCAAAAGCCACTAGCCACTCTCCATAGTAGGGTGGCTTGAATTTTGGAAGTTTCCAAATCACAAGAATATTGCTAGGAAGATTTTATGAGTGGCCTTGGCAAATAGTGATTATCAAACAATAACTATACTCTAGCTAAAGTCACTTTTTCAGGCTGATTTTGATATTTACCTCCTCTATCCGCGTAGGTAGTCTGACAGGGTTCTCCTTCTAAAAATAATAATTGGACAATACCTTCATTGGCATAAATTCTACAATCAGCACTTGATGAATTACTAAATTCTAGGGTAAGTGCGCCATTCCATGAAGCTTCAGCAGGAGTCACATTAGCTACTAGTCCTACACGAGCATAAGTGCTTTTTCCTAGACAGATTGCAGTTACATTAGCAGGCATTCGTAATTTTTCTAACGCAACTCCTAACCCATAAGAATGCGCTGGAATTATAAAAAAATCTCCATCCTCATCCTGCTGTAAAGGTACAGATTCTAAATTGTTCGGATTAAATCTTTTAGGGTTAACAACCGTGCCCGGAATATGCCTAAATACTAAAAATTCTCTAGGTGACAACCGTATATCATAACCATAAGAAGATAAACCATAGCTCAAAGCTGGTACTTCTGTGCCAGATTCCAATTTTACAGTGCGAACTAAGCTGAGTTCAAAAGGTTCAATCATGCCTTTCTTTGCTTGCTCAATGATCCACTTGTCATTCTTTAACATTTGAGAGTTACCTTTTTTACTAAGTTTGATGTTATTTTACTTAAATTACCAAAACCATTATCCTAGCATGATTAAGGATGCTAAGTTCTTGACGCTCCCACGGCTTCAAGCCTTGGGATTCTTGTTTCAATCAGGCAAATTACTTAAAGGAGTTTCGCCACCTAAGGAGAGATTGTTCTCTCCACAAGCCTTAGATTCTGTGCTAACCACAGTAATTTTCAGTCCTTGAACAAGGTGGTTTTAAACCCAAATTTTGGATAAATTTACAAAATATCATCTATGAATCAGCCTACTTTTCTCAGGTATTGGGAATAAACTTAAGGCTGATGACTGCGACGGATTTGGGTGATTTGGTCTGCGATATCTAAGATGGATTTGGGCATCTCCGTACCCGTAAGAATAATATCGACATTACTAGGGCGTTGTCTGAGAAATTCTAAAACTTCCGCTTCGGGAATTAACCCAAAATTAATCGCTAAACTTAATTCATCTAAAACTACCAGGGAATATTTACTCTGACCTACTACCTGTTTTGTATGTTGCCACAGCTTTTGTAAAGCTTGATTTTCTGCTTTGTCTAGGTGGGGTGTGTCGATGCAGCGAGGTACATCACAACGAATCCAGTCTAAATTTTGCCCTAATTGAATGGCTCGATCTTGACCTTGATGAATACCGCCTTTGAGGAATTGTACCACCAACACTGGTGTACCTTGACCTGCAATTCTCAGCGATTGGGCCATAACGCTGGTAAAAAAAGTACGTTTTGTACTAGTAAAAACCTGTACTAATCCTTCAACTGGATACGGTAAACCGAGGCTTGAATTGACGCTTGGAGTTTCTAATTGGGCAACCATAGGGTAAGTTCACGAAATAGCAAAGAATTAGAGAATTTTGCAGACCTAATAACAAATTTACCTTGATAATCAGTGCTGTTTTAGGTAAATTAGTGTGTATAAGAAGTATAATTACTTTAGGGTAGCACTATTCTCACTCTGGGATATTATGACCGTCGCCATCGGCTTTTGACTGTAAACGGTGATCAATTACCAGAGATTGTACAGCAAAACATTTTGGCTTTGCTCTCTACTCCTTGGCATTACATTGACATAGTCCCCCAAATAGAATTTGGCGACTTCAGCCTCCTAACTGTAAATATTAAGAGATTTTCACTATATAAGGCGGTATCTGGTAACCTGAAGACATTATTTTTTGTATAAAATTTCTGAGGCAACAGTCATGGTTTGGCAGCGTCCCGATGGTCGGTATCCCTACCAACTCCGTCCTATCAGCTTTCATACCGGTTTTACTCGTTTTGCTCCCGGCTCCGTCCTGACAAAATTTGGCGACACTCAGGTACTTTGTACTGTCAGCCTTACTGAAGGAGTACCCAAGTTTTTAGTAGGAACTGGCAAAGGTTGGCTGACATCTGAGTATAGAATGTTACCTTCAGCCACACAAGAACGACAACCACGGGAATTGTTAAAACTATCTGGACGAACTCAAGAAATTCAGCGCTTAATTGGACGTAGTTTGCGAGCAGCAATTGATTTTGAGGCATTGGGAGAACGAACACTAACTGTAGATGCTGACGTTTTACAAGCAGATGCCGGTACTAGAACAGCAGCGATTACAGGGGGGTTTGTGGCCTTAGCTCATGCAGTTTCCCATTTATTGCACCAGGGTGTAATAGAGCGGTGGCCTTTATGTGGGCAAGTGGCAGCAATATCTGTGGGGTTATTGCAAGGTGAGCCACATTTAGATTTAAACTATATTGAGGATGTGGCGGCAACTGTAGATTTCAATGTGGTGATGAATCAACACCTCGGTATAATTGAAATTCAAGGAACGGCAGAAGAAGGCAGTTATAGTCGGACTCAGTTAAATGAACTACTAGATTTCGCCGAAAAAGGCATCCAGCAATTGTTAATCGCTCAACGAGAGGCCATCGGCCAAAGGGCGGTACTGGAGGCAGTGGCACACGGGGATAATTTGTTGGTGGGCGAATAGCTATAGCCGTTAGGAATGTTAAGTGGGGATATTAGTCGGGCAATGACGATTGTATCTCCCAACAATATCAACCGCTCTTTGGTTGGTGAGTGGGATATGTGAGGAATTGGCAAATATTTCCTCTGGATACTTTAGCAGAAAGCTTACCTCGTACTAATATATTCCCATCAAGCAGGTAATATTGAGTGCTACCCAAAGTCGTTCAAATTGGTTTATAGCAATCCTGTTTGATTCTTGAACAAGACTCAGTACACACTGAAACCCTCCTGTCCTGTTCCCTGTTCCCGCCAGTAGATGTTAGACAGTAGACTTGTGCTAAGTGTGGGGTCACCATGATAAAGATGCTAATGCAGCCCAAAACCTCAGAACAGAGGGAATCAGGATACTCAAGGCCTATGGTTCAGCCGTCTCTGCTGTGGGAGGGGAGGTAAAGCTAAAGATGGGGCGAAAGTCTCATTTGCCGCACTTCCCTGTGGGTAGAGAAGCTCTAACTATAGCCTCAGCTCAGTTGGAGCAGTTCACTTACAGTTCTACAGCTTTGTGGCCTTCCAATTAATCCATCATGTTAAAAGTTTCAAAAGTTAAAAAGGGGAATAGTCATAAGTTCGGTATGGTATTGCTGGAAGTTGGTAATGTGATGATGAAACCATGAATAAAAAGGTGGAAGTTCTCCCAGATATCTCAGCCCTGGTGACCCGAGGGCTGGAAGTGATTATGTCCAAGTTGTCAACTGCTATTGAGCAACGGGGACAATTTACAATAGCCTTGGCTGGTGGTAGTACACCTAAGCCATTGTACGAAGCTATAGCTAGTCAAGACCTGCCTTGGAATAAAATTCATATCTTTTGGGGAGATGAACGTTATGTACCACCAAATCATCCCGATAGCAATGAACTGATGGCGCGGCGGGCGTGGTTGGATCGCGTTGATATTCCAGCCACTAACATTCACCCTGTGCCAACTTTGGACGGAGACCCCACCACATCATCTGCGAAATACGAACAGCATCTCCGCGATTTTTTTCATTGTTCCTCCAAGGAATTTCCCAGTTTAGATGTGGTACTACTAGGAATGGGTGATGATGCACATACCGCATCTTTGTTTCCTCACACCCCTGCTTTGAAGGTACGTGATCGGCTAATTACTGTGGGGAACAAAGACGAAAACCCTCGGATAACTTTCACATACCCATTTATTAACGCTGCTAGGAGTGTTATTTTTTTGGTTGCTGGTGTCAATAAACGGCCAGCTTTAGCTCAAGTCTTCGCAGCTGTAGGAGATGACTTCACTTATCCATCTCGGTTGATTCAACCCCAAGGCGAACTTTTGTGGCTACTAGATGCAGCAGCAGGTGGAGAACTCCCAGCTTAACTTTCCTATCAGGAGTGATGGTTAAAATCGGAAGCTAGAGTTGTGCACTGAGTGAACTTCATATGGGCAGGGGATGAAACCTGGTTTCTAGCTGTCGCATATGTAGTGACCTAGAAGTAGCTAAACTTCCTAGCAACTTTCATTTGTAGCATTGTCTCACAGCACAACAGTCTACAGAGCTTTTTTTGCTTGCCAACATTATTTTACGATGATCTTGAACAAAGGCTTAAATTGATGCTCGTCTGTCCTAATTGCAATCATCCCAATCCAGATGGCGCTGTCCAGTGTGAAGCTTGTTATACGCCGTTACCAACCATTAGTAACTGCCCCAATTGTGGCGCAACTGTACAGGCAGATGCTGCTTTCTGCGGTCAATGTGGTTATAATCTACACTCAAATGTTGCACCTGCTGTGCCCACATCTGCGCCAACAGTTGCACACACCATCTCAGTAGAAGTACCAGAATTAGTTCAACCTGAACCTCTCATACAAAGAGAGTATTCGGGAATTAACTCAGATACCAGCGCCAATGAACAGGTTGCTTCACCTCTACCACCAACAGCAATATCAATACCCCCAGCAGAAACAATAGCACCATCGGTGATAGCAGAAATTCCCGACCCTTCACTAACACCAACACCTATTTACGCCCCTCAACCCGTAGTTTCTCAGCCACAAGTACCAGTTCCTACCCCAGTAGTAGAAGAACCAGCACCCGTACCAACTCCTGTGTCATCTGCTTCTATGACGCAATTACAACAGATCACGGCACGATTATTCCACGTGCAAAGCGATCGCGAGATGGAATTGCCACAAGGTCTGTCTGTGATTCATATCGGCAAGCCCAATGACCGGATTCCTCCAGATGTGGACGTTTCAGGATTTTCCAGTTCGGAAATTGTCTCACGGATACATGCAGATATTCGTGTTGAAGGAGATTCTTACTTTATAGAAGATGTGGGCAGTTCCAATGGCACTTACATTAATAACTCGCCGTTATTACCAGGAAACCGACACCGTTTGAGACCAGGCGATCGCATCAGTCTGGGTAAAGGCGATTTGGTAACTTTTCTCTTTCGACTTACTTAACTGATTTTTTCCATCCTCCAGCAGCCTGATCACCTATCTTGGAGGATGAATAAATTATTGACATCAGACCTCCTCTGTAGTGCTTTAGTTCACAGCTTTCTTACCGGGGTGCAAAGGGCTGTATTGCAAAGCAATTGTACTAGTTATATAAGTAGATTAGGATGGATGAAACTAGACTCCAATATTTAGAGTGATTACCTTGGAGTTCAAGGTTGTGTGAGTGTTTACCACCAACTGAATTATTTATTTAGCTACAGTGCTAGATCTCTGGTAATTTCTGACCCTGGGCAAATGCAAAAGTATTTAATCTTACGTTACTGGTTATGAGGCCGATTGATGGCCATTGCCCAAGACGCAGTGTGGGAGGAAATGGCATTTTTTGTGATTTTATTCCAAATTTTCCGCTTTGCCTATCCTATGGAGTAATGGGTAAAAATGTCACATGGAAGTTTTTCTGCCTTTGTGGCCTCATGGCGACTCGAAAATTTCATTTGGACAAGAACGACCTTGTTCAATGTCGGAAATATTAGCAAAAGTTGTTTCAGCAATGTTTTGGAGAGCTTCTTCTGTAAAGAAGGCTTGATGTCCAGTAATCAATACATTGGGAAATGTTGTCAAACGTTGAAAAACATCATCCTGGATAATTTCACCAGATAAATCCTCAAAGAAGAAATCTGATTCTTGTTCGTAAACATCCACCCCTAGAAAGCCTATTTGGCGTGACTTTAATCCTTCAATAACTGCTTGAGTATCAATCAGCGCTCCCCGACTGGTATTGATTAACATGACCCTGGGCTTCATTTGCGCTATGACCTGGGCATTAATTAAATGATGAGTTTCAGGAGTTAAGGGGCAATGTAGGGAAATAATATCAGAGTTAGCAAATAGCTCAGGTAACTCTACATACTTCCCACCTACTTTCTCTAGTTCTGGGTTGCGATATAGGTCATAGGCGAGTATTTGACAGCCAAAACCCTTCATAATTTGTCCTAAAATCAGACCGATTTTGCCAGTGCCAATAATTCCTACTGTGCGACCATTCAAGTTAAATCCCAACAGTCCTGTGAGAGAAAAATTACTTTCTCGGACACGATTATGAGCAAAATGAATTTTGCGATTGAGAGTCAAAATCAATCCCACGGCATGTTCTGCTACTCCGTAGGGTGAATAGGCAGGAACACGCACAACTTTGATTCCCAAATCTGCTGCGGCCTGTAAGTCTACATTGTTAAATCCCGCGCACCTGAGAGCAATTAGGCGAGTTCCTCCCGAGGCAAGAATTTTTAAAGTTGGGGCATCAACTATATCATGCACAAATACACAAACACCCGGAAAGCTAGCGGCTAAAATGGCGGTTTTTTGATTTAACCTGGGTTCAAAAAAAACTAACTCGTGTTGAGGGGGATAATTTGCAGCCTCTAAAAACTGTCTATCGTAGGCCTTTGTACTGAATACTGCTACTTTCATTCAAACCTCAGGCTATATGCTGCATAATTTCTAAAATTATACAGAACTGTCCAGGGGCGCTCATACCTTGTATTACTTTCATTCAAAGACTTTCAGCTTAATTTACCCACCCCCACAGCTACAGCAAAATTTTAGAATCTACCAGAAAATTTAAACTTCAAGTCGCAATTACAAGGCTAAAGGTTAAAATCAATTCAGCCTTTGTATTGTAGAGGATGTGTCCCACATCACCAAGAGTGCGGTTCACTGCATAAATCCTGACTGTAAACGCCCTTATCCCCAACCTTGGGGAAACAAATTTTGTACCAGTTGTGGCGCGCTGCTACATCTGTTAGATCGTTATGTGCCACTTAAACCCCTGGGATCGGGAGGATTCGCCCAAATTTACACAGTTTGGGATGAAAAAACCAAGACGGAGAAAGTACTAAAAGTTTTGGTAGAAAATTCACCAAAAGCATTGGAGTTGTTTACGCAAGAAGCAGAGGTTTTAATTAAGTTGCGGCATCCGGGTGTTCCCTTGGTGGAATCTGATGGTTATTTCCAGGTAAATTTGCCCAATCCGAAACCGCGTGTATTAGCTTGTCTGGTGATGGAGAAAATTAACGGGCAGACTTTAGAAGAGGTACTAAAAAGTTATCCTCAAGGATGTCCGGAGGACTTGGTGTTAAATTGGTTTGCCCAGGCTGTAAAGATTTTAGAGGAATTACACAAACGCCAGATTATTCATCGGGACATTAAACCCTCTAATTTAATGTTGCGAACTCACTTGCCAACTTTACCGTTGAGTTCAGGAGAAAACAAGGTAGATTTGGTGTTGATTGATTTTGGTGGGGTAAAACAATTTAAGACCTCTAAACTAAGCCGAGAGTCAAGTTCAACTAAGTTATATTCTTCCGGTTACAGTCCCCCAGAACAAATGATTGGTGGTAATGTGGGGCCTGGGGCTGATTTTTATGCCCTCGGTCGGACGATGATTGAATTAATTACGGGTCAATATCCACCGGAGTTGGGAGATCCCCAAACTGGGGTTCTGCACTGGCGCAATCACATCCAGGTTAATCCCCAACTGGCAGATTTATTAGATGACATGGTACAGGAGGATATGCGATCGCGTCCGCTAAACGCCATAATGATTCAGAAACGCTTGAATAAGATTACCCGTAGATCTTCCCAGCGTAGTTTATTCTCGCAAATCAAGGATGCTGTTGAACAAGCTGCAATAACAGTTTCTGGTCAATTTACACTTTCAACACAGGCTCTTGAGCAAGCATTAAAGAATTTCATTAAAGCGGTAGCTAAAACAGTTATTTTTACTGCCAAGGTAATTTTCCAAATCTTACAAGCTTGTTTGGCGACAGTTTGGGCAATGCTATTAACTAGTGTTGGCAGTTGTATAGGTAGTACTATTGGTTCGATTGTAGCCTCTAGAACAGTACTAGTCCATCAAGTTGCCGAATATATTTCTCGTCAGCTACCTGAATTAGTGAACAATACTCCAGCTGTGATGGCGACAGAAATAATCATCTTTGTGGGCGCAGGCTTGGGAACTGCATGGGGACTGACAATATCGGGGTGTTTCGGTCAACGACGACGGTTCTTGGTAACGTCGGTTATGGGCATTATTAGCTATGGGTTGAGCTGGTTGGTTTTGCAATTCACCAGCAGCAAACATAGCGGTGAAGCATTATTGGCGGTAATTTTAGTAGCAGTTTTTCTACTTACGTTAACCTTAGATTTTCGTAGCCATCATATAGTTTATGCTGTGGTTGCGGGATTTGGCACTGCAACTATCTTCGCCATGTTATTTATGTTTGGCTTTCCAACCACCGTGTTTCAATTTTCTAGTCAGCCCCTATGGTCCGCGCTATACCTGCCCATGACTTTTTTCAGTTTAGTGAGCCTCTTTATGAGTTTTTGGTTAGGGGTGACTTATTACTTGATTGTTCCTGGTTTGCGGTTTATGGGTTGGCGCTAATTTCAAGAGTGGGTAGAGACGGAATTGGTCAGGTGTTTGAGAGCAGAAAATTTTTTGTTTTTTCGCCGTGCACAAATCAAGTCCCCCCAGCTTTTTTGATTTTAGCTAGGGGGACTACATATGTGGTAGTCTATAATTGGTTCACTATAGTTATTTACGAAAACCATTTTAAAGCATAAATCTAATTTTGTGTAGCCCCATAACTAAAATTTATAGGATTTTCACAAGTAATATGGTAAGATGTGGAGCGTGGAAAAAGCATATCGCCACGGTTTTGTGCGACCCGACAAGTCGCACATTTGATTTGAGAGAAATCTCCCAGGGCAGCCCTTCCCCCTGTCCTCACGTAAAAGGGCCTCTGACTCCACCTACATCAATAACAATAGTAAGCAATGAAATTAATGCAATGCAAGGTGCGAAAACCCAAATACAAGTAGCCTAAAACTCCTACAAAGGCAAGAGGAAAATTGCTCAGGGTTAACGAAAGTGAATCAACATAAGTTTCGTTAAGGGGACAAAGTGAAATTAGGCTGACACACCTTAACGAAAATAGCAAGTAGAACCGTTGTAAACGTGAATCGGTTTATCCATAGACTGGAAAACCATCAAGAAAAGGGCCACAAACCTAGCACTAACCAAGTACTGAGAAGACAGAAATATCCAACACGGTGGAACATACTGGTCTAAAGGTTCAAATTCGGCAGTTGTGAAATCCTCCCAAGAGGAAGAAACAGGAAGCCTGAATCGTGAGGTTTAGGAATTACTGCACTTTTTGGTCCGTGAGGATGTCAAGGGAACAAAGCCTGTAAACTAAAGTAAAGCAATGCTAACCCGTATTAAAGACTTAGCCACAAAATTAGCGCCGCGCTTAATTGAAATTCGTCGCCACATCCACTTGCACCCAGAACTGAGCGGACAGGAATACCAAACTTCTGCCTTTGTGGCTGGTGTGTTGTCTTCTACTGGTTTGCATGTAGAAGAAGGAATTGGTAAAACTGGCGTGATTGGAGAACTGCACAATACTGGCACAGATGAGCGTGTATTGGCAATTCGTACTGATATGGATGCTTTGCCGATTCAAGAACGAACAAAGTTAGAATATGCTTCTCGTATAGAAGGTGTCATGCACGCTTGCGGCCACGATGTTCACACCACAGTTGGCTTAGGAACAGCAATGGTACTGTCCCAAATAGCAGAGGAATTGGCCGGTAAGGTGCGGTTTTTATTTCAACCAGCCGAGGAAATTGCTCAGGGGGCAAGCTGGATGGTAAAAGATGGGGCTATGTCCCAGGTGACGGCGGTATTAGGTCTTCATGTTTTCCCTTCTATCCCCGCAGGGTCTATTGGTATCCGTTACGGCGCATTGACTGCGGCTGCTGATGATTTAGAGATTATCATTATCGGAGAATCTGGCCATGGGGCCCGTCCTCATGAAGCAATTGATGCCATTTGGATTGCTTCACAAGTGATTACTGCATTGCAACAAGCCATTAGCCGCACACAGAACCCCTTACGTCCTGTGGTGTTGAGTATAGGAAAGATTATGGGTGGCAGAGCGCCAAATGTGATTGCTGATCAAGTACAATTGTTGGGAACAGTGCGATCGCTTCATCCGGAAACCCGTTCTCAACTCCCAAACTGGATTGAAAATATTGTGGCTAATGTTTGCCATTCCTACGGAGCACGTTATCGAATTAATTATCGTCAAGGTGTGCCCAGTGTGCAGAATGATTATGCCATGACCCAGTTGTTACAATCATCGGCAGAAGAAGCTTGGGGTAGCGAACACGTCCAAGTTTTACCCGAACCTTCTCTGGGGGCTGAAGATTTTTCTGTATATTTAGAACAAGCCCCTGGTTCTATGTTTCGCTTGGGTGTAGGTTACAAAGATAGAATTATTAATCACCCATTACACCATCCAGAATTTGAAGTTGATGAATCTGCGATTATTATCGGGGTTGTCACTATGGCTTATGCTGCTTATAAGTATTGGCAACAAAAATAACGGTGCTAATAACAATCTGACATGAAATTAACTGGAGCGAGGTAGCCCCTAAATTCTATTTAAGGGGGTTAGCCCCAGGGGAATAAATTCCCCTGGTAGGAAAAAAGCTAGATCCAAATTTGTTAGAAAGCAGTTAAGAACAAGTAGACAAAAAATTGAACAAGCAAAGAAATTCGCGGTGTGATTAGTTCTTCCTAAATGAGTAGATCGGATTGTGAAAAAATCTCTATCAACTGGTACTCATATTTGTATTTGTGGATGTTGTGGAAAGAAAATTTCAGCAAGTTAGGACGTAGATTACACAATCCCCGACCTAATGGTACGGGGATTGTCAATTCACCTTAATTGGCATATGCAAGGTGACTTAGTTAAACATTAACTCCGGTCTTAGTACCTCCCAATCTTTCTTGAATTCTACTCTTAGCGGCTTTAAATTGTGTCGCCAGTTCTTCTGTTTGTTGAGTACTCAAGTTATTGCGAATCGACGCAAACATCGTGCTTTCTTCTTGACGAATATGATCGCCGACAATATCCATCAAGTTTCTAACTTTGTCTTTGAATTCAGGAGTAGATGGGCTAATAGCGCGGATTTCCTCTAACAACCGTTTCATTTGAGCTTGTTCGTCATAAAGTTCTTGGGTATTGCTATCACCGTAGAAAGAACGTACTCTGGGATATACCACTTCTTCTTCAGCTTCAGCATGAGCTGTTAGGTCTTTGTAGATTTGCCCGAAATATTCTTGAATCTTTTGTGGATCGTTGCTTTGTAGTAATTCTGTAAACAGGATATTTACCTTATTGTGATCCATACGAATCACATCCTGGATGTTCATATTCTTTTTGTCGGTGGTTTGAGTAACAGCACTACCTAGTGCGCCACTAAAAGTAGCGATAGCATCTTGAACTCGTCCCCAAATTCCTTGGTCTGCATCTTGTCCGGTAAGTTCACGCACACCCAAAATTTCTAGAATGCCTTTGAGTTGTTCTTGGTGAGCGCGGTTTTCAAAGTTAACGGTATTTAAAGGAGTAATTGCTGCCATTACGTCTGCGCCAACTTTTTGAGCGGCTTTGTGAATTACCACACCAGACATTACTTGTTGATGTTTTAACAATTCATGCTGAAAGATTTTTTCATAAAAGCTCAATTTAGAGTCTCGCATCAATTGACGGATTTTATCACACATTTCTTGAACTGTTTGTCCTGGATCTTTTTGGATACCATACTGCACAATTGTAGTTTCCACAACGCCCAGATTTTTCCGGTCATCTTCTAGCATTTTCCGCAGACGATCAGAAATTTCAGCATCAGTTGACAATCTCAAAAACAGTTCATCATTTTCAATGATTAACTGTTGAATTAATTTCAGATTTGCCAATTTTATGGCTATAGCATTTCGTTTTGTATCATCTAATGTGGTTACCATGTTTAGTTCTCCTCTGAAAATTGTTCGTATTATTATTAGAGGATGTCTAAGAAGTTAAGTTTCATTCTTTCCTAAGGATGAGCAATGGCAGAACACCATACAGACAAAGGACAGAGAAGCTTCCCCAAGAGAAAACTAAACCACCTCTGTGGGTTGCAAAACCTTGATTTGAATTTTAACTTAGTCCCTAGGGGGGACTTTTTTTGTGTAGTGGCGAATATAATTCGCCGAAAAGTTTTCAGATATCCTCTTACTTTGTTTCAGCGTGACACACCATTTAGGTAAATTCCATCTTTCTTTTGAATGATGGTTTGGGTAACTCTGGATATAAAATTTAGATATTTATCACTGATGATTTTCTCCTTCTCCTTGGCAAAAGATAACTGTATAAATTGGATTACTTCCCGGGGTAGATAAAAATTTTAGGCAATTTTTATAAATTAACTTAAGAGTAATTAAATAAAAGTTGAGATAAAAATCCCACATCATCCTAGATATAAAGAAGAACCATTGAATAAATTTCGATAGCAGTTTGCCAACATTTCTTCAACTAATTTCTTCTAGCTAAAAAAGCACAAGTGTTGAATCCTGCAATAAGAATTTACAATTTTTGCGTTTTACCCAAATAAAGTTCATTGTCTATTAAGAATAGAGTCATTAATTGCTCAAATTTTGTATCACCGACGCAGAACTTGGACAGTCAAAATTTCTGCTAAAAAAGGATAATCAATAATGGAAACAACAGGTACAGAATCCAATTCCACACCTTTCCCAAATATCCCACCAATTATTGAAAGTGACGATAGAGAGTATCGGGATAGCGGTGTAGCCAGCACAGTGGCCATCGCGGGACATCCTTTACACCCCCTGACCATGATTTTTCCCATTGCTTTTTTAGCTGGTGCATTGGGAAGTGACTTCGGCTATTGGTTAACTGAGGATTTTTTCTGGGCTAGAGCGTCGCTATGGTTAATTGGATTGGGACTTCTAGGAGGTATCATTGCCGCAATAACCGGAATGAGTGACTTTTTGAGAATTGAACGTGTTCGCAAACGCACTGCTGGCTGGACGCATTTGATTCTCAATGTAACGATTTTAATTTTCACAGCCTTTAACTTGATTCTCCGTTTAGGAAATCCTGAAGCACGAATATTACCTTGGGGATTCTTTTTGTCTCTGGTTGTGGGAACGCTAACTAGCATTACTGGTTGGTTTGGGGCTGAACTTTCCTATCGACATAAAATTGGAGTGGTAGGTGCTGGTAGTAGAAGGTATCCGTAGATGTGACATAACTAAATTGCCCATAGCTAGTTTAAAGAATTATGTGTTTTTATTCAGCAAAATTTTTATCTTGTCTAATGCTTATATATCTAGGCTGAGATTTAACTCGTTCCATCCAAGCTTGAATAGCGGGAAATTTGCTCAAATCAAAACCACCTTCATCAGCCACGTGAGTATAGGCAAACAAGGCAATATCAGCAATTGTATAACGGTGACTGACAAAAAAATCGTGAGTAATTAAATGATTTTCCATCACCTTTAGTGCTGCATAACCTGGTTCACGTTTTTGCTCTATAGCTGTGTGATATTCCTTGGCTTGACCTAAAATAGAAATCCAAAATCTTGATGTAGCTATAAAAGGTTCATGGCTATATTGTTCAAAAAATAACCATTGCAATACTTGTGCCCTCAAAAAGCGATCATATGGTAGAAATTCTGTCCCTTCACTCAAATACACTAATATGGCATTTGATTCCGCCAAATATTGTCCAGTGTTAATTTCCAGAACTGGTATTTTCCCGTTGGGATTTTTGCTCAAAAACTCTGGTGTGCGACTTTCTCCTTTCAAAATATTAATGTTTATTCTCTGAAATGGCATACCGATTTGTGTCAATAAAAGTCGGATCTTGTAACTATTACCAGATGGTAAAAAATCATACAATTGTAGAGTTTTCATTTGAAAAAATATAAGAATCAATATTGGGGTAAGTGATGGGCTAAAATACAATATATTACAAACCAAAATTTATAAAACAGGATAATTTTATGTATTTTCAGTGTATGCATATAAGAATTTAAAAAAATAAAAAATATAAACAATACTATTACTTATTTCCTATATGAAAAATTTTAAATATGGTCAGTATGGAAAATAAAAGTAGGTCTAGAAAATTTACCTAAAAACAATAATAATAGTGATGCCACAAAGTAACGGTTGACAGCCAGATGAATTGTTGGCTAAAAAAGAGACACCTCATAGGGAAAGCTTAAAGGTGAGGAAATTATATCTTGTACAATTTTAACAACTGTAGCCAATGAATTAGTTCCACTAATTGTGATTCCACAAGATTACAATTTGTGGCCAAATCCCCAAATACAAACACGTGAACCACAACAGCAGCTATTGTGTTGATATCCTGCTAAACTAATGAGTGAACAAACCTCCACAGAATAGCTTTAACAAGATGGGCGTAAGTACCCAACCAAAGGATTCTATTTTTCAACAATAGCAACTGCTCTTTGATGAGTGGGATAGATGGGGAATTGCCAAATATTTCGTCTGGATACTTTACTAGAAAATTTGGCTCGTAGTAATATATTTCCATCTTACTTAGTGAAAAGAACTTAGTTCCTGACAATATCTTTTCAGCCAATTCATGCACAACCATAGAGGCAAATATGCCAAGAACACAAAAAAACGATAATTTTATTGACAAATCCTTTACAGTGATGGCGGATCTGATCCTCAAACTTCTGCCAGCCAACAAAAAAGCTAAAGAAGCATTTGTGTATTACCGAGATGGGATGTCAGCCCAAGCAGAAGGAGAATATGCTGAAGCGTTAGACTACTACGAAGAAGCCCTGACCCTTGAGGAAGACAGTAATGATCGCAGTTATATTCACTACAATATGGGGCTAATTTATGCCAGTAATGGTGACCATGATAAGGCTTTAGAAATGTATCACAAAGCAATTCAATTGAATCCACGTTTACCCCAAGCCTTGAATAACATCGCCGTAATCTACCATTACCAAGGAGAAAAGGCAAAAGAGTCCGGGGATAATGACGCAGGCGAAGCTCTGTTTGACCAAGCAGCAGATTATTGGATTAGAGCTATTCGTATGGCTCCTAATAACTACATCGAAGCTCAAAATTGGTTAAAAACTACTGGACGTATGCAAATTGACGTATTCTTTTAATCGGTGGTTGGTATTAAGTAATTACTAATCATTGGGCTTAATCAAGAACCCCACCCCGCAAGGGAGGTTAAGCTGTCTACACAAGCCCTAAATTTTTTGCCTAGTTTTATCACAGCCTGGATATTGGGGTGTATCATGGACAACCCTACAAAATAGAATTTTCACTGATGACATCATTTGTGTTTACATCATAGGCGAGAGAAGAGGGAGCAAACTGTAGCTTTGACGGGGTTGGGTTTTCCCTAAAATTGACCATAAGTATGAAAATTAAGAGTTGAGTAACTATGATTGACCGTGAACAAGTGCAAAAAGTAGCTCTTTTGGCTCGTTTAGAATTGACACCAGAAGAAGAACAGCAATTCACCAAGCAGCTGGGAAGTATTCTGGATTATGTCGAACAATTGAATGAAGTAGATGTGAGTAATGTTTCTCCCACAACAAGGGCGATTGATGTTAGTAATGTGACTCGAAAAGATGAGTTGCAGCCATATCCTGAACGAGAAGCCATTCTTAATAGTGCGCCTGAACAAGAAGGAGAATTCTTCAAAGTACCAAAAATTCTCCACACTAATGAGTAGAGATAATTAGCAGAAAAATGAGAAACACATAGGTTTGGGAATGTTCAAGGATGGTCAGTGGATATCAAGAGGAGAGCAAGAAGGGTCACAATTTAACACCCCCAAGGCTAGAAGCAGGTGGGAGCGTCAAAAAAGTTAACCCAATGTTAACTAGACCCCCATTGTGCCGAAAGGGCCTGTAATTGATTTCAATGCACCTCACAACCGAGGGAACGTTGGTACAAGTTTTGCGGTGGGTTAGGCTAAAGCAATAACACACCTTCTCTGGACTAGTCCTCACACCTTACTCAGTCAGGAAGCAGCTTTTGTAGTGTGGCGGTGAAGTCAGGGTAGGAAATGGCCGCTGCTTCTGCACGGTGAATGGTGGTGATCCCGGTAGCAACTAGAGATGCGATGGCTAGACTCATAGCAATGCGATGATCTGTATAACTATCTACATCAGTACCCACTAACTGAGTTCCACCAGTAATTTCCATACCGTCGGGTAATTCACTGACTTTCGCTCCCATTTTATTGAGTTGCTGGGCCATCACAGTAATGCGATCGCTTTCTTTAACTCGCAATTCAGCTGCGTCGCGAATAATGGTTATGCCTTCGGCAAATACTGCGGCCACTGCTAAGATAGGGATTTCATCAATCATTCTAGGGATTATATCCCCAGCAATGGTGCAGCTTTTTAAACCACTGGAACGTACCCTTAAATCTGCCACTGGTTCCCCCGCGACTTCCCGCTGATTTTCTAGTTGAATATCAGCTCCCATCATTGCTAAAGCATCTAATATTCCCGTACGGGTGGGATTAACACCGACGTTTTCCACTATTAATTCAGAACCGGGTACAATTGCCCCAGCTACTAACCAAAAAGCCGCTGAACTGATATCCCCAGGGACAATGACTTTTTGCCCACACAGTTGAGCCGGGCCGATGACGGTGACGCTATTGGTTTCTGGATCAATACTGAGTTCCGCACCAAAAGCCCGTAACATGCGTTCGCTGTGGTCACGAGAAAGGGAGGGTTCTGTGACAGTGGTTTTTCCTTCTGTTAGTAGACCCGCAAGTAATATGCAGGATTTAACTTGGGCAGAGGCGATGGGAGAATGATAATGAGTCGGTTTCAGGACTTGTCCTTGAATTGCTAAGGGTGCTAAAGAATTGCCTTTACGTCCCCAAATTTCTGCTCCCATTTGTTGCAAAGGTTTCACCACACGGGACATAGGACGCCATCGCAAAGAACTATCGCCGGTGACAGTAAAAAAACGCCCTGGATGTGATGCTAAAAGCCCTAACATCAGTCTGAGTGTAGTACCAGAGTTACCAGCATTCAAAACATCCACTGGTTCTTGCAATTGTCCCAAACCAATACCCTGAACCCTGACTAAGTTGCTGTTCAGTTCCGAAATTTCGGCTCCCATAGCTTGAAAACAGCTTGCAGTGCTGCGGGGGTCTTCCCCTAACAGCAGTCCTTGGATTTGGGTTTCACCTTGGGCGATCGCGCCCAACATTAAAGCCCGGTGTGATATGGATTTATCACCTGGTACACGGATACAACCCTGTAAACATAGCCCAGCAGAGGGGCGCTGGATAATTAACTTGTGAGAAAGGTCTTTTTGAGTTTCTACAGTTATGACAGAAGCCGACATGAGGTTACACTGGCTCTTGAATACACCGGAAGTTTATCAGCGACTAAATTTGCCACTATTGGAAACTTCCTGCCTAGTATACTATCGCTTTTTGTTCGCGTAAATTTGCCACAATCTACCAAATATATGACAGATCTTCACGTGATAGTTTTTCATCTTGCAGAAAACAGTCCGAGGGGTCTTGTATTTTTTGGAACTGTTCTTAGAAAGAATGCCACAAAAAATTTTACATACTGCACCGTAAAAAGTATTTAAATTTATAATCTTTTATTGCTTTTTATTTTGATTTATTTGCTTACCAAATCAGCATCTTCAGTTAATATTAGGGATGTTTTACTATTTACTGGTTGTTTCTGATTGCTAAAAAACTGGTGTTAATTTCATTTTGTTCAATAGATTTTAGCCCCTATCGCTCCCATGCTGACCCATCACCGTAAGCCCGTGTGTTTATCACTCATTTCAACTGACCTGCCATTCTGGTCTGTTGTTGAAACTGCGGGAACATTGTATCAAAAAGACACTGAACGATTCCATTTACTGTTGACAGAACCGCCGCTAGTTAAGCCTAAAGTGGCAAATTCTTTGAATTTAGAAAACATCTGTGCCGAAAATCAAAGCAACACTAAAGCCCCCAGGAGTCCCAGAATTTTGTGGTTGGAGATTTCCCCATATCGGATTATCATGACCATGCAAGGTAACGAGCAAGTTAGTTATCGCCATTTCTGGGAACAAGGAGTTTATGGCGTGAGCCGTTACTGGTTACCCACTGAGTCAGTGCAACCTTATAATCCCATTCGGTTACGAAATTTTACAAAAACTTTGTCACTTAATGGACATCACTGGCCAGAACATTTGCGCCTGGAATACGAATTGTGGGCAGAAAACGTCCAACTAGGAATGTACATCCTCAATCTGGAAATTAAACACTAGTCATCAGTTTTTCTGGGAGTGGGAATTGGGGTATGGGGACTAGGAAAGAGTTTACCTCATATTTGATCCCCCCATCCCCAATGTTTATTGCCCAAAATAACTGGGTTCGTTACCAGGTTTCCATTTGATATTGCAACCAATACTGGGCTTTTGCTCACCTGCCACAGGTTTATCCCCTAGCACTGCCGCAATGGCAAGGCGTAAATCTGCACCCGTTACCGGTTTGTCATTGCTAGGACGGCTATCATCCAATTGCCCTCGATAGGCGAGGCGGCGTTCTG
The DNA here is from genome assembly GCA_016124525.1 of Nostoc sp. RI_552. Taxonomy (GTDB): domain Bacteria; phylum Cyanobacteriota; class Cyanobacteriia; order Cyanobacteriales; family Nostocaceae; genus Umezakia; species Umezakia ovalisporum. The sequence goes on along the minus strand of WGNO01000052.1, from coordinate 2,313 downwards.
CGTCAAATACAAAAAAATCAGGTGTGCAAGCTGCTGTATAAGCTTTTGCTGTTTCCTGAGTTTCGTCGTTACACAAGGGGAACTTAAAATCCAGTTCTGTTGCCATTGCTTTTAAAGATTCTGGCGCATCATCTGGATATTTTTCCGCGTCATTGGCGCTGATGGCCACGATTCCTAAATCACTAGAGAAATAATCTTTTCCTAAACGAGCTAATTCTGCTTGGATATGTTTGACAAATGGGCAATGCCGACAAATAAACATGACCAACAATGCTTTTTTATCAGCAAAAGTGGCCAGGGAAATTGTTTCTCCAGATACCACTTCTGTTAGATGAAAATCTGGCGCTTGCGTGCCTAATGGCAACATTGTAGAAGCAGTTAAAACCATAAAAAATGCTGATTAGGGTAATGGGGAGTAGGCAGTAAGGAAAAATTCTTAATTCCTAGCTCCTTTTGTCTCTGTTATTACTGTACCCATTACAGCAGATTTCGTCCTTGTGAACTACAAATCATAATCATGAAAATCTTGTGGGGTGGGCATCTTACTCGCTAATAATGTACATCACCACAACGGAAAGTGCTATATTGATCAGTACTCATGAAGTTAGAGACAGGAAATATCCTGTCTCTACATTTGTTAAAAATTATTTGTAAAGATTAGTTTTTATAATTGGGCTAAAAGACCGAAAATGCCGTGCCCTGTGAAAACTTCTAGTGCAATCAAAGAGATAAAACCAATCATTGCCAAACGACCGTTGATTAATTCAGCGTAGGGAGTAAATCCAGTCCGATCGCCTTGCTCATCTACATAAACTTTTGGTTCAATGGCAAAGGCGTTCATTAGACCGTGGTCGTCAACAATGCCTGAGGTGTTACGCATGTAGTTTTTCCTGTCTTTTTTATTATGTAAACAACTGTAACAAAAATAATAATTTTTGTAAAGTATCTGTGCGGACATAGGTTCGACTACAGTCATAGAGGGAAGTGGATATGCCCTCAGTACTTCGACTTCCCTTAATAAGCATAGAAATTAAATGCGTAACAGCTTATGAGTTGGGTGGATCCCTTAAAAGACGGAAAAAGTAGAATAGAGCTTATTGCTGCACTGGGAAGCGACTTAGACATTGTTAATGATGCCAGGGCAAGCTTCGAGAAAACTGCCACAGAGCTAAGTGATAAAGATATTAAGCTAATTTATTACTTAATCAAGCACGAACATACAAGTCCTTTTCGGGGAACTGTCTTCAAATTTAAAGTCAAAGCTCCTCTGTTTGTTTGTCGCCAATGGTGGAAACACGTGATTGCCAGCAATCATAATGATGAGCAACTAGGATGGAATGAGAAAAGCTTTCGATATGTTGAAATTGATGATAGTAGTGAATTTTATATTCCTAAAATTTTTCGCCAACAATCAAAGAACAACAAACAAGCTACTGAAGGTCAATTGGCTGAAAATGCTAATCAGAAAGCAATAGCAATTTATACTCAACAATGCCAAACTAGCTATGAGGCCTATCGTACTCTTCTAGAGTTAGGAGTAGGGAGAGAACAGGCTCGTGGTGTATTAGTTCCTTCAGTATACACTTCTTGGGTCTGGACGGTTTCCCTGCAAGCTGTTTTGCACTTTATAGGACTGCGCCGTGGGGCTGGAGCACAAAGTGAGATTGGGGCTTATGCTCAAGCCATAACTTCCCTGATTAAACCGATAGTTCCTGTTTCAATAGAAGCGTGGGAAACTCACCATAACGGGACTTAGGAAAAAAAGAGACCAAATTTATTACCAATGTTTCTGCATCTGTTGTCACTCCAGAATGGATAGTCAACGGATAGTCAACACCTATTCTCAAAGAAATTGGGTAGAGGTTTTTTACCCAGGAGCGAAGATATTTTTGGGCTTGAAAGAATATCAAGTCCGAGATAAAAACGGTCTCGTAGGAGATTTTATACTGGTGTTTTGTGCCTATACTTTTATTCTTTGGCATCAGTTGACTGGCGGTTTGAGAGGTAGGTGGGCAACTAAACCTTTGAACACTTTTACTGAGGCTTTAGAAGCCTTTATTGATACTTGCTGGTGATTTCGATAAATGTATAATCACACAAGTGTTGAATGTTAAGAAAGAGGTGATAAAAATAGCCCAAAATATGGTAAATTCTGGGCGAAGTATTAAAATGTAATAATTGATAATGATTATAAATTCATTTCCCAAGATTGTCAAAGACATCCTCAGACCGTTGCCAAAAAATGATTATCCAGTTTTGAACAGCCGTCTTTATGTTGAGTGTTGGTTGGCTTATGCCTTGGATAATAGTTTA
>WGNO01000050.1 GCA_016124525.1 Nostoc sp. RI_552 | reverse complement strand
TACCTTCAATTTTCCCGTCTTTAAGCCACCTTTCGAGAGTTTTGGTACTGACTCCCAGTCTGGTAGCAGCGACTCTTGGAGGTACATAGTTTATTGGCATGGACTAAGTTTGTTACTTGTCCTACTATACTACAAAATGTCAGGGTATGTCTGACTATGTTAGGGTAAATTAAGTCCTATTTTTAACTCCAAGTATGAGAAACTGTGATTTGTGGGGCTGGAGGTTGGGCCAAAATCCTTTCTGTGACTTGCCACATCTCCTGATGAGTCATGGCCAAATTTGCTAAGGCTGGACCTGTGGAAGTGGTGATTTCTGATAAACTGACAGCATTCCAGTTGATACTAATCCAAGGTGTGTGATTTGTTTGACTGCGTTGATGAGCAATGGCATACATAAAGCAGTTCCCCCCACCATAAGCGGCAAAGCCTATACCACCGACAACAGCTGAGAGGGATGATTGCAATTGCTGTAAGGAACTTAGCATAATATCACTGTTTATTTAGCGGTGTAGAAGAACGCAACAGCTGATCTTCCTATTGGCTATGACAGGAAGATAATCTGATACTTATGCTGTAATAGTTGCTAAGAATTTTTATTAATTTTTTGGTCACGCAATATAGATAATGCAGGTATTAGTATCTAGCAGGAATTTCACTCTATTGGCTCCCTTTCTGGTTGCTTGGGGATGGCGGAAGAATGTTTTATCTTCAATACATCCATAGAATTGAGGTTGGGGTTTCTGGTTGTAGGGACTCAATGGGGGGTTTGAGTTGAGGATAATTGTATTTTACTTTGAGTATCTCAGGGAACACCTTAACGGGGAATGGGTGGTATGTACTGACTAGGGAGATAATTCCCAGATAAAAACCCGGTCGGATTCATCCGACTTTAGCTATCAGACAGGGATTTTAACCTATGGAACCTTTTAAGAACCTTGGGGTTTAGCAACCAACCTCACAAGCCTAGGGTTTAATCAAATGCTCCTCAGACCGGCGATATTGAGCAATTAACTTGCGGCGTTGAATGGGTGCATAAAACAGAATAGTTGCAAAGGGTAAACCCGTAGCTAATAGGGCTAATAAAATGTAGGGGTGAAGCGTTCCCACTGCTACCGCAATACCGCTGCTGATTCCTAATCCGGCGGTGAATAGTCCCAACTTCTTACCGCCAAATTTAATTACAGGTTGAATCACAAACCCAATCATAGCCACAATCATAGCCCCAATCACACCCCCAAACCCAGCCACAATCCCAGCCGCAATCCCAGCCCCAAACCCAGCCGCAATCACAGCCGCAGTCCAATTCCCAATCACAGCCCAAATCCCAGCCGCAATCCCAGCCCCAATCCCAGCCCCAAACCCAGCCCAAATCCCAGCGACAATCCAAGCCCCAATCCCAGCCCCAAACCCAGCCGCAATCCAAGCCGCAATCCCAGCCCCAAACCCAGCCCCAAACCCAGCCCCAAACCCAGCCACAATCCCAGCCCAAATCCCAGCCCCAAACCCAGCCGCAATCCAAGCCCCAATCCCAGCCACAATCCCAGCCGCAATCCCAGCCCCAAACCCAGCCCCAAACCCAGCCACAATCCCAGCCCAAATCCCAGCGACAATCCAAGCCCCAATCCAAGCCCCAATCCCAGCCCCAAACCCAGCCGCAATCCAAGCCCCAATCCCAGCCCCAAACCCAGCCGCAATCCAAGCCCCAATCCCAGCCCCAAACCCAGCCGCAATCACAAACCCAATCTGAGGAACAAGTAGATAACCTGCATAACCTAACCCTGTAAAACTTAACAACGAACCCACCAACCCCAGATAAGGAACCGATGGCCGTTTAATAGGTAAAGGCGCTGTTTTTACCTGCACAGTTAAACTGTGAACCTCCACATCAGCATTACTCCGTAACCACAACTGACGCTCATAGAACTTGTCCGCCATTAACTTGCTAGTATCTACCCAGACATCACAGTTAATCTCATTATTCTTAAACTCCCTCGGTGATACCACAATCCAACCGTGAGAGTCGGGAGTATGGGGCGGGTCTTGGGGATGGGGTGCAACTTCCCATTTACCCTCTAACAACGTCTCCGACATGGTGTTAACCACTTGTATCGGTTGTTTTAACCTTTCCCCGATGCGAGTAGCTTTAAACTCCAACACCAATGTACTCAACTTAACTTCTGGTACACGCACCACATCCAAGGGTGTCAACGCCTGTAAAGCCGTTTGAGCATCTGCAAACCGTTCTTTTAGCCGTGGTTTGACCATCAACTCCAACCAACCCAGAAACCGGGGACTTAACCGGGGTAATAAATCACGAAAATGAATTACATAGGGGTCATCCTCATCTGTTAAATCTTGTATCTGGGTTGACTTTTTGCCTGTGAGTAAACAAATCAAGGTAGCACCTAACCCATATAAATCGGAACACTCCGTGGGTTTACGTAATTGCTCCGGGGGGATAAAACCCGGCGTACCTTGAAATACACTACTAGCCGCCACCTCTTGACTACCAATGCGACTCATGCCAAAGTCAATGAGATACACATTCAATTGCTCATCTACTAAGATATTTTCCGGTTTCACATCTCGATGAATTACCGGAGGTATACGATTTTGTAAATATACTAATATTTCTAAAACTTTAACTGCTATGTGTTTAATTTCCTCCGGGTCAAAGCTGCGCTGGATTGCTAAACTCTGGGCGTTTTTATACTCTTGAACTAAGCAAAAGCCGTCATCTGTTGCAAATGCGCCTAAATATTCAGGAATACCGGGGTGTTTCAGTCCTTTTAACACTTGAATTTCCCGCTCATGTTCTTTATACGCTGACCAACTAGAACCGGTCTGAGCAAAACAGAACTGCTTAATTACTACCTGTTGACCTGTCTGTAACTGTGACGCTAACCAAGCAATTCTCCCCCCTTCCCGGTTGCGTCCCAATTCCTTGGTCACTTCATAACCCTGTGGTACAAAGTCTGGATAGTTCATTGTTTGGTAGCAGCAAATAACTGTGATTAATGTAACATAAACCTTAGATAATCATCATTTTGTAGTCAATGACAATGCAAGCAGTACCGATGTTACGCTAGAACGTCTCTTTCTTTGGGGAGAATGGATGGTCTGTGACTGTTTTGTGGAATGTGTTGTATTGGCTATGTCTCTTCTTTTTGTATGATGGAGAAAAATTAAGCTTTAATGAGTAAAATAGAGATAATCATTGACATTAGGTTAAAATTAAGTAATTATGTATATATAAATAAACAAGAGACAGCAAATCTGCCAAATTTACTGCCCCTCTAACTCAAAACCTTAGTAGAAAAGGATAGAGCTATGAATAATATATCACCTCGATTATTTCCACCTGTAAAGCACCAAATTAACGATTTAGTGGCTTTTGAGGATGGTAAGTTTGGTTGTGTAATTGGCTTTCGATTGGAGGTTTTACAAAATCAAATTGAATCTCGGATTTTAGATTACATCGTGCTGGAGTGGGCAGATCATGAAGGCTTTCTACCGGAGCGAAAATATTTGCGCGGGGACGAACTGACTCCGTATCAAGTAAAGTTGAGTTAAATTAATCCCCCTGGTGTGGACTCTACATACCGGGGTTTATCTATGTTATAATTAGGAGCCTTGGCTTGGTTAATCAGCAATTTTTCTGTTCTAAATATGGTTCAGTATACTCTAGCTCAAAGTCCAGAAATTATACTCACTGTTTCTGGAAAGGATTCAGCCAAAGCCCGTGAGAAAGCTATGGATCAACTGATAGCATTGATGGATGGAGGTAAGCTTTCCACGGAACTGGAGGAGGGATTTGGCCCTCAACAATTAATTGAAGTTAAAGAATCAGCTAATGATTCTGCTAGTGGCGAGGATGCTATTACGCAAGCTGTCCAGATTTTGAATAATTTAGCGACACTTAAGCTCAAGGTGCAAGAATCACGGGCTGATGCACTAGAAATTCGTAAAGCTGTTGATGTTTTGTTTTCCGATAGTCCCATCACTGAAGAAGAAATTGCTCGACTGAAGGAAGGTTTTAAAGTGCTGAAAAACTTTGCTCAGGCTAACTTACGTTACCAAGAAGCACGAGCTAAAGCAGAATATGCACGGCAAGTTTTAGATCAAGCTTTACAATCTCCTGACTAATTATTGAGAATAAAAAAGAAGCTGTCCTCAAAGGAAATTAACTAGCTGCTGATTTGCTAATTTTCCCTTACTAATGCTCTAGTTAGTTTGCAACCTAACACCTTGGGGAGATATGGAGATGAGGGGAAAGTCACAAGGATTAAAAACCCAGCGGGGCAAATACTATACCATAGCGAAGCTTGTATCCGATGATTTTGGTTAACTTCCTCTCATTTTATTCATAATTGCACCAATGGAACCATTATTGCTTTCTGCTTGTTCACTGGATATTTGAGTATTTATACTCTGCTGGTAATATTGATGATAGTAGTTGTGTGATACAGCAATAGATTCCTTGGATCTGTTAGCAATTATTCCTAACATAAAAGTGCCAGATATTTGAATTTCTTCTAATACTTGCAGTAGTGCAGTACGTTTGACCTTACCTAAACCTGCGACTAAAACAATACCATTAGTATGAGCAGCTATGAGGTGAGCATCTGCAAACCCTAACAAAGGTGGAGTGTCATAAATAACTAAGTCAAAACTTGTTTGTAAATTATATATTAATTCCTGCATTTTGCCAGAAGCAAGCAGTCTCACTGAGTCTGGTGGAATTGGTCCAGCAGTCATGACATATAAGTTTTCTTCCCAAGGCCATGGCTCGATGACATTATGCCAATGTAAATCGTGGGAAATGATGTCAGTTAATCCTTGAATATTCATCAGTCCTGCCCGATTATGTAAGCTGGGACAACGAAGGTTAGCATCTACAAGTAACACTTTTTGACCCATAGCGGCAGCCGCTTGTGCTAGTTGTATAGCAATGGTAGACTTACCATCTCCCTGACTCGGTGAACTGATCACGAAAGAGCGAATGGGAACATCTGAACTCAACAGCAAAATATTGGTGTACAGCGACGGAAAAACTTCAAAAAATGAGGCGTTATTTGCTTTTTGGACTGTTGGAGATAAATTATTTTTCTGGTGATTTGTTTGTAATTCTTTTCTTAAAGGTACTATGCCTAATAATGGCAGTTTTGTGGTATCTTTGAGTTCTTGGGCTGTATAAAAGATGTTGCTGAGTTTATCCACAACTAGAGCTGTTCCGACACCCAATAGTAAACCTACAGCAGTTCCCACCCCTAGGTTCCTCCTGGCACTTTCTGATACGGTACCAGGATAGTTGGCTTTGGCTAATTTAGGATCAAGTAGTAACCAAGGTTGCTGCTTTTGACTTTTCTCTGTTTGTAAAGCTTGTTGTTCAGCTGTAAATTGGGTAAAAGCATCAGTGACAATTTGTAATTCCCGTTCAATGTTGGCGTAATTACGGCTAACCGTTGCCAAGCCACTTATTTCATTATTGAGATTGATTATTTTTTCTCTCAAAGAATTATCAAGCCCTGACAGGGTGGGAACGCGGCTTTGTAAATCTTTTTGTACCCGCAACTCTTCTTGAGCCAGCAAAGGAAGTAAATGAGCTTTTTTCTCTTTTAAAGTCACCATGACGGGATTGTTATTTTGGAATATGGCTGACTTCTGTGTAATTTCAATGTCTACTTTTTGAATTTCATTCAATATACTTTGGTAGCGGTTATGCTCACTGAGCAAGGAATTACCAGCCCTTGCTCCTGGCTGTAATGCTAACTCACTTTGCAAGTCATGATATCTGGCTATTAACTGTTCTAGCTCTACTTTGTTATCAATTTGCTGTTGTCTCAAAGTTGCAACTTGAGTAGATAATATTTGAGATTTTTGTATTGGGTCTATTAAGCTATTTTCTAAGGGTAATTTTCTCAGTTCGTTTTGCCAGTATTTGACCCGTTCATCTAGAGGCTTTCTTTGTTCATTAACAAAATTAATGCCTTGAACAACATCTGACTGACGCTGATCTAGACTGTAACTCAAATAAGCTTTAGCCAATAAATTGGCAAAATTTATAGCTAGTTTCTCATCTGAGTTGACAAATTCAACATTGATGATATCTGGTTGTGCAGAAGTAATAGTTAAATTGTGGATAAAAAATTTGTAAAGTAAATTAGGAGTGATTTCTCCATATTCAGCTTCAAGACTGGCAACATACTCTGGATATTGAACTTTCAGCCTTTCAATAAAGTTCGGGTCTTCCTCCTTGAGTTGTTTAATCACAGGTTCGATAATTAACGGACTCTGCAAAACTGTAATTGTTGTTTCTAGTTCTTGTTGTTCTTGACCAGCATTGACATTCAGTTGGAGATTGAGGGTTTGAGGTACATTGGCTATAACCTGACTTTCTCGGGTTATGCGCTTCGTTGAAATATCAAACTTAGCTTGATAAACTGGGGGATCTGTTTTTGCTTTCAATACGGCTACAGTTGCTAGTAAGCTTGTCATGCTAATAATTAACAACAATCGGCGACGTAAAACTGCTATAACTTGACCCAGATTTAGTTCATCATCATGATTATTATGATCATTTAATTGAGGGGTTTTCAATTGTGATAACAGTTGCGGAGATGTGTTTGACTGGAGCATGATATTTCTATTTTAAACTCCTGAAATTATTTACACAGACCAAAGATTCGATTTAGTCTTGATAAAATAACGTATTTACTTGACTTTCTACATTCTTGCCTTATGTTGCTTTATTTCCACCCAACTACTGCATGATTAGTGATATCAGACAAACAAGCTAGTACGGTATATTTGTCGTAAAATAACCTAGATATCATGCACATTGTTTTCAATGCAGTGCTGACAATATGGTTAAACTAAAAGCAATTCCATATCACTGTAACATTGTGTTGGCTTAATTTGTTTGCTTACTTACCTCTGGGAAGAAAGCTATACAGAAATTTCATATATTTAAAATTTGTTATCAAAATTTATCTTGATGCGGAAAGATGTTTGTTAACTTTTATTCCGTCAGTGTCAAGATGTTTCCTCAAAAACCTCTAAATAAACCTGAACCTAATAGGGAAATTGACTCAGAAATATTTGTGTTCATAGTTTCAGCAAATACCACCCCACCAGTATCCAATCTTCACAGTGATCCGGTGATGGCAGGTTGTTTTTGAAGAAAAAAAAGCAAGAAGCAGATTACTCTACTCCTTAACTGGGGCGCTAGGATTCGAACCTAGGGATGGCGGGACCAAAACCCGCTGCCTTACCACTTGGCTACGCCCCAAAGACTTACATCCAACAATATAGCACTATTCTCCTGGATTATGTCAAGTACTTTGAGGGGAAATTTAGAAAAAAAAATTTAGAAGAAATAATGTTACAAGTTTGGCACGGTCCTCCCATGACTGAGCTGATGTTTTTTTTCTATGAACAGAACAAAAAATAACACACCTATGTATACTAACCCTGGATGCAATAGGTAAGCAAAGTCTGGGTTGCAGTGAGCTTCCATGAGCATGTGTAGGTTTGGTACACACACATACTTGCTTTGACTTACCATCGCCCATCTCAGTATTGTTTGTATTTGATTGTTTGTATTTGCTCATCAAAAGGCAAAGCAGTAATAGGAAAATCAATTACTTTTTGACTAGGTAGAAATGCTTTTCCCTCTATAAAATTCCCCTTGTGTTAGGAATAATAACTAGTCATCACTTCAGGAATTGCTAAAAGTCAAAAATCAAATGAGACAGCTTTTTTGATTTTTTATAGGCTGATCATATGCTCATACGTAAATACATAGAGGTTAAATTTTTATCTCAGTAGTTTTGCCATTCACTGAGTATTATCATAACTTTTGGGAAACCTATATTAACTTACTGTGAGAGTCACTACTTGTTGCACAATTAAACACTAACTTCATCATTACTTCATATTTATCCAGGATTTTATTTATGCAAACATTACACTACCGTCGGATACTCTTACGTAATGACCTGGTTTTTCCTGACTTAAAAAAGTAGTTTTGCTTATCAGTAAGCCTATGATTGTAACAGTTAAATTATGTAACGAAGAAGAGTTTTTTTAGGGTTTAGATTAAATTTTGAGAAATTGGTCAATCTTGCTAACAAACTCTATAAAAAAAGAGGGAAGATTTTTTTCTTCCCCCTTTGAGTAATTTTTGTTGTTGTTTAGTTTGTTACCTTCTTTTAGTTGTTGGCGTAACATTTGCCTTTGCTTTTTGAGTTGTCGCTTTCTTGCTGAACCACCTCTACCTTTATCGTTTCTCCCTTGTCTACGGGGAGATTCCCATCTTTTAAGTTGCATATTTGTACAGTGAATAATTACATGTCATTATAACAAATTAATGTCATGATGCAAATCCTTGTTTTACAAAGGCTTTAGTTGTTTTACCATACTATACTTCAATCCAGTTCAGTGACAAATTAAATGTCAGATTATTTCATGGACGGAATATAGTGTATTTAATTTTACTGTTTATACATCAGTAGATGTTGCGGAAACTTTATGAGAAGAAAGTAACACACCTCCTGAGATGAATGTGATTGTTACAGAACTCCCAGAGGAAACCCAATGGAAGTTAGAGGTAATACAAAGTTTGCTTAAACCGTGCGATCGCACAAGTTATGGGCAGAAGTTAGATGCACAAGCGATCGCCAAGGAATTGGGTGGGGTAAAACCAGATGATGAGTGGTTACAGGCTGAAATTACTCGTCTCCGGGGTAAGAGCATTGTTCCATTACAGCAAGTGATCACCTTCCATGATGGGTTAGATGGAAAAGGTAAAGCACGGCAATCTTGCTGAGTAGTGGGAGAATTACCTACGGGGAAGACGGTTGCTTGTGATGCCTATAAATACAGGCAGAAAGTACAAGCAGAGTTGGGACGACCACCAATTGTCCCTGTAATTTATATTCAGCCACCCCAAAAATGCGGTGCAAAGGATTTGTTTAAGGAGATTATTGAGTATCTTAAGTTTAAGGCGACTAAGGAAACAGTCTTGGATTTTCGCAACAGATACAGGCGGTTTCCATTCAATTAATGTCTCCACCATCTGAGGACAGCAATTACTAAGACTAATATTAATACCCCTACAAGACCTTAGAAACCCTAGAATATAAAACGGGTCTAAAATTACTTTAACCAAAAAATTGTTAAAAATCAAACACTACTCCCTGAGTGAGATTAATATTCCTGGTCAGCTAAAGGCAAATTTTTACTAATGGACTGGCAAACTATATTACAAGGCCAACAGACAGACTTTATCAACCGACTGCAATCCGGTGATTTACTCCAGTGTGACCACCAAGGAAAGCACAGTGAGTTAACGGTGATTACTGGTGACTCGTTAGGGCAATTACGGGATTTTTGCTGGGACATGGCTAATAAATATAAACGTAGTTCCTCTCATATTCGTGATCTGTTTGTTAACAACATGAAGGGAAAGCTAGGGGAGGAAGTAGTTAAAACCCGTTTAGGTGATCTGCTCACGGATGTTGACTATGAACAATATCAGGGTGGTGATGGTAAGGTAGACTTTACCCTAGCTGCTGATTCATCCATTGGTATTCAGGTAAAAGCTCGTCAGGGTAAATTTAATGAAATTGAATGGTCAATTAGTCAAGAAGAAATTAACAAAAATGCTGTTCTGATTTGTATTTTAATTGAAGAAGAAGTCAGTGAGGCACAAACTGAATATCATTTAGTCCTTGCAGGGTTTTTACCCACTAACATGACAACAGTAAGAGGGGGGAAAGCCAGGGTAAAAATCAATGAGTTGCTGTATTCTGGTGGTTTACGCAGCTATTTAGAAAGTTTAACAGCTTCCCCAGGTGATTACACCCAAGCTTTTGGGATTAATCCTAATGATGCTGGTGCTTACTTCTATCGCGGTATTGTTTACTATAGCCAGGGAGAATGGGATTTAGCTGTGGCTGATTTCACCCAAGCTATTAAACTTAATCCTAATTATGCTCTAGCTTACTACAATCGCGGTGTTGTTTACGGTGACCAGGGAGAATGGGATTTAGCTTTGGCTGATTACACCCAAGCTATTAAACTTAATCCTAATTATGCTGGTGCTTACCACAATCGCGGTATTTTTTACTATACCCAGGGAGAATGGGATTTAGCTTTGGCTGATTACACCCAAGCTATTAAACTTAATCCTAATGATGCTCTAGCTTACAACAATCGCGGTATTGTTTACGGTAACCAGGGAGAATGGGATTTAGCTTTGGCTGATTTCACCCAAGCTATTAAACTTAATCCTAATGATGCTCTAGCTTACAACAATCGCGGTATTGTTTACTATATCCAGGGAGAATGGGATTTAGCTTTGGCTGATTACACCCAAGCTATTAAACTTAATCCTAATTATGCTGGTGCTTACCACAATCGCGGTATTTTT
>WGNO01000007.1 GCA_016124525.1 Nostoc sp. RI_552 | reverse complement strand
TGATAATGACGCTGTAAACCAGGCTATTATGCCCCTCCAGGGTGCGGATTAGGTCTCCCGTACCTACATCCCAGATTTTAATGGTTTTGTCCCCACTCCCAGAAGCCAAGGTTTTGCCGTCGGGGCTGATAATGACGCTCCGAACCCAGCTATTATGCCCTTTCCAGGAATGGCGCTGGCTGGCGTAAAAAATATTTTGTAATGCAGCAATTACCTGGGGATAATTTCCCTTTCTATTCTGAAGGATTTTCCCGGCTCTAATAGCCTTGACCATGGCCATTAACTGATTATGTTCTTTAAACAGAGACAAGCTATACCGCCCCAGAGATTCGGCTTCATTTAGTTCCGCTTTGTTCCTTTGTTCCATAGCTGTTAGACCCAAGGCAATACTGACCACCACTGCTACTAAGGAACCCGCCGCAATTCCCCAAGCAGTGGTGATTTCCCGTTTTTCCCGACGGCTTTGTTCTTGAATACTCTGGTTAATAAACTCTTGCTCATCAATTAAATCCTCTGGGCGCTCTTGTAGTTTTTCCTGGGCTTGGGCTAGTGCAGCCCCACGCAACAATGAACCAGGATCTTTATCCATGGCTTTCCATTGTTCCTTGGCGGCTCTGAGTCTTTCTTGCCAGGCTCTAAACTCCCGGTTACTATCTATCCATGTCCGCAGTTCTCCCCAGTTACGAATTAACGCCTCATGGACTACTTCCACTGTTTCTTGTGCGGTGACGTTACGACTAGTCACCACTAACCGCGCATCTGCCAATTCTTTGACTAACAACCAACTTTCTTCCCCCATTTCTGCTTTCACTGCTATGCGTCTTGTGTCTTCCGCTCCCTCCCCTGGGCGTACTAGTTGAATAAAAATCCGCTGGACTTTTTCTTTTTGTGCTGCTGTCAAGTTGCCATATTTCTCATCTGCATAGCGAGCTAATGCTCCCTCTACTTCCCCAATTGCTTCATAAATGCTGTGAGTTAATTGTTTACCCAGGCGCTGGTTCCACAACTGTGTTAGGGCAAACTCTAGTAATGGTAAATTTCCTGGCTGGTCTGCTACATCATCTAAAATTCTTTTTACTAGTCCCCCCTCAAAGGATACTCCTAATTTCTCAGCCGGTTTGGTAATCACCTGTGTGAGTTCCTCCCGGTTCATGGCGGCAATTTTCAGGTCAGCATTTTGCAAAACATCGGCAAAGGGACGATAGGATAGAGCATTGGCCAGGAAGTCCGCCCGCATGGTGGTGACTAAAACCATCTGGGAACTAGGTTTTGTTAAACTAGCTAGTAGGCAATCTAAAAACTGATGGCGAATTTCTTGCTGGGGACATAGGGTATAAATTTCTTCAAATTGGTCTGCTATGAGTAACACCCGATGAGTCGGGTGGTTCTGCTGAATTTGGGCGAAAACATCGGATAAACTGATGGTGCCTTGTTCTAGGTATGTGGCTAAGGTGCGCCCTTGGGCTATTTTTTCTGTGGCGTTTAATTCTGGGGTATAAAGTGGAACTAATGCTAATGCTAGCTCACGGAATGGCTCCGAACCAGGGCGAAAGTGGGTAAATTGCCAATGACCTTGTTTTTGTAACCTAGGTACTAATCCCGCTAAAACTACTGAGGATTTACCGCTACCTGATGCACCCAGTAAGGGGATAAATTTACGGGTTTGTGTAGCAGTGTACAGTTGTTCAATAAATATTTCCCGCCCAAAGAAAAAATCTGCTTCCTCTGGTCCAAAGTGAAATAAGCCTTGATAGGGACAAGGGAGATGGTCATCATCTGGGCTGGATGGCCTTGGGGGGTTGACTTGTTCTCTGTAGTAGAAGTAGTTGTAAATAACATTATGTTCTCCAACCACAGCACTTTTGACTTCTTGTTCAAAGGGTGAATGATATTGAGAACTTGTTTGATCCACTGAATTACTCGACTTTTAAGTAAATATAGTTAGGTAAATGTATTGTTCTGTGTGTTGTCATCCCCTATTTGCGCCCCCTTCACTTCTCCTTGAAAGACCGTATTATACTTAGATGCTGTCGGTTCTTCAGCTTCTCCCTGGTTCAGTAATTTTTTTGCTAACTCGATAATTTTATCATCCTGCTGTGCACTCAAATTAGTTAACTCTTCTTTGAGTAATTCCTTAAATGCTGGTGATTCTAGCTTTTTCTCGTACTTGTCTATAATATTACTATCATCTTCTTTACCCTGGTCAGCAAACCTCTTTTTAATTAAGGTTTTTAACCCTTCATAGGTATCTCTAACTGCTTTCTCAGCAGTATCTTTACTAGCAGCCACAGCACCGGCGCTTAAAGCAGCAATAATCATAGAAATAGGGTCCATGTTTCATCCTTAATTACTTTTATGGGAGAAAATAGTTAATAACGGGGAATGGGAAGAATGTCAGATATTAATGACTTTAAAGAGTTAACGATTTGGCAAAAAGGCATGGATATCACTGAATGAAAGATGCTATTTCCTAACTAAACTTTTTCCCAAAGATGAGTTATGTGCTATGGTTCAACAAATCAGAAGAAGTGCAGTATCTATTCCAGCTAATATAGCTGAAGGATATGGAGGACGATATAAAGGAGAATATGTAAGATTTCTAAACATAGCCCAAGGGTCAGTTAATGAATTAGAAAACCACCTAATTTTATCAGAGCATGTAGGATTATGCACAGAAAAAGATAATGATTCTTAACTTCTTAAAAGAGGAAAGCCCAATGATTATTAGTACTATTAAAAAAATCGAAAATTAAAATTTTTTCCACCTGTTCCCCATTCCCCATTTTCCGTTCCCTCTTCCCTCAAGTAAAACCGACAATGGATTTTTACCAAGCAATTCGTCCAGTATTGTTTAATGTCATCAAGGCTGACCCAGAGTGGTTACATCAGCAAACTATTAGTACTTTAAGCTGGCTTTCACACACTAGCAACCCTTCTGCTCACTGGGTTAATCAACGTTTACAGCAGTCCTTTTGTCTGCAAGACCCACGCTTAGAACAAAATTTATGGGGGCTAAGGTTTCCCAACCCTTTGGGGTTAGCAGCGGGTTTTGATAAGGATGGAGTGGGGCTAAAAATTTGGTCTAGTCTGGGTTTTGGTTTTGCAGAATTAGGAACTGTGACTTTTGTACCCCAACCAGGAAACCCCCGTCCGCGGTTATTTCGCTTACCATTGGATCAAGCTGCTCTCAATCGCATGGGCTTTAATAATAGTGGTGCTGCAGCAATGGCTACCAGACTAAGCACAGATTACCAAGATTTAGGGCGAACAATTCCCGTAGGGATAAATTTAGGCAAATCCAAGGTGACACCCCTAGAGGAAGCAGCGAAAGACTATCTTGATAGTTTTCGCTTACTCAAGGACTTGGGTGACTATTTTGTGGTTAATGTTTCTTCTCCCAATACTCCAGGGTTGCGATCGCTGCAAGATGCTGTGATGCTCGGTTCTATTTTAGATTTATTACAGCAAGAAAATTCTTCACAAAAGCCTATGCTTGTGAAAATTGCACCAGATTTAGAATGGGAAGCCATTGACGATATTATTACCTTAGCCAAAACTTACCAACTAGCAGGAATTATTGCCACCAACACAACTATCCGACGTGAAGGATTGAAAACTCAAGTAATTGACCAAACAGGTAAATCACCCCAGGAAGAACCAGGTGGAATTAGCGGTGCGCCATTACGCCAGCGCTCTACAGAAGTAATTCGGTTTATTTGGCAGCAAACCCAAGGTAAAATCCCCATTATTGGTGTTGGTGGCATTTTTACCCCTGAAGACGCTTGGGAAAAAATCACTGCTGGTGCAAGTTTAATACAAGTATATACAGGGTGGATTTACCAAGGCCCGATGATGGTACGCCGAATTCTTGCAGGTTTACTTTTACAACTGGAAAAAAATCAGTTCAATTCCATCACGGAAGCCCTAGGTAGGGACGTAAAAAAATAATTTTTAGTCTTCTTCCACCGGAAAAAACTCCTTAGTTTTTTCTGAGTACATCCAGGCGATACCATCAGGGTCTTTGTTACGACACCACTCTGAAAAATCTGGGTCATTACGGCGTTTGTACACTGTGCTGGAATAAACATTTAGCCGCTTGGCTAGTTCTGACTGAATCAGAGAACCAAAAAGTAACTGCTGTTCTAGGGATTGCTTAACCTTCTGGTGGGGTGGTGGTGGTGCTTCGCTTTGGGGTGCTGACTCCACAGGCTGGGGTGGTGGTGGTGCTAAAAGAGATTGCTTTTGCCACTGTGCTTCCCCCAATGTCGCAGTTGTATTCAATGGTTGAGTAGAAAGTTCTTCCGGCGGTTCACTGCTATCAAAGATATCCCCAAGAGTACTGGCAGTTATAAAGTAATAAACCTCACCTCCTTCTTGTGTCTTCTGGATATAACCACCAAATTCATTAGCCTTAGCATCTAAGTACCGTTTTGCCGTTGTTCCAGACAAATAGCCTTTCATGGCTAAATCCATGGGGGTAATCTTACCTTGATTTTCCCGAATCATTTCATGGAAAACGGGATCAACTTGCCCACACCACTTTTGCCATTGGTATTGTTGCCAAAGTTGAAAAATAATCACTAGCACCAAGACTGCCAGTAAAACTTTCCACGTAGCAACCAGGAAAATGATCAAAAACGAGATTGGCAAAATTAAAACGAGAAAACCTTTTCCGTTGCTTTCGATTATTTTTTCGCTCATGCCGATTATTGCCAATTGGAATTTTTGGAAAATAATACTATTATCTTGGCAAAAATTTGCACATTTTTTTGTATCCTTTGGCAAAGTTACAGCAAAATCACCGAAAAAAACAAGGGGGGGAAATACCGCTACCTATTGTTACATTCTTTCCCCTTATCCCCTCGGCAAAAAACTATCCTTGCAACTGACACAGCAATAAACCAAACCACTCATTAGCATCAGTCCATACTTGGAGTGGTACTAAACCCTGTGCAGTAAGTTGCTGTGTCATGGTGTTGAGTTGAAATTTACGAGAAATTTCAGTGCGGATAGTTTCCCCCGGAGCAAAATTAACCTGAACATTGAGAGCGCCTAATTCCACGGTCTGCCATTGCAAACTGCGTAAATGCATTTCTATTTGATGGTCTGTTTCGTTATAAAACGCCCAGTGTTCAAACTGCGTCGTGTCAAAATTACCGTCAAATCGGCGATTGAGATGTGTCAAAATATTGAGGTTAAAGGTTGCCGTTACACCTTGGCTATCGTTATAAGCTGGTTCCAAGATATGTTTTGGCTTTTGTAAATCTATGCCCAACAAGAAATATTCACCTACTTGCAGAGAATTTGTAATTTCAGACAAAAAGACATTACACTCTTCGGGGTGCAGATTACCTAAAGTACTGCCGATAAAAACAATGATCCGACTGGGTAATTGGGATGGTAGGATTTTTCCAAGGGCCAATTCATAAGTCCCTGCAAGAGCATGAACTTCCAAAGAAGGATAATCTGCCAACAGCTGCCTAGCACTACTTTCTAATATCCCCGCACTCACATCAATGGGTACATACACCATGGGGTAGCCTAGTTGCTGGTACGCATCTAGTATAATTCTGGTTTTGGTGGAGCTACCACTACCCAATTCTACCAACTCACAAGGTCCGGTGATTCTGGCAATTTC
Organism: Nostoc sp. RI_552; assembly: GCA_016124525.1. Taxonomy (GTDB): domain Bacteria; phylum Cyanobacteriota; class Cyanobacteriia; order Cyanobacteriales; family Nostocaceae; genus Umezakia; species Umezakia ovalisporum. Next base: position 152,525 of record WGNO01000007.1, on the reverse strand, counting down.
ACCGGCGCACTGCTGTAAAATTTTCGTTTCTGTACGTGTTACGTAATATTCTGGTAATTCACAAATTTGCTCAAACAGCTCAGACCCAAGATCATCATAAAAGTAGCAGGGAGTCAGGGTTTTGGGTGTTGCAGTTAATCCCTTAATCACATCAGTTCCAGCACCAGACCTAACCATTTCATCCGTTGCAGTCAAACCCTGGATTTGCAAGCGTTCTTTAATGCTTTTTGGGTAACTAATTTTGCTGCTAGAAGCTTTGTATATCGACATTCAACCTCCATCGTGTATTGTTACACCAATTTTTAATTGGTCATTAACAAAGAAAACATCCATCGCCTTCTTGAGACGAATAAACTTGACTTTAGCCAGTGAAACACATAGCCAGATATCATAACATCACGTCTGAGCTAGGTTAATCAAGTTTTCAACCAATCTCTAAGGATTTTCTCATGGAAACCTCTTTGAATATTTTTTTTACTCTTGACTAGCAGCACAGCGAAACCCTGCGAAAATTTGGTTGACCCTGGGATAATACCAGTTACGAAAACTAGTACGTAATCCCCAAGGAAGTGTAGCCCAACTCCCGCCTTTTAAAACACGGTGCTTGCGGTCAAAATAAACTTGGGAATAACCCATGTAAGGGTAGCTCTGGAAACCAGAGTAACCATGAAAATACGTAGCAGTCCATTCCCAAACATTACCTAGAGTGTCGTATAAACCATAGGCACTTTGTCCGGCTGGGTAGGCATCCACTGGTGTAGTATCACCAATCAAGCCACCGCAATTACACCGTTGGGATGTTGGTAATTCATCCCCCCAAGCATAGATGCGATGACTATGAGCTTGAGCATCCCAACTTGCCGCTTTTTCCCACTCAGCCTCTGTAGGTAGCCGTTTACCCACAAATCGGGAATATGCTTCTGCTTCATAGCAACTCACCCCACAAACTGGATGATTATCCCTCTGGGGATGACCAGACCAGTAAAGTGGTTTAATCACCTGGTGGGTTTGTCGCCATTGCCATCCAGCTTCTGACCACCACTGAGGATTGTCGTAGCCTCCAGCCTCCATAAATAAACGATACTGTCCACAAGTCACGGGATATCGGTCAATATAATAGGCATCTAAATATACTTTATGTGCAGGGCGCTCATTATCCAAAGCAGATATATGGTCATTTCCCTGTTCAAATTCACCAGATGGGATGAGAATCATCTCGCTGATATTGCTGGGTAAGGACACAGAACCAATATTTGCCCCGGTCCCTTGGGTATTCCCTTGTTTCCACTTAATCAATTCCAGCACCAAGCTAATAATTTCACAGTGTTGACTTTCGTGCTGAACTAAAAAGCGCCACAGAAGTTCTTCTTGTTCAATATCAACGATTTCTAGACGCTGCAATACCTGCTGTCTAATTGTATTCAGGTGATTAAGTGTTTGCTCTAGAGAAGGTAACTGGACACGTTTTGATTTAGGTAAACCATCAGCTGCATATAACTTGCGATATTGTGGGAACCCACAAGGTAAACCCGCGCTGTGTTCTAGTAACCATAAAGACTCTGTATAACCAATATGTCCTAGATGCCATCCCACGGGACTAAAATCACCATGAGGCTGACTACAAAATGTAGATTCATCCATACCCTGAAAGAGGTTTTGGGTTTTGAGGCGACATTCCACCAAGGCATTAAAAATAGCTTCTTTGACGCTAGATTGATTTAATCTGGATATCACGGTCTTCTCCCACACTGATAATGCTATTTTCTGGACAAGCAGTCCAATTACCAGTAAATAACGGTTCAGAAGCAATAATCACAGATTGAGGAAATTTTAGGTCATCTTTGAGCCAATACAGCGATGGCCCAGGGGTAGTGCTAGAAAAGCGCGAAGCAATTAAACCATGACCATCACTAAAGACTATGTTGGCGCAAACTCTGACTTCATAGAGTTTTGCCACTTGTAATAAAATCACTAGGGTATTGTGTAAAGCATCTTCTGCAAATATCTGTTGATTGATTTCACCCTGAGACAGTAGCAGGGCGAAAATATGCTCTGAATCAGTACTACCATTAATGTAGTCGTAACAGTCAGGAGTTAATTGATTACGGATTTTTCGGTATAGTGATGGGCGGAAGTTCTCAATATATCCGTTGTGAATAAATAGCTGTTGTTCGTGGTGGAAGGGCTGACAATTGGCAAAATCTAAAGCTTGTCCCGGTGTGGCGCTGCGAACATAACCTAGTATACATTGAGATTCCACATAACGGCTCAGATGAGGCAGGTTTAAATCGTTCCAGATGGGTAGGGTATTTTTGTAGGTAAATGGGGGGGTATGTTTTTGGTGATGATACCAACCTATACCAAAGCCATCAGCATTTACAACCCCAGAGGTCATTTCTCGGGGTTGGTAACTCTGAACTATTAAGGAATGTTCAGGTTTATATAGTATATCTTCTAGGGTGACGGGTTGACCCAGGTAGGCAAGTAAGCGGCACATAGGGTAAATTTACTGTATAACAGCTAATTTTGCTCTATTTTATCCCGTCGGTTAGAGAAGTTCCGCCGAAAAGTATCTACCGATGTACATTAATGTGCATTGTGCTATTTACTATCTACTCAGCTGATAAAGTCGCGAATTAATTAAACGCCAAAGTTCACCAATGACAAGCACTGTGGATGTGCCCCCAACTACACCCACCCAGTCCATGAAAGACAAAGGTATTGTTCTAAAGATGCTACCACCAAACTGAATAATCAATATCTGTCCCACAAAAATAGTGATAGCGATGGCCACAAATGCTTTATTCTTACACCACCCCGTAAAGGCGGACTGACTTAATCCCAAGCATCGAGCATTAAACAAGTTCCAGAATTGTAACATTACAAATACAGCGAAGAACACAGAAAGCTCATAAGCAGTAATATTTCCATCTTCACGGATGTGATATAAAAAGCCAATGGAAAAAATTAAGAAACCTAACCCCGTAGCTAAAATATTCTTTGCCATTGCAGTATTGACAATAAACGCTTCTGGATGACGAGGAGCTTGCTTCATAACCATCCCATTAGGTGGTTCTGTAGCCAAAGCCAAAGCTGCAAAAGTATCCATAATCAAATTCACCCATAGCATTTGAGTGACAGTTAGAGGTAAGGCTACGCCAATAAATGGTCCAAGTAAAGCAATTCCCAAGGCGACAACGTTAATGGTTAATTGAAACACAATGAAACGTTGGATATTCTGATAAAGTGAACGCCCCCAAACAATCGCATTGACAATACTGCGGAAAGAGTCATCCAGCAAAATAATGTCGCTTGCTTCTTTAGCGATCGCTGTTCCGCTACCCATCGCTAAACCTACTTGAGCTTGCTTAAGTCAACATTACCTGGTATCTACCTATTCACAGAACCAGGAATTAATCCCAGAGCATAGCCTAAAGTAAGTCCAACTGAGAAAATAACTAGTCTGATTGAAATGCGATCGCAGCCAAGGTGTTACTTCCGCTCAAGCCAAACATCTGGGCTTGAGTCAACAATTTAACAATAGTTTTGTGGTTTTTGCCCAGTTGGGAACAGTGGTATTTGTCAAACTTGAAACTCCGTTAACCTAAAAGTATGGATATTCTAGTTTCAACCATTACATACTATTTATGACAAAGGTCTGTTGGGGTTTCTTGGGTCAGGGTTAAACCGTGATAGACCTTTTCAATAAAGTTCCATGGCCGGACTCCTCTTAGAAGTCGGTGATATTTTGGGACTAATAGCGAATCCGTGGGTCAATATAGGCGTTGAGAATGTCAATTAATATGCTCGCAGTAACCACAATTGCCCCAAAAAATACTAATATTCCCTGAACTGTGGGATAATCACGGTCAGAAATAGCTTGATAGAGACGATTTGCTAAACCAGGCCAGGAAAATGTTACCTCGGTTAAAATTGCACCTCCCAGCAGAGAAGCAAAAGTCAATCCTAACACTGTAATTACTGGGATGAGGGCATTTTTTAGGGCATGGGAAACTAAAATTTTATTTTCATTAATTCCTCTAGCTCTAGCGGCTTCCACATAGTCTGCTTTGAGAGTTTGTTTAAGATTTACCCGAACAATGCGCTCAAAAATGCCACTGAGCAATATTCCCAAGGTCAGACTCGGTAGAGTTAAATGGTGCAAAGATATGAAAAACTGAGTAAAATTACCGATGAGCAAACTATCTATAGTATATAGCCCAGTGATAGACACAGGACTGGGGAGATGAGGAGGAAAACGGTTGGAAGTAGGAAACCAACCTAATTGTACAGAAAAAATCAACTGTAACAGCATTCCCGCCCAAAACATCGGCAGTGCGTAAGTAATAATACCGAATAATCGACCACCAATATCAAAGTAAGTACCCGGACGAGAAGCAGAAAGAGTCCCGGCGACAATACCTACAATCAGCGCCACCGTCATACTGCATATCGCTAACTCCACAGTGGCGGGGAAATATTGCCCAATAATTTCCCACACATCCTGTCCCCGACTAGTTATGGAAGTTCCTAAATCAAAGCGCAGTAAATTAAGTAAATAATTCCCATACTGTAACCACAAAGGAAGATTTAAACCCAGCTGTTGGCGTAACTCCTCCTTAGCAGCTTCCGGCGCACGTCCCCCCAGAATTGCATCTGCTGGGTCTCCCGGCGCAGCTCGAAGTAATAAAAAAACAATAGTAATAATAGTTAATAGTTGCAGGGGTGCGAGCAGTAACCGAGAAGCGATGTAATATTTTAAAGCCTGAGAACGAGACATATTTTCATCTGTAATTGTTAAGAAGATATTTAATAGCCGGGTTAGCCCAGCTATATAAATCAGTTCATATCAGCTAAAACGATGATGGGGTGGGCATACTGACGGACATAATCACAAATCACCCTTTTATTGCTTGCTGATAGTTTGATAAACTAAGTTTTGGGTAGGGTCAAGTTGAACATTATTCACACCCTTGTGAGCAAATATATAATCTTTGGTTTGCCATAAAGGAATATAAGGCACATCATTAGCCACTTGCTTTTGAATCTCTATCAAAACTTGCTCACGGGCTGTGGGATTTTGCTCTTGGCGTTGTTGAGCAATTAATGTATTCATAGCCTCGCTGTAGTAAAATGAACCCTGATTTTTACTACCTCCATCTTGGCAGCCTTGAGCATTAGACCCTACTTGACAAGATAAAAATGGCTGCACATAATTATCCGGGTCTAAAAAGTCTGGATACCAATCAACCAAAGCTGCCGGATATATCCCCTTAGAAATATCTTTAAAGAATGTAGCACTTTCTACAGTACTAATTTCTATTTGCAGTAATCCGCCCATTTTTTCGTCAGCCAGAGATTTAAGTGTTTGTGCTGCCAAGCTGCGGTTAGCTGAACTAGAAGGATACCAAATTTGTACTTTGGCGGGATTTTCTGGAGAGAAACCAGCACTTGTTAATAATTCTTTAGCCTGATCAAAGTTAGCATCCCCATATTTATCCTTAAAAAATGGCTGGGAAACATTGAAAGTAGTGGGAATCATGCTATAAAGCGGTTCTCCTTGACCAAATAAAACCCGTTCATTAATTAGTGAACGGTCGATCATCGCCGCCATCGCTCCTCGCACTTCTGGTTGATCTAAAGGTTGCTGATTTCGGTTTAACACCATATAAGTTACAACACTACCCTCAGCAGTAATTGTTTGCCAATCTCCTTTTTTCCCCCCTGCTTCTAAGGTGCGAATTTGATCTGGTTGTAGAGACAGATAAGCTACATCCACTGCACCTGTACGGAAAGCATTAAACAAATTCACTGGACTTGTCTGTATTTGCACATTTACGCCTTGATTAGCTGGTTTTTTCCCCCAATATTTATCAAATACATCCAATTTCAATGAATCTGTACCATACTCCGCTAATTGGTAAGGGCCAGTCCCCACAAAAATATTCGGCTCAAATTTGCCAACACCAATTTGGTAAGCTGTGGGTGATAATGCACAGGCACCAGAAAATGCTAACAGTGAAGTAAATGCGGCAAATGGTTTTTTTAAGCGGATTGTTAACTCGTATTCATCTGTAGCTTGCACTACATCCACTGTATCCGATAATAAAAATGAGGGTTTTCCCTTATTCTCAATAAATCGCTGAATACTAAACTCCATTGCTTTGGCGTTAAAAGGAGTTTGATCATGAAAAACAACTCCCTGACGTAAGGGAATAGTGTAAGTTAAACCATCAGCGCTAATTTTCGGTAATGCTGTAGCTAATTGGGGTTTAATCTCCGTACTACCTGGTTCATAGCTGTAAAGGCGGTCTCCCATATTAGACACCAACCACAGGGAAGGCAACTCATAGGTATCTGCTGGATCAAGGGTTCTTGGTTTTAGTGTTGTACCTAAAGTAATTCGATTATCACTTTTACCAGATGATAAAGTTGCTGTGTGCTGGGGAGGAGCGCAGCTCACAGCTAAAAGTACGCATAAACAAAACAATGATAAAAATTTTGCTACCCTACTCCATTGTCTTGCAGTGAAGGAAAACCAAGTCATAGTCTTAGATACTCGATTTTTGAATTGAGCAGTCAACAACTATACTATATTATTTGACTTTTAAATTATTTTTAAGTAAATATACGTTTATGTAAATTATTCAGTTAAAATTAACACTATTTTATACACATTGCCACGGACTCACATTTGCCGAAGAGCAAAATAATTACAGCACTGTACAAATTAATCAAGTACAAGTTTCAAGATGATAAACCTTGTGGGGCTTGGGGATACCCAGTTCTATGTGATGTTGTCTACCTCACTGAGATGTAATTGGCTAACTGAAAAGGCCAACAAAAGTATAAAAGTATAAAAAGTATAAAAAGTATAAATTTTGCCTTTTAACTTGTTCAACAATCCCCTAGGTTCTAACCTGCCATGACAAGCTAGAAAATTGATCACGGTAATTTGTAGTTACATAATACTAAAATTTCTATGCCATCGCATCTAACTAAACCCTTGCAAACCAGTCCACAATATAGTTACACTTTTTAAAACATTCTCATTTTTCCTTGGCAATTGTGTGGACAGCCAAAAAGTTGCTAACTAAAAAGTAGCCTTTGCCCCTGCCCAAACGTTTCAGAAGCGTTTACGAGGTTCCCAAAAAACCAGGGAGGAATTTTCATCTAGAAAATCTCTCGGCAGTTATACAGGCCATGGCTACTATGTAAAGTACAGCAACCAAGCCTGTGCAAACACATTACCAAAGTGGCCACAACGTCTGATTTATCAAGACTAATTTGTGGTTAAATTCAGAATACTAGCAATAAAAAAAACTCAGAGAGTTCACTGAATGGCGATAAAACAGTGCTATAGGAGGATGGACTCCACCCAAGCAACTGGGAACCTTAACAAGTTCCATCCCTCAGAACCTCAGTAAAAAAATTGCTTTGTAAACATAATTCATCGAGGAGGAGCGTAGTCGATGGGACTACCCTGGTACCGAGTACACACAGTCGTTCTGAATGATCCAGGTCGGTTGATTTCTGTACACTTGATGCACACAGCCTTAGTTGCAGGCTGGGCTGGTTCAATGGCACTGTACGAACTAGCTATTTTTGACCCCAGTGATCCAGTTCTTAACCCCATGTGGCGGCAAGGAATGTTCGTCCTGCCCTTCATGGCACGTTTAGGCGTTACAGAATCATGGGGTGGTTGGAGTATTACTGGTGGTCCAGCAAGGGATCCTGGTTTCTGGTCTTTTGAAGGTGTAGCTGCGGCTCACATCATTCTTTCTGGTTTATTATTCCTAGCTGCGGTGTGGCACTGGGTTTACTGGGATTTGGAACTCTTTAGAGATCCTCGTACTGGTGAACCTGCTCTAGACTTGCCAAAAATGTTTGGCATTCACTTGTTCTTATCCGGTTTACTTTGTTTTGGCTTTGGTGCTTTTCACCTCACCGGGCTATTTGGTCCTGGTATGTGGGTTTCTGATGCCTACGGAGTCACTGGTAGCATTCAGCCAGTAGCACCAGAATGGGGTCCGGCTGGGTTCAACCCATTTAACCCCGGTGGCGTTGTCGCTCACCACATCGCCGCAGGGGTAGTTGGCATTATCGCTGGTTTATTCCACCTTACAGTGAGACCCCCGGAACGCCTATACAAGGCTCTGCGGATGGGGAACATTGAAACAGTACTTTCTAGCAGTATTGCTGCAGTATTCTTCGCGGCTTTCGTTGTTGCTGGTACTATGTGGTACGGTAACGCCACTACCCCTATTGAACTGTTTGGACCTACTCGCTATCAGTGGGATCAGGGTTACTTCACTCAAGAAATTGAGCGTCGCGTACAAACTCAGCTAGCTGAAGGTGCAACTCTTTCAGAAGCTTGGGCATCAATTCCCGAAAAACTCGCTTTCTATGATTATGTCGGCAATAGCCCCGCTAAAGGTGGTCTATTCCGTACTGGTCCCATGGTCAAGGGTGATGGTATTGCCCAATCTTGGCAAGGTCACGCTGTATTCACAGATAGTGAAGGCAGAGAATTGACCGTACGCCGTCTACCCAACTTCTTTGAAACTTTCCCAGTCATCTTGACCGATGCTGACGGAGTTGTCCGCGCTGATATTCCTTTCCGTCGCGCAGAATCAAGGTACAGTTTTGAACAAACTGGTGTTACTGTCAGTTTCTATGGTGGTGACCTGGATGGTCAAACCTTTACAGATCCCGCCGATGTGAAGAAATATGCCCGTAAGGCTCAAGGTGGAGAAATCTTTGATTTTGACCGTGAAACCTTGAACTCTGATGGTGTATTCCGCACTAGCCCGAGAGGTTGGTTTACCTTTGGACACGCTGTATTTGCTCTACTATTCTTCTTTGGTCATATCTGGCATGGTGCTCGGACAATCTACCGAGACGTATTTGCTGGTGTTGAAGCCGATCTAGAAGAGCAAGTTGAGTGGGGTCTGTTCCAGAAAGTGGGTGATAAAACTACCCGCCGGAAGGAAGCTCTCTAAATTTTTCGGGATTGGGGATTGGGTACTGGGAAATACTTTTTCTCACACCCCGCCCCCAAAACCTAATCTCATAGACTGATAAACTATCATTACTAGCTGGTTAGGCAGGAGCTTTTAATATGGAAAGCGTTGCGTATATCTTGATTTTTGCTTTGGCATTAGGAGTTCTTTTCTTTTCCATTGCATTCCGGGAACCTCCCCGCATTGAAAAGAAAGAAGAAAAATAGACTGCTCTTAATATACATTTAAGAGCATTTAAACTTGTTATCCGCTGTTACTATTGGTCGTAGCAGCGGATATTTACATTAGTCAATACCTGGGAGGCATATTGACTGAAAAAAAATCTATAATAATTCATGGCATATGTGATAGAATGTTATATCTGGAAGTTAATATGTTTTAGTACTAGCTTTTATGCACTGGGACAAAAAACGACGTAGGCATAACTACCTGCGCCCTAGTGCCTTGGATATACATCACTCCTATGCCACAACCTTTACGGAGACTAGAACCAGGAACAAATCAGCATGGTCAATCAGAACTTAACCGCTACAGAAATTGGATTTACTCACGAAGATTTCGCTGCTCTACTTGACAAGTATGACTATCACTTCAGCCCTGGGGATATTGTACCAGGCACAGTTTTCAGTATAGAGCCGCGCGGCGCTCTGATTGACATAGGTGCTAAAACAGCAGCCTACATACCCATACAAGAAATGTCTATTAACCGGGTTGATGCCCCGGAAGAAGTTTTACAATCCAATGAAACCAGGGAATTTTTCATCCTTACTGATGAAAACGAAGATGGTCAGCTCACCCTTTCCATTCGTCGCATTGAATACATGCGTGCTTGGGAGCGCGTACGTCAGCTGCAAGCAGAAGATGCTACTGTTCGTTCCGGTGTGTTTGCTACCAACCGTGGCGGTGCATTGGTAAGAATTGAAGGATTACGTGGGTTTATCCCCGGCTCACACATTAGCACCCGGAAACCTAAGGAAGAATTGGTAGGGGAAGAACTGCCATTGAAATTCCTGGAAGTAGATGAAGAACGTAACCGCTTAGTTCTATCTCATCGTCGCGCGTTAGTTGAGCGCAAGATGAACCGCCTAGAAGTAGGGGAAGTTGTAATTGGTACAGTTCGGGGTATTAAACCATACGGTGCTTTTATAGATATTGGTGGTGTAAGCGGATTACTGCACATTTCAGAAATTTCTCACGAGCATATTGATACACCTCATAGCGTGTTCAATGTCAATGATGAAGTTAAAGTCATGATCATTGATTTGGACGCAGAAAGGGGTCGGATTTCCTTGTCTACCAAGCAACTGGAACCCGAACCTGGTGATATGATTAAAAACCGTGATTTGGTTTATGATAAAGCCGAAGAAATGGCAGCTAAGTATCGCGAGCAGATGTTAGCTAAACAGCAAGGTATTACTCTCACACCTACAGAAGCTGAAGAAGTTGTAGGTGCGGAAGAAGCAGTAGAAGCAACAACTGAAGAAGAAATCCCAGTGGTAACGGAAACTCAAGAAGAGGTATCGGCTGAAACTACAGATGTGGTAGAAACTCCAGCAGCAACCGAAGAAATATCAGCTGTAGTCGAAGCAACTTCCGCAGCAACTGTGACTGAAGAAGAAATTCCAGCTGCTGTTGAACAGGAAGGTTAAGCACAGTTTCGCTACATTTGCTGCATTTAATTAAATCCACAGCCAAGTTCTTAATTGAGGCTAATCAGGTTGTGGTTTGAATTGTTTGTAACTAACACAATTAAACTATTAATTAAAGAGGGAAAAACCCTCTTTTTTGTGGCGAATTCGTCTAAACTCCAGTTTTAACGCTATCGTGTGAGTTTTTACCTTATTGGGATGAAATATTTTGGTAACTATTAAATGTAGAAACATCAGCTTTTCTGATATCCAGGCGATTTTTTTTGACAAAAATGGTACATTGGAGGACTCTGAAGCCTACTTGCGATCGCTTGGACAAAAAAGTGCCCGCATCATAGACGCTCAAATTCCTGGAATTGGCGAACCTTTATTAATGGCCTTCGGCATAAATGGCGATATCTTAGACCCAGCAGGTTTAATTTCCGTAGCCAGTCGCCGTGAAACCGAAATTGCCGCAGCTGCATATATTGCCGAAACTGGGAGAGGATGGTTTGAGTCTTTAAAAATAGCTCGTCAAGCCTTAGACGAAGCCGAAAAATACCTCAGTAGCAGTCCTGCACCACTATTTACAGGGAGTTTAAATTTGTTGAAATCCTTGTCAATGGCAGGAATGAAACTTGGTATAATTTCAGCGGCAACCACAGCGGAAGTTAATGATTTTGTAGCACGACACCAATTAAGTGATTACATCCAGCTTAAAAAAGGAGTGGATGACGGACCTAGTAAACCAGATCCAGTGTTGTTTTTACAGGCTTGTCAAGCTTTGGGGGTAGAACCAACTAACACATTGATGGTAGGAGATGCTGTTGGTGATATGCAAATGGCACGTCACGCCCAAGCTGCAGGTTGTATTGGTATTACTTGGGTGGGTAAGTTAGATCACGTTGAAGGTGCGGATGTAGTGATTAATCAACTGGATGAGATTGTAATTTTGGCATCTTGATTAAACCTTTCGGGATTTGCAAATTGTCGTTTTAAAAAAGTTATCACCACTCTAAGCTGGTTTAGCAAAAATTGTTAGCAATACAGGCCCTAGTAAATAGTGATGACTCACAGATAACAATCCAGCCGATGAACCCAAAATTTCCCGTTGTTGAGAGCTATATAATCTAATCCCACGAGGAGAAATTGGTAATAGTTGGGTTCCTGTCTGTTGTTTAGTTGTGATGTCTACTAAGTAAAAGTGCCCCCCAGGAGTAAGCACCCGCTTTACTTCAGTGAGGACTTGTTCAGGTTGCAAATAGTGTAGAAAGCTAATAGTACTAAAAACCGCATCAAACTGACCTTCAGCAAATGGTAAACATTCCGCCTTACCCTCAATATAAATTAAACGTGGATGGTGGCGATTACTCATTCTTGCTATTCGTAACATTTCTGAAGATAAATCTAATCCAGTGCCACGGACATGGGGAAATTTAGTTGTCAGGCGGTTAAGTAGTCGTCCAGTACCACAGCCCATATCAAGTATATTGGCTCGTTCTGGTAAATTCACATACTCCAGCAACCGCTGATGGATAGCTTGATAAATTACTGAAGGAAAAAGCCAGTCATAGGTCCGAGCCCATGTGTCAAAAAGGAGCTTTTTGCTCCTGAGAAAGTTAAAGGTCATTGATCAATAATTTCTGGTGGTCTTCTGAGTCAAGGTTAACTTAAAGGTATTGGGATGAACAGTTCGTCCCAATTTTCAACTGTACTTCTTTGAGATTTTGGCAATTATCTTGATCCTAGGGAAAACTCATTTAAATATTGGTTAGTTGTATTAGGATGCAAACAGTGGAATCTACACGACAAAATACCAGACTCAGATTATAATGACCTATTTAGAAACAGCAGCGCAGTTTTACAATGAAGTTGCACAAGAACCCCAAGTGGGGCTTTGTTGCGTTCAAAGTACACCCCTCCAACTACCAGGACTGAAAATTCCTCTCCCTATGCAGGAAATGAATTATGGTTGTGGTACTACTGTTCACCATAGTGAACTTTTCAATCAACCCACCGTGTTGTATGTCGGTGTTGGCGGTGGGTTAGAAGCACTGCAATTCGCTTATTTTTCTCGTTATCCAGGTGCTGTAATTGCCATTGAGCCCGTTGCAGCTATGGGAGCCGCCGCCGCACGCAACCTAGAAATTGCTGCTGCGGAAAATCCCTGGTTTGACACTAGTTTTGTAGAAATTCGCGAAGGTGATGCCTTTAATCTACCAGTAGCTGAGGCTAGCGTCGATATTGTAGCTCAGAATTGCCTTTTCAATATTTTTGAGCCAGAAGACTTAAACCGTGCTTTAACAGAAGCGTATAGGGTATTAAAACCAGGTGGACGCTTGCAGATGAGCGATCCAATTGCCACTTGTCCAATTCCTGCACATTTAAAACAAGATGAGCGACTACGTGCTATGTGCTTATCAGGGGCACTTACTTATGAAGAATACATTCAATCTATTATTAATGCTGGTTTTGGTCAAATTGAAATTCGCGCCCGTCGTCCTTATCGTCTCCTAGATACTCAGACTTACAACTTAGAAAAACATCTTCTCTTAGAAAGCCTCGATTCTGTTGCTTTCAAAGTTGATATTCCCGAAGATGGCGCTTGTATATTCACAGGTAAGACAGCAATTTATGCTGGTGCAGAATCTTCTTTTGATGATCAAGCAGGACATGTACTTATGCGTGGTATTCCCGCAGCAGTGTGTGATAAAACTGCGGCTAAACTGGCAAGTTTACACCCGGATGAAATCATGATTACCCCTTCAACCTGGCACTATAGCGGTGGTGGTTGCTGCTAACTTTTAACTGCCCAAAAAATGTTAGTCTTCAGTTTATTTTGGACTACGTTTTTTTAGCTTATTCTCATGGAGCTAAGGACAATTTTAAAGGTGTAGCAAGTCTAATTGGTAGCGGGACGACCAGCTACCAAAGAGCGATTTTTGGGCTATTTTCACAACTTTTGCTGGTGCAGTCAGCTCGGCTTTCTGGGGAAGTAAATTAGTAGAAATATTTACGACACAAGGTATATTTCCTGATGCCATCGCTAATAGATTGTTACAATCATAAAAGTTATTCGGTAATATTAGCAAAAATCAAAACAGAACTATTAAATAATGCCAACTACAGAAACATTATTCAAGGATAAACTGATTTCTTCTTTGACCAAAAAAAGCATTTCTGTTTTACAAATTAATTTGGGTAAACGGTGTAATCTTGCCTGTACACACTGTCATGTGGAAGCTAGTCCTAAACGAACAGAAGAACTATCTTCAGAAATTTGTCAACAGTTAATTACTTTAATTCACCGATTTCCAGAAATTAAGATTGTAGATTTAACTGGTGGCGCACCAGAAATGAATTATGGATTTAAGCCATTGGTAGAGGCAGCAAGAGACGCGGGTAAACAGGTAATTGTCAGATCTAATTTGACTATTTATTTTCAAGATAGATTTGGCGATTTACCAGCATATTTTGCTAAACACAAAGTCAAAGTTGTAGCTTCCATGCCCTGCTACCTAGCAGATAATGTTGATAAAATGCGCGGAAGTGGTGTTTTCAATGCTTCCATTAAAGCCTTGCAATGGCTGAATCAACTCGGTTATGGCAAGAAATCTGATTTAACGTTGGACTTGGTGTATAACCCGCCGTTACCCACAAGTGAAAAGTTTTCCTTAGCCCCTGAACAAACTAAGCTAGAGCGAGACTACAAAATATTCTTGCAAAAACATTTTGATATTGTGTTTAATAACTTGTTCACCATTACTAATTTGCCCATTGGCAGAACTAAAATTTATTTGGAACGTAAAAATCTGTATGGAAAGTATTTGCAGTTTTTAGAGTCACATTTTAATTACAGTACAATTGAACATTTAATGTGTCTTAATCAACTGTCAATCGATTATCTGGGTAATGTGTATGATTGCGATTTTAACCAAATGATGAATTTGCCAGCCAAAACCCGCAATGGTGAATTAGTGACAGTTGCCAAATTGCTGGAATTTGGCAGTTTAGATTTAATTAATCAGATTCAAACCGCTAACTATTGCTATGGTTGTACGGCTGGATGTGGTTCTAGCTGCAGTGGTGCTTTGCTGTGAGGTCATGGTAGCGCAATTCCAGAAAAAATTTTTTCCGTTACCAAAACTGTTACGAGTGTTCTGCCACTTTGGCATTAGCTTATGATGATACTTAGTTAAGCTCCTCACACTACACCAAAAGCCGTGCAACCTAATGTTGTATGGCTTTTTATTTTGTACGGAGTCGATTTCCTGAACAGCTTTTTGACTGTTACTTTGTGGTAAGCTGTGATTTTTTTCTGGTGCTATTGGGAATCAGGTACAGCAAAGGTTCAATTAGCTTGAATGCTAATAATCCCATCCCATAACTAGTCCAGGAGGTACAACCATTTCAGATCCTACCACAGATGCCATGGCTGCTCATTTAATGTACTATGCTGTAATATTGCTAAGTATTCTCTACTAACCCTGAGAAACCGCCACCATCACAACAAACCTTTCAAGGCAGGTTATTTTAGATTAAATCGCCGACTTTAAGTTAGAATTTCAATGCTAACTCAATTATTAAGGTTAATTTTAAATTTCCACACGGCTTGTACAGTGTTTACGGATATTTGAGAAATTTTCCTTGAATTCAATCAATCAATACTAAACTAGCCTTGACATCTTGGTTTTTTCATCGTTACCACCGAAATTCAGTCTTATCTGCCGCGGAACAAGATTCCCGACAATTCCAAATTCGTACGGCTACACCCGATGATTTGACTGGTATTGCCCATATTATTGCCGAAAGCTTTCACGGACATGATGGTTTTTGGGGATGGGCTTTTCCCTTCATACGTTTGGGTATTTACGAAGACCTGAAACATCGCCTGTCATCACCTGCGCCAAATCATGTTTGTTTAATTGCTATTGACACTACTACTGCTTCCACTCCCACCTTAGTGGGAACTGTGGAATTGAGTGTGCGCTTCCATGATTCCTGGGTAAAGACCGGTAAGAGTTTTCCTTATCTCTCTAATTTAGCTGTTCACCCCAAATACCGCCGACATGGTGTTGCTTCACACCTCCTGATCAGCTGTGAAAGGTTCTGCCATGATTGGGGATTTCATGACTTATATCTCCACGTCTTGGAAAATAACCATCAGGCACGGCAACTTTATTTCAAACTGGGATATAAGGTGCATCAGTTAGAATCCCATTGGAATATATTTTTCCTCGGATCATCCCGGCAAATATTGTTGCATAAACATCTGAGTGGCAAAATACACTAAATTATGAGAGAACCCAGGCAGCCAAGGCCAGGGAGATAAAGTATCGGAACGTGGGGAAGATACTTTATTGTGCTTTAGGCGGTGGATGTAGGGGAGGGCAAAGGTTCCTTAGGGGCAGTCCATCAGGTAGTGTCATAATGTCTTTGTTCTTCAATATATTTTTTAACAGTCTCGCCGCTAACATTGCCGACACTAGAGGCAAAATAAGAGCTTGTCCCTAGACTAGGTAATTTTAGTAAATGGGGGAACTCTTGTCCAAGTAGGCGAGAGGTTCTCTTAGTTACTCTGAAACTTAATTGGGAGTTTTTTGTCATTGACTACGTAAAAATACTTATTGCTCAAAGTCATATCTGAGTAAACCTTGCAAATTTACGTAAAAAAAGTTAAAAATAATTAGTGTTTCTACTGAAGCACAAAAACTGCCTGAATAGTTGTTGAGTTGATCAGAAAGGAAATTAACTGGATAAATCTCAAAAAAATTTATTCTTTCCTCAAAAGTATGCCCAGAGGAAAACTTCAGCATACTTAGCCTTCAAAACATTGACTCTAGGGGATTTGCTCTATACAAAAATAGCCCAACCACATGTATTTTATGGTGATCCGATTTAATTCGTGAGTTTTTTGTCGAAGTAGGCAACAGGAAACAGTGAACATTGAACGGGGAAGAAGGCTTTCAGTATGTACGGAGTTCTGTATAGCTATGTCACCCAAGCTATCAAAAACCAAATAGGAGTTCTATATTTAGACATAATATGTTATGTAAATTTGATCAGGCTAGTAAATGGCAATTACTTGAAAATATCAAGAATAGACAAAATAAAAGAACCGTAAAATTAACCTTAATCTAATCCTCATGGCTCATACTAAATTTGTATTTAGTAATTGAGCTTTATAAAAACTTTAAAAAAAATTACTTGTTTTTAGACGACAAATTTAGCTAAATCCCATAGAATATGATCAATTATTACTAATCAAATGCTGTTTTTTGGTATTTTAGCCATACTAACCACTAGGCTTTCGTGAGGAATAAATTATCAAAAAACATTAAAAATTTGATTCGTTTTCACTGAGTTCCCCCTTGAAGTACATACCACGACCCAATTATTTGCAAGTTCGAGAAAACATGGATAGCGAAAGCTACCAACGGTATCAAGCTACTATGGTATCAACTGACTACCCTCACACTATTTTCCTAAACCATCTTGTGATGACAGATGGAACTGAGCATTCAGACAGCTCAGATATTCTGACACTTTTGCACAGTGGAAAGGTTTTCGTTGTTAATAGTCGTAAGCGCAATGGCTTAATACTCTTTAAACGCTATCATGCAGAATTTGCAGGGCCTGGTGCAGCCGTTGGCGGGAATTATGATCGTGATTGCGAAAGAGTACTACCCATAGGTAATTTGTCTTTATTAATTCCTGAAACTTATGAGGAACGGGAGAAGGCCTACTTAATTAGGCGACAGTGGATTCGGTTAATCAAGCAAATTACCGAAAACCAGCCTCCTCAGCAGCGAATCCAAAAAATTTTAGATCAATTTGAACAATACTTTCCGCCGGAAACCGTGGCTCAAATGCCTGATATTGTCTTTGCCCTGTTAGTGGGGGTGTTTCCTCAAACGGTAGGAATGGTAAGGCGTTTGGGTAATGACTGGAATGACAAATTTAGCTATTGAGTCCAACAATTGTGCCCGTGGATAAATCTGGGGATCAACTTCAAAATTCTAGATTTGCTAACCCAGCTTGTATCCGATTTACGGTGCGGATGTTTTCCTCTGATGTACCAATAGTAATTCGTAAGCCTCCGCTAATTTCCCGTACAAGAGTGCCGGAAGTCTTGAGTTTTTGATGAAGATTTGTTAAAGAAGCGTTCTGTGTGTCAGAGTTATTTGCTAAAAGACGTAGGAAAATAAAGTTAGCAGCACTTTTTGCCACTCGTAATTTGGGATGCTGGGATAAAACTTTAATCAGTTTGTCTCTTTCATCTAGGGTTGGAGAAATTGATTCCAGCAAAAGTTGGCTATTTTCCATAGCTGCTAATGCCCCAGCGATGGAGAAGCTAGGGAGATTATAAGGTAAGCGGACTTTTTCTAAAATGGCGATCGCCTGTGGATGAGCCACACAATATCCTACACGCAGAGCTGCCAACCGGAAAGCTTTAGAAAAAGTGCGTAGAATCACCCAGTTAGGACGCTGTGTTAATTCACTAACTAAGGTAGTCTGGCTAAATTCAAAATAAGCTTCATCAATTACCACTAAAATATCCTCGCCCAAACTTCTTAACCATGACAATTCTGCCCCAGTTAAACAGTTACCAGTGGGGGAATTAGGATGCACAACAAAGACCACGCGAATGGGGGGATTTTGAGTTTGTTCTAAGGCACATTGGGCAGCTTTTAAGTCAATTTCAAAATTATCTTTATTTCTATCCACTGTCACCACAGGAATACCCAAAGTTTTCGCCAAAATTCCATACATTGAGAAAGTGGGATTAGCTACTAAAATCGCACCTTCTCCTTTCAAACAAGTGGCGATTAATAAAGAGCGAATTAGTTCATCTGAACCATTGCCTAGAGAAATATTGACCCCGGTAAACACAGACGGTGAGAGTGATGCTGACTGATTGACATATTGAGCGATGGCATCCTTCAGGGTTTCATGTCCACCGTCAGGATAACGATTGGTTTCAATGGCTTGCTGATAAGTCCAAGCTAGCTTTTCTTTTAGCTCTGATGGCAAATCATAGGGGCTTTCATTCGTATCCAGCCGATCTAACTGTAGGGGAACTGCTGCGGCTGTATCACTGCTAGGGTGAGGTTTATAAGCGTTAAATTGGGCTAAGTCTGAACGGATAAAGGAAAGCATATTATTTAATTCGTAATTCGTAATGCGTAATTTTTCTTTGAGAAACTCAAGTTAATTAGTTTTATATTGTAGAGCTTTAAGGAAACTGGCAGAATCGGTGAAAGTGATCACCATCCCAGTTTTTGATAGGGAATTGTGAATGTTAAATGTGTGGAAGTTACTTCAAGGTCACCAATTCTTCTGGGGATCAGGGATGAATACCCACAGTAGTGTCGAACTCCTGCTTCTTTGCAGCCATTTTCACTTCCATGACCGCACCTTGGATGATGACACCAAAATTATCACCAATTATATGAATAACCAGTACTCTCCGTGTTGGCATCCACCAGCAATTTGATTATTATTCGCTTTTACTGACCAGTTAAAGTATAGTACAAAGGACGAAAGAAAGTACGATACATTTTGACCACAGGGCCATAATCAAACTACAAATATGCCCCCATAAAAAATACTCCCGGGGCTTCTGGTGGTTATCAAACCCCCATTGAGCCAGATATCCCCAAGATAGGAAATGGGGCTCAAACTGAAGCACCAGGAGAAGATCATGTTGCAGTGAGTCTCAATCAAGGAACTGAATGGCATTAATCTGTGGGAATTGTGCCATAGTCCCAAAGCGATGGCCATTTTAATTACCATTTAAGTGCGATTGCCTCCAGCACTGCCCTCCGCGCCATCGCTTAGGTGATGATTTTAAATCACAGACGCTTCCCTTTGGCAATCAAAAACCACAGTGAAGGAAGCATTAGGTATTAACTGGTTTAAGTGCTGCATATAACCTTCTGCATCAGAACGACTGCGGAAACGAGCCACAATTTCGTGTTGTGTATCAGGAAGTAAACGAGCGATTGCCCAAGAATTGAGACGTGTTTTATAGGCGATTGCTTGAGTTTCTGAGTTAGTAGTTTTGTGGTCAGTATGTTGTGGCATGATTGATCTGAATTTTGTGATTTTTGTTAACAGCTTTACAGAGTCTTGTGCCAGGGGTGAGCAAACGCATTTTTTATCTGCTGCCACTTTGTTATTCCATTATTTTTAGATTGTCAATACTGTTTGCTATATTTTAGACCTGATAAGTGAAAATTTTTTATTAGCCACGCACATCAAAGCTTTAATTTGCGACAAATGTTTGATGGAGTGAAGTTTGAAGTATGTCAATATTTCAATTATATCTTTCTTCCTTCTGCCTTCTGCCCTCTCCCCTCTGCCTTCTCCCAACCAATATCACCAAAAGTTGGCAATAACCAAGTTATGTTTCATAAAATACCCATTCTTTCAAGGTGCTGACATTGAGCGAGACTAGCAACTTCATAGACTAATTCATCCAAATTGACTGGCTTGCATAAGTGTGCTTGAAAACCCGAAGCGAATGCATATATTCGGTCTTCTTCTCTAGCAAAACCTGTTAAAGCAATAGCGGGAATCTGTTTTCCTTGTGCTGCCATTAAACTTCTAACTTTGTGGAGCAAAGAATAGCCTGATTCATCCGGTAGAGATATATCGCTAATTAAAATATCAGGTTTAAATTGAGGTATGACATTTATAGCCTCACTTGCCGAAGGAACAGCTGTGACCTTAGCTCCTTCCAATTCAAAAAGGATATTTAAAATTTGCCTTGTGTCAGGGTCGTCGTCAACAATGAGCAAGCGTAAACCTTGAACTGAAATGGATTGAGTATACATTAAATCTTATCCTCGTGTAGCTGTGACACCCTGAGTAGAACTCACATTCACAGGGCAAACAAGTTTTGAAAACGCAACTCAATTGAGCAGGAAAAGAATAAACGAATCTATTCTTAAAGCCAACCAGATGTATTTTCGCAAGTCATTTTTTTTTTGCAGCAATATTTCATTTATATCTATCCCCATTATAGATAAAGGAATAGAAAAATGTACTGGTTTATCTATTTGACATTCCCCTAGCTTTAGGTGAAGGGATTCTACATTCACCGTCAAAACTTGCTCCACCAGGCTAGGGTCAAGGAAAGTAGAGGCTTAAACTCCCCCAGATTAATATGCCTGACGGCACCCTAGGCGAAGGGGGATGCTCTCCCTTATTTTTTGCTAGATTGGGAATATTTACTATACAAACCATCAGCACGTTTAACAATTCTGACTCACTTAATTAACTTGAGAAGGTATGTCTGAATATCCCATTTACCCAAGAACTTAAGTTCACCAATACCTTTTTTATCAGTAAAAGTGATGCGTCTTTTTGTTAAATGTAATGACCATCCAGAACTATTATATTCAACTGAACCGTTATCTTTTTCAAATCGGGGATATCCCTTCTTTCCTGTAAATTTCTTGTTTTTGGTTGTCATAATATCTGTGTCCATCAACAGGAAAGTCAAAAAAGTGTATTGATTTTTTTATCAATGTCCTGGTAAATGTATGATATTAACTAGGGAAAATTGCTGGTGATATTTCATGGTGAGAGCAACAAAGCAGTCACGTCCCGCTTTAGCGATACGCAATGCTAGGAATGACAACTCCTGAGTAGGGCTATATCAATTACGGCTTTTCAACTGAGCTTCTATAGTTTCCACAACAGTCTTAATCACCTTGACTCTGGCATAGTATTTGTCATTGGCGGCGACAATTGTCCAGGGAGCCGAGGGGGTAGTGGTGCGCTGAATTGCCTGATTTATTGCTACATCGTAATAATTCCAATTTTGCCGATTGCGCCAGTCTTCATCGGTGAGCTTGTATTGTTTAAAGAGATTGTTTTGACGTTCTGTAAAGCGGTGAAGTTGTTCTTCTGGGCTAATGTGTAGCCAAAACTTGACTAAAACATAGCCTGCACTTGTTAACTGAGCTTCAAACTCATTAATTTCTCGGTAGGCTCTGCGCCATTCAGTTTCAGAAGCAAAGCCCTCCACTCTTTCAACCAATACCCGTCCGTACCAGGAACGGTCAAAAATACCAATAGTTCCTTTTGTGGGTAATCTGCGCCAAAATCGCCAGAGGTAATGATGGACTTTTTCTTCATCTGTGGGAGCAGTAAAGGGATGAACAAAATAACTCCGAGGATCGAGAATGCGGGTAAGCCGCTTAATGGCTCCACCTTTACCTGCGGCATCCCAACCCTCAAATATTGCCAATACGGGAATGTCATACTTGTGGATGTTTAATTGCAACTTGCGTAGTTTTACCTGAGCCTTGGCTAATTGCTCTTCATAGTCTTTTTCGGAAAGACTTAAGCTCAAATCAACTTGTGCCAGTAAATTTGACTCTGTGATTTCTAATTGTGTTTGTGCAGGTAAAGACGGGGGAGAAAGCTTAATTTTCAGTTGATCTAAGGCAGTAGTTAATGTACTAGCCAGGTGGGTTAGCACCTTCACCTGCGCCCACCGCTCAGATTCAGCTTCTACTAAAGTCCAAGGCGCAACACCTGTACTGGTTTGCACCAGCATTTCTTCGGCAAAAGAGGCGTAGCGGTGATAATGTTTTGCTTGTTTCCAATCTTCTTTTCGCACCCGCCAAGCTGTTAGTTCATCTTTGGCATAATCTTTTAAGCGACTTTTCAATTCTTTACGACTCAGATGTAACCAAAATTTAGCGATGGCAGTGCCATAATCCACCATTTGCCGCTCAAAAGAATTAATTTGCCCGAATAATTGTTGGACGGTAGGAACTTGATCAGTTTCTAAGCGCTTAAACAAGCGTTCCTCTAAGACATGAGTGTACCAACTGTGATAGAAAAAGCTCATGTGACCTTGGGCGGGCAGTTTTTGCCAAAATCTCCATAGAAATGGGTATTTGCGTTCTTCTGCGGTCGGTGGCCAAATAGGATGTACCTGAAATCCACGGGGATCCATGTAAGAAATTATTTGCTTAACTAGTCCACCCTTACCAGAAGCAGCCCATCCTTCTAGAACGACAATTACAGGCAATTTTTTACCCCAACAGGCATTTTGCAGTTCTCGCAGTTGATGCATCAGCCTGTCAATTTCTGATTTATAAGTAGCTTTATCTAAAGACAGTTTTAAATTTAATGTATCTAGCATATAAACTTGTGAGGTATTGGTATTGGTGAATTATGACATTTTGGCAATATTTTTTGTGGCTAAAGAAATTGATCTCAGTCAAATGGGGGAAATTAACTATGCTTGATGACTCAATCAGTTAAAATAGTGGATGACTCTAAACTTGCTTGCCCTGTAAAAATGAGCATGCACAATTCCGTTGAATTTCAAGACGCTTTTGATGTCATTGTCGTCGGTGCAGGTCACTCCGGCTGCGAAGCGGCCCTTGCAGCTGCGCGCCTGGGCTGTCGTACTTTGCTGCTGACACTCAACTTAGATAAAATCGCTTGGCAACCTTGTAATCCAGCAGTGGGGGGCCCGGCTAAGTCTCAGTTGACCCATGAGGTGGACGCACTGGGTGGGGAAATTGGCAAGGTTGCAGATCGCACTTATCTACAAAAGCGCATCCTCAACTCTTCACGAGGTCCTGCGGTGTGGGCATTACGGGCCCAAAGTGACAAGCGCGAATATGCCGCGGTAATGAAAAATATTGTTGAAAACCAAGAAAATTTGTCCATTCGTGAAGCAATGGTTACAGACTTGGTGCTGGGTCTTAACGAGGAAGTGATTGGTGTTCAGACTTACTTTGGTGTCGCTTTTGGGTGCGAAGCGGTAATCTTGACCACTGGCACTTTTTTGGGCGGTAAGATTTGGGTGGGTAATAAATCCATGGTAGCAGGACGAGCTGGGGAATTTGCTGCTGAGGGTTTAACGCAAACCTTACATAGATTGGGATTTGAAACTGGCAGATTAAAAACTGGTACCCCAGCACGAGTAGATAAGCGGTCAGTTGATTACAGTAAAATCACCATCCAACCAGGGGATGAAGAAGTACGCTGGTTTAGCTTTGACCCTGATGTGTGGGTAGAACGAGAACAAGTTCCTTGCTACATCACCCGTACCACGGGGGAAACCCATCGCCTGATTCGAGAAAATTTACATTTATCACCTGTTTATGGTGGTTGGGTAGAAGCCAAAGGGCCTCGCTATTGTCCCAGTATAGAAGATAAAATAGTCCGCTTTGCTGATAAAGACAGCCACCAAATATTTATTGAACCAGAAGGACGAGATATACCGGAATTATATATCCAAGGGTTTTCTACAGGCTTGCCAGAAAACTTGCAATTGCAAATGTTACGCAGTCTGCCTGGTTTAGAAAAATGTATCATGCTGCGTCCAGCCTATGCTGTGGAATATGACTATTTACCGGCAACTCAGTGTTATCCCACACTCATGACTAAGAAAATTTCTGGTTTATTTTGTGCAGGACAAATTAACGGTACCACTGGCTATGAAGAAGCCGCAGCTCAAGGAATTGTGGCGGGAATTAATGCAGCACGGTTAGTTAAACGTCAAGAAATGATGATCCTCCCCCGTGAACACAGTTATATTGGTACGCTAATTGATGACTTGTGTACAAAAGATTTGCGGGAACCTTACCGAATGCTCACTAGTAGGTCTGAGTATCGCTTACTACTGCGTTCTGATAATGCTGACCAACGACTAACACCTTTAGGAAGAGAAATAGGCTTAATTGATGATCGCAGATGGAATCTGTTTATTGAAAAACAAACGCACATTACTGAGGAGAAAGAACGCCTACATACCACTAGAATTAAAGAACATGATCAAATAGGCCGGGCAATGGCCAGTGGATGCCAACAAACGATTAAAGGCTCAATTACTTTAGCTGAATTACTACGCCGTCCCGGATTTCATTACGTTGATCTTGATAGCCACGGCCTGGGAAACCCCAACCTCAAACCAGCAGAAAAAGAAGGCGCAGAAATTGACATCAAGTATTCTGGCTATCTGGCTAGACAACAAAATCAAATTGAACAAATTGCTCGTCAAGCACACCGTCATCTACCTGCGGACTTAGATTACACAATAATTGATACTCTTTCTAAAGAAGCACGAGAAAAACTCACTCAGGTAAAACCCCTTACTATCGGTCAAGCATCACGTACTGGGGGAGTTAATCCTGCTGATATCAACGCCTTGTTAATATATTTAGAATTACGTAAAAACAATATCCAGTCAGATTTTCCGGCATTAGCTTAATTTAAACTTGATTAACAAGAATTGCTGAAACTTCTAGGTACAGTAATGCCGGGTAAATGTTAATTAGTGATCAAATGGGTTTCCTTCCTCACACAGTTAGGCACAGTCATAGATAATAGTGACTACAATACAATAGTCAAACACTCGACCTTTGGAGTTCTATTCGTGGGCTTATTTGATGATTTAAGTCAGTTTCTAGAAAATCGTTTGGAAGAATTCTTGCGGAACAATCCACATTTGGAATTAGAAGCGCTGTTAGAACAGCTGCGGCAGCAAGAGGAAGATACATTAAGGTTGATTGCAGATCTAAAAGTACAGGAAAAGCGATCGCAAGACGAAATTCTCTCTACGGCACAAGAAATTCAGCGTTGGCATATCCGAGTTGAAAAGGCTAAAAATGCTGGTAGACAGGATTTAGCATCTGCAGCCCAGGAAAGAGAAGCAGCTTTATTGCGAGAAGGAAACCAGCGCTGGGGACAAATGCAAGGTTTAAAAGAACGCATAGCCCAATCTCAACAACTACTGGGAAAAATTCAATTACGGCGACAGGAAGTGCAAGCTAAAGCCAAGGAAGCCCAGACAGCCGGCACCCAAGGTCAAAGTCAGCAACAACAGTTAAAAACAGATGGCTGGTGGAGTGCAACTAACATTTATACCAGTGGATTAGACGATTTAGAAGAAAAGTTTCGCCGTTGGGAAATTGAAGGTGAGTTAGAAAAAATGAAGCATAATTTAGGAAAATGATTTGGTTTGAGTTATCCAAGCTGAGTATGTCAACTGCTAAAAAAAGTGGTTCTGTTATACACAAAACCACTTGATACCAAAAAATTAGTTGTCTAACCTAGCGAACTACTCCATGAGTACAAACAGTATCAATGGGTTTCATTAAGTACAAACGCAATAACTGCCAGCCATGAGAGAGATAAATTGGTGCTTTTTGCAAGAATTTCCAGAATTTGGGAGCTTGAGAATTAGTGATGGCAGATAACTTTTCATTATTCTGCACACACACATCCAATCGCTGATAAAATTCTGGGTTGTCTACATCCAGCATTAGAGGAAAGACTCTACCTGCGGTTTCATTGGTCTTTTTAATCACATAGATGTCGTATTCTCGCGCATCTAATCCAATGGCAGCATAAAAGTCTTTACGCTGAATGTCATTGAGATACATTGTGGCAAACACTGACAATAGGAAGAAGCGACTCCACAGCTTGGCTTTCCAATCGTTCAACATTTGGGGCTGGGATCTCATAATGGCATCAAAGAAGTCACCGTGACGGTTTTCATCCTGACACCAGTTTTCAAAGAAGCGGAAAATAGGATAAATTCTATCTTCAGGATGTGCTTCTAAATGACGATAAATGGTGATGTAGCGCCAGTAACCAATTTTTTCCGAAAGATAAGTGGCGTAGAATATGAATTTTGGCTTAAAGAATGTATAAGACCGACTCTTAGTTAAAAAGCCTAAATCTAGAGACAGATTAAAGTCTGACATGGCTTTATTCAAAAAGCCTGCATGACGCGCTTCATCCCGTGACATGAGGTTAAAGCACTCAGCTAATACAGGGCTTTTGTCTTTTAAACGGCGGCCTAGTTCTTTATACAGCAAAAATCCCGAAAATTCTGCCGTGCATGAACGTTCGAGAAATTCTACAAATAATTGACGAGTTTCGCCTTCAATGTCCTCCCAGGATTGCTCAAACTCTGCATCGCGAACAAAGTGATGGCGGTTGTAGTCGGCACGGAATTCTTCAAGAATGGCTTGTAATTCGTCTTCGTTGACGGATATATCCATCCTCGCCATCTCATCAAAATCAGTGGTGTAAAACCTTGGTGTTAACAGGGTTTCTTTTGCCGGGACTTTCACCCCTGGGCGCATTTCTTCAAAGCCTGGTTTTTGGAGGGAATCTACCATTTTTTAAGTGCTCTTTTGTCTTTATTATCTTGATTACAGTTAGTAATTTTATGGACAAATATCCTCAAGGTACTTTTCCCGGTGTTACCCGGAATGGGTAAACTGCAATACCCTCTATCCCTAAGCTAAAAGCCCCAGGGACTACTTTTATGGCTATATTTAGCCTAGCATTAACATTCGCATGAATCAGTCTACCATCTTGAGATTTGTACCAAGGGCGTTGAATAGCCTTACCACTAAAACTGCATGGTTCTGGTTTTTTGAATACAGTAATAAGGTCTAAGTCCAAAAAGGAATTTGAATTGCTCTATAAAACGGGCATGAGGGATACTAACAATGATTTCCTGACTAAGTAGCTACGTAATTTGTAAAGATTTTTGTAACGCCAGCACAATTCACCTATCTGCTTGTAAAAAATTAAGTTGGTGTACACAAAGAAGGTAGTTTTTGTTAATTCTGGAAATTCCTTTCTTAAGTAAGATGTACCATTAATGGGTATATCTGGGTATTCATTTAATAAATATTTACAACACCAGAGAGGTGATACCAATTCGTCATTCGTGATTCACAAACTCAGACTCGATTTTGGTTTCCCCATAATTGTATCTGTGGCATTCTGTTGCCGAATTCGTTTCTTTGTCATATCAATATAGTTGACTATGCCTGTGAATAAATTTGTTAGACTTTGATTGAAGTAGTGCACACGAATAATTATGGATCGAACACTTGTGTTTTTTATAAGTTTCTTGTAGCTCTTAATACAAAAAAACTAAGCAATTTTTTCAAAGTTTCTGACTTGAAATAAATATTCCATGAATAGGATTACTACTGAAGACTAGGGCATAAACAATCCAACCTAAACTACAAGAAAAAATCCAAAGGGTTGAAAATAAGATGAATCCTGACAACAATCAGCATAAAGACCGTGTTTTTGTCTCTTATATATTAAGTGCAGCTTTGTTTTTTGGCATAGGAGGGCTGCATCGTTTATACAATGGCAAAATCGGCACGGGTCTTTTGTGGCTGTTGACTGGCGGTGTGTTTGGCATTGGGCAATTTGTGGATTTGTTGCTTATCCCTGATATGGTGGATGAATACGAACAAAAAATTAGAGCGAAAGTAGGTTTGTCTTCCTTGGGTGTACCCATCCCTCAAGCTCCCATCGCCTCTGAACTCTACCGCCCAACTGGTAACCAACTGATGATTGCATTGATTAAAGCCGCAGAAAAAAAGGTGGTCGTTTGACTGTTACTCAAGGTGTGGGTGCAACTGGTGTAGCATTTGCAGAAGTGGAAGCTACATTTAAGGAAATGTTGAAGTCAGGTTATGTGAGGATAGATAACGACCCGAACACAGGAGCCGTTACCTATTACTTTGATGAATTGATTTAATTTCTACCTAGCCACTTTTGACTGT
Organism: Nostoc sp. RI_552; assembly: GCA_016124525.1. Lineage (GTDB taxonomy): Bacteria > Cyanobacteriota > Cyanobacteriia > Cyanobacteriales > Nostocaceae > Umezakia > Umezakia ovalisporum. The sequence continues at coordinate 124,292 of WGNO01000007.1, read as the reverse complement.
TCAAACGTTGCACTAAACCAAACACTAAAAGGTCTAGTGTAATTTTCCGTTCATCAATTAAGAATGATTCCAGTGTGCTAGGTTTTCTACCTTCGTTACAAGAAAAGCCCTTTCTGCCGGTGATATTTTCGTCTGGAAAATACAAGTTAAATTGGCGCTGACCATTTTGCCAACTACCAATTACTTGCCAGCATTCTTCAGCTGAGTGAAAACCCACAATGGGAACTTTCTGTTTAGCGAAAGACAATTGCAAATCTGGTACACCTTGCTGTGCGATCGCTGTTTGCAAAGATGGTAAGTAGTCTTGCTGCATGAATTCCACAAACGGCTTATCTTCAACAGCTGGGGGTTTCTCCTTTTTAGCGGCTGGGGGTTTTTTTTCCTTGGGAGGTGCAGTTTCTGCTGTAGCGGCGTTGGGATTAACTTTTGGGTTCGCTGCTTTGGGGTCTGGCGTATTGGCAGTAGGGATTGTTGTTGCTACTGGTTCGTCAGTGCTGGGAGCATTTTCTTCAGCGACGGTGGGAGCCTGTTTATCAACAGTGCTGGGAGCCACTTCTCCCGCTTCATTATGATTTTTTTTTTCTGCCATTGCTCAGGTCAATCCTTTGTCTAGCTTTCAGAGCGTTCGCTCACCTTTGAGTAGTAAGTTATCTTCATTTTGACACAGCAGAGCCTGGCTAGAGCCAGTCGTACTATTTCACTTTTATAAGAAAATCGAGGGAGCCAAAACCATCGAGATAAAGTACTGGAGCGTTGCAAGGAAAGAAAATTTGGCTGCCGTCATGGCAAATTACTACCCATACCAAGGGTCAAGAGAGGAAATGGATGAGGGGAAACTCTCACGTCCGGTTTTGAAACCGAGTCGGAAGGGCGTCCTTCCGACTTAGGTCAACGTAGTGTCAATTAGCCATCCAAAGCTAGTTTCTCTCTTGACCCAAGAGAGTGATTTACCTCAAGACTAGGGAAATTATAGATTCTTTGCAGTAGGATTTACTGATACCATTGTCGTCTGTATCAACCACCAGCTACAGCCGGGACAATACTGACTTCATCACCATCTTTGAGGGGTGTATCTATCCCGTTCAAATGGCGAATGTCTTCGCTATTAACATAGAAATTTAAAAAGCGTCTTGCCTGTCCTTTTTCGTCAAACAACCGCGATTTGATTCCAGGGTAGCTTTCTTCTAGAGAATCAAAAAGCTCGGCTACGTTGTTACCATTACAAATCAGTGTAGCTTGGTTTCCGGTCAATGGTTGCAGGACAGTGGGAACTAAAACTTTAACAGCCATAAAAGTAGCAATTTAGGAGTGAAAAATGAGAGTTAAGAGTTTAGTTAGGAGTTGAAAGTTAGATATAAAACTCTTAACTCATAACTTCTAACTAAACTAGGACTTGTTGCCATTCCAAGCGGTCAAGTGTACGAGAGCGCTCTAATGCACGTTCAAAACTATCGAGTTTAGCTTCAATTGTCAACGGTTCGCCGATGTAGCCTTGTACTGCTTCTTGAGTTTTCAAACCATTGCCAGTGATGTAGACCACAGTAGTTTCATCTGGATCAATTTTGCCGGCTTCCACTAATTTTTTCAGCACAGCAATGGTTGTACCACCAGCTGTTTCTGTGAAAATGCCTTCTGTTTCTGCTAGTAGCTTGATTCCTTCAATAATTTCGGCATCATTGACTGATTCAATATTACCGCCAGTTTTCTGGGCCAGTTCAAGAGCATAAACACCGTCGGCAGGATTGCCAATGGCCAGTGACTTAGCAATTGTATTCGGTTTTACTGGTTTAATAAAGTCGCGACCTTCTTTAAATGCTTGGGCGATGGGTGAACAACCTTCTGGTTGAGCGCCACTGAAACGCACATCTTTACCAGCGACTAAACCAACTTGCACAAATTCTTGGAAACCTTTATAAATTTTTGTAAATAGCGAACCAGAGGCTAAAGGCGCAACAACGTGATCTGGTAGTTGCCAACCCAGTTGTTCTGCAACTTCAAAACCTAAAGTCTTGGAACCTTCAGAATAATAAGGACGCAAATTGATATTGACAAAACCCCAACCGTGTGTATTGGCAACTTCCGAGCAGAGACGATTTACCTGATCATAGTTGCCTTTCACTGCCATTAGAGTAGGACTGTAGATTAAGCTACCCAGGACTTTACCAGCTTCCAAGTCTGCGGGGATGAATACGCAACAATCTAAACCGGCATAAGCAGCAATGGCAGCTGTGGAATTGGCTAAGTTACCTGTACTAGCACAAGAAACAGTACTAAAACCTAATTCCCGCGCCCGGCTGAGGGCCACTGACACCACCCGATCTTTAAAGCTGAGGGTGGGCATGTTTACAGCATCATTTTTGATATAAAGCTTATTTAAACCCAAGCGACGAGCCAATCGATGGGAACGTAACAAGGGAGTCATACCTGTTCCCACGTCTATTACGTTGTCAGTTGCCACTGGCAAAAAGGGACGATAGCGCCAAATTGAATTTGGCCCAGCTGCAATTTTTTCCCGGGTTACACTCAGACTTAATTCACTGTAGTCATACTTGACTTCTAGTGGACCAAAACAAAACTCGCAAACATGACTGGCTTTCAGTTCGTATTCTGTGCCACATTCTTTACACTTTAAAGCCTTTAAAGTCGAAGTTGTTGCTTGGGTATCTTTGGTGATTGCCTGAGTCATAAATGAAGCCTTCCCTATTTTGTCAGTCAACTTTCGCCTGATAGTAACACGAGTCAAAATGCTCGTCAAACATACCCGACTTTTTTTGTCGGGTATGGTTATGTGATTGATGTCACACCTAGGTTTAACATTCAGAAAATGCTTTAGATAGAGGAATACATCGAGCATCACACATCGTTAGTCAGAGGAGAAGCTACTTCTGACTAATTACGATGGATTGAAGGAGATGAAAAGCCTTGAAACATTAAGAGTGGAGACTTGCTCAGTCAAGGCAATTAACAGGAGTTATTATTATGACAACGACAGGACTGGATATCTTTGATACAACAGTTCAAACAACAATTCCTTGGGTAAATGATTTGCGTAATAAGCTAGGCTGGGAAAGCAAGCATCAAGTTTTTCAAGCCTTGCGTGCCACATTACACGCCCTGCGCGATCGCTTGACAGTAGAGGAAGCGGCACATTTAGGAGCGCAATTACCGATTCTTCTTGGGGGGTTTTATTACGAAAACTGGCGACCCGGTGCTACTCCCACCAAAGAACGCAATCAAGAAGCATTTTTACAGCATATCCGTGATTACTTCCGCAACACCGACCGTGAAATTGATGCGGAGGGTGTGGTGCGTGCAGTGTTCCAACTACTGTCTGAACGCATTACTAGGGGTGAAATTGAAGATGTAATCAATATGATGCCGCCAGCTTTGCGAGAACTGTGGCCTGAAGAAGTCCGTGCTTAATAGACTTATCCATTAAACAATTTAAATACATCAGGGGACTATCAAAAAATTTCTGCCACGGTTGGGAAAAAATTCACCCAGTGTCTAATTTACTTGGAAAGGACTTATATAAATTCAGTGAGGAACACAGATGGAGTACGAAAGATTTCTGGATGCTGCTTGTGAGCTAGCTTTTATCTCAGATAGAGAAACAGCTGATGCTGCTGTGAAAGCGGTACTCGGAATTTTAGCTAGCAAACTAGATGATCGGCAAGCCCTTGAGCTAAGTGAGGGTCTACCTGAACCTCTCAACTATGAAAGACTGCACTCTCACCAAATCAGAAAGCTACCTATTTCTGCGGAGGAATATATTGCCGTGATTCGCGAACAATTCAAATTAGATGATATTCAAGCAAGTCAGCTGATCCAACAAACTCTGCGAATTACCAAGGAAGCAGTAAAAGACAAAATGAACCAATTTACCTCCCGCCTACCTGCTGATTGGAGTGCTTTAATTGAAGCAGCTTAGGAATGCAGATTTAACAATATCGGCGTAAGTCCCCACCTATGGAAATGTTAGGTGGGGACATGACCTTGGCAATATCAATGGCTTTTTGGTTGGTGAGTGGGATAGATGAACAAGTGATACTGAGTGCTACACAAATTCGTTTTTGATTCTTGAATAAGACTCAGTACACAGTGAAACCTTTTTGTTCTATTTTTGTTTTTAACCTAGAAAAACTCAATTGTTAACCTCTTCTTTAAATAAAGGTGAGAACTTATTGTCATTCCACTGTTGGTGGAATGAATGTAGTGTCGGTAAATTCCATGAAGTAGGAGAGTTTTCCTAGGATGATGATTCAGCTTGAACGCTTGAGTGTGACTTATTCTGGCGGAGTTCAAGCCCTCCAGTCGGTTTCTTTAAATTTTTACCCAGGGGAGTTTACAGTCATCTTGGGAGCTTCCGGTTCAGGTAAATCAACCTTGCTCCGGTGTTTAAATGGACTCATCCAACCAACGACAGGGTCTGTTACGGTAGACGGCTGGCGCAAATTGAATGACCCCAAAGCACTGCATGAGCATCGCCAGCGCACAGGGATGATTTTTCAGCAGCACCAGTTAATTGGTAGACAAACTGCACTACAAAATGTCCTGACGGGTCGTTTAGCCTACCACTCAACTCTGAGAAGCTTTTTTCCGTTGCCGAAAGTTGACCAACACATAGCCTTGGAGTGTCTAGAACGAGTAGGACTGTTAAATAAAGCCTTAGTACGAGTAGATAATCTCAGTGGTGGTCAACAGCAACGGGTAGGTATTGCACGTGCCTTAGCCCAGCAACCCCAGTTAATGCTAGCAGATGAACCAGTTGCTAGCCTTGACCCTACTAGTTCCCACAAGGTAATTTCCTTTCTGCGTCAAATTTCTCAGGAAAGCGGTATTGCAGCAATTATGAGCTTACACCAGGTAGATTTAGCTAAAGCCTATGCAGATAGGATAGTTGGTATATCTCAAGGTCGTATTGTTTTTGATGGTAATGCTGGGAATATTGAGGAATGGGAACTTAATCGCATCTATGGCAAGACTGAAAATGTTGACTTAGATGAGACAGAGGGGTTCATGGAAGGGGCATTTGGCAAATCCTCTCATGGAGAAGGCACTACACAATGAAGAAGCAGAGATAGGCAAGCACACAACAGTATTATTGCCAATTATTTCCAATGTTCAATACTTTGTTAGGAGAATCTTTATGGCGATTACAATTCAGAAAAAATTAATCACATCTGTTGCTTTAGCTGTGTTCGCTGTGGCTGGCTGTGACGCACCTAATAACAAGACGGCTACTAATGGATCTGCTTCCCCCACTGCTAATCCTACAACCGCAGTTGACCCTAGTGTATCTGACCCCAAAACTTTGAAGGTAGCTCTTTTACCAGATGAAAATGCTTCAACTATCATCAAAAACAATCAGGGTTTGGAAAAATATTTAGAAGAAAAGTTAGGTAAAAATATTGATTTAGTGGTAACTACTGATTATTCTTCGATGATTGAAGCAGCAAGTAGCGGACGTTTGGAACTAGCTTACTTTGGCCCACTTTCCTATGTTTTAGCTAAAACTAAAAGTGATATTGAACCCTTCGCAGCATTAAAGAAAGATGGGGCAACCACCTATAAATCAGTGATTATTGCCAATACTAACAGTGGTGTGAATTCTATTGAGGAAGCGGCAGGAAAAACAGTAGCATTTGGGGATCAAGCTTCTACTTCTAGCCATTTAATACCCAAATCGATGATTGCTGATAAGGGTTTACAACCCAAAAAAGATTATCAAGAAGCTTTTGTTGGTTCTCATGATGCAGTTGCCTTAGCAGTTCAAAACAACAATGCTCAAATTGGTGGCTTGAGCAAACCTATTTTTGAATCTCTAGTTGAGCGCAAAGTTATTGATAATAACAAAGTCAAAGTTTTGGCAGAATCTAAACCATTTCCTCAATATCCTTGGACAATGCGCTCGGATTTAAACCCAGAACTTAAGGAGAAAATTCGTTCGGCATTCGTTGAAATGAAGGATAAAAATATCCTCGAACCTTTTAAAGCAGATGGGTTTGATGCTATTACAGATAAAGATTATGACGTAGTAAGGGATTTAGGTAAAACTTTGAATCTGGATTTTGCTAAGTTAAATTAATCGGGTAATCGAGAAAGTTCTACCATTAAAATAGAAAAAAATTCTTGTTTTAAGGAGGTGATTTTACTACAACCTGTGCCTTTTTTTGTTTTTTGCATTTGCCTATTTAATTAACTTTTATGTCTGCTTACCAAAAATTTGAACCCCTGTTAAAACAACAAAGACGTCGGAGATACAGGGATGTGTCGCAATTAGCTATTGTTGTAGTAGTTGTGATGGTGTCTTTTTTATTAGTTGGTCTGTTTGATTGGGAAAGATTGGTTAAGGGTGTACCTAGTGGTATAAATTTAATTAGCCAAATGCTCCCGCCTGATTTTAGCTCGGCTATTAATTGGATTAAGCCACTGTTTGACACCTTGGCTATGAGTGTTGCAGGAACTGCTATCGCTGTTTCTTTTTCTCTGCCATTGTCATTACTAGCAGCTAGTAATACTACACCTCATCCAGTTGTGTTTCACCTGGCGCGTCTGATTCTCAATGGTTTACGGGCTGTACCAGAACTGATTATGGGCATTATTTTAGTGGCTGCGGTTGGGTTTGGTGCATTACCGGGAGCCTTGGCAGTGGGGTTTCATTCTATTGGTATGGTAGGTAAGTTTTTTGCTGAGTACATCGAACACGTGCATCCTGCACCAATGGAAGCAGCACAGGCTGCCGGGGCGAATAAAATTCAGGTAATTTATCACAGCATCTTACCGCAAGTTTTTCCGCAAATGATAGATGTAACTTTGTATCGTTGGGAATATAACTTTCGTGCTTCTACGGTCATGGGTGCAGTGGGGGCAGGGGGTATTGGCTTTGAATTAATTGGTTCTTTACGTGTTATCAGGTATAAAGAAGTGTTAGCAATACTACTGGTAATTTTGATGATGGTAATATTAGTAGATAGTTTCAGTGGCTATTTACGCAGACGTTTAGCTTGAGTAAACACCATGAAGCCAACGGTTGTAATTACTAACTGGGTACATCCAGAAGTGATTGAATTCCTTGAACCTCATTGTGAGGTCATTGCTAACGCCAACCAAGAGTCTTTATCTCGTGAGGAAATTCTGCAACGAGCTAAAAATGCTCAGGCGTTGATGGTGTTTATGCCAGACACCATTGATGAAAGTTTCTTGCAGCAGTGCCCCCAGCTAAAAGTAGTTGCATCTGCTCTCAAAGGCTACGATAATTTTGATGTTGATGCTTGTACCCGTTACGGTGTGTGGTTTACAATCGTGCCTTCTTTGTTGTCTGCACCCACTGCCGAAATTACCATTGGGTTATTAATTGGGTTAGCACGACAAATGTTAGTAAGCGATCGTTTTATTCGCACAGGTAAATTTGCAGGTTGGCGGCCTCAATTTTACAGCTTAGGGCTAGCAAATCGCACCTTGGGAATTGTCGGTATGGGTGCATTAGGCAAGGCCATCGCTCAACGTCTGGTAGGCTTTGAAATGCAGTTACTTTACAGCGATCCCGTGGCTTTAACTCCACAACAAGAGGCAGCTGGGCAATTAACACGGGTACCTTTCGATATTTTAATTCAGTCCAGTGATTTTATTGTGTTGGCGGTGCCTCTGCAACCAGAAACTTTTCATTTAATCAATGCTAATACCTTAGGCACGATGAAACGAGGGAGCTTTTTAATCAACCCCTGTCGTGGTTCGGTAGTTGATGAGCAAGCGGTGTGTCAAGCCTTAGAATCTGGACACTTAGCAGGCTACGCTGCTGATGTTTTTGAAATGGAAGATTGGTATCGTAGTGACCGCCCCTACAAAATCCCCCAGTTGTTATTAGAAAACACCAATCAAACCTTTTTCACTCCCCATATTGGATCTGCTGTTGATGATTTGCGGCGCAACATTGCCCTAGAAGCTGCTCAAAATATTCTCCAAGCTCTGCAAGGTGAAAAGCCACAGGGAGCGGTTAATTGTCTTTGGACTTAAAAACACATTAATTGAAAATTCAAAATTTCTGAGGAATAGATTTTATTAAGACAGAAGAATTAAAATATAGGAACAAACTATCTATTTTAGTTTGAATCTCAACATTTAATTTACATAATAAAATAAAAATAACTAAAAGAATAGCTATGAATGAAACAGTAATTCGCCAACAATATGACCACATGGCAAATTTCTATGACCAGCGTTGGCATACATATATTACCAAAACCCTATGTGCTTTGAAAAATTGGGCCGAGATTGCACCAACAGCAACAGTGCTTGATATTGGCTGCGGAACAGGAGAATTTGAGCAATTATTACTCACGGAAAATCCACAGCAAGTGATTACTGGGGTAGATATTTCCGAAAAAATGCTTTTCGTAGCTCAACAAAAATTTTGTACTTATCCTCATGTTTCGTTTCAAAATGCCAGTGTGTCAAATTTGCCATTTACCAATAAAAGTTTTGATGTAATTGTATCTGCAAGTGCATTTCATTATTTTGATGACCCTCGTGGTGCATTAATGGAAATAAGACGTGTTTTAAAGCCAGAAGGTAAAGTATTTATTTTGGATTGGTGTAAAGATTATTTATGGTGTCAGGTATGTGATTTTATCTTGAAGTTTGTTGACCCTGCTTACAAAGGGTGTTATACCCAAAAAGAGTTTCATAATTTACTTAGATGTGCACAGTTTGATATAGATTCTGCAACTAAATTTCATTTTAATTTTGTCTGGGGAATGATGATGGCTAAGGCTACACCACAAATTGAACATAATAGCTTAACTACCTAAAGCCACTACACCTTTGGGCTGCTGTACTGATAGGATTTTTTCCCCATCCTTTTAGCCGCCACTCACAGGGGGAATTAGTACAACCTCATCGTTATTTTGTAGTAGGGTATCGGGATCCACCAATGTAAAATTAATACCAAAACGCGTCAAGTCGCGCCATTGAGTCAGTTCTGGGTGTTCAGAAATTAGGCGATCGCATACTGCGCTAACTGTTGTACCATCAGGAAAATCTAGTATTAATTCTGGCAAACCATAGGCTTCTTGATAAGCTGCAAATAACTTGACTTTAACAGTAATTGTAGACTGAGACATATAGAATCATTTTAGAAAAAAGTTAAAATCATCGTATCCGACTAATAGGGATACACATTGGTGTACCAACAACCGGGTCTGTGATAATTTGGCAATCTAAGCCAAAAACTTCTTGCACGGTAATTTCAGTCATGATTTGTTCTGGTGTGCCATGGGCATAAATACTACCATGTTTCACGGCTACCAAATAATCTGCATAACGACAGGCTTGATTTAAATCATGGAGCACCATAACTAAAGTAATGTTACGATTGCGGTTTAACTCCCAGAGTAAATCTAACACTTCTATTTGATGTGCCAAATCTAAAAAAGTTGTTGGTTCATCTAGGAGTAAAATATTTGTATCCTGAGCTAATACCATTGCAATCCAAGCACGTTGACGCTGCCCACCAGAAAGAGTATCTAACTCACGTTCAGCTAGTTCTTTCATTCTTGTGGTTTCTAGTGCTATCTCCACAAAGCGTTCATCTTCTTTAGTCCACTGCTGCATCCAATTTTGATAGGGAAATCGTCCACAAGCTACTAAATCTCTAACCGTTAAACCTTCTGGTGCAACTGGACCTTGAGTGAGAATGCCTAATTTTTTAGCAACATTTTTAGTTGATAATTTAAACAAATCTGCTGCATCTAAATAAACTGTACCTTTTTTTGGTTTCAGTAATCTTGCCAACCCCCGCAATAGTGTAGATTTACCGCAACCATTACCACCAACTAAGATAGTAATTTTTCCTTGGGGGATAGTTAAATCGAAATTTTTTACTATAGTTACCCCATCGTAACCTAAACTTAAGTTATTGGTTGATAGTTGATGATACATAGAACTTGGTGATTTCATTTTTTCTGGTTTTTGACTAATAAATATATGAAATAAGGAGCACCAATTACAGCAGTAACAATGCCACAAGGAATTTCTACAGGAGCAAAGATAATTCTACCCAATAAATCAGCAATAACTAAAATCATTCCACCCCAGACAGCAGATACCGCAATTAACCCTTCATGATTTGCACCCACTAACTGACGGGCAATATGGGGAGAAATTAATCCTACAAAACCAATAGTTCCAGCAGTAGCCACGGCTGCACCAGAAAGTGCAGCACTAATTAATATTAAAAAACTGCGTTGCCATTCTACTCGACTACCTAAACCTATAGCTATTTCATCTCCTAAAGCCAAAGCATTTAATTGTGGTGCGCTGGCTAAAGCTAAGGGAATAAATACTATCAACCAAGGTAGTAAAGCTCTCATCTGTTCCCAACTGCGCCCATAAACGCTACCAGCTAACCAAACTAAAGCTTGACTAACGCTGTAAATTTCACCAAATGTCACCAATAGGCTGGTACAAGCACCAGTAAGAGCAGAAATTCCCACACCAATTAAAATCAAACGAATAGGATGAGTACCCCTATCCCATGCTATTAAATAAATAGCTACAGAAGTAGCTAAAGCACCAACAAAAGCAGCTAAGGGCAAACTTCCCGCCGGTAAATTGGGAAACAGGACAATCAAAGCTACAGCTGCTAAACCAGCACCAGCATTAATGCCAATAATACCCGGGTCTGCTAAAGGATTTTTTGTGATCCCTTGCATAATTGTACCGGAAATTGCCAAAGCTATGCCCACCAGTGCAGCTGTTAAAGTTCTTGGTAGTCGTAGGGTATTAATTACAAAAGCATGGTCAGGATTTCCTGTATCTATACGTAAAACTGTTTTAATTACAGTTAAAGGAGGTGTAGGATATTCACCGACAGCAGTGCTAACCACCATTGTTACTAAAGTGATAATTATTAAAATAAGTAAAACAATGGGGACGCGTTTGTGGAGGCGGAAAGAAATGGGAAATGTTTTTGAGCGGACAATTAAGCTATGATTCTTCATTTTTGGAGATTGATTATTTTTTGAGATTACTTTTGGCTAAATAAATGAAGAATGGCGCACCCACTAAAGCAGTCATAATTCCTACGGGAATTTCTTGGGGTCGAATTACTAACCTGGCAAATATATCTGAAATTAAAAGTAAGATTGAGCCAAAAATGGCACTATAAGGTAAGATCCATCGATAATCTATTCCAACTAAAAAGCGCACTAGATGGGGAACGATTAAACCAATAAATCCAATTCCTCCAGTAACTGCAATTGCACTACCTTGTAAGAGAAAAACGCTTAGAGCCGCAGCAATTTTTATCCATAAAGTTTGTTGACCTAATCCTTGGGCAATATCTTCTCCCAGGCTTAAAATTGTGATTTGTCTTGATAAGAGAAATGCTAAAATCAAGCCAATGCAAATGTAAGGCAATACTTGAGTAATAATACTTGCATCGGCAGCAGCTAAGGAACCCGCTAACCAAAAGCGAATTTCTTCTAGTGTCCGTTGACTGACTATTAAAATTGTGGTGATTAGTGAAGTAAGTAAGGCGCTAATAGCTGCACCGGCAATAGTGAGATTTAGAGGCGTTATCCCGCCGCGACCAAGGGAAGCTAAAAAATAAACACTGACAGCAGTAATTCCCGCACCTGCGAAAGCATACCAAATATAAATATTTAATGCAGGTGTTCCAAAAATAAAAATGGCGATGACAACAGCTAAAGAGGCACCCGCATTAATTCCCAAAATCCCAGGTTCGGCTAATGGGTTGCGGGTTATACCTTGCATCAAAGCACCAGATACGGAAATTGCAGCACCTACAATGATAGCTAACAGCGATCGCGGTAATCTGACGGTACGAATAATTAAATGGTCTTTAGAATCATCAAAGCTAGTCAAGGCCGCATAAACGCTATCTAAGGGGATATCTGCTGCGCCCAGAGTAACACTGAAAATCAGACATGTTAAGAGAATTAGTAATCCTAAAACTAAACCGCCAATCGGCCAAGTTAGGGACTGTACAAATCCTCTGTCTAAGGAGGAAGTTGATTTAATCATTCACCATGTGACGTTTGTCTTAACGAAGTTGATAATTTATTTCAAGTAGCTATAAAATTAAATAACATAAATTCTTATCTAGTGGAATAGCTGAATTGCATTAATCGCCCAAAAAGTCCTATTGGCGCTGATTTAACTTTTGGCTCAAGTGATATTTTTTTGACATTGGCATGAAACAAGCCTTGGCTGTAGCTGATATTTACGCTACGGGACAGTGGGGTGTTTACTTGCTTGAGGAAGGGATGGGTAACTTGTGGTTAGAGTGGTTAAAAAAGCTGCTCTAATTTTTGCAAGTCTCGCTTTACCTCTAGAAACAGAGCTTGATTATTAGGATCTGTCTTCAGGGCTTTTTTGAGATAGATTTTGGCTTTTAAAAGTTGATTTTCGGGAATTAAAGCTTGTCCCCAGATTTGATAGGCAACTGCTTGCCATTGGCGCACTTCTGTATCTGTGGGTAAACGTGCTGCTAAAGCTTCCGCCAAAGCGATGGCTTGGGAAAATCTTCTTTCTTTTAAAAAACGTTGCAATTGTTCATAAGTCTTCCACTTGAGCCTTTCTTCTATTTCTACAACATGGGGCGGTTTTGGTCTGGGGTTTTTTTCAGCTGTTACTGTGGTTGTGGGTGTTGTTTGTGCATGGGTGGATTTGCTGTTGTCACCTGCAGACATAGAAGAATGTCTCGACCCTTGGGCGGTCTCCTGGGAAGGTACTTTTGTGAGAAGGAGTTTGTAAGCCTCTGTTAAAGCAATAAACTTATCTTTAGCTGTGATGTCATTTGGGTTAACGTCGGGATGATATTGTTGCGCTAATCGTCTGTAAGACGCTTTGATGTCAGCAAAAGAGGCTCCTGACCTTAAACCCAACAAACGGTAGCAATTTTGAAGATCCATTTTGATCTATCAGCTATTTGCTTTTAAGTTTAGAATTGCGATTATAAATAATCATCACATAATTTATGGTTTGCGCTTGACTATTTTGCTAGATTTAGAAAGATTTCTCATTTCTGATGTACTGAGTGATGCGAAGTGACCCGGTTGATGGGAGAATGAAAACGAGAAATGACACTTGTCTGATTTTGTTCCCAGGCCAAAGGAATTTTGAGAAATGTGGAAAAGAATTGTATTTATTTTGTTATTAGTCTTCAGCATGAGCCTGAGTAATGCTGGTGTGGCTGCTGCGGCTGGATTGAACAGCTTTGTAGATTCCTATGATGGTTATCAGTTTTCATACCCTAATGGCTGGTTACAAGTTAAGGTTACCAACGGCCCCGATGTGGTATTTCATGATTTGATTGAAATATCAGAAAATGTCTCTGTAGTAATTAGCCCTGTGCCCGAGGGCAAAACTTTGACAGAATTGGGAACACCCACAGAAGTAGGATATAAATTAGGAAAAGCGGCTCTTGCGCCTCCCGATTCCGGTCGTTCAGCAGAGTTAGTCAACGCTTTTGAAAGCGAATCCAAGGGCAAAACATACTATATATTAGAGTATAAGGTGAAACTTCCTAATCGGGAAGATAGACATAATGTAGCTAGTGTGGCAATTAGCCGTGGGAAGCTGTTCACTTTCAACGCTTCTATTCCTGAAAGGCGTTGGCCGAGAGTTCAAAGGCTGATGGAAGATGTGGTAAGTTCTTTTTCGGTGTATTAATGAGAATAGAGATAAAGGAAGGCAGATTGCTTTCCCATGGGTAGATAACAATTTCCACTTTTAGCTCAAGTCTCATGAAAACACCTTTATTTGTACTGGCTTCAGCTTCTTTGGCCCGACACCGCTTGCTGCAAAGTGTTGGGATGGAAGTCATAGTTAAACCTAGTGATTTTGATGAGTCGCAAATTCAAGTCAATGAACCAGCACAATTGGTACAAATTCTCGCACAACGTAAAGCGGAAACTGTAGCTCCACAGTTTGAATCGGCTTTGATTATGGGTTGTGATTCCGTGTTGGCTATCAATGATAGGATTTATGGCAAGCCAGCTGATGCTACAGAAGCCATTGCTCGTTGGCAGTTCATGCAAGGTAAATTTGGGGATTTGTATACGGGTCATGTGTTAATAGACTTATGTCAAAACCGGACTTTAGTCAGATGTCAAGTAACACGGGTGCATTTTGCCAAAATGAGCGATCGCACCATCAAAGCCTATGTTGCCACAGGGGAACCCCTCAAGTGTGCTGGTGGTTTTGCTCTTGAGGGTTTTGGTAGTTTATTTGTAGAAAAAATCGCAGGTTGTCATAGCAATGTGATTGGATTGAGTTTACCTCTGCTGCGACATATGTTAGAAGATTTGGGATACGATGTTACTGATTTCTGGCATTAGCATTAGTTAATATTGCGTCAACCAGTGGGTGTTTGAGAAACAAAGTGGATTTTAATGTGGCAAATGCTTGCACCGTCTGCTTTTGAATCTCTAATTCAAATATTGAGGTTGACGCAGGTGTATTAAACTAGTTGAGAAAGAATCTCAAATTATGTATTTGTTAACATTAGTTAGGGAAAAGGTATCGGAAAAAACCGACTCCTGTTAAAGCTAGACCGATGAGTGGTGTAATATTTGTTGGTTCTGGAACTGATTGAGGAACTGTAATATAACCGTTGACTAAAGCCACACCATTTAAAATGGTAGTTGGGCCTAAATTTACGGTGTCTTCTTGAACAAAAGTTAGTGTACCTGTAGCATTTTTAAACATACCTGTACCCCCAGTAATGTTCAAAATACCGGAACCTTTAGCTGTTAAATTCTCAAAATCAATTGAAGCATTAGCATCAGCATTTCCAAATATTGTATTAGCACCATTGCCAAATGAGATGTAGCCCAATGGATATCCTTCCATACCAAACACTGTGGGGTCTATATTAAATGCTACGTTTCCGTTTTCATCGGTGAAAGAATATGTCAGACCTTCATATAGTCCTAAATTATAGGGGGCATTATCACTTACAGCTCTCTCAGATACTTGTGCAAGATTGTCTGAGATAGGTTCGATGATAATTGTGGTTTCATATTCACCACTAAATGGATATACAGTTTGTGCTAATGCTTTCGCCGGGTTTGAGTAAAGACTGACTGTAGTTACAACCAGTGGAATTAACCATCTATTAAATGAATCGAGTACCATTTAAAATCTCCTATACGGAAAATCATTGAATTTTGAAAAAGCCAAATTTTAAATTCTGATAGGATATTTAGAAAGTCCTGAGGAAATAAACAATTTAGGCATGTGAATTTAAGGGGTTAACAGAAATATCCTTGAAGCTTTTTAAAATTTAAAATATTTGAAATATAGTTATAATAAAAAATATTTTGATTAGGGTGTCAATTTTTTATTGATATTAAATTTTATATCCTCGACTTCTTGGAAAAGTGGGGAATATATTGTTGAATTTTTTACCAGTTGTCTGTAACTGAGCTCTTCTTTGGGTTTTTGCGGCCTGGTCAAAAAAAATATTTTCTTATGTTGCCAATTAAAACGAAGGGGTACAGCAGAAGGTAGACTGACAAATACATAGTATTTGTAAGAAAAAGATGTCAATTATTCCCACTACCTCGCTGCGAAAACAACAACATCCTTTAATTGAGGAATTAGCTAATTGTATTGAAGAAGTTTGGCATAACCACCTAGATCTGTCTCCTTACATTCTACCTTCAGAATTGGGGTATGTGGAGGGAAGACTAGAAGGCGAAAAACTAGTGATAGAAAATCGCTGCTATCAAACACTACAATTCCGCAAAATGCACTTAGAATTGGCGAAAGTGGGAAATATGCTAGATATCTTGCATTGTGTCATGTTTCCGCGTCCAGAATATGATTTACCTATGTTTGGTTGTGACGTGGTAGGCGGTAGAGGTCAAATTAGTGCGGCTATCGCTGACTTATCTCCTGTAGACTTGGAAGGCAAGTTACCATCCTCATATTATGGCAAACTCTCAGCATTGGTGGGGTTGAACTTTGCCCAACCCCGGGATTTACCGGAATGGGGTCATATATTCTCAGAATTTTGTATTTTTGTCCGTCCTAGTTCCCCGGAAGAAGAGACAAGGTTTGTTAACCGTGTGCAAGAATTTTTAGAGATACATTGCACTCAAGCCATGGCTTCCAGTCCAGTTGACCCAGAAAAATCTTTGCAAATCTTAGCCGGGCAACGCAACTATTGTACACAACAGCAACAAAATGACAAAACCCGTCGAGTATTAGAAAAAGCCTTTGGTAAAGACTGGGCAGAAAATTACATGACTACGGTATTATTTGATTTACCAGACTCAAAAAAGCTTGCTTTTTGAGATCCAGCATATTTGATTTTTGTGAAGTACACTGGGGTGGGCAAAATGCTGACCCCACAAGAGTTTTACCATTTATTTCTGTAATTTATCTACGGAAAAACTTTTTTATCTGTACATTATGTTACCTTTTTTGATAATTAATGAATGTAGAATTCATTCACAGACATTTTAACGGAGTGAAACAACAATAATAAAGTCTGCAATCAAGTTTAGGGATATTAGTTGACAGTATCCCAACATAAAAGACTAGGTAAGCAAACTTACTAATTGGTTGATGAAAAAGTTAAAGAAAAAGGTTTTTTTGCCACCGTTGGTGTAGTTTTTAATACTAAAAAGACTGTTTAGCAAGCACCATTGTAAAAGACTGTAGAGTTGAGTATACATCTGACAGTAAATTGTCAGCACTTACCAAGTTTTAACAATTGTTGTTTGTGTTTGTTGTTATCAGTGTGCTAATTACTAAAAACTGGTTGACTAAATTTAATGCCAATTGCAAAAAAGAGTGCAATAGATACAAAACTAATGCTTCTTAATTAGGAATTGGTATAGCTACCTCCGAATTACTTTTTTTATTTCCATAAGCACTATTCAACAAACGAGCAACAACCATGTCAAGGGTGACTGAGAAGCAAAGCTCAAAAGAACTGCTACTTGATCCGGAACAACCTAAGATTTGGTGGGGTATCGCCGTGGCCTTACCAATTGTTATCGCTGCTGGATTACTAACTACAGCTAAAGTTGAGCAGTTGAAAAAAGTCAATTTACCTGTCCCTGTAAAACCACTGGCTAACAGTATTAGCGCCGTGGGACGTTTAGAACCAAGAGGAGAAGTTGTGAAAGTTTCTGCACCAGCTGCTGGTTTACAATCTTCTTCACGAGTTAAGCAAATCTTCGTTCAAGAAGGTGAGCGAGTCAGGAAAGGTCAAGTACTGGCAATTTTAGATAACCACGATACCCAATTAGCAGCTGTAGAAGAGGCAAAAGCCAGACTGCAAGAGGCCCGGGCTAATTTAGCTCAGGTAAGAGTTGCTTCCCCTAGAGATATTGAAACTCAAACAGCAGTAATTGCTCGCTTACAAGCCCAGTTTATGGGAGAAAGGGATGCTCAACAAGCAGTAATTGCTCGGATAGCTGCTCAATTGAGTGGAGAAAAATTAGCTCAACAAGCAGGTATTAATCGCTTAGAAGCTGAACTCAGAGGACAACAAGAGAATTTAAGAGCAACTATTACCCGCATTCAAGCTGAACAGCGCAATGCTCAAGTTGATGCAGAAAGATATGAGATGTTGTACCGAGAAGGGGCTATTTCTCAGCAAGAACGGGATAGAAGAAGACTAAGTGCGGTAACTGCTAATCAACAACTTATAGAAGCCCAAGCTACTCTAAGACAAGCTCAGGGGACTTTAAGACAACAACTAGCTGAGGCGAGAGCCAATCAAGTACAAACTTTAGCAACCTTGCAACAACAACTGATTGAAGCTAAAGTAAACCGTGATAAAACTATGATGACTTTGCAAAGTCAAATTAACGAAGAACAATCAAGACTTAACCGAATTAGAGAATTTAGTCCTACTGATATTCAGAAAGGACAAGCTCAAGTAAGTAATGCTATCGCTAATGTTAAAAAAGCGGAAGCAGAACTGAAATTAAGTTATGTTCAAGCCCCAATTACGGGAGAAATTTTAGCAGTTCACACTAAATCTGGAGAAGCTATTAGTACGAATGGTATTGCTGAGATGGGAGACACCAATCAAATGACTGTTGTTGCAGAAGTTCCTGAAGATACTATTGGTGAAGTGCGTATAGGTCAAAGTGCTACTGTCATCAGTGAAAATGGAGCATTTAGCGGGGAATTAAAAGGTACTGTTATTCAGGTTGGCAGAAAAATTGGTAAAAAAGATGTTTTAAGTACGGATCCAGTTGCAGATGTAGACGCTAGAGTTGTGGAAGTAAAAATTGCTTTGCTTCCCGAAGACAGTCAGCGAGTTTCTGGTTTTACTAATGCTAAGGTAGTTGCCCAAATTAACAAACAAACAAATTCTGATTGATCTGATTGAATTGTAATTATTATCAATTTCAGCTTTGGCTCAAATATTACTGTCAAAATTGCATTAATTACGAATTAAACATAATGGCTCCTAAAATTCCTCTGTCTTGGCTACAACTGACTAGAGAAAAAAGTCGCCTCGTTGTGGCGCTAGCAGGTATTGCCTTTGCGGATATTCTGATGTTTATGCAAATTGGTTTTCGGGATGCACTTTATTATAGTAATGTTCGGTTGCATAGTAGCTTAAAAGCCGACATTGTTTTGATTAATAAACAATCTAATGCTTTATTAGCAATGCAACCTTTTTCTCAGCGCAGGTTGTATAAAGCTTTAGAGTTACAAGGGGTAGAATCTGTACATGCAATATATTTGGATTATACGATTTGGAGAAATCCATTTACAGGTCGTCCCCGGAGCATTCTTATATTTGGTATGAATCCAGAATCTCATGTGTTTGATTTACCTGGTGTGAAGGAGAACTTAGATAAGCTGAAACTACCTGATGTAGTGTTATTTGATGGTTCCTCTCGAGAAGAATATGGCCCGGTGGCGGCGGAATTGGAGCGAGGAAATACTTTAACCGCAGAAGTACAAAGAAGACGGGTGAAAGTAGATGGATTATTTACCTTAGGTACATCTTTTGGAGCAGATGGTAATTTGATTACTAGCGATGTTAATTTTCTGAGGATATTTGCTAACCGTCAACGCGGTTTAATTGATATTGGTCTGATTCGATTACAGCCGGGAGAAAACAGTAATGTTGTTGCTGAACAATTGCGGAATTATTTACCTGAAGATGTTAATATTTTAACTAAACAAGAATTTATAGATTTTGAGCGTAATTACTGGGCTAGTAGTACGGCAATTGGATTTATTTTTAGTTTAGGTACAATTATGGGTTTTATTGTAGGTACTGTAATTGTTTATCAAATCCTTTATACAGAAGTTTCTGATCACTTATCAGAGTATGCGACATTAAAGGCTATTGGTTATACACATCAATACTTATTAATGGTCATACTTCAAGAGGCTTTTCTATTGGCTTGCTTCGGATATATTCCAGGATGGCTTTTTTCTATGTTTATGTATTCCAAAGCCAGAGAAGCCACATTACTGCCAGTGTTGATGAGTTATGAGCGGGCAATAACTGTGTTAATTTTGACTATAACTATGTGTTTTATCTCTGGGGCGATCGCTGTACGTAAATTACGTTCTGCCGACCCCGCAGATATTTTTTAAGTTATCAATGATAAATTACGAATTAAATGTAAATTACTCATGTTTGTTAAAAAAACTCATTTATAATTGTTGAATGATATATAATTACTTTTGAGTTAAAAACTGCATTTATAACTCAGTACCACAAGATCTAATTACCCACTAACGGCATCTTGCAGGAATCTGAGGTACAGATAATGATAAAACCTTTGTGGGGTGGGCATTTTGTCCGCCCTTTTGTACCTAAGTCAGATGAAAGGCACTGTAAATATGAGACAAGAACCTGTAATTGCCATAAAAAATCTCAATCATTACTATGGCAAAGGCACACTAAAAAAACAAATTTTATTTGACATTAACCTAGAAATTTATCCTGGGGAAATCGTAATTATGACCGGACCTTCTGGTTCAGGTAAAACAACATTATTGAGCTTGATTGGTGGTTTGCGGTCTGTACAAGAGGGAAGTCTCAAATTTTTGGGTGTAGAAACATTTGGTGCTAGTCAGAGTAGATTAGTACAAATTAGGCGTAATATTGGTTATATTTTTCAGGCTCACAATTTGTTGGGTTTTTTAAGTGCTACACAAAATGTGCAGATGGCGGTGGAACTCAATGATAACCTTAGTGCTCATGAAGCAATTTCTAGGTCACAAGCTATGCTTGCATCTGTTGGTTTAGGAGAGAAAGTTACTTACTACCCGGACAGCCTATCTGGAGGACAAAAACAAAGAGTGGCTATCGCTCGGGCTTTAGTCAATAATCCTCCATTGGTGTTAGCGGATGAACCAACAGCGGCTTTGGACAAACAGTCAGGACGGGATGTAGTAGAAATCATGCAGGGGCTGGCGAAAGAACAGGGAACTTCGATTTTACTGGTAACTCATGATAACCGCATTTTAGATATAGCTGATCGGATTGTAGAAATGGAAGATGGTGTTTTAGCCCGTGATTCCCAAACTGTAATCATCGCCGACAAGCGTAATTCATAAATCTATATGTACAGTTACCCAAATTTTTCTTTGGAACATCAATCAACTCTGAGACAACTGTCTGAGGCTTCATTCAATAATATTCGTGTAGTTGCTACAGATATGGATGGTACACTCACGACAAGAAACAAATTTTCTGGGAGATTGCTGCAAGCTTTAGAAAATTTAGCGGCTGGAGGGATAAAAGTATTGATTGTCACTGGGCGGTCTGCGGGTTGGATGAGTGCATTAAGTCACTTAATGCCAATTATAGGTGCGATCGCTGAGAATGGGGGTCTGTTCTATCCTTCTGGGTATGATCAACCAGTAACTTTAACACCTATTCCTGACCTAGAGGCCCATCGTCGGAGTTTAGGTCTGGCCTTTGCAGAATTAAAACAGAAATTTCCTCAAATCCAGGAATCAGCCGACAATCGTTTCCGTGTTACCGATTGGACATTTGATGTGGCGGGTTTGAGTTTAGATGAATTAAAAATATTGAATAATCTTTGTCAAGAAATGGGTTGGGGATTTACTTATAGTAATGTGCAATGTCACATTAAACCCCAAGAACAAAATAAGGCTGTAGGATTATTGGAAGTGTTGCGCGGATACTTGCCGGAATTTTCTCTGGAACAAGTGCTTACTGTTGGGGATAGTCCCAATGATGAAAGTTTATTTGATCCTGAGTATTTTTCTGTTTCTGTAGGTGTAGCAAATGTACGTAAATATGTAAATCAGTTGGAACATCAACCTACTTATATGACTACTGCTGCTGAAGGAGAAGGATTTTGTGAGTTATGTGATTATATTTTGCAAAGTGTGGAAATACAGCCAAAAATTTAATTAATCTTCATCGGTCATCCCTCAGCAGTTGTAAATTTTCTCGGTTTCACTAAAGGAATCAATTTCTAAGTTTTGTAGTTAACAAAGATGAGATGGTTAAATAGTTGCCAAAAAAGAGTAATTAAGGATATATTTACGGAAAAGCACTAATTTAGCCAGTTTTTGGGGAACTATATATTTAAAATAATCGTCTGTTAGGTAGCTAATTCCATATCTTGTAACTTATGAGCAAATTTGCATCTACCCAAACAAAGAATAGCCACCAAGGCTACAAAACCTTAATTTTTCTGTTTCCTTACCTGAAAACTTGGTTTGTACAGCCAAGTTATTATGGGGGTGTTCTTTCACTAACAACTGTAAGCTTTTGGGCATTTTCTCTCCTATCAACTAGGGTTGAAGTTATATTAGTTTAAGCTTGGTGTAAGATGTAACTAATGGCTGAATAGTTAGGTAAGGTCTTTGCTGTTGGTGATTGCTAAAATCTAAGGTTTATATCAAAAATTATTTATGTCAGTCCATGAAAATAGTTTTGGGGAGAATGCAGACTTAATTATTGGTATTAGCAACCAAGAACATCGATATTTGCAAGCAGGTTCTGCTGTAAATCATTTGGCGAGACAAAAAGGGACTATTTCAAAATTTCTCGCTCCTTTAACTCAGGATACTTTTAAACAAGTGGTTACAGAAGTTGAGCAAAAATTACAGATTGTGCATCAAACCTTATCAATGTTAAATTCTCAGGGGTTTGAAACAATTCTGCAAGAAATGCTACATTCGATTACTTTCAAAACAGGAGAATTGCTGGGAGCAGAACGGACGACGATATTTTTATTGGATGAAGAGAAAAAGGAACTGTGGTCAATTTTAGCTGAGGGGGAAGGAGAAGCTTCTCTAGAAATTCGGATTCCAGCAGATAAAGGAATTGCAGGTGAAGTTGCTACTTTGAAGCAAGTAATAAATATTCCTTTTGATTTTTATGAAGATCCGCGTTCAGGTTTTGCTAAACAGCAAGATAAAAGAAACGGGTATCGTACTTATACAATGTTAGCGTTGCCGCTATTGAATGAACAAGGAAAATTAGTAGCGGTAGTGCAATTACTAAATAAATTAAAATCTTCAAATAATCCAGATGATCCAATATCAGAGCGTATTGATACTGAAGGGTTTACCAAGGCGGACGAACAATTATTTCAAGAGTTTGCTCCTTCAATTCGATTGATGTTAGAGTCGTCACGCTCGTTTTATGTGGTGACGCAAAAACAAAAAGCGTTAGCAGGGTTGATGAAGGCAATTAAGTCTTTGAGTCAAAGTAGTCTGGATTTAGAGGATACTCTGCATCGGGTGATGGATGAGGCTAAGGAGCTGATGAATGCGGATCACAGTACGTTGTGGTTGATAGATGGTGATACTAATGAATTGTGGAGTAAAATCACCCATGATAATGGTTGTACTAGGGAGTTACGGATACCAATAGGTAAGGGCTTTGCTGGTATGGTAGCTGCATCTCGACAAAAGCTGAATATTCCTTTTGACTTGTATGACCATCCTGACGCAGATACAGCCAAAGAAATGGATCGGGAAAATAGCTATCGTACCTGTAGTTTATTATGTATGCCGGTATTTAATACCGATCAGGAATTGATTGGGGTGACTCAATTGGTGAATAAAAAAAAATCAGGGGATTTTCCACCATATGATCCGGCTATGTGGCCGAAAGCCCCTGAATGCTTCCAAGCTAGTTTTGACCACCATGATGAAGAATTTATGGAGGCGTTTAATATTCAAGCTGGTGTTGCATTGCAAAATGCTAAGTTGTTTGCCACAATCAAGCAACAAGAACAAATGCAACAGGATATTTTGCGTAGTTTATCTAATGGGGTGATTTCCACTAATAAAGCTGGGTTAATTATTAGTGCTAATGCAAGTGCTAAACACTTATTGGGATTACAGCCTGAAGATCGTTTGGAGGGTAAATTAATTACTGAGGCTATCGCGATTCAAGAAGGTGACTTTAGTAAGTGGTATCAACAAGCCATACAACGCAATGATGTAAAGATTTCTCAGAAATATTTCCCTGATCGTACACTTGTGAGTCATGGTGTAGACCAACATAGTATTAACTTGTCTATCAATACAATTGCTGATGCTACGGATCAAGAGCAAGTCCGGGGTGCAGTGGTTGTCATGGAAGATATCAGTGATGAAAAGCGTCTCAAAAGTACGATGTATCGCTACATGACTCAAGAATTAGCAGAAGAATTGCTGAAATTGGATGATGCTAAATTAGGGGGCGATCGCAAAGAAGTTTCAATTTTATTTTCTGATATTCGCGGTTACACTACTTTGACAGAAAATTTAGAAGCTGAAGAGGTGGTGAGTTTGCTGAATGAGTATTTTGAATCAATGGTAGAGGCGATTTTTAAACATAAAGGCACTTTGGATAAGTATATCGGGGATGCGATCATGGCTGTATTTGGTTCGCCTTTACCTTTGAAAGATCACGCTTGGATGGCTGTGCAAACATCATTAGAAATGCGCCATCGCTTACAGGAGTTTAATCAACGCCGCCATGCTGCTGGTAAGTCAAGAATTAAAATTGGCATTGGCATCAATTCTGATACTGTGATTAGTGGTAATATTGGCTCTAGTAAGCGGATGGAGTTTACTGCCATTGGTGATGGTGTTAATCTTGGTTCAAGATTAGAAAGTATCACTAAGCAATACGGTTGTGACATTATTCTGAGTAAGAATACTTTTAAACCTTGCCAAGAACGTATTTGGACGCGAGAATTAGATTACATTCGTGTCAAAGGCAGAAGTAAGCCAGTAGCTATTTACGAATTGGTGGGTTTGCGTTCCGATCCCATTACTAGGGAAAAATTACAATTAATTGAGTATTATCACAAAGGACGGGAGTATTACCTCAATCGCCAGTTTAAATATGCTAGAGGTGAGTTTGCCAAAGTTTTAGGAGTTGATAACCAAGATAAAGCTGCTATGTTGCATCTTTTACGTTGTCAACATTGGTTGCAATCACCGCCAACAGATTTTGAATGGGATCAAGGAGCTTGGACTTTTGAAGAAAAGTAAACTACTAAAGACTGAACTACAGCACCTTGCAGGAATTTGAGGTATGGATAATGATAAAATTTTTGCGGGGTGAGCATTTTCCCTGCTGTTTTGTGCCTAACTGAGATGAAAGGCACATGAATATTTGTAAATAAAGTTAATATTTTATCAATATAAAAAAATAATGCTGTTGGTGATTTGACTTGTTAAGTCCAGTTGTGAAAACCTTGGTATAAAGGTAACTAGGAAGGTTTTTAGAGGAAACACATACTTGGTTTGAGCAACGTCAAAATAACAATTATGACTTTTTGAAGTTATAAGTCTATTTGTAAAAAAGAATATATATGTGCTGTAAGAACAATTCTTTCCGCTAAACTCGAAACATAGAACACAAGCCATTATTGTTTTTATGAATGCTACCTCTACATTTGAATTCAAGCGACCAACTTGGCAAACAGCTACTATTTTTGCCTTGGGTTTTTGGTTGAGTGGGAGCCTGGTTTTAGACTGGGTAATTATGCCTAGTCTTTACTTTTCTGGGATGATGAGTCGGACGGATTTTGCTACAGTAGGCTATGTGATTTTTTGGAATTTTAATCGCCTGGAATTGTTATCTGCGGCTTTAGTTTTCACTGGTGTGCTTGCTTGGGGCAAAACCAAATCTTGCTGGAGTAGTAAAAGTATTGTTTTTTCAGTAATGTTGCTGGGAATTACTTTGCTGGATACCTATTTTCTCACTCCACAAATGTGTGCTATTGGTAGTCGTTTGAATGTGTTTGAAACAGCGTTTACAATGCCAACAGAAATGAGTTTGCTACATAGTAGTTATTTTCTACTAGAAGTAGTCAAAGTATTGGCAGGTGGAATGCTTTTAAACTGGTGCTGGCGAGAACAACTCAAGTGAGGGTTTTTGTAGGGCGCTGTGTTATTCAGCATCGGCTGGTGCTTCATTGTTAAACAATAGCAGCCGTGCGGCTAGGATGGCAAAACCTACAGCGGCTATTGCTTTCAACAGGCGAGTAGGCAATAATTCTGCCACAGCACCACCTGCTAATGCTCCCACAAAGCTGGTAAGCAATAGTGCGCCAGCAGTACCGAAAAACACTGCTCGCCGAGACTGAGAACGGCCAGAAAGTGCGATGGCGGCTAATTGGCTTTTGTCACCTAATTCTGAGAGAAAAACTGTAACGAAGCTGAGTCCTAATAGATGCCAATCCATATGTCGATGTATATCTGTAGGTAGTAGAGAGCGGTTAAGACTGTCAATTAGGAATTACGAATTACATCCCAAAACAGCATGACGGAAATAAATAATAACATCATACCTGCTGATTTTTCTACAGCTTTTGGACTGAGACGATTGGCCATCCAAGCACCTAAAAGCACTCCTAACAAACTAGTGGTAATGAGTGCCATTGCAGAGCCTAGAAAGACTATCCAAGGTGCATGAGATTCTGCACTCATTAGTAAGGTAGATAGCTGAGTTTTATCTCCAATTTCTGCGAGAAATATAGTCAGGAAAGTGCTACCGAAAATTGCCGCTACTGATTCGTGGTTTTTTTGACTATCAGTAACTATGGGGTGAGGTGGCTCGATGATTGTAGCGGTTAAGTTAGATTCATTGCAGTGGTTTGTTTCTGGCTGGTTTTCTGTTTCAGATGTAACAGAAAAACTTGCAGTTACTGAGTCAAGTTTCACAGGCAGTAGTTGTAGTTGCGTGATTGCTTTCATATTGTTCTCATTTTCTCAGATTTTTGTCATAAATTTCAACCCCACTACCAAAAATGCCTTGTTGTCTAACAGGGGCTTGGTTCTCCTTTGTTAGTCAATGGTGTCTTCAAAAATTGCTAGAAACCAATGGTTTTGTTAAAGCGGAGGATTTCCAAACTGCGATGGCCATAAACCCCTTCTATGTGCTCGCGACAGCAGTCAATAGCAAAATCATTGAGTTCTTCTGGTTCAATCCCATACATATCGTGAAATATCTCTGGTTCCACACGGCAAAAACGGGGACGATTGGCATAAATGCGGCATTCTCGGCTGGTATGGTCGAAATTAATGCACCATCCATGTTCGCCTACCATGCTCAGGTATAGTTCTAACTCTCGTGGTGTGAGGTATTCTTCCAGGTCTGGACGCTCGTCTGGGTTTAGATTACAGCAAGCGCCACATTGTTTAACACATTGCCAATTTGCCATTTTATTGATTTTCCTATAATTTTGTTAAGTAAATTAAATGTAACAGCTCATGGCCAGATATGATTAATGGCGAGTTGTTTGAGTTACTGTATTTTTCAAGGCAAATAAGAGGATAAGGGAAAAAATGTTTGACACTTTAAGCAATCTCAATTGGGAAGTCATTTTTCAGCTAGCTTCCATTGGATTAATCGTTATTGCTGGACCAGCAGTAATATTTTTACTAGCATTTCGCAACGGCAATCTGTAATGGTGCGATACTCTGAGTGCTGAGTTCAAGACATTTGTTTAAAATTGAAAATTGACTCAGGACTCAGAGATGATAATGCTTTAAGAGCAGCTTTGATAATTTTGTTGTACTGTGGTTGACATATGTCAACTTGTACACATTCTTGACGGTTTTTCCCTAATAAGCCAATGGTACGCCCTGGTTGAATGACTAAGATATTGCCTTCAGGATTTTTAATTCTTAATTCCGGTGGAAGATGGTTGTGATAAATACCACAAGTGTAATGTCCCTGGTCGTGCTCAAAGTTAGTGGTTAATGGACTAGGTGGGGAATGAGAAAATAGGTGAGATGAGGGTGGTTGTTGGTAGTTAATGGCTTGGTGCTGATGGGGAAGTCTTATACCGACTAGTTCTAATTGTATGGTGGTGTTACCATTAAAGTGATTTTCTCGCAGTCTGTAAGCAATATCTACTTGGGGGGGTAGAGGGAAGTATTGTTGCCAACGCCAGGCTATGGCTTGAATTTTATATTGTTGACTATGAATAGTTTGGCTGAAAGTTAATTTAATGTGACCCTTACCAATGATTTTTTGCTCAACAATTGCGACGTTAAATGTCCAAAACAAAGGGTCGGGATTCTCCATACCGCAGGGATGAAGATAATTGATGTGTTGGTAAAGCTGCTGATTGATTTGATTAAAGTCAACTTGAGTGTCAATTTTAATCAGTGGTTGGAGATGTTGCAATTCTAGACATTGATGAGCAAATTCGGATAATCGGCATCGCAACATTGGCAAGTTCTGGGCTGGTAAAGAAAAACCACCTGCGGCTTTGTGTCCACCAAATTTACCAAGTAAGTTGTGACAATATTGTAAAGCCGCAAACACATTAAACTCAGGAATACCACGAGCCGAACCACGAATTTTTTCATTATTTTCGTAAGTGCCAATGAATACAGGCACACCGTACCGTTCCACTAGGCGAGAGGCGACAATGCCAATGACTCCGTGATGCCAATGAGGTTGAACAATTACCAATACCCGGTCTTGTGAAAGAGAAGACACAAATTCTGATTCCACATAAAGAATAGCTTCTCGCTCAATTTCTTCGCACATTTCCTGACGGCGGGTGTTTGTTGATTCGCACTCTAAAGCTCGTGCTAGTGCTACCTCTGTATCATCTGTAGTTAATAATTCAATCACTATTTGAGGATCACCAATGCGACCAACAGCATTAATACGTGGTCCTAAACGAAAACCAATATCTTCTGGTTTTAAAGATTTAGAATTAGAGGAAGATGAAAGAGGAGTTTTTGGTGTTAATTCTTTTTGTCCGTCTTGTATTGCCTGTAATCCGGCGACTTGAATTAATGCTTTTATACCAGGTAGATTAGATTTGGGTAAAATTTTTAAACCGCGTTTCACCCAGCGACGGTTCACACCTGTTAAGGGAGCTAAATCTGCAATTGTTCCTAAAGTAAATAACGCTAACATTGGCTCTACTAAGCCTTTGACTTGTTTTAACTTTTGGGCTAGAGATATGGCTAAGATGTAGGCGACACCAACACCAGCCAGACTGCGATAAGGTGAGGATTCGGGGATGAGTTTGGGGTTGAGGATAGCGTTAGCTGGGGGGAGTTGTAGTGGGAGGTCGTGGTGGTCGGTGACGATTACATTTAAACCGAGTTGTCTAGCTCTGGCAATGGGTTCATAAGCAGAGATGCCATTATCTACAGTGAGAATTAGTTTGACATTTTCACGGTGAAACTCTTCAACAATGCGATTGTTAATACCATAACCATCGTGCATTCGACTGGGGATAGCGTAATTGATTTGAGCGCCCAAACTGCGGAGACTACGCAATAGCAACGCTGTGCTAGTCATGCCATCGGCATCATAGTCACCACAGATTGCTATTTTACCCTGGGAAGCTATGGCCTGTTGCAACAACTCTACACTCTCTTCTAAATCGGGAAATTCATCTAGGGGTGAAGGTAATACTATAGACTCTGGATCTAAAAAAGCTTTTGCTGCTTCTGGTGTTTTAATGCCACGATTAATTAATAACTGGCTAATAATGGGCAGAAGATTGGTGACTTGTCCCAGGTTTTCGGCAAGTTGTGGTTGCTGGGGATAAATTTCCCAGCGTTGGTTGGGTAAAGGCTTGTTGAAATTAGTGGGTTTTGGGAAAGCTTGTTCAACCATTAATATCTCATTTGTCAGTATTGCTTTGAAAAGTTTTTACTTAAGTTATTCTAATAACATTTTTTCTGGACTTAAACTAATCTACCTTGGTTATTAAGGATATACACAGACCGCCCCTGGAAAATTTCCATGAGGATGAATTTCAATGATGATAACTGCTTGATTAGAAATGGCTTCTTCTAATATCCCTGTATAATACTTTCATTGTTAATCAAAATTTTGTTGGCAAATATTTTTACCATATACCCAGATCCATGTATTTACTGAGAATAGTATTAATTGCTAATGTCATCAGCGCAATTATTGTGTATTTTTTGGTTAATCACCAGTCTACGAAAAATAATACCTCGAATCTTACTACAGATAGCCCTGTGGAACAAAAACAAGTTCCTCGTGTCAATTCACCATCTGATCAAGTCCTGATTCCTAATAGTTCCTTGGACAAAGTTACTTCTTCAGACATTAATTTTTTTAAGGGAAAACAAAATTTACAGAGTGTTGTAAAGGAATTAAATCACCTTTATAGAATTCCAGAGCCAAAGCAAGGGTTAAAGATTGTTAATCAGGTAATTAACGATTTAGGAATATCCCAAAATTTAATGCAATCAATTCCCTCAAATAGTAGTAACTATTTGAGGTCTCGTGAGTATTTAAAATATACTGAAGAATATCGACGGGTGGCAAATGCATGGCAAGATTTTTTCCTGAATCGCCTTGAACAGCAGCAGAGAATTGAATCTTTGCCAGTATCCCTGAAACCTGTATTTGTTGATTTATCTTTACAAAATAAATCTACTTTTTTGGCAGCGATGAAACGCCAATCTGTAGCCTTAACTTTTGATGATGGACCAACCAAGGAATATACTCCTCAAATTCTGAATATTCTCCAAAAAAATCAAGTTAAAGCTACTTTCTTTGTTGTTGGTAAGCGCGTGAGAGAAAACTGTGAAATTTTAAAAATGATTTATCAGTCAGGCCATGAAATTGGTAATCATAGCGATACTCATCCTGTATTTACTAAACTTAGCCCAATACAGCAACGTCAAGAAATTATTAAAGCTCAAGAAAGTATTAACCAATGTCTGGGGGACCATTATCCAACTCGATGGTTTCGTGCTCCTTACGGTAGGCAAAATGCACAAGTATTGGCAGCAGTTCATCAATTGGGTCTTAGTAGCGCTCAATGGATAGTTGATACCAATGATTGGCGAAAAAACAGTTCAGTTGCTTCTATTACTAAAGCTGTTGGCAGTGCCAGTACCCCCGGTGTTGTATTAATGCATGATGGTTTTTATACTAATCTTACATTCATACATTCCGAAGAAAGTCAGAGCCGTCAAAATACAGTTCAAGCTCTAGAACCGATTATCGCTCAATTGAAAAGTCGAGGATTCCAATTTGTCATCCTAAGTAAAGCCATTAATTAATATACATATGGATAAACTTCTGGTTAACCGTTATAAAATTGTTTCTGCTCTGGGTTTTGGAGGTTTCGGTGAAACCTTGTTAGCTCATGACACTCAAATGCCTTCCCAACGTCTGGTGGTGGTTAAACGTCTTAAACCCAATAACCAAAATGCTCATACTTCTCTGCAATTAATTAAACAACTTTTTCAAAAAGAAGCGGTAGTACTAGAAGAACTGGGAAATCATTGTGGTCAAATTCCGCAACTATACAGCTACTTTACTGATGGGGGTGAGTTTTATCTTGTGCAAGAATATATTGAGGGTAAAAATATGGCTCAGTTTGGTCAAATTACCTCAGAACACGCCACAATTATTCTTTCTTCCCTGTTGAACACATTGAAATACATTCACAGTAAAAATATTATTCATCGAGATATTAAACCTGAAAATATTATCCTCCGAGATAGCGATCGCTTACCTGTATTAATTGACTTTGGCGCTGTTAGGGAAACTATGGGAGCCGTGACTTTAGGTTCAGGTTCTACAGTTAGTTCAGTGATAGTGGGAACTAGAGGTTTTATGGCTCCAGAACAAAGTGCTGGAAGAACAATGTTTAGCAGTGACTTATATGCGTTAGGAATGACTATCATTTCTGGGATGACGGGAAAATTACCCATTGAAATGTCGATGAATCCTCTTACAGGTGAACTGGATTGGCAAAGTTATGTAGCAAAACTTGAACCGAAATTAGCGGAAGTACTAGATAGGTCTATTAAAGTAGATTTAGGTAGTCGGTATCCTACAGCAGAAGCAATGTATCAAGATTTACATCATAGCAAACAAAGTGTAAGGTCAACACTTCCTAGTCAAGCCAATACATTTGTTATTTCACCAAAGTTTGATGGCAATAGGCAGTATAGTTCTGATTTACAAACCTTGGTCAATACAAAAGTAGCAAATAGCCAAGTAGCAGCTGATCAAATTAAAAATTTTTCCCAATTAAGTTTAAAGCCAATTATAGTTACGCTTCTGCTAATTACTTTAGGATTAGTCAGTGGACTTTTCATAACACAAGAGATTATGAAAACCCAACAAAAAGCTGCTCAGGCAGAACAGGAGAAGCAAGAAGCTGAACAAAAAGCTGCTCAGGCAGAACAGGAGACGCGAGAAGCTGAACAAAAAGCTGCTCAGGCAGAACAGGAGACGCGAGAAGCTGAACAAAAACGTCTTGAAGCTGAGAAAAAAGCGGTGCAGCAAGAGCAACAACGTTTGGCTACAGTAGCTCGACAAGCTAGAGAAGAACGGCAACGTTTAGCAGCAGAGAGAAAACGTATAAAATCTTTGGCATCATCTGATGTTGGTATTTCCAATACTATAAACTCAGAAGCTGTACAAGGAAATTCTAGTTCTTCTACTACATGGCAATCAACTTGTGGTCATTCCTATATTCCCGGCGCTCAATGGTGGGCTGTAAAAGGGCCAAGTAACGCTCTCAGTGCAGTAAAAAATAATTACTGTGGCGATGCATTCATCACTAAGAAAGAAACCCAGGCTGCAAGCTTTACCTCAGAAAGTGCTGCTTGGAGTTTTGCTAACAGGTTGAGTCAGGAATCTGGATTTCAATTTTGGGTAACTAAAAGTTCCCAAAGCCGTTGAAAGTTAGAAAATATTCATGATTAATGGAATTGAATATCAGTATATTCCAGATGATATTTGTCGTCTAGGGGAAACAGATAAGTTCAGATAAAAAGCTCTTGTATCGTTGCGAACAAACTCAGGGGTGGGGATGGTCTCTACAGATCAATTGTTGCGGCTTCTAACCAAATGTCTGCATCATCTGCGAGTAATTTTTCTGCTGCTTCTAACATAGAAGCAGCAATATCTTTTAAGTCTTCGCGATTATTTAAGTAAGTTTGCAAAGCTGATTTAGGGTCAATACTGCTGCTGGCGCTTAATTCTGGTATTCTGGGTCGAGCTAATTGACTGACTAATTCTGCCTGAATTGTATAGTTGTGAGCTAGAGTTAACGCTTCATGAATGGCGTTATTATCAATGAGCTCTATCTGTTCAGAACGGAGTTTATAAATTAACCTCACTACAGCATCTTCTATATGATTTTTAGCTATTGCT
This sequence comes from Nostoc sp. RI_552, assembly GCA_016124525.1. GTDB lineage: Bacteria > Cyanobacteriota > Cyanobacteriia > Cyanobacteriales > Nostocaceae > Umezakia > Umezakia ovalisporum. The sequence goes on along the minus strand of WGNO01000007.1, from coordinate 91,654 downwards.
TTCATTAGAGCTCTTTGGGGATCATCGGCTTTGGATATATCTACTTCTATGGTGCGGAAAGTCCGAACCGGTAAAGGGCAAAATTCCCAGTCAGCTCTACCGCGCTCTAATTCTATGATGACATAGCCTTTATCTTCTTTTTCTTCGCTAAAATCTACTCTTTCAATACTTCCTGGATAAATTACTGGTGGGTTGTTAGATTTATGCAAATTTTGGTGGCAATGAACGTGTCCTAATGCTACGTAATCAAAACAAGGCCGGGTGAGTAAAGATAGAGGTAAGGTAAAGCCTTTACCTACTGCTAACAAGCGTTCTGCTCCTAATGTGGCATTGTCTGCCATCAAGTGAGCTAAAAGTACTGTGGGCACATGGGGGTCAAGACGGCGAATTTCTCCTTCTAAAACTACTTGTAGGCGTTGTGTTAACAGTTCATTGACTTCGGCTAAAGACGCGTTTTTGGTTTCTTGGCGGGTCATTAAGGTAGAACGAGTCAGCCAAGGTAGAGTAATGACTTGTATTTTGCCCCTGGGGGTATTAATGTTGTGAGTGGTTAAACTGTCACCTACCACAAACCCTGGCACCCCCAAGGTGCGGTAAATATTTAAGCTTGCTCCTCCGGTTCCTTGGGAATGTTGGTCGTGGTTTCCTACTAACAGTACTGTGGGAATATCTGCATCCACAAGTCGGCGAAACTGAACTGCAAAGGCTTCTTGCACGTATGGCGGCGGGGTGGCATCTGGGAAGGCATCACCACCAAACAAAACTAAGTCTACTGGATCTTCTATGGCTCGGTCAATACATCGAGACAATGTCTTGACAAAATCTTCTAATCGTGTATTTAATCCTGTGGCTGCATTGATGCGTCCGTGACAGAAACCGCTTCCCATGTGAATGTCGGAGAGATGCAGGATTTTAATCATTTTTGTCAGGTGTGATGGGGTACTGTAATTAATGTTTTAATTTTAGGAAAAAAGTGGCGATCGCAATTTTTGGTGTACGCAAGCCAGGTACCACATATAATCATCAATTTTTTCCTGAACCGCTTGCCCAATATGTTGCTGTGATAGTTCTATTTGGTTTTCTGCTTCAAAATACAATCCAACATAAAGATGACTGTAAAATTTAGTGCGTTTATCTTGATTAATAGTTAGTTTGAGTAAATCATCTGGGGAACAGCCACCTGCATACAAATCATATAGGCGGCGCATAACTAATCGAGGATCATTTTTTACTTCTAATAAACATTGGCGTGCTAGGGTAACACCATTGGTTTGAGCAACGCAAAGGTAGCGCCAGAGAGTTTCTTCCATGTCTTGATAGTTGACAGTTAAATCTACCTCAAACTGTCCAGCGCCTTCAGCAAATCTACCAGCATAGTAATAAGATAGCCCCCGTTGCCACAAATATGGTGTTAACCGGGGTTCAAGTTTTTCTGCATTGTCAAAATCAGCAATGGAAGCATGAATATTTGCTAGCTGAAAATGAACCATACCCCTTTGCACATAAGCTTTGGGGTCATGGGGATTGTTCGAGATAATTTCTTGCCAGCGGGCAAGCTTTTGTTCTAGGAGGTTTGTTGAGTTCATTATTTTCAATTTAATCGTCTAATAAACTCATCAAGGCGTGAATTTCCGGGTCTTTTGCTTCTGATAGTTGGTGTTGTAATTCTGATATTTGATTTTCCAATATTTGAGATGTGTAACTCATGTTATGTATTTTAGCCAGTTTTAATTGGGTTTCTCTTATCCTGAGTTTTCTTAACAATTCATTGACTTTATCAACACAGTTGTACTCTTGAGAATGCATAATTTTACACCAATTTAACAATACATTTGATTTGAGTAGGCACAAGAGCGGGCAAGATGCCCACCAGACAAAACTTTTATCGTTTATATCTGTATTTCGGATTATTGCAAGGATCTGTAAATCTCCTTGAAGATTTGTTTTTAGTATAAATTACTAGGAATTATAATACATACTGCTTCTTTTTATTACTCTAGTTGGTGAAAACCTGCTAGAGGAAATTCTGAGGTAGAATTTAGAACCTCCCTGGCTTTAGCCCCGAGGGTGTCAATGCTCTGAGGTATCTAGACAAAAGCAAACAATTATTGTAGGATTTGGTAATGATTAAAGTTTTTGCCAGATCTGTGGTGGGGTCAAAAATCATGGGGTCTTAGCAAATGCCCAGAACCTTGACAAGTCAATACTTATAGGGTTTCATCGGTTTGAGTTGGCAACTTTTCAAAGTCTGAAATTGAGTTTCTTCGTCAGGTTTGCCAAAACCACCTCTAGACTTGGCTTGCAGGATATGTTTCGGTTAGGGGTTTTTCTGCCCATCTAATCCTCGCAAGGGGACTGAAATATAATGCTACTAAGCTTAATTGCAGCGGGGTGGGTTTTCCCTAATCTAATCCTCTCAAGGGGACTGAAACTTAATTCAGCAAGTTCATTTTCAATATCAGTGCTATTGGCTTTCTGCTCACCTAATCCCCGCAAGGGGACTGAAAGAATGTCACTTTGATAAGTCTTTCCTTGTGTTTGTGCTTTATATTTCAAGATGGTGCAAAATATTCTCTATCTAAGTTGAGGAATGGGTTTAGCTAGTTTATGATTTTGTATCATGGTTTTAATATTAATATTGTGAGGACAAAACTTGGTTTTCGTTGACTATCCTAGCCAGTAGTTTGTGCAGAAAATCTTCACGGCAGTTAGTTATTTTTCTGTGAACTCTGGGAACTTTTTTTCTGGCTTTAATAGAATGATTAAAACCTTTTTTTCTAGATAACTGGTGGTGTTTGACTTTTAAGTTCTTTTTATGTGTGGTTTGGTGAGGGGCTTCTTGGGGTTTAAGCTAAAGTTGAATTAAGCCTTGGGGAAGTTAAAAGTGGGGTGGGGTAAAAATATTTTTGAGTATGTGATTAATTTATTGAGAAAATGCGATTAATTTTATACAGCAAACCGGGGTGTCATTTGTGTGAGGGTTTACAGGAGAAATTACAAAAAGTCAGAAATTTCTGTTTTGAGTTGGAAGTTAGGGATATCAACACCCGTGAGGATTGGTTTTTAGCTTATCAGTACGAAGTTCCCGTTCTTTGTTTATTGAGCTACAGAATCCCGGAGGACAAAAAAGGGGAAACAGTGGAGGAGCGTTTGCCACGTCTTTCTCCTCGTGCTAGTGTGCAGCAATTAGAGCAAATGTTGAGTAAGTACTTATCTATGTAGGAAAAAATATTGCAGAATAATCCCAAGACAATTGTGTGGCGAGGTTTACCAAATGAAATTACGGGAATTATTGGCGGCGATAGATGGTATTGATTATTCGGCGGTACCCGATGTGGAAGTTAAGGGTTTGAAGACGAATTCTCATGCTTGCGGTGTGGGTGATTTGTTTATTGGTATGCCTGGAACGCGGGTAGATGGTGGGGATTTTTGGCCTAGTGCGATAACGTCAGGAGCCGTGGCGGCAATTATTTCACGGCAAGCATGGCAAAAAAATCCTCCTACAAATGAGGGGGTTGTTATGAGTGCGGTGGATATGACTGAGGTCTGCGCTCAGTTAGCGGCTGCTTTTTACGGTTATCCAGGACAAAAACTCAAGCTAGTGGGTGTAACTGGTACTAATGGTAAAACGACAACTACTCATCTGATAGAATTTCTGTTGAGTAGAGGGAATTTATCTACGGCTTTGATGGGAACTTTGTATACTCGTTGGCCTGGTTTTGAGCAAACCGCTATCCACACTACTCCTTTTGCTGTGGAATTACAACGGCAACTGGCTGAGGCGGTAAGTGCTGGCTGTGAGTTCGGCTGTATGGAAGTGAGTTCCCATGCTCTAGCTCAAGGTCGAGTTTTGGGGTGTGAATTTGAGGTGGGGGTGTTTACTAATCTCACTCAAGACCATCTGGACTTTCACCGCAATATGGAAGATTATTTTGCGGCTAAAGCATTGTTGTTTAGTGCTGATTATCTCAAGGAACGGGCAATTATTAATACTGATGATTTCTATGGTAGACGTTTAATTGCATCTTTAAATTCAGAACTTGTTTGGAGTTACAGCGTTAATGATCACAGTGCTGATTTGTGGATGAGTGATTTAAATTATCAGCCGAATGGTGTTAGCGGTATGTTACATACGCCAAAAGGTGATGTGGCTTTTCGCTCTCCTTTAGTTGGGCAGTACAATTTAGGGAATCTTTTGGCGGCTGTAGGTGCAGTTTTACATTTGGGGCTAGATTTGCAGTTGGTTGCTGGGGTAATACCTGAGTTTCCTGGGGTTCCTGGACGGATGGAACGGGTACAAATTAGTTATGAGCAAGATATCAGTGTGATTGTCGATTATGCTCATACTCCTGATAGTTTGGAGAATTTGCTCAAGGCTGCACGGCCGTTTATTCCGGGTAAGATGATTTGTGTGTTTGGCTGTGGAGGCGATCGCGATCGTACTAAGCGCCCAAAAATGGGTAAAATAGCTGCTGAGTTAGCTGATGTAGCAGTGGTGACTTCTGACAATCCGCGTACTGAAGACCCGGAAAGGATTTTACAAGATATTTTGGCGGGAATTCCTGATTCAGTTGAACCAGTGGTGATATGCGATCGCGCCAGTGCTATTCGTAGTGCAATTTTACAGGCACAACCTGGTGATGGGGTGTTACTAGCTGGTAAAGGTCATGAAGATTACCAAATTCTGGGCACTGAAAAAATTCATTTTGACGACCGAGAACAAGCACGAGAGGCTTTAGAGGAAAAATTCAAGCTCTAAAGTTAGTTGCCGCTGGGTTTGATTATTGGTAACACTTCTGCCACTATTTAGCCAGGGTGGGGTATACATACAAAATTAACTGCGGCGGGGTAGCCCCAGGGAAGTTTATTGTTGTCTTGGGTAGGTGATTAAATTTTGGGGGTTAGGAGTGGTCTTAAAGTTTTAACTTTTGCTTATTCCTAACATCCAGAGGCAAGAAAATAGTTAAGACTTCTCCATAGTGTTGGCGTTGGCGTACAATGAGTTTGCCGCCAATGGCCTGAAATAGATGCTTGGTTGCGGCAATATTTAAGCTAATAGTGCCTGTTTCTGGTTGAAACATGAGGAGTTGACCAAGGGCCTTGCGAATTGGTGGTGTGATGGTTTCTGTGGCTGGGTTTGTGCCTTGGCAATGGAATTGGGGGGATAGTTGTAACTTGAGTTGATCACCGGCTGGAATTACCTGGACTTGAATATGACCCCCTGGGGGTAAGCTGCGGGTAAAGTTTTCCATTAAGCCGGTGAGTACTTGATCTAAGATGTTGGGGTTGCTGACTACTGTTGGTAGTTGTTGGGGTAAGACGACATCTAGGGTCAAATTTCGCCGATGGGCTGCTTGTTGCCAACGGGGAACACTCTGGCGCAAGACTTGATCTAAACACGTGGGTGTCAGTTCGGTGCTAGGAGATTTTACGGGGGGAGAGTTTTCTAATTCTGCTGCTGTGAACAGCAATTCCATCCGGTCAATTTGATCAGTACATTCATGATCAATAATTTCTAGCCGACTGGTGACGTTGGGGGGTAGGTCTCGCTGTTTGAGTAGTAGGCGAGTCAGGGTACGAATTGTTGTTAACGGTGTGCGTACTTCGTGAGCAAAAGCCTGGAGCAGTTCTATATCGGGGGTTGGGGATGGGGTTGTGGGTTCTGTTTTGTGAGTGCTGTATGGAGGGTTTTCTGATGGTTCTTTATTGCTTTCTGGGTCTGTTAATTCTTGGAGTAACAACTGGCTGAAGTGAATTATGACTTGGTAATCTGGTGCTACTGGAGAGTATTTTTGTACTAATGTATCGAGTTCGCGGAAAAATTCTGGATTAGTTAACATTACCCTAGCACCAAGCGATCGCCAAGCTTGTTGTACTACTTCTGGCTGAAAGGAAAATGAAAAAGCTTTGTCACCGTTTTCTTGTTCTTTTAAAACCAGAACTAGTCTAAATTTGTCTGTAAAAACTAGGCAAAAGCGTTCTGTTGCCAGTGGATCGGCCGGTAGTAAAGGTAATATAGATTCTTGGGGAACTGTTTGTGTATTTGTTCCGGGAATAATGGTTGGCAGATAAAATGGCATGAGTGCCAAGGGGTTAAATGGCTTTGCCGTAAAAGTAACAGTTGGCAAATTTTGAGTTAATGTTGGCTGAGTAAATAGAGGTGCTGGTGCTGCTAAAACTAATCCTTGGGTGGTGTGAGGTGTAGCATCTGCTAATGTGTTGATTAGCAGTTGTTGCGTAGCTGCTAAACTCATGCGCCACTGTTGCTCTGCTTTTGTTGGTGAGCATTCAGCCATATTTGGTTGGTTTTGGGCTAAAATTTCACTGAGGCTTGGCAATATCCATTGATACACAGGTTTTCACCCCTTGACTGAAGAGCGATTAGTGGCCTTTCAATTAGGCATTACACTACTACCTATGAGATTATATTGTTTTGTTTGGTGGCAACAGTGGTAGAACCGAACAATATAGGTGCAATTTCCCCTGTTAAGGGTTGAAATTGAGCAAGGAAGGGGGGGAGAGGTAGGGGGTAATTTTATGACACTTTCTGACTGGTGCAGTAATGGATACAGAGGTAGGGTAGGGTATGCAAAAAACTGGTAAATTACTTTATCACCAAAAAATTCAGTACGTAGCATACTATGAAACGTCGAAAAATTATTAATACAGCTGCCATTGCCACTGCAACTGCTGTGACCTTAGGTTCCTGTGCCCGTAACCAAACTGCGGCTAATGTGCAAACTGGATTGCCTAATGTGCGGTGGCGAATGGCAACTAGCTGGCCTAAATCTCTAGGGATTTTTAGTGGTGCAGATGTAATTGCCAAGCGAGTGAAAGAAATGACTAACGGACGTTTCACTATTACACCTTTTGCGGCTGGAGAAGTGGTTCCGGGGTTGCAAGTCATGGATGCTGTACAGGGGGGTACAGTGCAATGTGGACATACTGCGGGTTATTATTACGTCGGTAAAAATTTAGCTTTAGCTTTTGCTACCTCTGTACCTTTTGGATTAAACGCGCAACAGCAGAATGCTTGGTTGTATCACGGTGGAGGGTTAGAAGTCATGCAGAAGATATATGGTGACTTTAACATTATTAACTTTCCAGCTGGTAACACTGGGGCGCAAATGGGAGGATGGTTTAAAAAACAAGTCAACACTGTTGCTGACCTCCAAGGTTTAAAGATGCGTATCCCCGGTATGGGAGGACAAGTGGTATCTCGAATGGGTGTAAATGTGCAAGTGTTACCTGGAGGGGAAATTTTTTTGGCATTAGATCGCGGTGCAATTGATGCGGCTGAGTGGGTGGGTCCTTACGATGATGAAAAACTAGGGTTACATAAAGCTGCTGAATTTTACTATTATCCTGGTTGGTGGGAACCAGGTCCGACATTGGAGGTATTAGTTAACCGTGGTGCTTGGGACAAATTACCAAAGGAATACCAAGAAATTTTTAAAACAGCGACTCATGAAGCCAACATGAATATGCTGACTGAATATGATGCTTTGAACGGTCAAGCACTTTCGAGATTAATTGCCGATGGTACTAAACTAGTTTCGTTTAGTCCAGAAATTATGGAAGCGGCTCAAAAAGCTTCTGTTGAGTTTTTAGAAGAAAATGCTGGTAAAGACGCAACCTTCAAACAAGTTTACGAACAGTGGAAAAGCTTTCGTAAACAAGTTTTTGACTGGAATCGGGTCAATGAATTGAGTTATGCCAATTTTGCCATGTCCAAGGGTTAGGTCGTGGGAAGCGGGGGACAAAAACTGAGTTAACAGTCAATTGTCCCCAGGGCTTATTTACCCAAATTGGGCAAATAACTCACTATACCAGGAAAAGTAATAATCAATAGCAAAACGAGGACTTGTAGCAAAATAAACGGGATAGCACCGCGATAGATGTCGGATGTGGTGACTTCTGGCGGTGCTACACCACGTAGGTAAAATAAGGCAAAGCCAAAGGGGGGTGTGAGAAACGAAGTTTGTAAATTTGCACCCAAAATTACACCATACCAAACCAGGTCAATTCCTAATTGCTGGGCTACTGGCACAAACAAAGGAATAACAATAAAGGCAATTTCAAAAAAATCAATAAAAAAGCCCAGAATAAATACTGTTACCATGCTGACAAACAAAAAGCCGATGTTGCCGCCGGGAAGATTAGCCAGAACATCAAACATAAATTGATCGCCATTGAGTCCCCTGAATACTAAGCTAAAGGCGGTGGAACCTAACAAAATAAACAGTACTATGGTGGTAATTTTTAAAGTGGTATCACAAACCTGACCCAGGGATGCTATGGTAAATTTGCGGTTGGCCGCTGCTAAAGCCATGGCACCTGCACAACCCACCGCACCTGCTTCTGTGGGGGTAGCAAAGCCAAAAAATATACTTCCCAGTACTAATAAAATCAAAATGAGCGGGGGTAGCATTACCTGAATTACCCGTTTTCCCAAAGCTTCACTACTAATATTCCTCACTTCGGCGGGCAAGGCTGGAGCTAAATCTGGCTTGAGAAATGCTACAATCAGGATGTGTAGGGCGAAGGCACCGGACATCATTAAACCGGGAATCACTGAACCGATAAATAAATCACCAACTGAGACCCCTAACTGATCACCTATTACTACCAAAACAACACTTGGCGGGATAATTTGCCCGAGAGTACCAGATGCGGCAATTACGCCTGTTGCTAGTTCCTTGTTGTATCCGTAGCGCAACATTATGGGTAGAGAAATTAAACCCATAGCCACCACGGTTGCAGCCACCACACCAGTAGTTGCAGCTAGGAGGGTGCCCACTATGACTACGGCTAAAGCTAGTCCGCCACGTAAGCGTCCCAAGACAATGCCCATTGTTTCTAACAAATTTTCAGCTATGCCGGATTTTTCTAGCATGGACCCCATAAAAATAAAGTAAGGGATAGCTAGGAGGGTGTAATTGGCCATGATGCCAAAAATTCGCTGTGGCATAGCAGTGAGGAACACGGGGTCAAATACACCAAGTACAATTCCCACTATGCTAAATAGAATTGCTACTCCACCCAGGGAAAATGCTACGGGATATCCTAACGATAGCAGTACTAGTGCCCCAGCGAACATCCCTGGTCCGAGCCATTCATAATCCAGTGTCATGTTTTTCCTCCTGGGTTTCTGGTTTGCTTTGAAGAATTGCCCAGTTTTTAATGATTTGAGAAATTCCCTGGAAAATCAACAAGACAAAACAGATGATAATCATGGTTTTAATCGGGTAGCGGGGTAAACCATCAGGGTCTGGGGATGTTTCCCAAATTTGCCAGGAAGCGACAATGCTATCCCAAGAAAAAAATATGACCATAATAGAAAATGGAATTAGAAATAATACTGTTCCTACTAAGTCTGCCAATGCTTTGCCCTTAGGTGGCCAATTGCTGTAGAACACATCCACGCGGACGTGTTCGTTAGCTTTTAAAGTATACCCTGCACCCAACAAAAAAATTAAATCAAAAATATACCATTGGGCTTCTATGTAAGCGTTAGAAGTTACATTAATGCCAACAAGCCGCCCTAGATATCGTCCTGCAACATTCCATACACCAAGTGTGACCATGAGTAGTACTAGCCAAATGGTCAATTTGCCAATGCGTTCGGTGCATGCATCAATAAATCTGGCTATTGTTAATAATCTTGATAATTTTGCCAAGGATGTTTTAACCTCTTGAGTTGTGATGAGTGTTTTTAGTAGTTAATTATTGTTCTTTAAGGAAAAATGCTCAAACAAAAGGGGAGTCTTAGCTCACCTGCTACCAAGGCGATTTTGCAATGGCTCTAATAAGTTTCCATTGTGTTGAGGGTGGCAGGGGATGAGAAGATTAAAGTAGGTAAATTTTATCATTCATCCATGAGTTCAAATCTTCCTTCTTTGCAACGCAAATTACATCATCAAGCCCTAGGGGCTAAGATTTTCCATTCTATTAATATCATCAGCTTGTTGATCATGATCACCAGTGGGCTACAAATTTACAATGCCAACCCAGTATTTGGTGGACGTGCTGGTTTACACATTCCCCCTATATTGACGTTAGGAGGTTGGTTAGCAGGTGGTAGACACTGGCACTTTGCCTCCATGTGGTTGTTTTCATTAAATCTGCTGTGCTATGGAATTTATGTTTTTGTGACGCGACGCTGGCGGCATAGATTTGTTGGAGTCAATGATTTCAAAGCATTACAAAAAACTCAAAATTCTCAACGTTTAAGTTATGCTTGGCATCGCATAATTTACACTGCAATTATCCCTGTTTTACTTTTAGCATTACTTACGGGTTTAGGTATGTATAAACCTGCTCAATTTCCTTGGATTGTAGATATGTTTGGTAGTTGGCAAGGATTACGGATTGTTCATTTTTTAACTGTACCAATAGTAATTATATTTACAGTAATTCATGGATTTTTAGGACAAAAAGCTGGAGGTTCTCAACTGACGGAATCTATGTTTTGGTAATTTGACTTGATTAACATCCGGGATAAATTTACGTTTATTCATTAATGATTGGTCTATTGTGATTTTCTGGAGAAAAAATGAATTTTTATCACATACAGCGTCGTCAGTTTCTTAAAATTTCTGGATTATCTAGCATAAGTTTACTGCTAGGTGGTTGTGGTACACCTTTGTTTGAAGATATGGTAGGGACACTTACTGAACCACTTAATCGCAAAGTGGGAGAATTAATATTTAACTCTCTCAAGCCTGTACCAGAATTTACAGTTAGTCAAATTCAACCACAGGAATTAATAGTTAATAGTTTCAGACATACACCAGTTATTGATTTAGATAAATATCGCTTAATTATTGATGGGGAAGTGAACAAACCTCTGAGCCTTACTTTAGCTGAAGTTCAAACCTTACCTCGAAGTTCTATGATTATTCGTCATGTTTGCGTGGAAGGTTGGGCAGCAATCGTGCAATGGGGTGGCATACGTCTACGGGAGGTGATTGCTCTTGCGGAGCCTAAAGCCAATGTACGGTTTGCTTATTTTAAGTCTGCTGATGGTTACTATGAAAGTTGGGATATAGCTTCAGCTTTACATCCTCAAACTTTGTTGGCTGATGAGAAAAATGGCCAACCTTTGCCAGTTGACAATGGTGCGCCTTTACGTTTAGCTTCACCTGTTAAACTTGGTTATAAGCAAAGTAAGTGGGTAACTAAAATTTCACTGGTGAATAGTTTATCAACTTTTAAAGGCTACTGGGAAGATCAAGGTTATGATTGGTTTGCGGGAATTTAGCAGTTGACAAAGAGTAAAGAATGATGTTTGAGGGGTGCTTGCGATAATATCTATAATTAATTACCACCATGATTTTTTTTGACAAGTTACAGGCTAGCATATTGCAAAATCAAAGCTTACTATTTGTAGGTCTTGATCCAAATCCAGAGATGATGCCTTTAAATTATCAATCTGAGGATGTGATTTCTGGTTTGCATGATTGGTTACAATTCATTATTAGGGAAACGACTGATTTAGTCTGTGCTTATAAGCCAACGCTAGGATTTTATCAAGCTTTGGGAGTTCCAGGTATAGAATTGCTGGAACAAGTTTTAGCGGCTATTCCTAGCCATATACCTGTTATTTTAGATGCGAAACATGGTGATTTAAATACTAGTACTGTTTTTGCTCGTAAAGTATTTAGGGACTGGAATGTAGATGCTATTACTCTCAGTCCCTATACGGGACAAGATCATGTGGCACCGTTTTTAGTTTACCCTGATAAGGCAGTATTTATTTTATGTTGTAGTTCTAATCCAGGGGCGGAAGCCTTACAACAATATCCGACAAATGAATCACCACTTTATTTACAAGTAGTTAAAGAGTCAAAAAATTGGGGCACTCCAGAACAATTAGGGTTAGAAGTAGGTACTACAAATCCTGAAATTTTAGCTTTGGTTCGGCAAGTGGCACCTGAACGTGTTATTATGGCACGCAGTGTTTGGGCGGAAGGTAGTGATCTCAATCGAATTTTAGCAGCTGGCTTGACTGCTAAGGATGATGGATTATTAATCCCTGTACCTCAAGATATGTTGAATAAGCCCAAGTTGGCTGAAAATATTGACGCTTTATGTGCAGAAATTAATCAAAGGAAAACTCAAATTGTCCATGGTAATTCTAGCTGTACTTTGTGGTTACCTGATGTTTGTGTTTTAAATCAGCATCCCCAGCAAGACTTGATTTTACAACTATATGATCTTGGTTGTATTATGTTTGGTGACTTTGTTCAAGCTTCAGGAGCTACTTTTCCTTATTACATCGATTTACGGAAAATTATTTCTAATCCTCAAGTTTTTAATCAAGTTCTCAGTGGTTATGAGGAAATTTTAAAGCATCTCAATTTCGCTAGGTTAGCAGGTATTCCCTACGGTTCTTTACCTACTGCTACTGGTTTAGCTTTGCGTCTCCATTGTCCTATGATTTTTCCCCGTAAAGAAGTAAAAGCACACGGAACTCGGAAGTTGATTGAAGGTGATTTTTATCCTGGTGAAACTGTGGCGGTGGTGGATGATATTCTTATAACTGGCAAAAGTGTGATGGAAGGTGCAGAAAAGTTAAAATCAGCGGGGTTGCATGTTGAAGATATTGTGGTGTTAATTGACCATGAACAAGGTGTCAAGGACAGACTGCGAGATTATGGTTATCGAGGTCATTCTGTTTTCACTCTTTCCGAAATTACAGAAACGCTTTATCAAGCTGGTAGAATTACCCAAGAGCAATTTTTGGCGTTTAAAGAAAGTTAATTTGAGTTGTAATTAATAATTAACAAAATAATTACGGAAAATTAAGTGATAAAAAACTGATTGATGATGGGAAAAATCGCAGTTTTTACGCTACATATACTACCAGTAAGTCATTCATAGCAACGATGATTAGCTGTGCTGTGTCTGGAGTATCACGGCAGGGTCTTTCAATTGGAGTTTAGAGTAGACCATGGAAAATGACCCAGCAGGGCTGAGTTAATGAGAGACTTAGCAAAACTATGAATGATCTGGAATATTAAACAGTAACTGATGGTTTTTTAGGTGGACGTGATACTGTTTTTTTAACAATAGGACAGGGGTTTTGACGGTGACGCTTTTTTCCTGGTTGCCAACCAGGGGACTTTCCGCGAGGTTTGGGTGTAGAGGTGGGAGTACCAATGGCGACAAAAACTCTACCCATAGCTTGAGCAATTCTTCCAGGGGTCAAATTATCCTGAGACCTCTGCCAAGGTAGAGGATTGTCAGTGACCATATCATGGGCTAACCACAATTCCCAAGTCATTAAAGGCATGAGGTCACTCTATCTCTCACATTGCTTAAAAGTACCAAAGTTTGGTACAGTCCAAGGCAACCATAAAAGTTTAGACACCCCTTGATGGCTTTGGGCGTATGGCAGGTTGGCGGAAGTGTAAATCTTTCCACAAGCTCACACGCACAAGTCTTAATTTTGGGTCATTCACTTCCAACACAGATGTCGCTGTGGTCTGCTATCTTGTAGCGCCTCATATATACTTGGCCACTTGTGTCTAAATACTGGTGATAAAGACAACTCTGATTTAGTCTAAACTCCAGTAAAATCTATATCGACACAAAAGTTATCAGGGCTTTTATAAAAAAAACTGGTGAGCCTGCTCTTGGTTTTAGCAGTGACACCAATGGTTCCGATAACTTTCAAAATTACTGGGTCTCTGGTATTAATTAAACTGTTTAACAATTATCAATTTTACGAGTTGGTGAAACTGATAACTGTTAACTATCTAATAATTTAACCAAATCTACCACTGACATAATTTCGCGTATCTTCTTGCTGCGGGTCATTAAAAATGGCTTGTGTAGAGTTGTATTCAACTAAATAACCACTGCGACCACCTTCTGAAACTTTCACATTGAAAAATGCTGTATAATCGGAAACTCGCGCCGCTTGTTGCATATTGTGAGTTACGATGACAATAGTATAATTTTGTTTCAGTTGATGAATTAGTTCTTCAACCCGCAGAGTAGAAACAGGGTCTAGGGCTGAACAAGGTTCATCCATGAGAATAATTTCCGGTTGTACCGCGATCGCTCTGGCAATACACAACCGTTGTTGTTGTCCTCCAGATAAAGATGCTCCACTTTGCCGCAGTTTATCTTTGACTTCATCCCACAAAGCTGCTTGTCGCAGACTTCTTTCTACTAATTCATCAAAATTACCTTTATACCCATTGATTTTTGCTCCAAAAGTGATATTGTCATAGATCGATTTAGGAAACGGGTTTGGTCTTTGAAATACCATCCCAATTCTCCGGCGCACCTCTACAGGATCAATATTTGGTGCATACAGATTATCATTGTAAAAATAAATTTTACCTTCGGCTCGGAACGAATCAATCAGATCATTCAGACGGTTATAGCATCGCAGCAATGTACTTTTACCGCAGCCAGAAGGGCCAATAAAGGATGTCACCTTATTTTTCGGGATATCCAGCCAAATACTCTGCAAAGCTAAAAACTTTCCGTAGTAAACGTTCAGATTTTCTGTCCGTAAAACGGTTTCAGTGTTATTCACCGTACTAGTGTTAGTAGACATAATCTATTGTAATGTAATGTAAATTTTAGCGATAGAGAAACGCAATTGAGCTACGGTTTCACTAAGCTTTTCGACTAGTTGCCCAACGAGCGAAAATGCTCGTAATCAAAACCATCAATACCAATACCAAAGAGCCTGCCCAAGCTAGTGATTGCCAATTTGCAAAAGGAGAAATTGCGAAGTTGTAAACTAAAACAGCCAAAGAAGGAGTAGGCTCCAATAAGCCATCAGGCCAAAATTGGGAGAATAAAGCCGTAAACAATAAAGGAGCAGTTTCCCCTGAAGCACGAGCGATGGCCAAGCTTGAACCAGTGACAATTGCTGGTAGCGCAGCTGGCAACACAACTTGTGTTACTGTTTGAAAGTTAGTAGCTCCTAAACCCACAGATGCTTGGCGCAAGTCTTGGGATACTAACTGTAACGCTTCATCTGTGGTTTTTACAATAATTGGCAACATCAAAATTGACAAAGCGAACCCACCACCAATAGCTGAGTATGAGCCCAAGTTCAACTTGACTAACCCCAAAACCACAATTCCGTAGGCAAATACTCCAGCAATAATTGAGGGAACTCCACTGAGAACGTTAGTAGCAAATCGTATCCATCTCGCCAGCTTACCAGTGCTGAATTCTGTTAAGTAAATTGCAGCTAAAACACCGAAGGGAATGCTAATCAATGCAGCAATGCTGACCATGATTATGGTTCCTACAATGGCGTTACCAAAACCTCCTCCCTGTCTCATGGGTGGGGGTGGTAGTTCAGTAAACACACGAAGTTCCAGACTACTAAAGCCCTTAATCACGATGTAAGTAATTACTGCCACTAAAGGCACTAACACTAGTCCCCCACAGATAAATGCTACCACGGTCATCACTGAATTAAACAGAGTCCGGGGAGATTGAGGAGAACGCGTTAAACTGCGTTGAGGAAATTTCGATGTCATAATTAAATCTAAAACCACCCTAGATTCGCTTCACTCGCAAAACAATCCACTCTGCCATGACGTTGACAAAAAGTGTAATAAAAAACAAAACCAAGCCTGCGTACATTAAAGCCGCAACTTGCAAACCACCAGCTTCCGCAAATTGATTTGCCAGCAGAGAAGCTATGGTATTAGCTGGAGCAAAAATTGAGATGTTAATATTGTTGGCGTTACCAATCAACATTGTTACGGCCATTGTTTCTCCCATCGCCCGACCAAGTGCCAGCATCACAGCACTGACAATCCCCGAAAAGGCAGATGGAATAATTACCATGAAAATAGTTTCCCAACGAGTAGCACCTAGTCCCATGGATGCTTGACGCAGGGCGGAAGGTACAGAAATTAGTGCATCACGAGATATAGCTGTAATGATTGGCACAATCATAATCGCCAAAATGACCCCCGCAGGAAACATGGATGGACCTGTGGGTGGAGTGCTAAAAAATGGTATCCAGCCAAAATAAGTATGAATCCATTTCCCTACTTGATTCAAAATCGGAATTAAAACGAAAATACCCCATATTCCGTAAACAACACTGGGAATAGCAGCCAGCAGTTCTACTAAAAATACTGTTACAGTGCGCACTTGAATAGGGAGAAAATTTTCGCTCAATAACACAGCAGTTCCGACACCAATAGGCACAGCTATGAACAAACCAATAAAAGAACTTAACAAAGTTCCATAAATTTGCGGCAGCACCCCATAATCATCGATAACTGGATTCCAAGCACTTTTAAATAAAAAGGCTACACCATATTTTTGAATGGCTGGCCAGGCTTCTAAAGTAACCTGTACAGCAATCCATAATAAAGTACCGGCTACAGCTAAGGCAAAAGTTCGAGTCAGCCAAATAAAGCTTCGGTCCAGAGAATTTCTCAGTTGAGAGCGACCTTTGATATCTGCCGATTGCAGAGTTGGAGAATTTGTAGTCATGACTACTAAATGTAACAATTAAATGGGATAAAAATGTGGTAGCGAAACAGGTTAATAAAGTTGTCGCTTTATCAACTTTGCAAGTTTGACATAGGCTTAGATGTCAGAATTGCCAGTTGCAAATGTTAGTAAAGCGACACTCTATTTAACTGCTCATTAACCTTTGATTTCAG
The DNA here is from genome assembly GCA_016124525.1 of Nostoc sp. RI_552. Classification (GTDB taxonomy): domain Bacteria; phylum Cyanobacteriota; class Cyanobacteriia; order Cyanobacteriales; family Nostocaceae; genus Umezakia; species Umezakia ovalisporum. The sequence goes on along the minus strand of WGNO01000007.1, from coordinate 74,990 downwards.
CTAATCCACCTTTTCAATTGCTGCTGTTGGCAATTTCTGAGCACTAGTTGCTAGCACTACTACCACTGCCAGTTACGGATATTTGATAATCAGGACTAATTTTATCTGCCGCAGCTGCGACTTTTTCTGCCACAGGTTGGGGGATAGGAATATACCCTAATTCACCAGATACTTTTTGTCCTTCAGTTAAAACGTACTCAATTACTGCTTCCATTGCTTTTGCCTTGTTGGCATCAGGATAATTTTCGTAAGCAAGAATCCAACTAAAACTCACAATGGGATAGGAATTCTCCCCATCCGGATCTGGTACAAAGGCACGGAGATTTTCTGGCAATTCTATCGCCGCTAAAGTTTTAGATGCTGATTCGTCATTGTATTTAACAAATTTGCCTGCCTTGTTTTCCAAGGTAGCAAAGTTGATGTTATTTTGCTTGGCGTAGCCATACTCAATGTAACCAATGGAACCCTGAGTTTGTTGAACTTGGGCAGTCACGCCTTCATTACCTTTGCCACCCACTCCTACTGGCCAGTCTACAGTTTTACCTTCGCCAACTTGATCTTTCCACTCTTGACTAATAGCAGCCAAGTGTTTGGTAAACACACCTGTAGTACCACTACCATCAGAACGATGTACCCATGTAATTGACTGGTCAGGAAGCTTGGCATCCGGGTTGGCTGCAACAATCCTGGCATCGTTCCATTTCTTCACTTTACCCAAAATAATGTCTACGTACAAGTCTCTTGGTAGCTTTAGTTCTGGGACATCAGGCAAATTGTAAGCCAGTACCACTCCACCTGCTGTCACCGGCAGCATAATTACGCCCTTGTCTTGTGGTACCTGCTGAATTTCTTCATCCTTCATAGCTACATCACTGGCACCAAAGTCTACAGTACCCTTGGTAAATTGCTCAACGCCAGCACCACTACCTACTGACTGATAGTTAACTCGTAAGTTAGGATACTTTTTGTTGATATCCGCAAACCAACTTTGAAACAAAGGTGCTGGAAAAGAAGCACCCGCACCAGTTAATGCCACGTCTCCACCCAAGTCTAATTTAACAGGAGTTGTAGCTGTAGCATCTGTAGCAGGAGTATCACTGGGAGTTTCTGAGGTTTGCTGTCCGCCACAAGCCCCCAAGGTCAATGTCAGTGCTAACATTGAAACTGTGGCGGCTATGCGACTGTTATTGATTACGTTTAGACGTGATAGCATTGCTGTGAATCTTTAGTTAATTTATGCAAATAAGCGATACCAGGATACCTCTAAGAAATGGATCTCAAGGTAAACAAAAGGTTAACAAACGTAAAAAACTATATTTATTTTTAGTAAGTTTGTCAATTTAAATATTTTTTTTAAATAAAATTTAAGCCCAGTAGGGTAGATAAGTAAGTAACCCAATTATATAACGAAAAAATACTTATTCTCCCAAGGAATTTCATACTTAACTTGAATAAAGTCAGCAGGGAATTAGCGCGCAAAAGCTTAAATATAGGACATTTGATCATGCTTTGTAGCAAATTAGCAAGCCTAAAATAATGCGCTAAATAATGCACCACTCCACAAGTAACAAATCACTGCTGAACAAGCCCATGAGGGGGACTTTGACTTTGCATCATACTAACTGTGGTGTTTACCTCTCCTCATCCTTGGTGTTACCCAAGGCGTTGTTTTCTTAAGCAACCCTGTTTGATGTCATGAGGAGTGTCAACGTGGCCTCCCTCAAAGGGGAGGCCTTGGGGGTAGAGTTCTTTAACCAACGACGGCCGGAGTGGCGGCTTTTTCTGGTCTTTGGTGAGGAGGACGCATTTCTAAACCCAGTAAATTTAGCATTTCTCTATCAGCGTCGTAATCTGGACAGGGAGTAGTAACTGTGAGCATTTTATTGTCGTCGCTGGAAAAGATCGAATTTGCCCCAGCCATAAAGCATAACGCTTGTTCTACTTGAGAAAGTCTCGCCCTACCAGCACTAAGACGCACATCAGAACTAGGCATAATAATTCTGGCTGTGGCTATCATGCGTACTACATCCCAAATGGGCACATCTGGTTGATTTTCTAGGGGTGTACCGGCAACTTGGGATAGAATGTTAATTGGTACTGACTCTGGATGAGGATGTAAATTCGCCAGAGTCTGTAACATTCCTACACGGTCATCCAAACTTTCGCCTAATCCCAGAATACCCCCAGAACAGACAGTTACATTAGTCTGGCGGACATGATCAATTGTCTTCAGTCGATGGCCATAAGTTCTCGTAGTAATAATGGTATTATAGTACTCCTGGGATGTATCCAAGTTATGGTTATAAGCATATAGTCCAGCTGCTTCTAGGCGTTTCGCTTGGTCCGTTGTCAACATCCCCAGAGTACAGCAAACTTCTAAACCCATCTCCGTCACTTCTTTGACCATTTCCAGAACCGTCTCAAATTGATAATTGTCCCGCACCTCCCGCCAAGCTGCACCCATGCAAACCCGACTTACTCCCGATGCTTTGGCTTTCTCGGCTATATCAAGGACTGTTTCCTTTTCTAGAAGTCCTTGGGGCTTTACCTCGGTTTTGTAGCGGGAAGATTGGGCGCAGTAACTACAATCTTCTGGACAACCACCTGTTTTAATTGAGATCAGCTTACAAACTTGTATTTTTCTTGGGTCATGATATTGGCGATGCACGTTAGCAGCTTGATAAATCAGCTCTAGGAATGGCGTGTTGTATATCGCCTGAATCTCTGCTTTTTGCCAATCGTAGCGTATTCCCACCTACATCACTATCCTTCTTAATAGACTGCATCGCCCTTGAGCGATTTTCTGTTGGATCTCGCAAAATACAGCTTTGGGATTGAAGAATTTCAATCTTAATGCTGTAAATATTAAAAATCAGCTTACCAAGATTTTGGGTATCTGGCAGATTAATTGTCAAAATAATCACAATAATATTTGCAACTAATGACTTGACCTCACCTATTAATCATCTGAGCTTTTTCAAGTATTACGATGATACAGCAAGAATGATTCAATTTATGATCTTTTGAGAAAAATCAGCATCATAAATTAGCCATTATAAAAGTTAAAAATTGTAAACCTACAAATAAAAACGTTAAGTTAATCAAGGGTTTTATGAACTCAGAACTACCACTCATCAACAGCCATCGCCTGACATTAAGAATTGCTATTAAAAAAGATATTCCACAAATACTGAAATATTTCAATGAAAACAAAAATTATTTTACTCCCTTTTACCCTGTTTTATTTGAGCATTTGTTTACAGAAGAATATTGGCAATATCAAATCGAAAATAATGTGTTGGAATTCATCCATGATCAATCATTAAAAATGTTTATTTTTCCGCAGAAAAACTCAACTAAAATTATTGGAACTATAAATTTTACCAACTTTATTCGAGGATCAGCCCATTTTTGCTATGTGGGATATAGTCTCGCGGAATGGGAGCAGGGGAAAGGGTATATGACAGAAGCCTTAAAAGCTGCAACAGATTATGTATTTCAAGAATTAAATTTTCATCGTATCATGGCTAACTATATGCCCCATAATCGCCGCAGTGCTAATGTCTTAAAAAGAGTTGGTTTTGTTGTGGAAGGATATGCTAGAGATTATTTATTAATTAATGGCAAATGGGAAGATCATATTCTCACAAGTTTAATTAATCCTCATTGGCAGCTAGATCAGTATTAATTTCTTGCTTTTTTAACTCATGCAAAACTTTAGCTTTATGAAAATAGCTCTTTAACGGACTTCCACTATGAGCCAGGGAATTTATTCCCTGGTTCATAGTGGAAAATTAATCCGGTCTTAAGTCATTACATAATTCCACAATTCCCCTAGATCCATCCATCCGTACTCTTTGGCCATCCTGTAATATCCAAGTTGCATTTTGAACATCCATAATGGCAGGAATACCGTACTCACGAGCCACTATAGCACCGTGAGAAAGTCGTCCACCAGCTTCAGCAATTAAGCCGCCAGCCCTAACTAACAGAGGAGCCCACCCGGAATCTGTGTAAGGTACAACCAAAATTGTCTCGCGGTTGATTTCTGGTAAATCTTGTAAATTTCTTAGCACTTTGATTCTTCCTTCGGCTTGACCGTGACTAGCGGGAATACCCTGTAATACCTGATCTGAGTAAACAGACGAGGGTGATAAAGGATGGGGTGGTGTATTGCCGTAAACTAGCAGAGGAATTTGATTGAACTGACTATCTTCATCGAATTGTGATCGCCTCAATTGCACTATCTCAGACAAATGTGCCCTCAGTTCAAAATCATCACCAACTACTAAACGCCTTACTTCATCTAATTCCAGAAAAAAGATATCTCCAGTTTGTTGGAGCAAGCCTGATTTTAGGCAAATTTGCTCTAAAGCTACAAATCGCCACCGCAATTCAGCCAATAAACGAGAATACAATTCTGTAACTCGTCCTTTAATATCTACCCGACGCTGCACCATCCCTCGTTTGCGCTTTGCTGATGGAACCCGATTGATAGAATCTACACCTTCTGTTTCAGATCGGTTGTGCAATAACTGCACAAACAACTCCCTGATGGGTTCAGGTTTTTCTTTCCAGGTAGGAACAGCAATATTTGTCCCCACATCACTTAAGTAACCGTAATCTTGCAATAATTCGTTAAATTCATGAACAATTTTATTTCCCTCTGGAGTTTGTGCTAATTGCTCAAATACTTGATCCGGTTCACACTCACCTAATATTTCTTTTGCATCTGTAGCTAAAGCACTTAGCCATCGCAATGCTGATACTTCTGGGGTAATACTGTTATCAATTTCCCCATCTTTCACCCGAAAAATTGCCTGTCTCAGGGCTACACTCAACGGCGCTAAAATGCTGTAATAAGTTGCACTGCGAAGCAATTCCAGAATAAAATCTACTCTTTCCAACAGCTGTGACCCTGGGAGTGCTTCTGGAAATTCATCTGTTAATTGTGACAAAGCGGGAACAAAAACTCGACCATAATCCCGTTTAAAGTCTTTTTCTAAATTGAGTTCCTGCTTCAGCAGCCGTATTAATCCAGGCAAATTGGCCAAGGTAGATTTTAAAGGCGGTTTGCTCATTTTCGCACCCCTGGTTAAAAATTCCAGACTTTCCCGTGGTAAGCCCATGCGCAGAAAAATCTCTCCTAACAATGAGGCGTTAAAATAAGCCCTAGAATAATGCAGAGTTGCAGTTTCAGTAAAATCCAACCCCACAGCCCGATCCCCCAAAACCAAAGTAAAAATATCTCCCCACACTCCACAAGTTAAGGGGCGATTAATTGACCAAGTTAACGGGTGAATCACCCCAGGAATCACTTCTGCAGCTATTTTCCTTGTCCAGATAGGTAATAGGGTAGTAATGGGTCGAGACTGCAAAACCCAAAGATTCTGACTATCATAAGTCCACTCCATATCTTGGGGTATGCCGTGATACTGTTTTTCCAGTCGCCTGACTAAGTATGCTACTTGTTTGATTAATGCTTGTGGTACTTGTCCTTTTCCTTCTACTTGCACAGAGGAAATATTATCTGTTTCCATGACAAAAGCGCGATATTGTTCTGGTGTGACTTTGCCAGAAACAACTTGAATCGGGCTTCCTGGTAAAGCTTCAATTAAAATTGCATCGCCTTGCTGAGTAATAGGATCACGACTGAAAGCAACACCAGAATACACACTTTGAATTTGTTGTTGTACCAGCACGGCCATTGCTGTATCTGGTAACCCGCGATCGCGACGATATTGTACAGCCGATGGATGATTGTAAGAAGCTTGGACTTGAGCAATGGCTGCTTGTAATTCTGTTGGGCTAGTAACATTCAAAATTGTTGTGTACTGTCCCGCAGCCGAAGCTTTTTCAGAGTCTTCCCCAATAGCCGAGGAACGGACTACTAAGGGAGATAAATCAGAAGGCTGAAGCACAGCAATCAACTGTTCGGGATCATCAACCGCAGAAATTACCCATCCTTTCGGCACTGGATAGCCCCAGCGCTTAACTTGAGATAAAGTTGCAGCTTTTTGTCCGACTACAGCCGCATCTAACTCATCATCTAAAGAAAGAATCGGGCGATACCCTCGTAAATATGCAAAAGTTCCTTGTGAATCTGTATCTACTTCTTGGGCTGGTAAATTCAAATCATCGGGAATTTTTGTGTAAATCCAGGCCAACAATCCAGCCAGCACAATAGCCGCCATTATTTTGGGAAAATTTTCAACATTCAGAAGTATCACAAACAAAGGAAACACAAATAAAACCCCAAACTTTACCAGTTGCCTAGATTGTAGAAGTGTAAAACTGATAATTGCCAGTAAACCTGTAAATACTGCCACCAAAGGGTCATGTACCAAGAACCCCCAAACGACGTTGGTTGTACCTGCTCCTCTGCCTAGGCCATATCTACCTAATACTAAGGCAATGAGGGCAATTAATTCCCAAGGTGATCCTGGTGGAAAAAAAACACGAGACAGCAACACTGCCCCGATTCCCTTCCAGGCTTCTGATACAACAGCCAGAATTCCCACCCATGTGCCGCCATGATAAAAAGCGGCTGAAACGCTGATGTTCTTAGTGCCAATTTGTGATAATTGCCTGCCTTTAAGGAAGTAGGTAATCCAAGCAATAATTGGTAACCCGCCCAAAACGGGACAAGCAATTAAAATAACCAAGGCGCCCCAAATTTCTATCATTATGGGTTTTTGATTTTAGATTTATTTTTTATCTAAAACCGCAAATCTAAAATTATCAAGTTTTTCGGAAATTTTTTGACGTACTTGACGTAGTTGATGGACACTTGGCCCCAGCGGAAACCGTTGTTACAAGTGTCCTCCTTGGTTCCTAATTACTTAGTTTAACGCATAGGCAGCTTGGAGCGCCCAAACAATGAGGGCAGCAATCGATCCCAATAGCAGCACAGTAGAGATAGTGACTGCTCTGGGGGAATCTGCACCTTTAAATTTCATAATTCCTCGATTTAAATCGGACATAGCTTTGTAATCCTCCTTTGTTACAGTGCTAATATGTCCGTTTCGATTGTAGTCCTTCTATTTGCTGATTACTCTAAATTACATATAATATTTTTTTTAAGCTTTGCAACAAATATATTAATGAATATACATACCTTTTCCTCATCCGATGCAAAAAGCTAATAAGTGCTAGATGATAATATTTAATTTCCATAAGCCTTTAGACTATGTTAGTCAATTGGTTCTGAATACAAGTTGGCTCAGAGGGCGTTGACAGGTGAAATTAGCACTAATCATAATTTTGGCAACCCTAGGGTTATGTGTAATAGTTGAAGTGACATTGCGATCGCTCTTTGGTTTTGGTAATCCACTCATTTATATTGCCGACCAGCAGATTGGTTACTTATTGGCCCCTAACCAGCGCACCCGACGGTTTGGTAATCGCATTGAAATCAATCAATATTCTATGCGAAGTGGCCCCATCCAAACAATACCCCCACCTTCTACCCTGCGAGTGCTGATTATCGGAGATTCTATTGCTAATGGTGGCTGGTGGACAGACCAAGAGAATACAATATCCAGTCTCATGACCCGTTCTTTAAAATTATTAAATATTAGTAATTACTCAGAAATAGAAGTATTAAATGCTTCAGCCAACTCTTGGAGTCCCAGAAACGAATTAGCGTATTTACAAAAATATGGTAACTTTAAAGCCCAAATTGTCATATTACTAATTAATACAGATGATTTATTTGGCACTGCACCCACTTCTTTACCAGTAGGACGCCATGGCAATTACCCAGATAAAAAACCTGTCCTAGCATTAGCCGAAGTATGGCAACGGTATATTATCAAACTACGGACTATCCCGGAAATCAAAGCCGTACAGAAAGAAAGAGGGGACATGGTGGGAATTAATCTAGAAGCCATTAGCCAAATCCAAGCATTGAGTCATGAAAACAACAGCCAATTTTTGCTAGTGATGACTCCCTTATTGCGAGAAATTGGTGAACCAGGACCCCGGAACTATGAAATTAAAACCCGTCAAAGATTGATTGATTTTACCAAAACCCAGCAAATTACTTATATAGATTGTTTACCATTACTCAACGCACACCCCCAACCAAAAACCTTGTATCAAGATCACATACACCTCAACTTGGAAGGTAATCAGTTTGTCACTCAAGTTATCAAGCAATGGCTTTTACAAAACCTCCCCTCCAATCCCTCTCCTAACTAAAGCCACAGTGTACATACAAATCATTAAATTACTCCAAATCCTGTTTTGTAGGGTGTGTTGTGGGGTTTCCCAAGGCAACATCCTTATTTTCGGTAGGCCAGGAATCAATCCATGACGCACCCTACTGGCGCAGTAAAGGCCTCAAATAGTGCAATAAATACCTGGTGGTAAAGAATGTAGAAGAGGGGTTCAGTGGAACCTCTCCACAAGGCTTCTATAACCACCTAAGCTTTTTACAGAGCATCCATACATTGCTGTATCTTCTTCAAGAGTGGCTGAGACTCAATAGCTTTAGCTAAAACTCGCGCATCGTGGTAGTAGGATAGGGCTAACTTTTTCCGTTTACCCCTAGCGTAAATATTACCCATATTCAGCAGCGTGGAAACTTCTCCCATAGAATCACCAATTTCTTGATAAATCGTGATCGCTTCCTGGTAGTGTTTCAAAGCCTGACGGTGATTCCCCAGCAGATTGTAGGTAAAACCAATATTATGTAAAGTTGTTCCTTCACCAGCGCGATCATTTATTGCGCGACGTGTCAATAAAACTTGATAGTAAAGTAACAATGCTTTTTTAGGTTGTCCTAAATCACCATACACAGAAGCAATATTATTTAAAGTAGTTGCTTCAGCCATGATATTCTTGACAGCGCGTTGAATCGGCAGCGCTGCTTGCAAAAATTCTAAAGCTTGCTCATACTGACCTAAAATACTATAAGCATAACCAATACCGTTGAGGGTAGTTGCTTCACCAGAAAAATCTCCTAGTGCTCGACGGATGGCCAAAATTTGGTACTGTAGCAACAGCGATCGCTTTGGTTGCCCCAACTTTGTATAAATTATTGCTACATCATTAAGACTAGAAACTTCTCCTTGAGTATCTTGCAAATCTCTGAAAATTCGTAATGCTTGATCAAAATACTCCAGCGACCGTAACAATCGCCCCAGACGACTGTAGGTAGAACCCAGATTGCTCAGAGCGATGGCCTCAGATCGCCTGTTACCAAGTTCCATAGCTACCAAACGAGCTTGCTGAAAACACTCTAATGCTTGTAAAGGTTGGCCACAACTCAGATGAGCTAAACCAATATCATTCAATGTATGGCCTTCCCTAGCTCGATCTGGAATTGCTCTAGCTAAATGCAAATTCTCACTAGCAAAATTCAGATATTTTTGAAACTGGCCCTGCTTGTAGTAGCGGCTGGCTTCCTCACGCCTTTGTTCCCACTCTTGGACTTGATTAAAAGCTTGCGTCATCTGACCCCGGTTAAACTCTGCGATGAATTGGCAAGTTATCTTTGGGAATCAACCCTTTGGAGGTTTCCCAAAATTGAGTTAATCGTTATTTTCTCTCTTTAGAGATAAAAAGTAAATAGAATTGAAACAAAAAAATACATCTATAGATACAAGAGTGGGGGTTGAATCTCAAAACTGATTTAACCAACAAAAAAAGCGTAAATACCGACTTATTGCTATTTATGTGTGTTTATCCATGTTCAACTGTAGTTCCTTACTGCTCACGAATCCAAAGTGCTAACCCACCCCCACGACCACGAGCCGCAATTAAATCTTCCGTCACTAAAAAGAAAACAAAGAAAGGTAATTTAGCTATGGGCTCGTCATAGAAATTGTGAGTTTGACCTTCACCAGAGCGAATCGACTTGTTGTAAACCATAGAACCAAACAGGCGCAAAACCATGTAGTTAAAGTCAAACGCCAATAAATTTTTCTTACCTAAATATTTTGCTGGCCCCGTCAGCTGCAACAAAACTGGCCCCAATTGTACCTGATTCCCGATCTCACCTTTACCTGAATCCTGCTCTAAAGTCCCACTAAAAGAAATATGGACAGCTAGAAATTTTGGCAGATACAAACCCTTCCCCAACAGAGTTCCAGCTCGTTTCCTCGCTTTTTTAGTCCCAGTTGCAAAGCAAAGTTGCCATTTACCCACCAGTGATTCCAATGGATAACTCAGCCCTTGCTGCTGGGAAGCTTTTTCGGCTTGTAACAAGGCATTTACCATTGTTTCACCAGTGGGAAGTACCCCCCCTTTTCGGCAATATGCAGCCGCTGCTTCAGATAGGGTAGATGTGAAATCAGCCATTGAGTTAATAAGTATATTTCTATTAAGGTTTTTTTAAAATAGCCTCTAATTATAGCACAATTAAGTAACAAGTTTGCCCAAAAATTCAGTTGCTGGCAACTCAAAAAATTGTCTTTGGTGTGGTTTGGGTAGAGTGTAATTTATAACTCAACTTAGTGACCTGTAGACATTGGGAGGTGACAACATGGATAGTCAAAAAATTCTCAATCTTTATGCAGCAGGAGAACGCACATTTAATAAAGTGAATTTACATCAAGTCAATCTTTCTGGTGCTAATTTAAGTGGTGCTAATTTTACTGAAGCTGACTTCAGTGGAGCTAATCTGACTCAAGCTAATTTCAGTGGATGTAACTTTAGCCGAGCAAATCTCACTGATGCTGACCTGAGTGGAGCACAATTAAAAGGTGCAAATTTAAGTGAGGTCAACTTGATTGGCGCTGACTTGATTAGGGTCAACTCAGAAAAGTGCAACTTAAGTGGCGCAGATTTACGAAGTGCAAATTTAGAAATTGCCAACCTAGTAGGTGCAAACCTCAGTCAAGCAGAAATGAGTGGGGCAAATTTAAGAAACGCTAATCTCAGGAAGGCAAATTTAACTGCTTGCAATATCAATGAAGCAGAACTCGATGGTGCAGACTTAACAGGAGCAATCATCACTGACCAAGAGCAAGAAGGAGAAGTATTGCATATGGGACTATCTCATAAATGGGTAACTTGGGCTAGTATTTATACTCAAGTGCTTATTTCCTGAGTCCAAAGTAAAATCCCGGTAGGCTAAACATACCGGGATTCTCAGAACCAGAAAACCCACCAGGGAAACAAACTTTGTGGTATCCCTATTTACATATCCTAATAAACTAAGGGAGTTATGCCACGCATCTGGCGTAAAGTATTTATACAAGCTGGACAATCACAGTTAAATAACTTGACTGCCATATCACTTTCTTCAATATTAAAGGCTAGTAAAGGAACTTCATTTTCAGTAGCAGAAAACTCGATACCAGGTTGGTATTCAGGGATTTGAGCTAATGCAGAAGCTCTAGCGCACACCGGACGCCTTATGTGTTCATTGCGGATACAGGTGAACTTATTGTTTGTGTTTTCTTTTTCTAGTTCAGCCGCCTGTGCTTGATTTACCATTGTTCCCATAGCCAGTATTGAACTAACTAGCATGGGAGTGGAAAGCAAACTAAGTATAGTTTTTTTATTCATTAGGTTACCTTTCAAAACAATCCTGATTGCCCAGATTATCCGATTAAAACTTACGATTCAAGTAAATGTCCATCAGGAATTTAAATCAGTTTAATCATCGGATTCGTCAATTCAAAAATGCCGATTTACCGTAATTAATCATAAATACCATCGTTTGCAGCGAAATTCTGGCCTTTAAGAGCTATTTGTCCTTGCTGCATTCAAGTTCAAATTTCCTCATCAATTAACTTGCTAGTGGCCGTTGTGGGCTGAACTACCCCAGGGATGAATCCCGGGGAGGGTAGTTCAGTCACAGCACAAGCTAATAGATTTAGCTCTATGATAATGATTTAATGAAAGTTAGCATTATGCCGAATTAAATTCATAAATTCTTCACGAGTTCGATAATCTTCTGCAAAAACTCCGCGCATAGCGCTACTAACAGTCCAAGAACCGGGTTTTTGCACACCGCGCATTACCATACACATGTGGGTAGCTTCCACCACTACTGCAACACCTTGGGGTTTGAGCAATCCTTGCAATGCATCAGCAATTTGGGTGGTGAGACGTTCTTGTACTTGTAAACGTCGGGCGTACATTTCACAAATACGGGCAATTTTAGATAAACCGATTACTTTACCGTTAGGTATATAGGCAACATGAGCGCGGCCAATTATTGGCAGGATATGATGCTCACAAGAACTGAAAATATCGATGTCCCGAACTAACACCATTTCATTGGCATTTTCTGTAAAGACTGCTCCATTCAGCAGTTCGTCCAAGGATTCAGTGTATCCCTTTGTGAGAAACTGCAAGGCTTTCATTACCCTTTTAGGAGTATCTTTTAGTCCTTCGCGGTCTGGATCTTCACCTAGTCCAATCAATAAAGTCCGCACAGCCTGCATCATTTCTGCTTCTGTTACTTTTGGCCGCTTTTGAGCAACGAAAGACGATAGTACCTGATCGGCAGAAGTTAGATCGGGACGAATCGATAGAGTCATTTTTTGAGTTTTGTATGAATGTTTTGATGAATTAGTCGATTGTCAGATTTGCGTCATGATTAAGCTTTGACTACCTCTGACTAAAAAAGTGTAACATAACTTTACACGTTCTCATCATACCAAACATTTCTTTAACTGCCATTTGATTTCATTGCTGTCCAAATTTCTGCCGATAAAAACTAGCTGATTTTTTGGTTGACAATACCATTCATCAGCGTATAAATTATAACGCGGTCCGCTCAGTTGGAAAATATGGCGCAATTCACTATCATTGAACCAAAGTATGCCTTTAGCGCGAAATACACCCGCTGGCATTTCTTCAGTAAGGAACGTTTCAAACTTACGGACATCAAACGGGCGATCGCTTTGGAAGGAAATCGAAACAAAGCCATCATTATCTAAGTGGTCTGAGTGATGGTGATGATGTTCATGTTCATGATGATGTTTTTTGTGGGCATCTTGTTCCACAATAGACACATACTGTTGTTTCGGTGTTAACGCTGTACCCAAAATCAATGGTAATGGCACTTGTGCATATTGGGTATGTAGAATCTTCGCCCCAGCCTTGACTTTATAGATGTAGCTTTCAACTGCTTGTAGTTTTTCTGGATTAACGAGGTCAACTTTATTCAGGAGAATAATATCACCATAGGTTATCTGTTTCAAAGCTGATTCACTTTGAAAATGTTCCGCGTCAAAAGCCTCTGCATCTACCAAAGTGAGAATAGCATCGAGGTTGGTTAAATCTTTGAGTTCTGTGCCTAAAAACGTTAAAACAATTGGTAACGGGTCAGCCACACCAGTGGTTTCAATTACCAAATAGTCAATACCTTCTTCTCTTTCTAATACTCGATAAACAGCATCCACTAATCCATCATTGATGGTACAGCAAATACAACCATTGCTCAGTTCCATCATATCTTCGTCTATGGAAACTAGCAATTGGCTATCAATATCAATATCCCCAAATTCATTGACTAAGACGGCAATTTTTAAGTCTTGTTTGTTTTTCAGTATCTCATTGAGGAGTGTGGTTTTACCACTACCTAAAAATCCAGTAATTATACTTACTGGCATTCCTTGCTTGGGAATTTCTGATAAAACTCCAGCTGCTGATGGTGTGAAGGTGCTCATATTAAGTCTAATGGTGAAATTTTATCGTTGCTCAAAGCCAGGGCTAAGATGTCAGCGCAGACGTGGCGAATCTGTGAATGCATACCAAAACTAACCATGGCTAAAATTAATGATAATCATTATCATATTAGCGCAAAAAGAATCCTCTGCAAGAAAAGATTTGGATATTGGGGAACGATACTAAAAATTTCCTGGTTTAAGTGCTCGCCTAGCCAACTTAGTGTAAGTTTTAACAGTAGAAACAGGCATTTCTAAATCTTCTGCTATCACCTTCAAAGATTCCCCGGCTTCTCGTCGTGCTAAAATCGTAGCCCAGGTAGCCGCTACTTTATCAGTGCGATCGCCCCCTGTGCGTTTGCGTTGTGCTGTGAAAATTGCAGTTAACTCCTCAATGCGTTCTCCCAGAATATTTGTTAGTAACTGCGTCGGTGTCCTAGGTTCTGGTTCCACCCAATCTAAACAAGTTTGTCCCAGTCCAAAGGTAGTTTTATGTCCTGTTCCACAGTAAGGAGCAAGTTTCACCAAAGCATAAAACAACCGAGTAAATTCAGTATTAGCCAAACCAGCCTTACTTAACCCGCAGCAAATCGCCCCAGTAAAACCCGTAACTGAACCTTGTTTACCAGCTGCTACCTTAACCGATTGCAAACGGTGTCCATGAATAATCACATTTTCGTCTATCCAATTCAGAAAAGACTCTTGTAACACTGGTAAGTCCGAAAAATCATTCCAGCGACGCAGGTAGCTATGAAACAGATTCACAGGTACAGGAAGGGGGAAATGATGACTTTTGCGGCGAAAGCTGGTTGGTGAAATAAAACTGAGGTTAACTTTAGAGCATTTTGCTGGTAGTTGCAACAATTGGGCATAAGTTGTTGGTGGATGACAAATTCTCACTTGTTTAATCCGTAGAGAAGCATCTCTTAATTTTAGAGTTTCCGGCAATTCAGTTAACCACTGTTTAAGAAACTGCACCACCCTTGCAGATAAAACATTAACTTGCCACCGTAAAGTTTGGTTTATCTCCAATTGTAATTTTTTACCAGCCGGAAGTAGTTGACCTTCTAAACCTGATATATTGAAAGGCTTTTCTGACTTACCATCATGGAGATAAGCAGAAAGGTCTGGGTCAAATTGTCGCACTTGGTCAAGAAACCAAGCATGGAGAGCTATGGTGTATTGAGAATAGACAGAGCTGGTGTTCAGTGCTTCTAGGTCAAACTCCAATCCCAACAATTCCGTATCATTTCCCCACGTGGGAAAGCTAGAAGTAACTTCTGATTTAGTCCTGACTTTACGAGTAGTAACTTTAGCTGCTCTTGGCATTACCGATTACTATGCAAATATTGTTAAATATTTTAGTTAATTTCAGTCCCCTTGTAGTCAATTGCTAAACCGGACAACACACAGCCTTATCACGCCACCATATCAAAGACAAGCTTCTTTGGAAGGAGCCTCTTCTAATGCCATGTATAATATAACCATTGATAACAACACTTAAAATCATGACTACCTACAACATGGAATTAAAAGACAGAATATTACAAGTGAGTTTTGGCAAACTTCCTTACAAGAAATCAACCAGAAGCGTGAAAGCCCTTGAAAAGAGGCAACATGGCTGCGTGCTTTGGACAAAAACAAGAGACTCAATTAAGTAAAACAACTCAATCTTTTGTACAAATATTAACAGCTAAACTAAAAGAACGGATATTCTTGCAAATCTGAACAGTGACATTCAAGGTCAATAAAATACAATTGATACTATCTTTTCAGTATTAACCAGCAGTATCCATTACCTTGCACCAGGAGAGGATATTTACAGTCCTCCAATAGTTTAGACCTTCGCGCAGTTGTTGGTGGGGTTCTCTAGAAAGAATTAACAGAAGAAGCGCCTACCATTGCAGTTTAAATGGAAAGTTTTTATGATGACAAATTCTCAAAAAGTTGCATTACACGTACTTCAACAGGCCATCGCAACCTTAGCTAAATGGGCACACCATAATATTCAGCTACCTTTTGAGCCTGAATCTCTTAACGACTCAGAAAAAACAGCAGTCAAAAATGCCCAGAAGCTTGTAGGTTGGGAAGAAAATCAACAAGTTGGAATATTAAGCTTACTGTTTGACAGCGTAAACTTATCTGATGAAACTAGAAACGACACAACAAAACCCCATTACCATCCACTCAAAGCAATTGACAATGACCATAAAGAATATCCTGATATTCCCTATCCCTTAAATTCCGCACCAGACGAAGAAGCACAAACAGCTTTTAAAGTAGAGATTAATGAGGCACTTGCTAACTCCATCAAAGATAACTGGCAAAACCTCTCTTTACTGATGCTAATCTTAGAAAAATTTGCCTCATGTCTTAGCTTTGGGGAATCTGATGTAGCTTTAGTAGACATAGCCAGAACTACAGCAGCCCTTGCAGTAGCTTTATTAAATAATCCTACTCAAGAAATTAGTTTAATTGCTGGTGACTTATCAGGTATTCAAAAATTCATATATAGTATTTCTTCTGAAGGAGCACTTAAGTCATTAAGAGCTAGAAGTTTTTATCTAGAATTAGTTACAGAAGAAGTTGTACAACAATTATTATATCAACTCCAGTTACCAAGAACAAATATAATTTATGCAGGTGGTGGTAACTTATATATTTTGGCCTCTGCAACCCCAGAAAATCAAAATATTGTCAACCAAATCCGTAAGCAGTTTAACGAATGGCTTTTAAAAGAATTCCAAGGTAAAGTCTTTCTGGCTTTAGATTGTTTAAACTTTTCCATTAAAGAACTTAAAGATAAATTTGCTGAAAATTGGTCAAAAGCCACCAAAAACCTAGCTGTATATAAATCTCGTAAATTTGCTGAAAATAAATTTAGTGAATTTATCACTCCTAGTCATAGTCATGAACCTTGTCGCGTCTGTCATCGTGACGACGTAGAAACCCTAAAACCCCTCAATTCCCAAGAACCAGATTCAGTTTCAGCTTGTGAAACTTGTCGGAGTATGTTTGATTTAGGAAGTCAACTGTTTGGGGTAAAAGCAATTGTCCGCTCAACCAATAAAGAAATTAACAACGCCTTACATACAATCTCCTTTAAACTTCCCTCTGGAGATATCCATTATCATTTGTTCAAAAAATGGAAACAAATAGATACTAATTCTGACATGGTTTTGTTAGTCAATGATTGGCATTTAGAACATTATCGATTCAAATCTTTTAAAAATGCTGCTCCCCTCTTACTAGGGAACTATGGTAAGGAAGGTAACCCAAACCCTGAAAATTCAAAAGAACCTATAGGTTTTATCCGTGCTGAAGAAATGGCTGTAGAAGCCAAAGGAGCAGACAGAGTTGGTTATCTACGCATGGATGTAGACCGATTAGGACAAATATTTGCCAAAGGTTTATGTGAAAAACAAACCCTAACCAGACTGGCTGGTTTATCTCGGCAAATGAGTTATTTCTTTAAAGTCTACCTCAATAGTTTGGCAGCAGATAGAAAAACCAACATCCCTGAGGAAATTAAACAACTAACACCAAACCATCAGCGATTAAATTTACTATTTATTTATGCAGGTGGTGATGATTTATTTATTAGTGGTGCATGGAATGAAATTGTAGAATTTGCCTTTGATATTTATCAATCATTTCGTACCTATACAGGTAATAATGAACATATAACCCTTTCTGGAGGTATCAGCATTGATAATACTAAATTTCCCTTATATCAAGCTGCAAAATCTTCAGGAGAAGCCGAAGATGCAGCCAAAGCCAACGGTAGAGACAGCCTAGGCTTATTTGGTCAAGTTTTCAAATGGGATGAATGGCTAGGAAAACAAAATTCTACTACACTTGATAGTGATGTCAAAAAATATCTCCATTCCGAGAAAACACCAAACTTATTCGGTGTTTACCCCTTTGTTGACAGATTAGAACAGCAACATATAGGGGTGAATTATTCCCGGAATTTTGTACGTAACCTCCTCATCGCCGCACAAATCCAAGAACAGGCATTAAAAAAGTTTAAACAAGAAAAAAAATCACAGGAGGCTTTAGGAACTCGCTATTATTTACACTTACCAAAAATAGCTTACACCCTAGCAAGATTACCCAACAATATATTGAAAGATAACGATTTTCGGACTTCTCTCAAAAATCCGTACAATGGGCCTTATTTTCGCGCCATAGCCACTTGGATTGAATTATTAAACAGGGGAAATTAATTGCATGAATAAGCAAATTCCATCAAAACCTAATTCTTCACCAGGACATGCCAAACAATCAAATACCCCAGCAAATATGAATCAAAACAACAATATTGTCAAAGAAATCATTCATAAAATCAATAATTTACAATGTTTACAAGCATATCCCATTCGTGATTTAGTTAACCAGTCCGCAGCCTTTGGTCCTTATCTTAAACAACAAAGATTAGAAACTAACCAAGTCCGCAAATTTTTAGATGCCGTAAATCGGTTAAAAGCCGACCTAACTGAAAAAGGTGAATTTTCAGCAATAGAAACAGAAGTGGTGCTGCTCAAACCTAAACTTGCATACGCCGCAGCTAGACAAAGAGCCGCAAAACCATTAGGTGATGTCATATCAGCCGCCATCGATAAAGTTAATACCAAAGAAGATTTTGAGCGTTTAGTGCAATTTATTGAATCAATTATTGCTTATCACAAAGCTGAAGGTGGAAAATAATTATGCCAGTGTCATACGAACAAACACCCCTACTTGGTAAAGTAACTCTCACTTGTCAACTCATCGCCAAAACAGGACTGCATATTGGTGGAGGTGGCGAAAATTTAGACATAGGTGGACTAGATAAACCTGTAATTCGTGACCCTTTAACCAAGTATCCTTATCTCCCTGGTTCATCCATCAAAGGTAAACTCCGCGCCACATTAGAACGATTATTAAAAAAACCCCTCAATCGCCCAGGTGGAAGTGGAACATGGCGCTATGAAAGTGATGATTTAGCAGATGGGTTTACTGAAGTTGAAGCTGGACAATTTATTACCTATGAAGGGGCTAAAACCTGTCAAATTAGTCGATTATTTGGCTCCACTGGCGGTTCTGGGTTTTGGATGCCCATTGAAAGTGCTACAAACGAAGGATTATTTTCAGACAAGAATCCTACAAAAATAATTCAAGGTCAAAACTGCGTCAAAATTAATCGTGGACGTAATGCCCCCAGTCGCTTAATTATCCGTGACTGTCACTTATCAGAAGACTCAGCAGAGAAGTTGAAAAAAGTTGACACTGGTTTATATATGACCGAGTGGAAATTTGAAAACGGCATTGACAGAGTAACAGCAGCCGCCAACCCCAGACAGTTAGAACGTGTACCAGCAGATTCAAAATTCAATTTTGAGTTAATTTATACCGTCGAAAATCCACAGCAAGACGTTGAAGATTTGCAGAATATAGCCATCGCACTTGCTTTTCTTGAAGATGACGCATTGGGTGGACATGGTTCTAGAGGTTACGGCAAAGTCAAATTTGAGAACTTTAAGTTTAACTGTCGCAGCTTAGAACAGTATCGTCGAATTGCCAATGCACCCCAAGGAACATCAACTTTACAAACCTTAGACACTATTCCCAACACCCAAGGACTGTTAGACAACTTCAGAAGCTTACGGGAGTACATCAAACAAAAATTATTACCAGAGGGAAATTAATCATGAGTGTTTGGAAACTAGTAAAATTGAACTTTGGACGCAACCTTGCTCACTTTGGGGAAGTAGGAATAGGTCTAGAACAAACAAGCGATCGCATCCGTTCAGACAGTTTATTTAGCGCCTGGGTAACTAACTATGCGCGGTTGTTTAAAAAACAAGGAGTAGAGGAATTATTACAGCTATTTCCCACAGATAAACAACCCCAACCTATACCCCCTTTCCGCATCAGTTCTACATTTATCTATCGACAAGTGGGGAAAGAGACAATTTACTATCTTCCCCGTCCCCTTAAATTTCCCATCAACTACCCAGAGGAAGATTTAGCATTTTTCAAAACCTACAAAAAACTCAACTATTTACCTTTAGAAATCTGGCAAAAATGGTATCAAGGAACAGGATTCACCACAGATGATGCCAAGGAATTAGAAACTTACACCCCCGATAAACCCAAAGGAAAACTAGCAACAGCAGGAACATTTGACTACAGTAAAGCCTATAAAATTAAACAACTCCCCAAAATAGCCATAGATAGAAATACCAGAGCCACAAACATTTATCATACAGGCTTTGTTCAATTTGATTGGCAAGAAAACCCCGCAGGTTTATACTTTCTTCTAGAACTTTCTCCAGAAGGTGAAAAATTAGCCCATAAACTCCAAGCATCTCTACACCTTTTAGGAGAAGAAGGAATTGGCGGAGAGCGTTCCAATGGAGCAGGAAGATTTGAAGCTCACTGGTCAGAATTACCAGAAAAGTGGCAAAAAGTAGTTAATTTTCATCCAGGAACTCACCACACCCTCATCAGTTTATTTTGGGATTTATCCATAACAATTGACTTTTTAAATAAAGCCAGTTACGAAATTCAAGAAAGAGGTGGTTGGATAGCACAAACTCAGCTACGTCGCCAAACGGTACGAATGTTTAGTGAAGGTTCTGTCTTTTCCACGCCACCACAAGGAAAGCTGGTAGATGTCAGACCAAAAGAATTCACAAAACACGGTATTTACCGCAGTGGTATCAGCTTAAGTTTACCAATTAAAGTACACGAACAAGAAAATCATGGTTATTGCGCCTGAATCTCCACTCAAAAAACCTGACTTTTACCAATCAAAACGCATACAGTTAACCAGTCCACTTTTACATATTGGTTCATCTGTATCGATGTTAAATCCATTTGAATATGTGCAGACAGCCAAAAAAGTTTATCTTCCCAATCAAGAAGCCCTAGCTAAAGGATTATTAAAAAAGGGAGGAAGTTTTCTCAACGACTATATTCAAGCAATTGAAGAACGTCGAGACATCACGAAACTTTTACAGCAAGCCTTTGGTGACGAATGCTGGAATGCAAAAGACACAGACGGAAATGCCATTTTTCCCCCAAATGCAATTAGCCAAAACTTTGCCCAAGATAAGATTACAGACTTACGCCCGATGATTCGCAACGGTATGGGATATTTATTTATCCCTGGTTCCTCAATCAAAGGTGCAATTAGAACAGCCATAGCTTATCATTTACTCAAATACCCTGACCGTTATCAAATACCTCCACAAAATCGGGTCAGCGAAATTGAAAATAATCTCAAGGAAAGATTGGGAGAACTCAGTAACAAACATAAACAGAAATTTAGTGATGATAATTTATTTATGGAAAGTTTATTTTCCAACTTTACCCTCAACTATCAAGGTAAAACATTATCTGGTAGCAGTCAGAATACAGACTTTTTACGCTGCTTGAAAGTCAGTGATTCTGAACCCATAATTGAAACCAAAGTTCCCAGCAGAACAGGTAAATTAATTCCCGCAAATTTTTGCATTGTCGCTGAAGTCATAGTTTCCAGCAGATATCCTGATTACTTAGCCAAATGTAAAGCCTCTATCTATGCTGAAATGGCGCGGAATGTCATCACAGAATTTACCCTCACCTTAGATCCAGAAATGCTGTCATGGTTCCAGCATAAACAGGGAATGAAATTACCCTTTAATAATCTAGATGAACTACTGAAAATATGCGAAGATTTTACTCAAGAACAATGGGACTATGAGCATGATTATTGGAACGCAATAGAAAATAACCCTAAAGCATCTGGTAAAAACCTAGACTTTAATCATATCCGTGATATCTACAAACCAGAAAAATGTCCCTATATGTTACGCTTAGGTTGGGGTAGTGGAATGACAGGAACCACTGTTGGCTTATGTTTTGACGACCAACTCAGAGCAGAACTCCGTGACATTTGTGGTATTCAAGCACCAGGTTTTGAAGCACCAAAATCTCGGCGAACTGTCATGAATAGCAATGGCGAAATTAAATTTGTTCCTGGATGGGTGAAATTCAACACTGTATAGACCTATGCTAATTCACACCACCTGGACATTAACCGTATCCACACCAACAGTGTTACCCCGCTCCCATAGCTTAGAACTAGTAAAGCAACTGCATCAGCAGCTAGGTTTAGAAATGGGAAGCGAAACCATACCCCCTATTTCCTACTCAGGTATAATCGGTTTTTCTTCCAATTCCAGAGATTTTATCACCTTCCATCCCCAAGAGTTTTACCAACTATCTCTATGTGGACTAAACGAAGTTTCAGCTAAAGCCATTTCTCATCTAAATCTTGCCGACACTCTAGAATTTCTGGGTGCAAAATTCAACATTATCAATGGAGAAGAAGAAATCACCAGCTATGCAGAATTATATACAAACTTAGTAGGCAATGAACCAGATCCAGTGAGAAGTTTTGACTTGAAATTTATCACACCTACAGCCTTTGCTCAAGGTGGACTAAATTTACCTTTACCGTTACCCAACTTAATGTTCCGCAGTTGGTTAGAACGCTGGAATAATTTCGCACCTGTTTATTTAGGAAGCGATGAATTAATTGCTTATCTGAGTAACGCTGTTTTCCTTAAAAATCACAAAATTCAAACCCGAAGTTATCAACTACATAAAGGTTTTGTGAATGGATTTGTTGGCGATGTCAGGTTACAAGTTTTAAGCCGTGCTGATCCTCTATTGGCAAATATCGCTAATTTATTGGTTCAATATGCGCGCTTTTGTGGTACGGGTATTAAAACTCGTTTAGCAATGGGACAGACATTAGTTAATACATAAAGGAGATAATCATGAAAAGAATTATTACATTTCTAGGAATTCAAGCCAAGAAAACTACATATAGTTTTGAAGGTAAAAATTATGATGGAGAGGTATTTGCAGAAGCTTTACGAAAGTTTTGTGATTATGAATCTATGTTAGTTTGTGTTACAAGTGAAGCTCAAAAAAAGACTTTCCCTATTTTAGAAAAACTAGAAGATAAGCGCATAGAAGCAGTTGAAATACCAAATGGTGAAACCACAGAACAAATGTGGGAAACATTTAAAAAGATTACTGAAAAAGTAGATGAAAATGACCATGTAATATTTGATATTACTCATGGTTTACGTTCTTTACCATTTCTGATATTTTTATTTGCGGCCTACCTTAAAGCCGCTAAAAATGTCACGATTGAGGCTATTTACTATGGAGCATGGGAATTAGGATTTTCCAATAATGGAATAGCACCAGTTATTGATTTATCTGAATTTGTGGGGATGCTTGATTGGCTGACAGCAACCGAACGTTTTGTAGAAATAGGAGATGGACAAGCACTTGCAGATTTACTGAAAAATGCTATTCCATCACGTGAGGAACTAACTAATAATCCTGCTAGTAGAACATTAAGAGGTCAGTTGGAAAAAACAGCTAAAAGTATTGAAAATATTTCCTTAGCTTTAAATGTAACTCGACCAATTGAAACAATGGAATCAGCTACTAAGTTAGAGAAAATATTACAAGAAGCAGCACCAAGCTTTGCTGAACGTGCTAAACCTTTTTCATTGCTTTCAGAAAGAGTTGGTAAAGAGTATGGACAATTTGCTCTAAAAGATCCAAAAGATCAAGCAGCGTTGGCTGAAAATTTATGGTTACAGCTACAAATGATTGAGTGGTACCTTCAACGAGATAGAATAGTACAGGCCGTAACCCTAGCGCGTGAATGGTTAATTTCTGTATTGGTGCTACGGTTTGATGAATCGATGTTTGATAACCACAACAGTCGAACGCCTGTGGAAAATGCGATAAACAATGCTGTTGAAAAGGGTAGATTATCACCTCGTCCCATTAATCCTAGTCGTTGTGATGATAAATTTGCAGCTTTAGCACAAGCCGATGAATTTGGTAAACTTTGGAGTCAAATGACTCAACTACGTAATGATATCGCTCACGTAGGCATGAATCTTGATCCTAAATCTGCATTAACACTCAAGAACCAGGCTGTATCACTCTATCCCCTATTACAAAAACTTGGTCAAGAACTACTACCAGAGAGAACGGCTATTAAGTAAATATCTTTACAATTTACAGTACTTTTCAAGCAAATAAAGTACAAACCTTAATATCATAAATCTTGTGGGGTGGGCATCCTGACCGCCCTTCTGTACTTACTCAGATAAAATGGGCTGTAAGTATTGCTACAATACACAACCCTCAACGAAAAGCGATCGCTTATTCCTTCACAACACTGGAACTATCGCCATGCTATGGATAGCATTACAAGTGAAATCATGACCATTGAACAAGCAGTTATACAAAACCTATGGTAACTACCACCAGATAAACAGCAACAAGTGTTGGATTTCATTCAGTTTCTCAAGCACAAATCACGACCAAAAAAACCTCGCCCTAGCTTGTAGGGATTATAGAGTGATTTAGATATTCAAATTACCGAAAAAGATATTACTCAAGCCCGTCAAGAAATATGGGGAAATTTTCCCAAGGATATTCCTTTATGAGCGCAGTAGTGATAGATACCCATGCTATAGGACTAATATTTCTGAACAAAACTCGGTACAATTTTATTCATTTTTTCCTGTTCCCTATTCCCTATTACCTATTCCCTGCCTCTACGAGTAATTTCAGCAATCAAACCGGATTCCTATAGAATAAAAAATATACACCAAAAACTCATCCTCCCACCCCAGAAACCACCATGACACAAATCACCCTTTCAGAACTCCCCCCCACCCTGCAAACTCTAATTAACCAAGCTAAAAAAACAGGTGAAACCCTAACCATCACCGAAAATGGTATCCCCCTGGCCATCATTTCTCCTATTAAAAAAAAATCCCTCTTGCAAACACTTTCCATTCTGGAACCACTAGAAGAAGACTTTGCCGATGTAGATGCAGGACTATTACCCCTAGATGATATAGAACTTTAAAAGTGACTTACTTATACTTATTAGATACAAACATTATTTCTGAACTTATCAAAAATCCTAGAGGGGTAATATTTTCCCAAATTCAACAAATAGGAGAAGATAAAATTTGTACAAGTATTATTGTAGCTTGTGAGTCAAGATTTGGAGCGCGAAAGAAAAATTCCCCCAAACTGATAGAAAAACTAGAAGTAATTTTGGATAGCATAGAAATACTACCCCTTACCCATCCCGTCGAAGAATATTACGCAGAAATCCGTACTTATTTAGAACGACAAGGAACACCCATCGGTGGGAATGACTTATTAATCGCTGCCCATGCCATAACTCTAAATCTAACAGTAGTTACAAACAACGTCCGGGAATTTTTCCGTATCCCTAATTTGAAAGTTGAAACCTGGCTTAACACTAACTGAAAAAAAGTAGTATTGTACACCTAGGCTTTGCGATCGCACCCTATATAGTCACCATCCCAGCACCCTAGAAACAACCCAATTGTCAGATATACCAACAGCATTGACAATTAAGTAACACCCCACACAACCCTCGACAAAAAGCGATCGCTTATTCCTTCACAACACTGGAACATCGCTATGCTATGGATAGCATTACAAGTGAGTTAAATCATGATCATTGAACAAGCAGTTATACAAAACCTATGGTAACTACCACCAGATAAACAGCAACAAGTGTTAGATTTCATTCAGTTTTTCAAGCACAAATCACAGGCAAAAAACCTCGCCCTAGCTTGTAGGGATTATAAAGTGATTTAGAGAGTGTTTGAAAATTTTTTAATTCTAAGGCACATCCATGATTTGACCTATTACCTATTATAAAGCTGAAATCAAGAAAAACTTCCAAAAACCATCTAATTTACTCAACTAATTTTATTTTTTTTATACTTCTATCTTCCTTAAAGTCCACGATTTTTACCTTCACCCTTTCCCCTTCCTTCAACAAACTGGCTTTCCTCGGTTCCTTCTCAGTTAACTTAATAGTTCCCAAAATCTGGTAAGTTACTTTATTTCCACTGATTTTAGTCACTGTCGCCTCTAATATCTGGTCTACCTGGAAATCCTGAGATTCAACCACCTTAGCAATTTCTTGCTGACGTGCTGACTCCACAGGAAGTGCTGTAGGCGGAGGAATTTCCCCAATGGGTACACCAGCGTCTTTGTAGTAACGCATCAGCCGACATACCCAGCCCAATATTTGCAGTATAATTGTGGCATCAGTAACCCTTTTGAGATAATCACTACAAGTTGTTTCTATACTGCGGTAATATTCCAGAGTTTTACCACTATGTCCAATTTGGTTGCCATTTCTGACAAGGGTTTTCAGGTAGGTAAACAACTTTGCACTAGCATTTGTTTCATCAACAATACTACGCAAATAAGCCATCACTTTTCCTAATTCGTTAATATCTGTATTTTCTTTTACCAAGGTTTGAGCGATGGCATGGGCAATTTCCCACTGTTTATCTGTTAAAGATCCAGAGGTTAAATCAGCTATAGTCATAATTAATACATTCCTGTTGGTGGTTGGCGATGGCTAGGGTAACGTAAAATAGCAGCGAGTTCTTCTAATTGCGTTTTCTCAATTAGACCTGAGTGAGCAGCTTGAATATGTTTCTGTTTAAACTTAGCTAAATTATCCCCCATTAATTCATCAGAGGAACTAAGTTCATAGGATGAATAACGTCTTTTTAAATCTTGGAATTGTGTAATTTTATCTATACTAACAGTCATCGTTCCCATGCCAATAGGTTTACCGCCACCTACTTTTAAAGCCATGGGATACTTAGGGTCTTGTCCTAAAGCAATCAACAAAGTCCCTAATTCTTCAGATAATAAATTCTTAAAGTGTAATTCCGTGATAAAACTGTATTCTCTACCGGCTTGCTGTACGGCAATTCCAGAATTTTGACCTTTATCAATGGCCTTGTTAGTATTATAATAAAACTTACGTCCTGCCACTTGACCGTTGATAAAATACGCCGGATTTTTATCGGGACTGGGACGATATAAAGAAGGCATAAAACCTGTGGAAAAATCCATACCTGTACAGGTCGCATCATTGAAATCAAGTAAACCTTGCCAATCTAACGCCCCAAAAACCCGACTAGCTGGACAAAGTTTTTCTTTATTCCCACAAGGTAGGCGTTCCTGGGGAATTTTATTGTTATCTTTATATTTCTTAGTCACAATTGCCAAGGTACTATTAGTAATCCCTTCATATATACACCGGATGCAGCCTTTCAAGGAACTTCCTTGAATTGACAGTTTTTGGTCAACACCCTGCACCATTGTTTTCACCAGAGAAACTTTGCTATTAATATCGCTACCCAAAGCAACTACACCAGTAGAGATGTGCAGGGATGTTTGCACTGTCAGAGTGAGATATAAAGTACCATGGAGGCTATCACTCAGATATTTATGATGACCAACTGGACGCCGCAAAGTGGGACGTTCTTTGGGGAAAGAGATGAGTTTGTAAGGTTTTGGTGTCAGTTCCGAGTTAGATGAATCTCTAGAAACTGGTTTTGTTGGTGGTGGGGTAGGAGTTCTTGTCATGTTAATTGAATGTAGATTTATATCACCTAGAAGCCCATCAGACCCAGAGGTTGAGAGCTAGACTGCTTATTTTCGGTTAATTGTCAGAGCAACAAAGTGTACTGTTGCAGTTTTTTCATCAACAAAATATCGTTGGGCCATATCTTCTTTTGGGGGAGGTAGACTTTTGGGAAAACGTTTATTTTCCGGAGAAATTAAATGAGCTTCTCTTTCTTGTATCTGCCAACTTTCACCTATTTTAATAAAATCTGGTTCTTCCCCGCCAATACTCAAAAGTAGAACTTCATAACCATTCTTCGGTTTGTGCTTCCATCTCAATTCACATTGTTTATTAAACATCTGTCCCTCCAGCATAGGGAAATGTTTTTCTTCAGGTCGTTCTTCCCAATGTTTACTAACTTCATGAGTCCAACGCAAAAAATAGTAGCTAGGTTCAATTGCGAATTTCTTGATTAAACTTAGCAAATCCGTAACTGATAAATATTTTTTAACACCAACAAAAGTCATACCACGTAGTTTAAACCTCTGAATTACGAATTACGAATTACTTATTTACACCCAATAATTGACTCCAACACCTGACACCGCGCTCAAATAAATCATGAACAGTACCTTCTGGCCAAGTCAGTGCTACACCAAAACCTAAATCCATTTCTTGAGCAGCAACAGGTGTATCTTGATGGTCTGACGAGGGGAAACCATATAACTGTGCTTCTTGTGATTCTAAAAACTCTCCAGCACCTAAGAGGTAAGTGTGAGGCCATTGCTTTTGACGACCTAAAGCCAGAATTTGTTTATCTTCCGACAAAATGCAACCAGGATATTGCACCACAGCTTGATTTAATTTCACCTGTACAGTACCCAAACCGCGAGATTTAGCGAAACCTAAACCAAACCAACCATCATTCAAGTCACGCAATACCAACCCAATTAAACCCAACTGTCCCAAAGTAAAGTTTTTTAAATGTATTTTGGTGTGAAATTCACCGGATGTACAGACTTGATAATTAAAAGGACCAACTGCTACTGAACCAAAGACTCTATCAATAGCTACCCCGTTTCTTTCTTCAAGTTTTAATGGTACGGATTTATCAGGATAAGCATCTTCTATTCTCAATCTGCTAGCGATAGAAGTATTACCAAAAATTTGGTCTGTGAAAGACGAAAGTTTATAAATATCGCTGGTTGATTTATCCTTCAGATATTCATATTTATCATTTAATGGGTCATTAGCCCAAGGTAAACTCGAGTTAGTTCTGCTCTCTTTACCCACAGTCCTCACTATCCGTTCCCCATGAGCGCGAATCGCACCCTTTAAGCTGCTTCCTGGTAAATATATAGAACGTCCCCCAGGGTGGTAGGTTTCCACAAACTCCATATCTGGCTTTGTGGGGTCCGCTCCTTCTTTACCGGATTTAATCAGCATGGGGCCATCAGGTATGATGGTTAAATCGATAGTGCAGTGGTTAACAAATCTTTTGTGCATGGCTAAATGGTATTCAGATAAATATTGAAAGTCACATGGAATTATCAAGAATTTGGCGTTACCTCGGCGGTGGAAATCTAATTTATATTGTTTCTTAAATGATTAATCAAAGCCTCAGTCCAATCCTGCTTAAATTGTTGAGCATCTTCATAGCTGGGTATGTCATCACCAGGATTGCTACTGACTAATTCTTGTAGATATGTCAGTAATTTCTCTGGATTGTTACTGACATCAATCCAACGCATATTACCTATACCTAGCTTAACAACACCCAACCCACGCGATCGCCCACCTCCCAGTGGTATCTGTTCTATCTCAAATTGATGTAACCCAATCATCAACAAACCCAATTCCCATTCCTCAGCGTTTTCTACCACCGCCTTAAATTCAAACCCTGTCCCAGCCGGAACTACTTGAAAGTCATACAATTTACCATCTGCGGCTGTTTCCGTGTCTCTGTCAATGGCCACACCGTCTCTTTCTTGGTACTGTCCAAACCAAGTGTCAGGTAATACCGTTAAGTCCCGCACTTGAAATTTACTAGCTATCCAAGGTGAACCAAACAGAAGAGAAATTAAGTCGCTTTCATTGATAATCTTTTCAGTTAGTAGTGTATCTCTTCTTTTACTACGTTCATTCTCTGGATATTTCTCTAGTTCTTTTTCCAGTTCTTTTTTAATACCATCTTCACCATTAAGACGTGCATTTGTAATTGACCATTCCGCCTCAATGGCTGGATTTGCAGCCAACCTGGAATCTATACCTCTGAGGAAGCTTTCGAGACGCGATCGCAATGCACCTTTAAAGCTAGATCCCGGTATTAATGGTTGTCCTAAAGCATCTTTCATCACAGGTAAATCCGAGCCTATCGGTTCTGTGGAACGTCCGTTGCTGATGCGTAAGGCTGTAACTGTGGTGAGTACACCTGTGATTTCTAGGCGGTTTTTGAATGTGTCAAACATAATTGATTTAATTATTTTCAGCAAATTTTTCTTTTAAATGCAAAGCTATACTATTTGTTTCTGCTAAGTTTCGTCCTGTTGTTTCAATACATAAACCAAATCCTTTATCTGTCCAAGTTAAAACAAATTCCACAAGTCCATCCTTAGTAGTATTAAGAATGGGATTAGTACGCCGGGGATTAAATGGTAGAGAATTGACTACTTTTTTCACATACGGAGAACGACAAATTTTTTTGGCAAATTTATGAAGAATATCTTTTCCGTGGTCATCTCTCAAACTTATGGGTTTACGTTCAGGGTCAGTATCATCTTGAGGGACTAAAGACAGAATGCTAGTTTCTTGTTTAGCAAATTGCAATCTAGAACGTTCATTAAATAAAACTCCCATTGCAGAAAGACTCACCAAAATTGTTTCGCCTTCAGGTACCTCATCAATTATGGAACTTAAATATTGATTTTCTAAATATCCTTCGAATTTTGATTTTTCTATAAAATCCTCATCTTCAAGTTGTGCAAATAACACATAGTTATTTAGCCAAAAAGCCAAGTCTAAAGCAACAGGTTGTGGCGGAAGTTCAATAACTTCAGAAAACTTTTCAAACAAGTAGTAAACTGGGATTTCTAATGCTTGTCCAATCATACCTGCAAATGATATCTGTGCTTTGTAGCCACCAGTTGCATTAATAGCAATTGCTTCCGAACTAAATTTTCTTACCTCCGTACTAATTTCCCGTACAAGATTTTTGAGACCTTGCTGCTTAAACGCCTTAACATCATTATCACGTAATCCTTCTAGTACACGCACATCTACTTTTTCAAAATGCAAAGGATTACTTTTATTTTGGTAATACAATTTAAGCAGATTGCCAATATTTTTACCATCTTCTGTATCTGAAACTAGGAAAATTAATCTGATTTTCGATGTGAGCAAATTTTTATGACAAATGCTCGTAATTGAGTTAATTTCAGCGCCACAGATACGATCTGAATTTTTTTGCCCTAGCAATAACAGGGACAGTTGATTCCAGTTTTTCTCTTGAAATACTTGCTTAATTGCTTGGTCTGCATTGTTAAGATTATTGAAAAGACTTGTACCAACTGTACAAATAAGTGTGTTTCTCATGCTTTTATCCCTGATAAAAAAATTTTCTTTTGTATAGTCAAAGACTTTTTATTTATGCTGCACCTTCGCGTTTATATTTCAAATGACGTGCGCCATAACCTAAATAGCGGCGAATTAATTCCAACCAAATCGGCTTATACTCTGCTTGATAATCGCCAGCAATTTTTTGAGAAGCTTTTTTGATATCATTATCAATATGTAAAATAATCTTCTCAGCAAGAGAGTCTTTACCTCTTCCCCATTTTTTATCCCTTCCTACTTGATAGCGGATAAAATTTTTAATGACCTCTGCACTATCAGTAGTATCAGCTACACGTAACAAGTTACGAAATTGAGATTCTTCTAAATCACCGTAATTAGTTTTATCTAAAGCATCTTGAATCCAGATAACTAAATCATCCTCACACTGAAGAATACGTTTTTGGATTTTTAGTTGTTGGTGCTGTTGCGGAAAGTCACTCATTTTGCATTCTCCCTAAATACATTATGAAACTCATTACAAATCTGTACTTGACCAAAACCTTCAGCAGTGCGATCGCCCACTCCTTTCAGTTCTAATTTGTTTAACTTATCTATCCATATATCTGGTTTATTTGTACTAAATAAATATACTGCACCTCGGTTAGTAACTAATTCTATATCCTTCATCAATCCCCAAGCTGAATTCCACCCAGAACGATAGTTGTAACTGCTATAGGCTACTTCCAATTTGAGAAAATCTTTTTTGGCTGTGTCATTGGGAAGTTGTGCAAATTCATCTTCCAAATTGACAAATTCACATAACATTGATGGTGAAATGACTGTAGTTCGTTGCCAATTTTCCGAGAGAATAGCATCAGCTTGGAGGTCTAGGGTAAAATAGGTACGGTTTTCCAACAGGTTTTTCTGTGGTTCTCCAAAAACTGACCAAAGTTCCCAACGTGACTTCAGTTTCTCATTAAATGCTTTAATTGGACTTTTAACATCCGTTGTAGCATCCGCAATTGTGGCTTGGGTGTGAACTTTCCCCAAACCCCTATAACTTCCACCACCCAAACGAAAAATCCTCGGATTTTCATTAATAAAATGTGTCAGAGATTCAGCTAATTTTCCATCCTCAACTAAAATTACACTGCTGTAA
The DNA here is from genome assembly GCA_016124525.1 of Nostoc sp. RI_552. GTDB lineage: Bacteria > Cyanobacteriota > Cyanobacteriia > Cyanobacteriales > Nostocaceae > Umezakia > Umezakia ovalisporum. Next base: position 43,156 of record WGNO01000007.1, on the reverse strand, counting down.
ACTACAGGCTGCCAATTTTTATCTTCCCCACTTTTGACAAATTCATTTAAAACTTCAATACTGTAAAGTATACCATCCTGAGAGGTAGCACGTTGACGGTTAATACCTACTCTTGTTAAAAATCTTTGGCTAACGGAATGACTGCGATATTCACCATTGTGACAACTATAGAAACCGCCAAAAGGTTCAACTCGTGTATCTGTCTTTTCCGCTAAAGATTTTGGATCGCTAGGGTCAAAGAGATAATTGTATGCATCTGCACAAAAACGGTCAATTAAAGTATCAAAAACTCCGTTACCCTTAGGTTTAAAGCCTGGACTTGTTTTAGAACTAACTGCTGTAGCTGGTAAAACCATCACATCATCAGTACTTTTAGGTACAGCAGGATAAGCATTATGAAAAATCGCAGGTTCATCATTTAAAAATAATGCCTGAAAATCCCCACCATCTGGTGCTAAATTTTCCTCTGTAATCCCATATATTCGCAATATTTGAGACGCCATCGCCCCTCGAATCACAGAACCAGGAATATAATCCTCAGCCTCACTAACAGAACCGGATTTTTGACTAGCCATGGCTAAAGGAGATAAAGCTGTAATCTCTAATTTAATTTGCTTCATATTTCACCTTGGGTAACAACATTTCCCAGCCTTGATCATCTTTTGATAAAGTTGATAAACTTTTCCAACTCAGCCAACCCAACCCAGCCGATTTACTTCCACCCAAAGCATGAATATGACGCAAACCTGCTAAAATCAAAGCTTCGGCGTATTTTGGACAATCTGGTAATAAATGAATTTCTCCCCTAAATTCCAATTGATTATGGGGTGGGGAAGTTTCCAGAAAATAAAGTTTTTTCTCTTCTGCAATCCGACGACGGCGATTTATCGTCACACCGGGACGGATAACTTCTGGTAAATCCTCCCGTGATAGCTGACAAATCAAATCATCCACCACAATTCGCGACGGAAGTATGGGATTACCGAAGATTTGAGAAATTAAACAGTGATAGCCTTTGTAGCCTTTTACTTGATACTCACATCGAAATTGGCCACTGACTTGTTCTTCACTGGGACAAAGCACTTCAGCTTTTGGTGACTCAAAAATTTGCCATCCCAACCCCCTAGCCAGTTTTTCGCACTCATGGCGCAGTTTACCTTTAACTTGAGAACCAGGGATAATCAATTGTCCTTGGGCGTTGCGGATTATCGGTTTATCTGCAAGAGAACCATCAGAACCGCCAGCACCGACACACAAAGCACTATCAATAATGGCTGTTAGGTCAATGGTTTTAACCTTATTTGGGGGTATCCGTAAATCTATCATGATTGTAATGTTTGTGGCTGTGATGTTGTCAGCGCGGAATCATCCTGCTGTTTAGTAATAAAAGGATATAAATCTACCAATTCTCGCCAGATAGTTTCATAGGTAACTTTATCCCCTTCCTTTAAAGACATCCAAGGCGCAAGATTACCATTATTAGATGGATCTTTAGGTTGACACCAAGCATCTTCAAACTCAATCTTCAGCAAGTCTTGAGCTTTTTTATCACTTAATCGCACTCGTAAATAACGATAATTGAGTATAGCTGTCTGTTTACCCTGTTCTAGTAAACTGCGGATTTGGTAAAGTTGCGATCGCGGAAATTCTGAGTTTTTTAAAGCTTCAGCCGTTTTCAACAGTCCCCCTAGTTCATATAAAGTATAGGGTGCTGCATACAATTTAAGTTTTTGCCGTTTGCTACTAAACTTGGTTAATCCCTCAGAACGAAAGTCATTAATATTAGAAGAAATCATAGTTACAGATTTCATCACTAAAAAATCTACCGTTCCACCATAGTAATCTTTCTTTTTCAATTCCTTCGCTTGTTTTTTCGCAGATTTTAACAGCTGTCCCGTCAGCCTTTCTGCATAATATATGGGTGTATCATCAGCCGTAATCAATACCCCGGTAGACATACTTAATTTACATGGAAATTCACATTTATTTTCTCCACTAACTTCCTTTTCAACTTGATACCTGTGTACTGCTTTTGGATTATACTTCCCATCGGTTCTGTATCTTTTTCCTTTACTTAACAGAATTTTCTCAAACTCTTCGCCAATGGTTTGAGCAATAGCCAATGCTTTATCTGCGGGAACAATCAACATCACATCATCCCCACCAATAGTTAAAATTTCAAAAGGATGAATCCAAACTTCCTTATCACTATTTCTTTCAGCTTGCAAATTTGGATTTAACTTATGGGGTGCGAGATGCTTTGTTAAAGCCGCATAAACTGATTTTTCTGTAGCCTCCACAATATCCCGACTAAAATTTTGGTAATCTTTGGGATTTTTAATTTCTTTTTGGATGTAGCCACCCATATTATTACCATCTGCATAAATATAAGCCACGAACCCAGGAACGATACTAGCATCACCAATTTCTCTGACAGAAATAGCTTCTTTCACTTGAGCAGGATGAATCTTTTCTGAGGGAATCTTACCATAATACTTATGTGGCGTATGATACAAAAAAAACTCAAATTTATTTACCCAAGTTTCAATTGCTTTTCCTGGTTTCCAACCAAAACCAGCTTTTTCATACCAGGTTGTAGAACTGTAATCTTTTTTAGCTATTTGTCCAACAAGACGCTTACGAGCCAAACTCTCAGAAAACCAAGGTTCATTAGGAAGTTGTTCGGCTTTGATAACTGCGGATCGGCGATCATTTTCATCTCTTACTACATAAGGATGAGTTTCAAACATTGGCGGATAACAGCGCAAAGGTCTATTTTTGCCCACTAAACTATTACCATTACGCCGTTGATTAAATAAAGATGCTAGTTTACCAGCCAACTCATTAAATGTTTTACGCTCCTGAAAAGCTTCCTTTGGTGACATATTAGGCTGCTCAAAGTAAGCTTTGATGAGTGGGTTTTTATCCCATTCAGCCACACATTTTTCCATCCAAAATGTGTCCTTAGTGATAGTATTTGGTAGCAACCCAAATGGGATTTCTAATAACTTAAATTTACCACCAACTGCACAAGAATTAGCCGTTAGAGTTTCCTGAGTATAACGTTTTTCAATAGCATTGGCTAAATCATCCACAAAACCAGGAGGACAAAATGCTAAAATGTTTCCACCTGTAGAATAAATAATTAACTCTGGAATAAGCGCCTCAGAAAGCTGAGGAAAATTGTCTGGTTGATTTAACCAATTTTCTCTAACCTCTTGACAGTAATCTTGAGCCCGTTGACACTGCTCATAGTCTGGATGATTTTCACCCCCAAAAAATGCAGGTAAATCAATTAAATTAATTCTGTCCAATAAAGCCGAAGCACCCCGGATATCTGGAAGCTTAGAAGCCTCAAACACATATTGTTTAATCTTCGTTGCACCACCATAAACTAAACCGATTTTAGAGTTCCACAGTTGGGGAAATTTCTCTGTTAACTGCTTCAGTTCTTCAACTTTTTGCGGAAATAGTAAACCTTCTAACTCTTGTACCTGTCTAACTAATTCCTTTACTTCTCCTGGTACCTCTTGACCTTGATTTAAAGCCTCTTGCATTTGGCGTAAAACTGCCAAATCAAATTGAGGTGTTTTCTCATTACCCCAGGCTAAACACCAAGCCATCGCCGTTGTCATCCAAGTACTGTTCTTCATATCAAGTAACTTCTGGCATAGGTTTTTAAATTATTTAAATAATTCTTCACAAACAACCATCTAAACTAATCATTATTTGCTGCAAAATACTATAGATAATAGTAAAAAATACAGCAATTTACCCAAAATATTTACTGAATAGGAGAGATTAATCCTCTCACCCGTCTTAACAAAACTTGAGGTACAGTTGGAGCTTTACCACGTATCCACGGGCCCACCGTCATCTCTAAATAAGGTTGCTGCTGATGAATTATTTCCGTCGTACTCAGAACACTATTAATCACCGCAATAGGTTTTAAATTACCGCGATCGCCACAAAATTCATGCCAACTGTCAATAGCTTCCGCCTTGGAACTAATAATTAAATAATGGCTACAAGCTTCTAAAATTGGTAACTTTTCTGGCTGTACCATTCCCCCTACATCCACAATCACCAGAGACTTTTGTCGTCGTAATTTCAGGATACCTTGAGAATGGTAAAGAAAAAATTCTTCAGTTAAAACACCGCGATCGCGGTGCTTAAAAGCTTCAATCTCTTTTTCACTCGTATCTGCATCTAGTTCTAAAAGATAGTTACCCTCACCATCCCAGTGAGCGCGTTGCAAATATATATCAGGATTTTCTGCTAACAAAGCCTGAAACAAAGCATGAGAAAGTACACTTTTACCGCTATCCGGTGGACCCACAACCATTAGGGCCGGACATAATTCCCTCTGGCGACCATTGGGAGGTTCTATAGGAATTACATCACCAATGCGAAAGAAATGAGCGTGAGTAGCCACAACCACAGCACCAGATAAGCGAGGATCATAACAAGCTACCCAAGCATTGGGATGTAGTTCGTGGGTCAGATAAGCATACAACCAAATAGGAGCACGTCCAGAAATCACCACACCACCGCTAATATCAATACCAGATGGAAATTCTAAATTTCTCAAATCTGTTGGTTTGATCACGCGATCGCTTTTCGTCAACGAAATCAACAAAAATTGGTATTTCCACCCATGCCAAATCAGAGGTTCACTTAATTGTAAACTCAATGCCCGTTCCGCCATTAGCGTTGCCTCCTTTGTTGTAACGTTGGCAAATCTAAATCATTTAAAGATGCAGCATCGATGTGCTTCCGCTCCTGACGCGCTGACATCCCATCAGGGTAATTCTCACCTAACAAACCGAATACAAAGCCATCCCACACCAACCCAACGGCTAAACTGCTAATAAACACCCCTAAAGTACAAATAATCACAGCAAACAATCCCAGGGGAGCAATAATCAGAATCATGCAGGTAATCCCTGCACCAATCATTGCGACTATGCCATTGCGGTACATCAGCAGCCTTTGTACTACCAATAAAGACATAAAAGAAAATCTGCTTTTTTTGGACGAATTCATTATTACACCCGTATGGAAGAAGGGTATTCCAGCATCAAGGAAAATAAAATAACCAATACCCCACTCAAAAACCTACACCAGACCAATGAAATACCGACAACAGAAAAACCCTTATTTACTCAGACTCGGTATAGAACTTTATTTCCATAACCCCATAACTGCAATTTTTCATCAACTAAATTTCACACCATCGCCACAGTATCTTTTAAACAGGCAGAAACAGTCATTGGCTACCACAATGAATCCTGAGTCATGATCAAACAGGAAAAATCCCAAAATTATGTCTCCTCCTCCCTAGCGGGGTAGGGTTTATTGATTGTGATAATCTATAATCCACTAGACCAACACCAGAAACCCAGTATCCGCCACATCCATGATGCCCCAGGCCATTCGTTCCCCAACACCCCAAACCCTACATTGGTTAGCAGCCGGACAACTTGCCAACCGCTTACACCGCGCCATTAGACACTGGTGGATATTAAATCAACTTTATGGCATCGAAACACAATGGGCTCATTCTCTTCCCAAGCATTTTACCTATTCCCAACTGCGCGATCGCCTCTTTGCCCAAACACACCCCAACAGCGAAAAAATCGACAGCCAAGAAATCACCGCCAAATGTAGAGACTTTTCTTGCATTTGCCATCGTACCTGTGTAGAAATTCTTCAGACATCAGGATTGCACATATCCGAAACCCAATGGCAACCAGAAATATTACAAATCACCGGACTCAGCCCCCAACACCTACAGCAACAACTACAACAACGACCCTTTGCCACAGTACACCGCTCCATCAGAGACGACCTCAAACAGCTAACTCATCTCAAATGGCTGCGAAAAATCAGTAAAGGAGAATACCAATGTCTACCCCCATCCCAACTACCCACACTTCCAGAAATCACCACAGCCCAACCCAACTTTACCCAACTTTCCATACCCCAAACCTGGGAAATACTACACGTCTTAGAATCAGTAGCCTTTCTCCAACCCAACTTAAACCTTATACTCGACAACCTCTGGCAACAACTCTCCCACAACTCCTCTTTATCAATCCATCAACAACCGCAACAGCGAATATTTCTCCACCTCGACTATATCCTCTCCAAAGAAGCCCAAGACCAAGTAGATAACTACCAAGAACAAATAGAACAACTGTGGCGAAAAAGTCCCGGCGGCGTAGTACAATTTGAATACTGGGTAAAAACAGAAGTAAAAGTCCAAGTCACAGTTTATCCCGTTTGCCTACATTACCTCCGCCGTGCCAAATACCTCAGTGCCTATGGTATAGACCCCCAAGGGGAATTAGCTTGGCACAACTATCGCCTAGACCGCATCGCCTCAGAAAACCTCCACATCCTTCCTTGGATAGATGCCGATGTTCCCAAAGAACTCAAACAAATGTGGCAAAAAGGCAACCTCCCCACACCAACTGAAATTCAAACAGAATTAAACGCCGCTTGGGGCTTCAACTTTTACTTCAAACGAGAATTTCTCATCCTCCGCTTTCCCCCCGCCTTCGCTAAAAGGTATGTAGACAATACATTTCGCCATCCCACCTTTAAAGCCATTCCCTACACACAATTACCCCAACAAATCCGAAAAAATATGCCCAACAGCGAACAGCGAAAAGTCTTGGATATATTGCAAAATAAAGCCCCCAGTGATGCTTACTACATAGGCTGGATACGCACTGGTGACATTAACGTTTTAATGCGTCTGCGAGACTGGCGACCCAACGGAGAACTCATCGCCCCATTATCAATTCGTGAGCAACTCAAACAAGAAGCAATACAAGAATTATCTAACTATCAACCATCAGAAAATCACAAAACCCCGTTATAGCCCTTTAGAACCGACTTTACCTTTCACACAGGGGTTTTAACCCCTGGCCACTGCTATTCCTAACCACCTCAGAAGGGTAGGTTTTTTACATTGTCGTCAGGGCTAGACTTGGAAGACAAGGAGGTATTGTAGACAAGGAAGTTATGCCTCTTATGAAAAAATACCCCTTACCAAATCTATCCTCCAGCACAACAATATCCAGACCTGAGTAGGTATTTAATTCCCTCAGCTTTAGCTATCATCAGCAACGACTGATGAGTGAGGAACCTCAATGAATGCAGAGATATCGGCACTATTGGACAGAATGCAGAAAATGTTTAACGACTTCATTCTTCTGCTACCCAACATTGCCCTAGGATTAATTGTTTTTACAATCTTTGTTATTTTCGGTAGATCAATCAAGAGAGTAGTAAGACGCTTAACCAGACACCGCACCTATGCCCGCAATTTAGGAATGGTACTGGGAAGGTTAGCACAAGGTACCACCGTTTTAGTAGGTTTATTTATATCTCTCACAATAGTCTTTCCCTCACTCAGAGCATCGGATTTAGTCCAATTGCTGGGAATTAGTGGAGTAGCAGTCGGTTTTGCTTTTCGCGATATTCTACAAAACTTTTTAGCCGGAATCCTAATTCTACTAACAGAGCCTTTCCACATCAACGACCAAATTGTTTTTAAGAACTTTGAAGGTACTGTAGAAAATATTCAAACAAGAGCCACAACCATCAAAACTTACGACGGTCGCCGCATCGTCATTCCCAACTCCGAACTATTCACCAATTCAGTCACAGTCAATACAGCCTTCGACAATCGTCGCCTAGAGTACGATGTCGCCGTTGGCTACGGCGATGACCTAAATTGGACAAAACAATTAATGCTCCAAGCCATTGATAGTGTGGATACCGTCTTAAAACACCCCCCTCCCGACGTACTGGTAATGGAACTTGCCGAAAATAGTGTTAACATCAGGGCCAGATGGTGGATTAAACCACCGCGAAGATCAGATGCTTTAGACACACGGGATAAAGTCATCTCTGCAATCAAGCAAAAACTTTATGTAGAAAACGGCATCGATTTACCATATCCCACCAGACAAATTTTATTCCACGACCAAACCGAAGCAACAGACGGCGATCGCTCAAGTCAGCGTGAAGGTTGGCCAGCTGGTAACAAACCAGTCCCTCAACCACGTAGCATTGCCGATTCACTCCAACCATTAGCACAATTGCAACACCGCAATAGCAAGGTAGATACCCATAGCAGTGGACATAAATCATGAATAATGTCAAATTATCCAAGGTGTGGGATGCACTTCAAACGAGTTATTGGTTCCTACCAGGAATCCTAGCCCTCAGTGCGGTCATTTTAGCATTTGTCATGTTGAATCTTGACCGCACAATTGCTTTTGATAATTGGAGTTGGACTTACACAGGCGGACCCGATGGCGCAAGAGAAGTACTTTCTGCTATCGCCAGTTCAATGGTGAGTGTTGCTGCTACAGCCTTTTCCATTACAATAGTCGCACTGCAACTCGCTTCTGCCAATTTCGGGCCAAGACTGCTGCGTAACTTTATGCGAGACACAGGTAATCAAATTGTCCTGGGAACATTCATTGCCACCTTTATTTATTCCTTGCTAGTACTGCGTACTATTTATGGAATAGGCTACAACCTCTTTATTCCCCATCTTTCAGTCACAGTTGGTCTCGTCCTAGCAATTCTCAGCATTGCCGTACTAATTTACTTTATTCATCACGCCTCAACCATCATACAGGCATCACACGTCATTGACAGTGTTGGCAAAGATTTAGACAAAGCTATTGACCGACTATTTCCCGAAAAAATCGGTATTAATCCACCAGCAAGTCAACTAGCACCAGCAGACATTCCATCAGATTTTCATCTCCAAGCTTACCCAATTAAAGCTCATCGTCATGGTTATTTACAAGCAATTAATCATAAAAAATTGCTAGAGCTTGCCCATAAACATAATCTCCTCATCCACCTCAAATCTCGACCAGGAAAATTTATTGTCAAAGGTAGTCAACTAGCAACAATTTGGCCCGGCGAAGGATTAAATCGCCAACTTAACCACCGACTGCAAAAAACATTTCTTTTAGGAAAAGAACGCACTGAACAACAAGATATGGAATTTCCTCTGCAACAGTTAGTGGAAATTGCCCTACGTGCTATTTCTCCTGGTATCAACGATCCCTTCACAGTCATTCAATGTATTGACCGACTGACCGCCGCACTGTGTCATCTAGTACAAAAACAGTTTCCCTCATCCTACCGCTACGACCATGACAACCAATTAAGAGTAATTGTCAAATCACTTACTTTTGAAGAGATAGTCCATCAAGCTTTTAACCAAATTCGCCAAGACAGCAGCTCTGATTCAGCCATCACCATTCATTTGTTAGAAGCTATCGCCTTAATCGCCACATACACCCACAATGCCCAATATCAACAAATTCTCAAGCATCATGCCGACATGATTATTCAAAGTAGCTATAAAAGTTTACCACAATCACAAGACCGCCAAGATATCCAAAACAAATATAACAACATTATTCAAGTCTTAGATCAAAACCAGGATATGGAAATTTTGCAGTCATGAAAAACTAGTAGGATGCTTTTATCAATGAAAAATGCCCACAGGCGCGGGCATTAACTAGGCTTTCTGTCACTTTTTTTGGCTACAATCATGTTGTATCATGATGTTTTTATATTTTTCTCTATTCCCAAGAGAAAATCAAGCTATAAAAACCACAACTTTAGACATAAATCATTAAATTATATCTCTTTAATTATCTATCTAACAGATGATAACTTTATAAAAAATAAAGCTATTTTCTCTGGGCAGCAATCTTAAAATTTTCTTCAATACATCTACATTCAAATTGACATTGACATAGCATAAATATAGTCATACCCACCAAAATTTTTTAGACACAATTCACATATTTATGTCCATTGAAATTGAGAATTTTCCCAAATTTTCTATTAAAACTATAAGTGTGGTCAGGTTGGAAATCTGAGGTATTTCCAGGACTGGAAATACCTTGGATTTTACTTTTTTTCCCTCATTTGCCTAACAAACAACATCAAATGTCACATAACCATATTTCTCATCAATGCATGCCTCAAATTTGGCAAGTAAATAAATTTAAATTTTCACAAAATAGCCAGTTATTAATATACAAATTCAACTCAATCAATGCTAATCAAAATTAAAGCTGTTAGCGCAAAAATTAATATACTAACATGAGCCGAAAGAAAGATGAAATTAATTTCGTCATGACCTTATATTATAAAACACAAAAACAAAGAGCGTTACTTGCGGCTTAAGGGTGTATCTTCTACCTATATTCAGAAACCTTAAATAATTTATTTATAAGCAAATCCATGGATCCAAAACCACATTCCAATGGATTTGTTCGGCTTCACTCCATTTAAATCAAGTTATAAAAATATAAAGTATATTTTATTTTCAGTATTCATGCGGACATGACACTACTATATTCCTAACCCACCCTACATTTTTAGATAATTGATTTTTCAACTTCCCCGATCAACTTCAGCATGATAAAGTATCACCATATGAAATTCACGGAGTTTTTCAATAAAAACAAAGAAATAAATGATACTCAAAACCAATAATCTTTATCTTTAATTTTTAAATTTTTATTTGTCACCATCCGGTTAAGAATTGTATAAATCAGTATAGTTAAATCTATCCACAGTAATAAATAGTCTAGTGCTGATGCAAAATGTGATAAAAACAATTTGTACCAACATCTGCTATTTAGATTTTTTTTATGTTATAAGACTCACAGAAATTCATGCTCAAGGAAAATAATTTTTATGGAATTAGAACAATTAGATCGTTTCAAAAAATACGGTGAATTTATACTTGAAAAACTAGACTCAGTACCCCAGTACCCCTCTAAACAAGAAGATTGGATACCCACTAGCTTGGATGATTGTTTAGTTCGCATCCGGGAAGCTGCTGAGAAAACTGTAGAACTTGCCACATCTCCAGTCAAAATTGGGGTGATGGGAGAATTTAGTAGCGGAAAAACTTTACTTTTAGGAAGCTTAATTGGATATGCTGATGCCTTGCCAATTAGTGAGAACCCAACTACAGGTAATGTCACAGCTATTCATATTGTCCCACAGCCAGGTTTTGTGACAACTCAGGCAAATAATTTTACGGTAGAGTATCTTTCTCATCAAGGAGTCAATGACTGTCTACAATTCATGTTGCAGGAAGCAAATCGGCAAAGTAAGGCCGCTGGACTTCCATCTATACCTCCGTCAACATTAAACACTGGCAAAGATATTAAAGATATTATTAATTGGTGTGAGGACACATGGAATAATACTAAAAACTTGGAATTACGTTATTTACTACGAGAGTTAGTCTTATTTATTCGCGCTTATCAAGCCTATGGGGAAGCAATGTGTGGTGGAAGCTACCAAATTGATGGCGTTACCGCCCGTGAGGGGCTACAGCTCGCTGAACAGCCCATGGCTATCCAAACTCTCCGGTTTGAGGATTTACCTCCATCTCATATTCGATTACCTAGTCCACCCCAGAGGCTACCTACTAAGCTATTGCAAAACACTTTCCCCCTGATTCGTCGTGTTGATATTCAAGTAAAAATATCACGAGAAATTTGGGATTTTACCGGAGCTTCAGAATTTATTCTTTTGGATTTTCCAGGATTAGGAGCCAGTAATTCCGGTGCTAGGGATACCTTTTTATCACTGCGGGAATTGGCAGAAGTACAGACAATTTTAATATTGTTAAATGGTAAAACTCCTGGTAGCGACCGCGCCAATAAAATTTTCACAATGATGCAGCAGCAGCGCCCAGGACAAGACCTAAAAGATTTAATTTTAGTAGGGGTGGGTCGTTTTGATCAGCTACCTTTAGATAGTGAAGGTTGTGAAAGAGAACTTGATCAATTAATCGCCACTATTCCACCTTTAGACGAAGATGAAGTTTTCCGCAAATTAAAAGTTTTACAAACTACAATTGATGCTGCTAGTGCATTCACAACCCAACCAGAGCGGATTGTTTTATTATCCCCACTACTAGGGCTGGCTGAGTTAGCAAAACGTTCTAGTAGCTTCAAAGCAGGTTCACCAGAATTTTTAGCCAACCTAGATTATCCTGATTACCTAGAACGGTCTAGGCGGTTGCAACAAAAGTGGCAACTATTAAGCACACGTCTGCTGGAATCAGATCCCCGTAGTCATTTAGGCAGACAACTCAGTTACTTTGCTCAAGACGGTGGCATTGCCAAACTGCGGGAATTAATTCAAAATCATGTTATCAGTCATGGACTCACACAACTGTATCAAGACACTGGCAGATCCGTCGATAATTTACTTCAACATCAACAACACCTCAAAAACATTATTTCTGAAATTCATGACCAAGGTATTCCCACCGCAGAGCCTCAGAATTTAATTGAGTTGCGGGCTGCTATAGAGAATTTAGATAAAACCTATCGCAATTTTCAAAAAAGTTTAGGCAAAGAACCACTCAAAGATCGCCGCGGATATGTAGTTAGCGATGTAGTCAAAGACGAACTCACATTTAAAATCCTAAATTGGAATGAGTGGACTTTACTATTTAACAAAGCCAACAATGGTAATATCACTATTGCAGAATTTAAAGGTGCAGCCGGTAAATTATTTGACAGAGGAAATAGAGTTAACAGCACCCTACCAACCAAGAGCGAAGATTTTTATCCAGCTTTTGCCAAAACTGTCAAGGAATTAGAAAATTTTGCCCGCGATCGCATTCATCAAGCAGTGGCAGATTTATTAAGTCAATTGTGCCATCACATAGCCCCAGAACGTGATTACTTACAGGCAAATCTACATCCAGCAATGGAACAAGAAATCGAAACGAAGTTTGGTGTAGAAGAAGCTGATATCTTTTACAAATTGCTACTAGGATGTGATCCTAATAAATGGAAAGAAGCAATTATCTTGGAAATTAACAGCAAAGAACAATCCATTTCACCAGAAAATATGTTTCCCTTAGCGCGTAAAGACGAAAAACACAATATTGGTCAAATCTTTGATTGGTCACCTGAAAAAAGTCAAGATTTACCAAAAACAGGTAATCATCAACTTTTTGTATTGCGATTGCGCGATGAAATAACTGCTTGTACTAGTCTTCATCTGGTGCAATATGTTAGCGAAATTAATCAGCAGGTAAATGCTGAATTAGAAGGTATTTTAGATCAAATTATTCCAACTCTGCAAAATCTTTCTAAAAAAGAAGCTTTACTCAGACATCTTGCGGCTGGAGATTCTTCAGCTAAAGTTCCCATTCCTACTTGGTTACAAATTCTCTCAAATGTTGCCACAACTTCCTATGCAGAGGGGAATTTTACAGCTTAAAAAATTCCCTGCTTTCTTGTACAGGAAGTTAAGAATTTTTTATTTTGCATAGTAATTTTAAAATATCGTTTGAGATATTTTTCATAGTGGCAGTATTTTAACTCAGCGATGGCTGACCAATTTCCTAATTGAATCATTAATATAAGGAGAAATAAATGCCTGTAGAAATTCGCCTTGCACCTAACTTCCAAGTGCGTGTCAAAGAAAACGAATACTTGGAATTACCAAGTATCCAACTTGTAGCATCTGGGGATAATGTACCTCACATTGCCAGAATTAATTGTATTGTTACCGGCACACCAGAGGAATTAGCAGTACAAATCAAAAAAGCATATAAACCATTTGATTCTGTAACTCCTAAAATTTCCCAAATCGGTCAATTAGAGCAATATCCTTGTAAATTAGAGCGTCCTTTAATCGAACCAATTAACTGTACATTAGAAGTTATTGTTGAGTACTTTGATTCTGATCCTTTAGGAGACCCATTACTATCTGAACCTAGACAGACTAGCGCTTCATGCTATCTGTGGTCACCAATGATTTTTGACGATGAAATAATTGATACTGATGTTATCAATAGCCCTGTAGAAATTGAGAAATATATCTCCAAAAAAAGTAGCAAAAAACCACAGAAAAGATTTCCGGGATGGTTTGCACTAGATTTTGGCACATCCAATTCTACAGTTACTCTCTTCGACCCCATTGAAGTACCAATTGCTGAAATTTTACCTAAAGAACAAGAAATACGGTTGCGCCAACGTATGGGAGAATGGTTAAGTTCTCCCACATCACTGGCTTTACCTGATGTCAATGCTCATGACTGGGAAAAATTCATTGCTGACATTAGCAAAAACCTAGAAATTGAACCCCATTGTTTGGGAGAAGTCTTTCAAAGTGATCAAAAAGAACGATTTTTAGAAGCAATTCGCCAAGTGGAATTATGTCTAGGTAACAGCGACAAATTCCGGCGGGCTGCTAGCAAAAAACTTTACCAAATCTACCATGAAGTTTTCCGTGTACCTACCTTAGAATCGCAAAATTTAATTCCAGTTATCTTAGATATTAATCGGCTTGATACAGAAATTCCCAGCGAATTGGAAATTGCTAGCTTGACAGATTTCCAATTACGCATGGGTAGGGAGGCCAGGGACAACAGAAAAAAAGCCATTGCTCACGGTACAAGTGTTTCTTTAAAGGAAATTATCAGCAGATTTCACCATTCACCCAAGCGCTATTTTGGTCAGGATCGTTCTTTCCCCGTAATGTTGGATGGTCAATCAGAAATAATTAATGTTAACGAACTCATCCAAGCAGCTTGGGCGCATTTAATTGAGCTAACTGAAGATTACCGCCAACGCGCTAGACGCAGGTTTTCTGAGGGAGATTTTCTCACAGCCGTTGTTACCTACCCCACCGTCGCCCCGCCATTAGTGCGTAAGGAAGTGAAGGAATTAGTCGAACAATTGGGTATTGATGACGTACAAACTGCTTATGATGAAGCCGTCTCAGTGGCAATATTTTTTCTGTGGAGAGAATTTGGCGGTAATCTCAACATTGGTATTGAGTCATTTAAAACCCGTTGTCGCCAAGTAGATAATAAATGGTCACAAAATGTTCTGGTCTTAGATATCGGCGGGGGAACCACGGACTTAGCCTTAATTGAACTAACTTTAGAAGATAGAACCCCGTTCTTTGCTGTACATGAAGACAGAGGTTTAGGGGGACGTTATTATAAACTGACGCCCAAACTATTAGGTTCTTCCGGACATTTACAATTAGGCGGCGAATTAATTACCCTGCGATTATTTCGATTATTGAAAGTGGCGATCGCTGACTTTTTATTAACAGCAGTAACCACAGGTGATCTTGATAGCGAAAAGCTAGAAGATTTAATTACCTCTGAGTTAAACGAGCGTTTTCTGGAAGAAGGAAAATTCAAAAGTGGCAGTTTATTAAAATGTGTAGATAAAGAAAACCCAGACGGTGATGCTGCTTACAAAGATGCCCTAGATACTGCGGAAAAAGTAATACCTAGCCGATGGCAACAAGCACCCCAACGCCTACAAACTTTTTATACTCTCTGGGATCATGCCGAAGCAGCTAAACTCAAACTAGGGCAAAAACCACCAGCAGATAATCCTGTCCTAACTTTTGCACTTTCTGAACGACAAATTTCTGAAATTTTAAGTCAAAGTGGAATTAAATTCCAAGTCAGAAATCCTGATAATATCTCCATTATACTAGACAACCAGCAATTTGAACGAGCCGCTTCTTCCACCATTAAAGAAGGTATTGGCATCGCCAAAGGACTCATGGAAAGTCGTTTAGGTTTTCAAGACCAGAACATAGATTCTTGGAACACACATAAAGTTGATTGGTTGATTTTATCTGGCAAAACCTGTAATCTTGACTTAGTACAGCGACACATCTACCAAGAATTTAGTAACTCTCCATATTTCGTATGGAACCCAGAGCGAATTACTTTTGTTTTGGAGTTCACTAAACTAGCCACTTCAGCCGGTGCTTGTTACGCAGAAAAACTGCGAAGGCTGAGATTTGATCCCGAAGAGTCTAAAGAATTGCTACGTAAAGGAGCAAATCAGCTAGAAATAGATGTAAAAAATCTATTTTATTATCTGCCTTGTAACTTCAAACGCAAAACCCAAAGCAACGAACTTTTACCCATCTTTAAAACCGGACAAGAACTCCATCAAATCTCTCCCTCCGAAACAGCCGCCAAGGTGCGTACAGAATGGCAAGGGATACAATTAACTAATATTATTTATCGCCAAGACTACGAAGAAGGAGACTTACGACTTTGGGGTAGCTTTGATGGTAAAAACCTGATGAAGAAACTGGGAATGCAGGAAGCAGAGTTTCTCAAAAAAATTAAAATCCAGTTTGAAATTGACCAAACTCTGCAATTTAGCGTCTTACTTTGTCAAGGAAATCCCCATTATTTAATTGACGTTCCTGGTATTGATGTGGGTGCAGCATTATTAGCAGCTTCGGAAACATCAACTTTATTTACTGATGGAAAATTGAAGTGGAATATTGCAGTAGAACGTCCACATCAAAAATTATATGATGGTGATATTGCCGTCAATGTCATTGAATCTGCAACTGTAGATCAACCAAATGCTTATCATTTAGTGTTTGAAGTAGATCAAGATGATAGTAAATTACTACGCAAATTTCACTATATACACAATAGTGAACAAGACCCAGAAAACGGTTTGGTTAGTAATCCTTTACCGCCGTTTCCTCAAACAAGTCAACACACCTTTTATATTTATCAAACAGATCCGACAACTAATACCAAAAAATGGATACGAATTGGCGCATTGAATAAACCAGATGTCGCCACAGATTACCCTTGTAAATATTGTGTAACCATTGATAACAAAGGTATTCTCAGAATACACGCCGGTGAAGTTCCCTATTGGACATCTACCAGTCAAGAATGCCTTAAACAAGAAGGATGTGTTTATCCTGCTGAATTAGAATTGCAACCTAACGAAGTTGATAAAGAACGGGATCCTTTTTGCGGCATACATTAACCGTAATTCACCCCCAGGGGCAAAAATTTTGACCGTCTCTGGGTGAGATCAACAGAAAAAATGATAGGACTTAAACTCTGATTTTTTCATGTCATTTGCTACGAGAGTCCCTCAGAGGAGAACCCCATAACCCTTGCTTTTTCCTCTTTGCGGTTCGTTCCTCCGTTATCCTGCTTGATATTCATGCACCAATTACGCCAATTATTAGAAATAGAAAACTCAGAGTTAGCCAAAATACTAAAATTTAGTCTGTACGGACTAGAAGCTACATTACATAAAGCCCGCACAGCATTTCCCCTCGATCCGGGAACGGAAATATGTGACGAGTTACTACAAGAAATTTCCACCTTATTACAACCGCCACCAGACTCTACTCCAGAAGATACCATTGCCGTTATATCCTCCCCACAAGAGTTAAAACTCATTCATCTGCGGTCAGCTTTTAATACTGACGCTGAACTCAGTGTATATTTAGGCAATTCGTCACTACAAAGCCAAACAGATGCTGAGTTATGGAACGAAATTCACCGTAAACTACTGCGAGTTCCAGAAAATCTAGCTACAGCTTGGCGAAAACGTGCTTTAGATTTAGCACAAGAAATTGGTGCAGTAGCGGATAATTTGTATGTTGATAAACTGCCCTTTAGCCGAGATGAAATTATTTACCCCGGACTTAACGGTGTTGTGAAAGCTCAAGGATTATGTTTATCTGAAAAAGCATTATTAAATACTGGTATTAACCCAACTGATGAATATGGAAATTTATATTATTTCGCTGGTGTTGTACATTTATTCCTCAGATTTATAGAAATAGATCCGGATTTACATCATGCCTTAAAAAGCGTATTTAGCTTTGATATTATGCCCTTACAATCCCAGCCAGAACAACGAACTCAATATATTAATACCTTAAGCGATCGCTGGCGTCGTCTACAAGATGCAGAGTCAAATTCTGATGAGTTGTTAAGTCTGCGTGCATGGATAGACATGGATGAAGCAATACACTCCTTAGTATTTATCCCACCAGTTGAGCGTTATTCTTGGTGGGGTAACTTACAGCAGGAATCTCGCCGCATTTTAAAAAAGATGACTCAAAAAGCTATTAATATGGGTTCTAACGTCAGAATCCGTCAATTATCTGGAATATACGCCGATGTTTGCCCTTTTTCACAAGACGATTTACAACTCAACAGTGGCGGTGTTCCTGGAGAAGTTTTAACTTGTCTGCGGGTTTATGCCCGTATTAATCAAGAAGAAATTCCAGGACGCGTGATTTTTCGCTCATTACGTTAAACACCAGAATATCGCTTTTATCCTCAGGATGATCCCGACATGATATTATTCACCACCAGAAAACAACAGTGGTAACACAAATGCTGTTGCAATCCCCAGCAATACAGTAACCTCAATAATTCTCAGTGAAAAATTACTCTGTATTAATTGACTAATCTTACCATTAAAATCATGAGAAAAATTACTCCCCCAATCACGCAAACGACTATACCAGTTTCTCGGACTATCCCCTGGGCGGAATTTCCATGACAGCATTGATAGCAATAAGGGCGCACCACCTACTTTAGCAGACATCAAAAGATGAATCGCTAAACAAAAAACCATAATCACCCAAGCTATGAGATGAAAATAATACCACCAGTGATCAAGTTCACCTAAAGGTAGCCATTCTTCTTTCATCATTCTTCCAGATATCACCGCCACCACCGAAGCCATCAGCATGAGAGTATTGACGATACGTTGCATACTCACCCACCAAATTGGCTTACCAATTTGTTTGAGTTTTTTTATAGAGTCTGGTTGTAATAGGCGCTTTTCTCCAGCATGAAAGCTATAAAGTGCAAAAACTGGTAACAAAAGTAAAAAAAATAAAGCTACAGTACCGTGAATATCCTGTATCGGCTCAATTTTTGCAACGGGGATTTGTCCAAATCTTTTGTCGAATGTGTTGTAAACCAAGAATCCAGTAATGACGGCGGTAATTACTAAAGTTGCACTCATCCCATGCAAAATTCTCAACAACAAAGGTTGATAGGGTGCTGAACTGCTCATAAGTTAATTGAGGATTTTTTTCGGACAGTGCCACGGCTGAAACCATGGGGTATCATTGCTTTATCCAGGCAACCTACTTAGAGGAGTTTCCTCGCCTAAACAGAGGTTGTCTGTTTACAATCTTAAGATTCCCTTTGCCCGGCCACAACACCCAATTTTACAATAGTGTCTAAATCAAGTCAATTTGAATTAATCCCAAAGCTAAAAATCTGTGAGCTAACTGCTTTTATTCCAGTAAAGAAATTAATCAACACCAGGTGCAACTAAAGTAAAAACCGTAATCTCCGGACGAGCAAAAAAGCGCAGACACAGTCCTGTCATACCCAAACCACTGTTAGTGTACAATTGCGTATCTCCCACTTGATAAAATCCCGAATAATAGCTTTTACCCCAAGGAGGTAAAATCGGCGGTTTCAAAAAAGGTAAACGCACCTGTCCACCATGAGAATGTCCTGATAGTTGCAAATCAAACCGCTTAGTCATAGCACTAGACTGAGCAAAATCCGGTTCGTGTGCGAGTAAAACTGCTGCACCCCCACGAGGTAACTTCTCCAAGACCAAATCTAAACGGTCTTTACCCATAGCAACATCATCTACACCAGCAATGTGTAAAATGGCATGACCACGCCTTAAAGTATAAACTTCATTATCAAGGTGAACAACACCACTTTGTTCTAGGACTCGTACAATGGCCTGAGCATCATTTTCGTGGTCATGATTGCCCAGTATCGCCACAGTCACATCTTTAGGCTTAAGTTCACCCAGGGTAGACCCCAAAGACGGTATAAACTGCGGCAAATTACGAGTGATTAAATCACCTGTAATCGCTACTAGGTTTGGCTATTGTTGATTTACTAAACGAACAATACGCCTAATACGTTGGGCGGTCATCCATCTATCTCGGTGAATATCACTGATTTGCACAATGCCATAGCCATTGAACTCCCAGGGGAGGTGAGGTAAAGTCAATTGCAAAAAATTGATTGCAATCCAATTTGGTTCAATTAACCTGGCGTACAGTAAAGTACACCAGCCTAACAGAAAACACCACCTTAAACATCTAAAGGCTAATCTACTCGCTTTTTTTGGCCACTTAGAATTTCTCAAGGCATAAACTCCTGGAACGTGACTGCCACACCTCCTAATTGTGCTATTTATTGAAATTTGGCAGTGAAACATCTTGAGGGTGGATAAATTAAATAAAGAATTAAGGTAGTTAAAATGTAAATAAGTGATACAATAATTGTTTATCTCATTCGCCCTGGTTTTATGGGACTGCCAATTGTTGCTATTATCGGTCGCCCCAATGTGGGCAAATCCACCCTGGTTAATCGTCTCGCCGGGGAACAAACGGCGATTGTCCACGACGAACCGGGTGTGACACGCGATCGCACTTACGTACCATCTTACTGGCGCGATCGTGAATTTCTAGTTGTAGACACAGGTGGCTTAGTATTTAACGATGATACTGAATTCCTGCCACTAATTCGCCAACAAGCACTCACAGCCCTTACAGAAGCCAGTGCCGCTATCTTTGTTGTAGACGGTAAAACAGGGACCACAGCATCTGATCAAGAAATTGCTACCTGGTTACGCCAACAAGCCGTACCGGTCTTCCTGGCTGTGAATAAATGTGAATCTCCAGAACTAGGCACAGTTCAAGCCTCAGAATTTTGGTCATTAGGATTGGGGGAACCCTTCCCCATCTCCGCAATTCATGGCAATGGTACCGGCGAATTACTTGACGAGTTAATTAGTCACATCCCCGTCGTCGCCGAAGAAAAAGAAACTAACGAAATTAAGGTCGCTATTATCGGTCGCCCCAATGTGGGCAAATCCAGTTTATTAAATACTTTGGTTGGCGAACAAAGGTCAATTGTTAGCCCCATTTCCGGGACTACACGCGATGCCATTGATACCGTTGTCCAACGTAATGGGCAAATTTATCGTTTAATTGATACCGCCGGCATTCGCAGAAAAAAACAAATAGAATACGGCACAGAATTCTTCAGCATTAACCGTGCCTTCAAAGCTATTCGTCGCGCTGATGTGGTTTTATTGGTCATTGATGCCTTAGATGGAGTCACAGAACAAGACCAAAAATTAGCCGGACGGATCATCGACGAAGGTCGAGCTTGCATTATCGTTGTCAATAAATGGGATGCTATTGAAAAAGATTCATACACCATTTACGACTACGAAAAAAGTCTAGAAGCCCGGTTACACTTTACAGAATGGGCAGAAACTATTTTTGTGAGTGCTTCCACAGGAAAACGGGTGGACAAAATTTTAGACCTGGTAAATCAAGCAGCCGAATCGCACAAACGCCGTGTCAGTACATCTGTAATTAACGAAGTCCTCACAGATGCCGTGAGTTGGCATTCACCGCCAGTTTCTAGAAGTGGCCGTCAGGGCAAAATCTATTATGGAACTCAAGTAGCTGTCCAACCACCAACCATTGCCCTATTCGTCAACGAAGCTAAACGCTTTAATGAGAACTATCGGCGTTACATTGAACGGCAATTCCGCCAACAATTAGGATTTAAAGGCACACCCATCCGTTTACTCTGGCGCAGTAAAAAAGTCCGGGATATGGAAGTTGGTAGTGCTAATAAAGCAACTCGTGTTAATTGACAATTCCCTCGCCTTTAGGCGAGGGAATTGTACATTCACCCTCAAAACTTGCTCAACCAGGCTTAGACCAAGGAAACTAGAGGCTTAAACTCCTGTGGCGTTGATTTTGGGACGCCCTCCTATTTTTTGCTAGATTCAGAATATTTACTGCTCCCTTTACATCTCTTCTTTGTAACTCACAACCATAACTAAATCTACGGGTACGAGAATTGCTGCATTTTTGTGCTGTGTAACATAGACTAACACCAGCAACTTCACTGTTGAACCTAACAGCAAAATATTCTAGCCATTAACAAAATATTTCAGCATGTGTCAGGTCAAAATAGTTAAATCAAGCTCTGACTTTCTATTACCCAGCACTCAAAAATGGATTTACTGCGATCGCTACCAATTGGACTTTATCTAGAACAACCACAAACCTGGCTACACAAACTCGATCCGCGTGTCAAAATTGCTTGGTTGATGAGCCTTCTGACTAGCTACACCTTTGCAAACAACCAATGGCGGATCATCCTGGTTGTGCTATTAATTATCTCCACCATATTAGCCAGAATACCCCGGCGAGTGTGGAAACAGCAAATGGGGTGGCTATTAACCTTAGCGCTGTTCGTCTTCCTAATTATCAGTATCAGTCCTGATGGTTTGGGTGTAAAATATCAACCACGTCTACCAACTAGCGCACAAGTCATAACCCAGCCAGCAAACGGCAGCAACACCAATCTTGTTTCGGCACCAACAAGGGATAATAAAGACTACAACTACATCTTATTTCACCAAGGGCCTGTCAAAGTAACTCGGCGCTCAATTGATTTGGCTATCAGAGTCAGTACTATTATATTTACAGTAATTTACAGCAGCAACCTGTATCTCTTGACAACCGCACCCGAAGAGATCACCACTGCTATAGAAAGCTTGATGCAGCCTCTGCGAGGCTTAAAAGTACCTGTAACTGAAATCGCACTGACTTTAACTTTGTCTTTGCGATTTATCCCCCTAGTTTTAGAAGAAGTGCAAAACTTAATTCGTTCTGTGATGACCAGGGCAATTAATTGGAAAAAATTAGGGTTAAAAGGATCTGCCAAAGTGTGGATAATAGTAGCAGAGAGACTGTTAAACAATCTACTATTGCGAGCAGAACAAATGGCCAGTGCAATGATGGTGCGTGGCTTTACTAGCCCCAATGAACATCAAGTCAAATGGCATGAATTAAGCCTTAAAGCTAGAGACTGGCTAGCCATCGCCATTCTCACCCTATTTTGGGGTGCCAGGCTATTTTTAGGTAATTTAGCTTAACACACTTGTTCTGCGAGTAATTTTGTTCCATATAGCGATAATTATGGCAATATGGAAAGAAGCAAGAGCCAACAGACATAAGTAATTGCCTTTCTGATCTCTTGTGCATCTCTACGTTGCTACTGCCAGTTTCATCTGCCACTCAGAACAAGAGCAAGGTTTTGATGACTGCCACGAAATGGCCGGAATCGCTGATTTTACGTAATCTAACCAAATATTCTGGCAAAAGGGGTGTATTATCTTCTGAACATTTGTACTGAACCGCTAAAAGATATATACTCCTACCTTGACTACTAAATGAATTCAGAACACTTAGAAACTTACATAAATCATCCAACTTGGGGTTTGCTTTATCGAATCTGCATGGTCGATGAAAACCAGGATTTGTTCACTACACTTTATGCTCAACGTTTGTTTTTTTTGGTTACCAACGAGGTTAAAGGTCTCAAGTTTCAGTCCATAGGACGCACTGAAGCTAGAATGTTGTTAGAAAATCGCTTGCGTACTTTACGCCGCAGTGGTCAATCCCAGGAGTACGAGCAACTTCAGAGTGTTTTTCAACGCACATTCCAATGAGTACTTCCATTAGCGAACGTATTACCGACATTTGCGCCTCCCTACCACCTTCAGTGCGGTTAATTGCTGTAAGTAAAACCTTTCCGTCTGAAGCCATTCGGGCTGCTTATGCAGCCGGAATTCGCGATTTTGGCGAAAACCGTATCCAAGAAGCTGCCAGTAAACAAGCCGAGTTAAAAGACTTACCCGATATTACCTGGCATTTTATTGGACACTTGCAAAGCAATAAAGCCAAAAAAGCCATTGAATTATTTCATTGGATTCATTCAGTGGATAATTTAAACCTCGCCCAGCGCTTAAATCAATTGGCACAAGAGCTAGGAATCAATCCCCAAGTTTGTCTACAAGTTAAAATTCTTCCTGACCCTAACAAGTCAGGTTGGAATGTCCCAGAACTATTAGCTAATTTACCCGCCCTCAACCAGTGTCAAAATTTACAAATTCAGGGTTTAATGACAATTACGCCCCTAGGATTAAATGATGCTGAAACAATTAATGTGTTTAACAGTGCTCACAAGCTAGCACAAGAAATCCGGGAGCAAAACTGGTCTCACCTGAAAATGCAAGAACTTTCAATGGGTATGTCAGGAGACTACCAATTAGCAGTGCAAGCAGGAGCAACAATGATCAGACTAGGAACCATTTTATTTGGTCAGCGCACATAGGGTATGAGTCAGGAATTTTTGCTGCTCGTACCAATAGCACTAGGAAAATAATAGAGAGGCAGTTGCATCAATACTGATGTAACATAATGCAATACCCCCAGTCTTCTTAAAGCTGACCAAAAACAACACAGAAAAGTTATCTTTTTTCCCATAATCATTAAGCTGTAATCTTGACTCATTATTGTGTGTGAGTTAATCTACAGGCGTTACCCAAAATTTCAATTTATCAACGTTAGTTGTAATAGAGGCTACAAACAGGTATAAAAGCACTAAGTTGCCTGGCCTTTGTAGCTATCAAATCTGGCTACATTAACTCATAGCCGACCCAATCAGGGTAACTTTTATCAGGAGCATAAAAATGAACAACATCTTTAGTAAACTCCGAGACTTTGTAGGTCTCAATGAGCAAGTGGAATACGAATATTACGAAGAAGAAGCTGATACAGATACTGGTAACTACCAAAACCTGTATCAAGAACAAAATCCCCAACCAGCAGCAGAAACCACTGCTCAAAATCGACGCTGGCGGGAACCAGTGACTACAATGGGTGATGCTGTAGCAGCAGGATCAAAGTCTACGATGGGAAATGTGATTAATATGCCAGGAGCAATTAACGGGATTTCGGAAGTTTTAGTCCTTGAGCCTCGTACATTTGAAGAAATGCCCCAGGCAATTCAAGCACTAAGAGAACGTAAGTCAGTTGTGTTAAACTTAACCATTATGGATCCTGATCAAGCACAACGGGCAGTAGATTTTGTTGCAGGCGGAACCTACGCACTGGATGGACATCAAGAGCGCATCGGAGAAAGCATCTTTTTGTTTACCCCCAGTTGTGTGCAAGTTAGCACTCAAGGTGGAGTTATTCATGAAGTACCACAAACCCCTGCGCGTCCTTCACGCCCCGGAACTAGTTCAAATCAAGCCTGGGGTCACGAGGGTAACCGGATGGTACAGTAAACCTACATCAGTCAAAAGTTCAAAAAAAATTTTTCAGCATTGTAGGAGCAGGTTTAACTAAACATTTTATCATACCATAAATTAATGGGTTAAACCTGCTCTGATTGACTATTGACTACATAACTTACTTAATGACTATTAAACTTGGCTTAATTGGTGGTGGTGTAATGGGAGAAGCGCTATTATCCCGCCTAATTGCACGAGAAATTTATCAACCATCCGAAGTGATGGTCAGCGAACCCCAATCAAAACGCCAAAGCTACTTGCGGCAAAAATATAATGTAACTGTAACTACAGACAATGGTATAGTTTTCACTGAAGCAACAGAAGTAGTACTTTTAGCAGTAAAGCCCCAGGTATTCAGTGCCATCGCTCAAGAATTAGCAGATGTTCTCACAATACAAATCTCGCCATTAGTAATTTCGGTTTTAGCGGGAGTGTCCTTAAACCAACTAGAATCAGCATTTCCCCAGTTACCAGTAGTTAGAGCCATGCCCAACACCCCAGCCACAGTGGGAGCGGGAATTACCGCCATGTGTTTAGGTGCATACACAAGCGCCAAGCATCAGAAAATAGCACATCAAATTTTTGCGGCGGTGGGAGAAGTTGTAGAAGTTTCAGAAATGCTGATGGATGCAGTGACAGGACTATCAGGTAGTGGTCCTGCCTATGTGGCATTGATGGTGGAATCACTGGCTGACGGAGGAGTAGCAGCAGGATTGCCCAGAACTATTGCCAATCAACTCGCCTTACAAACCGTATTAGGTACAGCACAACTGTTACAAGAAAACAAAATCCACCCCGCAGAACTAAAAGACCGTGTTACTAGCCCCGGCGGTACGACAATTGCTGGTGTTGCCCAACTAGAAAGGGCAGGATTTCGTTCAGCTGTCATCGAAGCAGTGAAAGCCGCCACAATGCGATCGCAAGAGTTAGGAAAGTAAGCGCACTAGGAAAAGATCAATTTTCCCATGATCAATCATTAACGAAGTTGACAAAATAGCCGTTAATATAGTAAAAAAGTCCGGTTGCAAATTTGATTGAGTGAATTATCCCGCACCTTCTCCAGAACTTGACTTAGGGTTAATATTTCCCTTTCAACTGGATCAATTTCAAAAAGATGCCATCGCGTCCCTAAATTCTGGGCGCTCCGTAGTCGTGTGTGCCCCCACAGGTTCGGGCAAAACATTAGTTGGGGAATATGCCATCTATAGAGCCTTATCACGGGGAAAACGAGTGTTTTACACCACTCCCCTCAAAGCATTGTCCAACCAGAAATTACGTGATTTTCGCCAGAAATTTGGGTATGACTTAGTGGGACTCTTAACCGGAGATATCTCCATTAACAGAGATGCACCAATTCTCGTGATGACTACAGAAATCTTCCGGAATATGCTCTATGGCACACCCATCGGGCAGATCGGCATCTCTTTGGTAGACGTTGAGGCAGTGGTACTAGATGAATGCCACTACATGAACGATCGCCAACGCGGGACAGTTTGGGAAGAATCTATTATCTACTGTCCCCGTGAAATTCAACTCGTAGCACTCTCCGCAACTGTTGCCAACAGTGAGCAACTCACTGACTGGCTGAATCGTGTTCACGGACCTACTGACCTAATTTATTCTGATTTTCGTCCAGTTCCCCTAGAATTTTACTTTTGCAATCCCAAAGGTTTATTTCCCCTCCTGAATGATAGCAAAACCAAAATTAACCCCCGCCTAGCAAATCGAGGGAAAAGAAAGCAAGGAGAAAAGGCTAGAGGTGCCAGACCAGAAGCTCCTGGCATAGCCTACACCCTCAGCCAGCTACAGCAACGGGATATGCTGCCAGCGATTTATTTTATTTTCAGTCGCCGAGGATGCGACAAAGCAGTTGAAGAAGTTGGTAATTTATGGCTGGTAAATAATGACGAGTCACAAATATTACGCCAGCAAATTGATGATTTTTTAACCCGCAATCCTGAAGCAGGGCGTTCAGGGCAAATTGCCCCACTCTACCGAGGTATTGCTGCTCACCATGCTGGAATTTTACCTGCCTGGAAAGGATTGGTAGAAGAGCTATTTCAGCAAGGATTAATTAAAGTAGTCTTCGCCACTGAGACACTAGCGGCAGGCATCAATATGCCCGCCCGCACAACAGTAATTTCCACCCTTTCCAAACGTACTGATTCTGGACATCGCCTATTAAACGCTTCGGAATTCCTCCAGATGGCCGGACGGGCAGGCCGCAGAGGAATGGACTTACAAGGTCATGTAGTCACAGTACAAACCCCATTTGAAGGCTCAAAGGAAGCAGCCTATTTAGCTACATCCAAACCAGACCCCCTGGTCAGTCAGTTCACACCAAGCTATGGTATGGTACTGAACTTGCTGCAAACCCACACCCTAGAGGAAGCCAGGGAACTGATAGAACGCAGCTTTGGCCAGTACATGGCAACTGTGCATTTAAGACCAGAGTACGATCAAATTGCGGAACTGCAAACACAATTAGCTCAACTTCAAGAACAAATTGCCGCAGTTAATGAAAATGAATTAGCAGTTTATGAAAAATTGTGGCAACGCCTGAAAGTAGAACGTCGGTTATTGACAACCCTCCAAGAACAAGCCCAGGAAAACCGCGAAGAAGAATTTGTCATGATGTTGAGCTTTGCAGTATCGGGAACTATGTTAAGTCTCAAAGGTAAAAACATCGACGTGTCTACACCCATGACAGCAGTTTTAATGGGAAAAATACCTGGTGTTGGTCTTAGCGTAGGGTCTAACTTAACAGAAGCTCCTTACTTGATATGTTTAGGGCAAGATAATCGCTGGTACGTGGTTACAACTACAGATGTAGTGGACTTGTATGCCCAATTGCCACGACTGGATGTACCAGCTCATATCGTACCACCCCCAGACTTGCAGTTAAAACCGGGGAAATCACTTCGCGGTAGTGGAGAAACATTTGCCATCGCTCAATGCATTCCTGAAGTCCAAAGCTCACTGTATATGCCCCCAGAAGTGGTAGAACAACTCAGTCGCGTTAATGCTCTGCAAGAGCAATTAGAAGCTCATCCTATCCACAAATCTGGCAATGTCAGCAAAATTTTCAAACGCCGCGCTCGCTATGTGGAATTAGAAGCGGAACTCGAAGAATTACAGTCACAAGTCGAACAACACTCACAGCGTCATTGGGAAGAATTTGTCAACTTAATTTCTATCCTGGAATACTTTGAGTGTTTGGGTAACTTAGTCCCCACTGAATTAGGGCAAATTGCCGCCGCTATTCGGGGAGAAAATGAATTGTGGCTAGGTTTAGTATTCGCCAGTGGCGAATTAGATCATTTAGACCCCCACCACTTAGCAGCAGCAGTAGCAGCTTTAGTGATCGAAACCCCTCGTCCAGATACGAGAGTACACTTTGAACTTAGTAATGAAGTAGTAGAAGCCCTGGCAAAACTGAGGAACATTCGCCGCAAAATATTTCAACTCCAACGACGGTATAATGTCGCTATGCCTATCTGGTTAGAATTTGAATTAATCGCCATAGTAGAACAGTGGTCCCTAGGAAGACCGTGGACAGAACTATGTGACAATACAACCTTGGATGAAGGCGACGTGGTGAGAATTTTACGCCGGACATTGGATTTATTGTCTCAGATACCCCACGTTCCTCACTTATCGAAAGATTTCCAGCGTAATGCTTATCGAGCAATGCAATTAATTGATAGATTCCCAGTGAATGAGGTGGCTGATTAAACCCACAAACCCTCAGATATTGGCTAATCATTAATTTTTTCAAATTAAATTTTCCATCTTTTGCTGCAAATCATTTGTCAAATCAGCAACAGCTTGTCTGGCTGTTAAACGATTTTGTTTATACACCGGGTAACGTTCTGATACTGATATTGGTTCATCAATGGTAATTTTTACCCCTTGCTCACCTAAATGCGGGAGTTGTAAGGCTGGATCACCTTTAATTTGAGCAATCATCTTCCATAAAATTAAAGTTGTCTCAGCAAACCTTTCTACTGTGGGTTTTTCCCGGATGTAATTACCGGAAACTGCAACAAAACTTTCTACTAATCTCATGTGCCACATTCGGGAATTGGCTTCGTTAGCCACGCGATCACCCAATGCTTTCTCTACAGGAGATAATGCTTTGATATCCCTAAACTCTTCTCTAAATATGTAATTCCAGCCCGCTTGTTCTACCCGCCGACAGCGATCATTTAATTGCCCCTTAGGTTCCAATTCAAAATATTCCTCTGATATTCCTAAAGCTTTGTTTAATAAAGCTTGCAACCGGAGAACCAAAGCTTGATTACGATCGCTTGTTTCTCCAACTAAGGTGTTCGCATCCGGGAAATTTTGATGATAGAATCGCGTATAAAACTGCTCCATTAAGGAAAGTAAGTGTTCTGATAAGGTCAATAACCTAGGATATAGTGACTCTAAACAGGGAAGCTGATTTTGTACTTGCGGATTTGCTACTAAACCACTAGCAACTTCTATTTCAGTTAACAAACGAGCAATGGCACCCCAAGGAGTTGTTAGATAATTATATTTAATTCCAACTGGTACAATTAGAACTTGTTCACAGCGTTGCTGCTTTTGCAAATCTTCGGCACACCAAAAACCTAATTGGGCAACCCCAGGTTCTATAGGACTGATAATTTCTGAAAGATTATTAGTAGCACCTTCTGGCGCAGCCGCCATCGGGAATCTCCCGTTAGCAAATAAATCACGCGCCGAACGTAACCCCGTCCAGTCAGCCTTACCCCGTTGAATTGAAGTTCCTCCCAAACGCGAAGCAATCCAACCAACGTGGGAACCTGCCCACAGAGGAACGCCGCGATCATAGATAAAATGAGCATGAATCGGCATTTGTAGCACTGTGTTCTGCTTTCGTGCTACTTTCGGCACAATTTGCGAAAACAAGTAGCCCAAACAAAATGGATCTTCTGTTTTGGGATGGCGAAATGCCAACAAAAAGCGGATCTTACCCTCTTGAAACTGGCGATAAAGATCCACCAAAACCTCTACGTTATCTGCTTCAATTTGGGTAATAGCTGTTTGCCAATTGATCCAACTCGGTAGCAACAGATGAACACTTCTGAGAATTAATGGATTGAAAGCCGGGGGAATAAATTCTAGGGGTGCTTGTGCTGGGTAAATGACATCTGACATAGACAATTATAGACTTAAGTGATTTTTAAAGATTAGTAATTCTGGAAAAGGAAAATAACGATGCGACTGTCACAAATATTATTCGTTACACTCAGGGATGATCCTGCTGATGCTGAGATTCCCAGCCATAAATTATTACTCCGTGCAGGCTACATTCGTCGCATCGGTAGCGGCATTTATGCTTACCTGCCTTTGATGTGGCGGGTACTACAAAAGGTTTCTCAAATTGTGCGGGAAGAAATGAACGCTACAGGCGCACAAGAATGTCTCCTACCCCAACTACAACCGGCTGAGTTGTGGAAGGAGTCGGGACGCTGGGATACCTACACCAAAGCCGAAGGAATTATGTTTTCCCTCATCGACCGTCGTCAACAACAATTAGGACTAGGGCCCACTCATGAGGAAGTAATCACGACTGTTGCCCGTGACATGATTCACTCCTATCGGCAACTACCGTTACATTTATATCAAATTCAAACCAAATTCCGCGACGAAATTCGCCCCCGTTTTGGCTTGATGCGCGGACGGGAATTTATTATGAAGGACGGCTACTCTTTCCATGCGGACGAAGTGAGCCTCAAAGAAACCTACCAAGATATGTATCAAGCCTACAGTAATATGTTACGCCGTTGTGGTTTAGCATTTCGGGCAGTGGAAGCCGATTCTGGGGCCATTGGCGGTTCTGGTTCCACGGAATTTATGGTGTTGGCAGAAGCCGGAGAAGATGAAGTCCTTTACACTGAAGATGGTAAATACGCCGCCAATGTAGAAAAAGCCGTTTCTTTACCTGCGGATGCCGAAATTTCACCGTTTACAACCTATGAAAAACGAGAAACACCAGGAACAGAAACCATAGAAAAAGTTTGTGATTTTCTCAGGTGTTCTCCTACCCAATTAGTCAAAAACGTCCTTTACCAAACAGTTTACGATAATGGCATGACTGTATTAGTGGTGGTGAGTATTCGTGGTGACCAAGAAGTTAATGAAGTTAAGCTGCAAAATGAATTGACAAAACTAGCTACCAATTACGGTGCTAAAACTATTATTTCTCTGACCGTATCCGATGTCGAAACCCAAGGAAAATGGGCAAGTAAATCTTTACCTTTAGGTTATATTGCGCCTGATCTTGCAGATGATTATATTACTGCTAATAAACAGTTCCATTCCCAGTTTGTGCGGTTAGTTGATAAAACAGCCATTGATTTAAAAAACTTTGTTACAGGCGCTAATGAAACCGGCCATCACGTAGTTGGCGCGAATTGGGGAGAGCAATTTAAATTTCCACAACTAATAGTAGATATACGCAAAGCAAAACCAGGCGATCGCCCTCTCCATGACCCTCAACAAATTCTCCAAACAGCCAGAGGAATTGAAGTAGGGCATATTTTCCAATTGGGCACAAAATATTCCCAAGTAATGACAGCAACCTATACAAACGAACAAGGTGAAGAACATCCCCTGTTTATGGGTTGCTATGGGGTGGGTGTATCTCGGTTGGCACAATCAGCTGTAGAGCAATCTTATGATCAAGACGGCATTATTTGGCCAGTAGCCATCACACCTTATCATGCCATCATCACAATTCCCAACATCAAAGATGCTCAACAAGTGGAAATTGCCCAGAAACTTTACACTGAACTGAACAAAGCAGGTGTAGAAACATTACTGGATGACCGAGATGAACGGGCAGGAGTAAAATTTAAAGATGCCGATTTAATTGGTATACCTTACAGAATAGTGACAGGTCGCGCTATTACAAATGGCAAAGTAGAAGTAGTAAAACGCTCAACCCGTGAAACTCAAGAAATAGCCATTGAGGAATTAGTAAATACACTCCAAGAGTGGATTAAATCAGCGACAGAAGGATAAAATACTTTTCTTGTCCGGCAGGCATCTAGCCTGCCAAATTAGCCATAAACCTATCATACTTGTTAAAAATAAACTCTAAATGACTTCTGAAGGTAAATTCATAAAGCATAGATGGTCTTAAATGTCTTCTGATAGACCTTGTTAGTATCGGTATTTCCAGAAAGGATTATATTTACATTAAGGTTCAGGTGACGGAGGATAACTCTCAACCTAAAATAAAGATGAAATAAACTTACTATGGATGCAGAATGACAAATTGCTGAAATAGCCTAACTAAAAGGATTGCTCATGGCAAATTCCTAATTCTATTGAAATCGGCAAAATATCAACTCAGCATCATTTTCATAAATAAAGGCATCTTGAGATTTTAAGAAACCCCCCATAGACTGATATCGTCTTTAATCGGGCTGCTTTTCTGAACCACACTATCTCAGTCCTCAGTCAAAAAGGTTTTAAATATGAACGACCAACAAGGCTCTCAGCGTATTTCTTCAGGTGTAATTGCAGCAGTTTCAGCAGCAGTTGTAGCAGTGGGTGGTGGTGTGGCTTGGCTTGCTTCCAATCAGTCTCCCACACCGACCACCCCATCTCAAACCATCACACAGCCCAATAATCAGCCATCAACTACCCAACCGGAGCAAGAGCAAACACCTAATGTTTATTGGCTCAAACCCAGAGGGGAAAGTGTCGATTTAGTTCCCCAGCCAATTCAAATAGCTGCTACTCAACCAGATCAAGTTTTAGAAAAAGCTTTCCAAGCTTTATTAGCCGGGCCAACAGAAGGTACGGACTCCACAACCATCCCCCAAGAAACCAAGCTACTGGGGGTGAAGACGGAAAATGATGAGGTTCGCGTTAACCTGTCCGGGGACTTTACCACGGGTGGCGGCACTACCTCAATGATCGCCCGTATTGGACAAGTTGTTTATACTGCGACAACAATCAATCCCAAAGCTAAAGTATACATTGATGTTGAGGGAGAACAGTTGGATGTTTTAGGTGGCGAGGGCGTGGAATTGCAACAGCCATTGACTCGTGAAAGCTTTGAGGAAAATTATCCACTTTAATTAACTTAAATTAACTTAATAGTTATCAGCTATCAGTTATCAGTCTAGCCACTGGTTACTCTTCACTGATAACTGACAACTGACTTAGCTTTTGCCATTGAGCACCCCACAGTTGCGAGCTTGTTTTTCTCACCGTGAGGCCAGGCGTTGACCTCCGGCGGGGGGTAGTTTATCGCACACCCGATTACACAACTCAAAAATCATTTGATCTTCTACCCGGTAGTAAGCGCAAGTCCCTTCACTGCGGCGGACAAGGATTCCCGCTTGCGACATTGCCTACAGGTGTTTGTAAACATTTGCTGGGGAAGTTTGTGTTGCCTCTACCAATTCTTGCACCGATTTTTCTTCTCTACGAGACCCTGCGCGAACATCCAGTAGCAAGTGTAGCAACCATAGGCGCATCGGCTCACCGAAAAGAGCGGAAGTATTTAGCTACTTGATGCACCACCACCGACGGTATAGGCAACGCCTGTTTCATCAGGATTTTCCCGCCAGGAGGGAGAATTTTACCAATGACTCGTTTTGATATATGGATGATTGCCTAATCAGGGTTAATTCGCATCAAAGCCTGGCCATATTCCACTGGTTCACCATTTTGCAACAGAATTTCCATGACTTGTCCAGATACCTCAGCCTCAATTTCATTCATCAGCTTCATCGCTTCAATGATACAAACTGTTTGACCAACACGCACGCGATCGCCCACTTTGACAAAAGGCGCTTCACCAGGTGCAGGAGCACTATAAAATGTTCCTACCATCGGGGAAAGTACTTCCACTAATCTCTTATCAATGGTTGATGGGGGATTTGCCGACAACTGCATGCTAGGGGCAGTCACAACACTTTCCAAGACACGACCTGTTCCCACCTCCATAATCTGACTTGGTGCTGGTTGGGCGTCTCGTGAACCCGATTTACGTACCGTTAGTTCAAAGTCATCGCTTTTAAGGGTTACTTCTGTAATATCTGTTTGGGCGATAGTTGCCAGCAGTTGGCGGATTTCATTAAATTCCAATGGCACTGTTTTTATTACCTCGACCTAACCGTAAATCAAAATTTGCAGTGTGGCAGGGATTTAATCCCTAAATGTATAGGGACTGAAATCGGAATGGCTCCAGGAAAAAGAGCCTGGTTATTCCCTGCCTAGATATTTATCCTCACGAGTATCAATTTTGATACGTTCACCTTGAGCAACAAACAATGGAACCATCACAATTGCTCCTGTTTCCACAACAGCTGGTTTAGTTCCACCTGTAGCTGTATCACCTTTTACTCCTGGATCTGTTTGGATAATTTCCAAAACCACAGAGTTGGGTAGTTCCACTTCTAGCACTTGCTCACCCCAACGAATGACGTTAACTTCCATACCTTCTTTTAAGTATTTGACGCGATCGCCAATTTGCGCCGGGCTTAATCTGCTTTCTTCGTAGGTTTCCATATCCATAAAGATGAACTCATCGCCCTCTTTATAGGTATGCTGCATCGTGCTTTTTTCCAGATTCGCTTGAGGTACAGTTTCCCCAGCTCGGAATGTTTTTTCCACAACGTTTCCGCCTTGGACGTTTTTGAGTTTTGTACGCACAAAGGCAGAGCCTTTACCTGGCTTAACGTGGAGGAATTCTACCACTCGCCACACAGACCCATCTAATACAATTGATACACCGGGTCGAAAGTCGTTACTAGAGATCATGAAGCTTTCAAGTTTGGGAAGACAATCGGCATTTATTGTACCCTTCAAGGGTCGTAATTAGTCATCAATCATCAAGTAATTAATAAAGTGATGGGGAACTAAGGACTAGGAAATGAAGATTAGAAAAGAAATTGAGCTAATTTTCTTATCCCTGATCCTTAACTCTCCCATTACTCAGCACTCGTACTGTGGGAAGATGATTGATGGGTTACGCCTAGTCAACAATCTGATGTTGCATTTGAGTTATTCCACCATGTTTAACATATTTAAATCCTGGCTGAAGAACAGCCTAATGACAATATTGTTATTAACAATATTTTTAGGCATAAATACAGCTACTTGGACTGATCCTAGTCAGGCTGCCCTGCCATCTGGAAATGCAATTACAGAGGGTAAGGCTTTATTAAGGTATGCACTCCCCATAGAAAATAAACCAGTACGGCAACTGCAAGCCAGCTTAGAAGATATTTCTACCCAACTGCGGGCAAATCGGCGCTGGGGTGCTATCTCTGGCGATCTGAAACAAGCGTCCCGCATTCTCAGTCAACCTAGCAAAATCCTAGCAAGCGTTCCCAAAGAACGCCAACCTCAAGCCGAGGTCTGGATTGCTGAGTTAAAATCTGGTGTGGATTCACTGCGAGAATTAGTAAACCTTAAAGACAAAGGAAAAATTCTCGTAGGTAGAAACAAACTGCTGGACATAGTCACCGAGTTGGAAGAGTCAATGGTGACAGAATTCCCCTTTGAAGTGCCTGCTAAGTACAGTAACCTACCTACACTCAAAGGTCGGGCTACTGTCGCTTTTAAAACTAACAAAGGCGACCTGACTGCGGTGGTGGATGGTTATAGCGCCCCCATCACAGCTGGTAACTTTGTGGATTTGGTGCAACGAGGTTTTTATAACGGCTTAGAATTTACCCGTTCAGAAGAATCTTACGTGCTCCAAACCGGAAACCCACGAGGAAAAGAGGAAGGTTTCATTGACCCACAAACCCACGAATACCGCGCCATTCCCCTAGAAATCTTGGTTGAAGGCGACAAAGAACCCACTTATGGCATCACTCTCGAACAAGCCGGGCGTTATCTTGATATGCCAGTTCTGCCTTTTTCTTCCTTTGGTGCATTGGCAATGGCCCGCCCGGAAACAGAAGTAAATGGAGGTTCCTCTCAATTTTTCTTCTTCCTGTTTGAGCCAGAACTCACTCCAGCCGGACGAAACTTGTTAGACGGTCGCTATGCTATTTTTGGTTATCTCATTGATGGCAAAGAAGTTTTAGATAAGCTCAAGCAGGGTGACACAATTGAATCAGCAACTGTGGTTGAAGGAATAGAAAACTTAGTTCAGCCCCAAGCAGCGTAGAAAACTGCTGACTCTCAATATAAGAGTTTGAGGAGTTGTTTATACTCCTCTTTTCTTTAGATAACCATTGACCAATGACTAAAGTTAAAGATATTGGCGAACAAGGTATTTTAGAAAAATTACAACGTTTCTGTCCTCTGGAAATGATTGGCGATGATGCAGCAATACTGGCAATTGCACCTGAGCAATCTTTGGTAGTGACAACAGATGTACTCGTTGATGGCGTGCATTTTAGTAATGTCACCACATCCCCAGAAGATGCTGGTTGGCGGGCTGCATCTGCTAATTTATCGGATTTGGCAGCAATGGGTGCTTCTCCTCTGGGAATCACCATAGGTTTGGGACTACCTGGCGAACTAATGGTGAGTTGGGTTGAGCGTTTATATCAGGGAATGACGGAATGCCTCCAGAAATACAATACCCCCATTGTTGGCGGTGACATCGTGCGATCGCCTGTGACGACTGTGGCCATTACCGCCTTTGGTCAAGTCCATCCCCAAAGGACTATCCGTCGCTCTACCGCTCAAGTGGGTGATGCGATCATCGTCACAGGTGTTCATGGAGCATCCCACGCTGGCTTACAATTGCTCTTGCATCCTCAATTAAGGCAAAACCTCACCGATGCAGAGCAAAACACCCTCATCAAAGCACACCAGCGTCCGCAACCCAGATTAGATGTTTTACCCTTACTCTGGCAAATTCTCGAATCCTACCCCCCATCTTCCCATTTCCCCATCGCCGGTATGGACAGCAGCGACGGCTTGGCAGACGCTATTTTGCAAATTTGCCGTTCCAGTGGTGTTGGCGCTGTTCTAGAAAGTAAGCAAATTCCCTTACCAGCAACTTTTAACCACTGGCTGACACCAGAACAAGCTCTGGAATATACCCTTTACGGGGGTGAAGACTTTGAACTAGTGTTGTGCTTACCAGAAGTTCTTGCCAATACTTTGGTGTCAAAACTAGGTGATAGTTCCGCCATAGTCGGAACTATCACCACAGGTTCCCAAGTAATACTGTGTGATGAACATAAAAAATTCCCCGACCAAGTTTTAAGTCTCAGTCGAGGATTTCAACATTTTACTCAATAGCCCAGAGTCAGATATCACTTGAATTTCATTACTAATGACTCATGACTAATGAATTATGACTAATTACTAAACCCACTTTTGCGCTACTAGTTCTGCCAAATCCAGAACGCGTTGGCTATAACCCCACTCATTGTCATACCACGCCATAACCTTCACCAAGTCATTACCCATGACTAGAGTCAAGCTGGAATCAACAATGGAAGAAGCATCAGTACCTTGATAGTCGGAAGAAACCAATTGTAATTCGCTGTAGTCCAAAATGCCCTTTAATGACCCTTGAGATGCATCCTTGAGAGCTTGATTCACTTCTTCTGTAATGGTAGGCTTCTCAACTTGAACTACGAAATCTACCATTGACACATTCGGCGTAGGTACGCGCAAAGCCACACCATTCAACTTACCTTTCAATTCTGGGATGACCAAAGCTACCGCTTTTGCTGCACCGGTGGAGGTGGGAACAATGTTAATAGCTGCTGCCCTTGCCCGTCGCAAATCACGGTGAGAAGCATCTAGCAAGCGCTGGTCACCAGTGTAGCTGTGGGTGGTGGTCATCGTGCCTTTAATAATGCCGAATTTGTCATTCAACACTTTGGCTATGGGAGCCAAGCAGTTAGTAGTACAGCTGGCGTTACTGATGATGTTGTGCTGGTTGTGGTCATAGTCGTGATGATTCACACCCATCACAAAGGTACCATCTTCGTTTTTACCAGGAGCTGTGATCAGAACTTTTTTGGCTCCAGCATTCAAATGCTTCTGAGACCCTTCTCGACTAGTAAATACACCTGTTGCTTCAATAATCAGGTCAATTTCCCACGCCTTCCACGGTAAGTTTTCTGGATTGCGATCCGATACACATTTAATGGTCTTACCGTTAACGATGATAGAGTTATCATCGGCTGTAATGTCAACATCCTTTAACTTCCCAAGCATTGAGTCATACTTCAGGAGGTGAGCATTGGTTCGAGGGTCTGAGGTGTCGTTAATAGCTATCAGGTCAATGTTGCTATTTTCTCTGCCTACCCAGCAGCGTGCAAAGTTACGTCCAATACGACCAAAACCGTTTATTGCGACTCTAATCACAGTTTCCTACCCTCTGTATTTATGCCTATAAATTGATATCTTTGAACCCAATCATATCGCAAAGGGGGGGGTGTCAATAACCATAAATTCTTAGATCGACAAAAAAAACACATATTTTATTCAGCTTTACCTGAGTAAAGTTTGTGAGTATTGATGTAACAACTCACCGAATTTGGCACTAGATAACGAATTGACTGCCCTTGGCGGCAAAGTTTACGAATTAGACTTGACGAAATTCCTACTAAAGGTGTGTTCAATAATTGCCAGTCAATAGTGAGCGATTCCTCTGTTAGTTGTTGCTCCACCTGCTTGCAGATCAACTCGCTTTGGATTATCGTCTCAGCACCCACTATTCGGGGTGCAATTAACCAGTTACACATTTGTGCCAATTGGTGTCCGCAGTACCAACGCGGTAAGGTTTTAAATGTATCCAAACCCAAAATCCAGTACCAGCGAGTATTTAAATAACAATTAGATAAGTCCATCAAAGTATTGATGGCATAAGAAATCCCAGAGCGTTTTGCCTCTACTGGGGAGACGATAAATGCTGGGTTTTCTCTTGTAGCTAGTTGCAGCATTTGCCAGCGATGGTGAAACAAAGATGCTTTTTTATGGGGAGGGTTCACTGACGGGACCAAAATTATCTTTTCCAAAGGTACTTGAGACAAAGCTGTTTGGGCTACAAGTAAGTGTCCCCAATGAATCGGATCAAATGTACCGCCAAAGATTCCTACCTGTTCCATTCAGTCACACCTAAACTTTATTGAATTTCTTGACGCTTTAATACAAACGTACCAATATGACACTTTGTGCCTAAACTTGATGCAATTTCAAAGTAATTTCACTACCAACAATATATGACTGTAGCCAACAGCAGTAAAGAATTTAGAAAGATGTATTTGAAACTACAATATTTTCTGTCCCGATGCAGCACAAACTTCAAGAATAATCTTCATAACAGTTCAGAAATAGTAAAAACCTCCAACAAAGGTAAAATCATTCTCAATCCGCAAAACAACAGAGGAAAATAATCCTGCCATCAGGTATAAACAAGATGCAAGCGCAGTTACGGTAAAAATCAAATTCCTGTTATGATACGCGTGTCATTCGTGATTATGGTGTGGTGTAAGAGGGCTAATCAATGAGTAACTATGTAGATTTTAGTGGCAGACCATTTCATTTTATTGGAATTGGCGGCATAGGTATGTCTGCTTTAGCATACGTCCTGGCAAAGCGCCAAATGCCAGTATCAGGTTCTGATCTCCGTCCTAGTCATATTACGCGGAAATTGGAATCTATCGGAACACACATTTTTGGCAAACAAGAGGCCAGTAATCTGGAATTCTTTCGCTCTCATGAATCAGCTAATAGAGCATTATTAACATCACCACAAACATCACCCACTCCCAACAACTCAACACTGCCCCAAGTTGTTTGTTCAACAGCAATTAATGCTAATAATTTGGAATACAAAGCAGCAATGGAATTAGGATGTCCAATTCTTCATCGTTCAGATGTACTAGCTGCCTTGATTTCAGATTACCATAGCATCGCAGTTGCCGGAACCCACGGCAAAACCACAACCAGTAGTATCATTGGTTATATGCTCTTAGAAGCTGGTTTAGACCCCACAATTATTGTAGGTGGTGAGGTAGATGCTTGGCAAGGAAATGCTCGATTAGGGCAAAGTAAATATTTAGTGGCTGAGGCAGATGAATCGGATGGTTCTCTGGTGAAACATACTCCCGATATTGGCATTATTACTAATATTGAACTTGATCATCCCGACCACTACGAGACATTAGAAGAAGTAGTCAACATCTTCCAAAAATTTGCAGCCGGTTGTAAAACTCTGATAGGTTGTGTTGATTGTGACACAGTACGTCATCGCTTCAAACCAACAATTACTTACAGTCTCAACCCAGAGACAGGTGCTGATTATACAGTTACTAATATTGACTATCGGGCTGATGGTACCACAGCCTTAGTGTGGGAGAAAGGTAAAGCCTTGGGAGTATTGAAATTGCGGTTACTCAGTCGGCATAATTTGAGCAATGCTGTATCGGCGGTAGCTGTGGGTCGAATCCTGGGTTTAGAATTTGGCACAATCGCCAAGGCCATTGCCACCTTTGAAGGGGCCAGAAGGCGCTTTGAATTTCGGGGAGAAGTTGGTGGTATCACCTTCATCGATGACTATGCCCACCACCCCAGTGAAATTCGCGCTACTCTTGCTGCTGCAAGGCTCCAAGCTAGACCAGGCCAAAGAGTGGTGGCAATTTTCCAACCCCATCGCTATAGTCGCACATTTACCTTTTTAGCAGAATTTGCCCAGTCATTTACTCATGCTGATTTAGTTGTCGTGACGGATATTTACAGTGCTGGTGAGCCTAATTTAGGTCAAGTTAGCGGTGAACAACTAGCAACAGAAATAGCCAAACTGCAACCACAAGTGCTATATCAACCAAATCTGCTCTTAATGACTGATTTATTGCGCCAAACCCTCCGTCCAGGAGATTTAGCACTATTTCTAGGTGCTGGGAATTTAAATCAGGTAATTCCTGAACTAATTGCTACACTTTGCGAACCTGCCATAGCCACATCTTAGATGAGGAAAAAATTACAGTTTCCTTCTAGCAACCATTCTATCGATTGATATGATTGCTGTATTTTTACAGCAGTTAAAAGTAAAAATTTCACAAATTTACATCAAGATGAAAATATCCCAGGCAGTTGGAAATGTCTGCACAATTTTTACTTCACATACACAGCAGCAAAAAACAGAAGATTCAAGTGACGGTAAAATAATTTATTTAAAGGACATTGCTTGTGCTATTAAGTCACAAGTTGCCCTATCTGCATTTACTTCTTATAAAGTTGGGGGGGCTGCGGAATGGTACGTTGCTCCGGATAATTTAGAAGCATTGCAAGGAAGTCTTGAGTATGCAAAAGAACAAAAATTACCGATAACAATACTAGGTGCAGGTTCTAACCTGTTAGTAAGCGATCACGGTTTACCGGGCTTAGTAATTTCTACACGTCACTTGCGCCATAGCCACTTCGATCCCCAAACAGGTCAATTAACTGTGGGGGCAGGAGAATCAATCCCCAGCTTGGCATGGGAAGCAGCAAAATTAGGCTGGCAAGGATTAGAGTGGGCGGTGGGTATCCCTGGAACTGTTGGGGGTGCTGTAGTCATGAATGCCGGAGCCCATAACAGCTGTATTGCAGACATGTTAGTTAGCGCCCGTGTACTTTCCCCTGATGGTACATTAGAAACCCTGACCCACCCTCAGATCGGTTATGGCTATCGGACTTCATCACTCCAAACCAGCGAATCTCCCACAGACAAGGGTTACCAACGTATTGTTACTCAGGCCACCTTCCAACTCCAACCAGGTACAGATCCAGCGCAAGTTTTGGCAGCTACCAAGCAACATAAAAAACATCGATTAACTACACAGCCCTATAATTTCCCTAGTTGTGGCAGTGTGTTTCGGAATCCTACTCCTTATGCTGCTGGGTGGTTAATTGAACAAACAGGTTTAAAGGGCTACCAAATTGGCAAAGCTCAAGTAGCACTATTACACGCTAATTTTATCGTCAATCGCGGCGGAGCAAAGGCCAGCGATATCTTCTCTCTGATCCGTTACATCCAGCAGCAAGTCAAAGAACGCTGGTCAATTTGCTTACAACCAGAAGTAAAAATGATCGGTGAGTTT
Organism: Nostoc sp. RI_552; assembly: GCA_016124525.1. Classification (GTDB taxonomy): domain Bacteria; phylum Cyanobacteriota; class Cyanobacteriia; order Cyanobacteriales; family Nostocaceae; genus Umezakia; species Umezakia ovalisporum. Next base: position 1,047 of record WGNO01000007.1, on the reverse strand, counting down.
CAGACCGCTGGTTAAAGGAGAAAACCAGGAACCGGGGACTGGGAAATAAGGAACGATGTTCTGAATACCCAATCCCCACCATTAATTATTGGTAATCAAAGAAGCAAATTACCCACCGCATCTATAATTGAATTTGATTTGTTATTCAATGCACACGCGGACAACCAGTTATGACAGGAAAAGGACAAGGATTCGGTTTCGGTTTGGGAAAAATGAAAGAACTGGCGGATGCCTTCAAAAAAGCCCAGCAAGTTCAAGAAGGCGCTAAACAGCTTCAAGAAGAATTGGAGCAAATGGAGATTAAGGGCGAGTCCGGTGGTGGACTGGTTAAGGTAATTGTCAGTGGCAACCAAGAACCCAGACGGGTGGAAATTGCCCCAGATGCCTTAGAACAAGGTGCAGAATTACTTTCTGACCTCGTGACAGTGGCCATGAAGGATGCCTACAACAAGTCCACTGCAACAATGCGGGAACGGATGGAAGACTTAACCAGTGGTCTAGAACTACCTGGATTTTAGTCATTAGTCATTAGTCATTAGTCATTAGTCATAAACCATTAGACTGATGACTGTAGACCTTTGAGCTTTAATGGATATTCACTAAAATCTTTATGCCTTACAAGCTGCTATTTGTCTGTTTGGGCAACATCTGCCGTTCTCCATCGGCAGAAAACATTATGAATCATCTCATTGACCAGGCTGGTTTAAGCGATCGCATTATCTGTGAATCTGCCGGTACATCTAGTTATCACATTGGTAGCCCACCCGACTCACGCATGAGTAATGCTGCTATTGCAAAGTTGGGAATTAAACTACGTGGTCAGGCTCGCCAGTTGCAAAAATTAGACTTTCAAAACTTTGATATGATTTTGGCAATGGATCAGAAAAATTATGATGATATACTTTCGTGCGATTCGTTCTCTTGAAATGAGTAGAAATTCTCAGGGATAAGAGACAAGACTGGTTTAAAAACCAGATTCTTGATAACTGTGTGTCCATGTAGGTGAAAATCCTACCCCCTAGGTGCAAGGGTGAAAGCATCTTCCCT
>WGNO01000008.1 GCA_016124525.1 Nostoc sp. RI_552 | reverse complement strand
GGGGTGAAAAGATGTTAGATAAATTCCGCTACCTTCAAGCTTGTATGTGTCAACAAATCAGTTATGTTCATTGGATGGAAGATATTATGAGATGTTGACATTTTCACCTTTGATAGGACTACTATATCTAACTATGTAAACTTTTGTAAAGACATTCAACATTTCTGGTACTTCATCTATCTAAAGATAGATATTCAAATTAAAATCAAATATAATATAGACTACAACTTGACACAAGTTAAGTGCCGTGGCCAGCGGGTGGAAGCTATATGCATCAGCATCACACCGTAAAAAAAAGAGTGAGAGAAGGCATATCAAGCGCCTCTGGTCTCTCACTCTGGCATTTGCCACTGTAGTGATCAGGAATATGTACAGGCGCTGTCCTTTATTTAGGGGGCTAATGTGTATATCAATGACAACGCTTATACAGATTTAATTTTCCTGGTGCGACAAATACCAAGCCTAATTTTTAAAACACTGGTCAAGATTCAGTTAGTCTTGATTATTTCTATTAACAGGACCCTCTTTGTTTTTTGTCTTCTACAATTTAACTCAGTTCACCTCAGCGTGGTTGCCATTTTGGCAGTTTTTTAGATTTTTCTCTTTGCTCGTTGGTCAGACTTTATAAAATCGCTAAAAAGCACGGAAGCCACTTGGGTTCAGGGAGCCGAGGAAGCTCCAGAGAGGGAATTTATTCGCTCCCAATAACTAACCATGATGCGTATCTTCTGATGGTTTCAAGATTAATGCAGACTGTCATGGCGCTGCTAACATTTTGAGAAGGGTAGCGGTGATGCTAAAAATTGATTTTGGCAGAATCATAGGGGCTGTTTATGTCAGCCTAAGAAAGTTAGTGTATGGACTCTTCAGAAGTCCCCGGTTTTCTACATCGGGGAGGCTTAACGCTAGATAGTACCAGTTTTAAATTTTAGGTTTTGAATTTTGAATTGTTTTTTTATTCGTCTAGGATAATTTTCCTATGACCAAGGGTCTGAGTACTCAGCAGTTTTCAGAACCAGATTAATATTTCTGTAAAATTGTAGACAAAGAATTGTTTTTACGAATATCCATCAACTCTGCCAAACTTTCTTTACTTTTATGCAGTCGATGCCTATTTTCTGTTGGTAGCGCTCTTACTTCAGATTCTGATTTGGCAACGGTGACTACAGGCTTGAGTGGTTGCAAGGGTACAAAAACTGGCTCACTCTCTAAACTTGTTGGTTTTAAGTTTGAGTGACGATTTGGTGTGAAGGATCTTGAGGTGCGATGGCTGTTGATGAGTTTGCGGCGAACTTGTTGAGGCTGATGAGGACAGTTGATTAGCCGGACAATTATTAAGCAACCACTTGCACAACTGAGGGCAATGGCAACTACCAACCATAAGGGTGTAGGATTGCTGTTCTCAGAGGTTGTTATGATTGGTTTTTCCACGATAGCAGAAATTTCTTCTACTTCTGGTTTGTCTACACTGTCAACATAACCCAAGCTATATAAAGCTAAACTGGCAGTTGCCATCATCATTGTTAAGAACGCAGTTAACAATAATCCCGGATGACGTATAAGCAGATAAATAAAAATATTTGAGCTACCTATGAGTCCGGATTGAGTTTTTGTTCTATCTCTGAGTTGGTTTGGCTTTCCATTTAGGCTCTGATTCTGTTTCATAATGACTTTCAGATTTTTCCCCTCTAGGCAACGATTGTAGTGGAGGAGTTAACCATGAGGTAACCGTAGCCAAAATTAGGAATTCAGTAGCTTTTTTTGTGGAAACATTCGCTACTAAATTCTATTTTTTGGTGCAATGAGGAGCTTTAGTCAAATGACTTTAACTTATTACCAGAATGCCTTTCTAGGGCTAATTGAATTAACCGATCCACTAATTCAGCAAAGGGTATACCGCTATAAGCCCAGAGTTGGGGATACATACTAGTAGCAGTAAAGCCTGGTAAAGTGTTGATTTCGTTGATCAATACTTCCCCACTGGCTTCTATAAAGAAAAAATCTATCCTTGCGAGACCAGCAGCGTCAACAGCTGCAAAGGCTTGTAATGCCATGTCTTGGATTTGGCGGCTCACAGCATCTGGAATCGGTGCGGGAATCAGTAAATCTGCTTTACCTGGCGTATATTTAGTTTCATAATCATAAAAGTCACTATCGAAAGTAATCTCTCCGACGATAGAGGCTTTGGTTTGCTCATTACCTAATACAGCACATTCTACTTCCCTAGCAACTACCCCTGCTTCTACAATTAGCCGTCTGTCATAAGTAGCAGCATTGTCTAAAGCCGCTTCTAACTCTTGGCGCGATCGCACTTTGGTAATACCCACCGATGAACCCAAGTTAGCAGGTTTGACAAAGCAGGGATAACCTAAAGCTGACTCAATTTCATCGCATAGTTTAGGGAACACACAAGGATTTGACCAAACTTGCCCTCTCGTTAACGCCTTGTATTTCACCTGGGGCAATCCTGCTTGCTGAAAGGCCATTTTCATGGCAATTTTATCCATACCCACAGCCGAACCTAACACCCCTGAACCAACAAAGGGAACTTGCATTAATGTGAGTAACCCTTGAATAGTACCGTCTTCACCATTGGGACCGTGCAGAATGGGAAACCAAACATCTGCTACATCTGTGACTTGGGAAAGCGATCGCCATGGGCTTAGGTTTTGGACTTCTAAGTGTGGAATACCAGACTCTATAACTTCTTGGGATATTTCTTTCCCTAACCAGCATCCATCTTCCTGGATGTAAAAAGGTATAATTTCGTACTTACTAGCATTTTGCTCTGCACTTAAAGCTTTAGCGATCGCCCGTGCTGAACTAATTGAAACTTGATGCTCCCCGGAACGACCCCCAAACAGCAGTCCCACCCGCAGCTTAGTCATTTATAGTACCTTTTACTCTTCGCAGATAGCGTATCATAACCTGCTCAGGTTACTATATTTTTTTCTAGTGAGGAAAAATATAACTTTGATCTGTGGGGAACTAACTATATGCTTCAATATTTTTGTTATTCAAACTTAATACCAACCGTTGTGGAGAGGTTTATGGAATATCTCTATATTCTTTACGCCTTATGTGAGATGGGGTAGCAAAAAAGAAGGGGAAACCACAGGATAAAGGTAACGACACCAAAGCTTGAGGTTTCCTAATGAATATAGTAGAAGGTTCCACCCTATTGACGACAATTTTTGCGCTAATGATGATTGGTATCAACAAAAAGGCTATTGTTACCTACCGTTATTGCCAGGGCCATCACCAAAATTCACGGATAGTGAGATGTTAACACCGTTGGTAGCAATGGATTTTTTCCCATACCCAGGAGAACAAAAGTTTTTAGGGTTCGTGAGGGCAAATTATTTGAGTTTGTTTCCAAAACTGTTAGACCAAAGCCAGTTCAACCCCAGAGCCAGAGGATTAGAGGGAATGCTGGAAGAATTAAGACGTTTTTGCCTTGGAGACTTGGGGGCAATGTTTTAACGTACCTTGGTGTTAGATACAAAACCAATACCTGTAGTTGGCTATAAACGTGACAAAAGCCAAAGTGAATTTACAGTGCTGATTATGGCTGGTGTGCCGGTGGCAAAATGAATTACTTTGGCTACAAGTTAGTTCTGGTCAGCACTCTCAATGGTATTCCCTTGGTTTATTCTTTAGTGCCAGCCACTACAGATGAACCTTTAGCAGTAGAATCGGTTTTAGATTCCGTTCGCGGCTGCCGTATCCTTGCAGATAAAGGATTTATCGGTGGTGAATGGCAAAGCGATATTGCTAAAACTACGGGTAATCAAATTTTTACTCCAAAACGAGCTAATCAGCTTCAACAACAGCCAAAAGCTTTTGAGGGTTTGCTCAATCGCCTGCGCCAGGGTGTTGAAGGGGTATTTCACGAGGTGCAAAATACCGGAGGTAATTTGGAGCGCCTATTGAGGAAGAAAGTTGGTGGTATCTGCGTCCATGTTGCTGCCAAAATCGCCAGTTATACTCTAGGCATTTTTCTGCGTCTTCGTTTTGGTATTGACGTTCTTACCTTTGAACAGCATCCTCTGGCTTAATTCACATAAGGCGTTATTTGCTACAAAATATATAACCAAATTTACAGTAAAAAATCACAAAAAACCTATTTATTTCAATTTGAATTCATCAAACTTTACCACATCTGAATCTGGTTTACGGGTATCAAAATAATAGCTACTAACTACACCTATACCTGTATCAAAGATACTAAAAACAGTGATATCATTACTGGCTATATAAGGAAGCGGTTGACCATCTTCGGCTAACAAAGGTGCAATTGTTGGTGTGACTGGTTCCAAACCGTAAGGATTCCCAAGTGCAACATAATCTTCTTGATATCCAATTGGTACTTCTCGTTTTTTGTTTCCCCAAGCAGCACCATAGGAGTTACCCACATTGGAGGTTTCCAAAAAGTGCATCCCACTAGGACTAACAAAGCGATTCCATAAATGGGAATGTCCATATAAGACTAATTGCACATTAGCAGCTTCTAGTAAGGGGAGAACATCACGGTTAATATAATCTGCGTGTTTGGGATATTCGTAACGTACTGCGGTAATTTTGCCTTGTTGGTTACTTTCAATGATCTGCACTGGATTAGTGTAGGGAGGAACAATGTTATCACCGAGAGTATGGGGTGGGTGATGAAACATGACAACTTTGTATTTTGCTTTTTGAAATTCTAGACTGTTAAGTTCTGCTTCTAACCAATTATATTGCTGACTACCTTTAGCAATTGACTCAAAAATAAACTGTCCATAACCCCAATTTTCTCGGTTATCTAAATTCTGGGCTGGTTCTGTATATCTACTTTTACGTACTGTATCTAATTTGGGTGTACGCCACATATTCGTAACATAAAGTACCACTAAACGCACATCACCAAAACTGACGGCATAATACTTTTTACCACCTGGTTTACTTTCGGGTAGGCTGAAAATTTCTTCGTAGGTATGAGTATTAAATGAATTATCTATTAAAGATTTGCCACTGTATAATTTTTGAGCGACGTCACGGGGAATGGTATCGTTAAATTCGCTGTTTAAACTATCTGTTCTCCCCCATCGCCCCATCACTTCATGATTGCCAATGGCTGTAAACATAGGGGCGTGTTGAATAATTTCGCCACCTGTATAAATGGTTTTAACGCGATTGTATGTCATTTCATAATTAGCACGACCTTGTAAAACCGGAAAGAATGCACCACCCCGACTATCATCAAACCATTCTGAGGCGCGATCGCTTACATTAATTAAATCACCAGCGAACCATACTCCATCTACTTGTCCCACCGTTTCCACCACCTTTTGCAGATTTGCAGATGTCATCGGTTTTAACTGATGATCTGAAGTCAGGAGAATTTTCAGTGCTTGACCTGGTTTTGGGTTGGGTGCGAGGGTAAAAACATTGCTGCTGACACTGAGGCCATCTGAGCAGATACTTGTAATACGATACGGAACACGTACACCAGGCGTTAACCCAATCACTTCCGCTTCGTGTCGCCAGATGTCACGTATTATCGGTTGATTTGTAGTGAGATTTACTAGGTTTGATTTCTGGTCTTCTCGTGTGCGGCTGAGTTTAGTGGTCTTGGCACAAGTTGATTGGTCGAGATTTTTCCCGTAGGTAACTGTGTGTTTTTTGCCAAGAAATTCCGTAAACCAAACTACTTGCACTGATTTATCAGTTGGTAGCTGCAAAAATGGGTCAGTCAGCAAGTGCAGTGGTGAGGTCATAGTTGTTTGCCCCAATAAAGGCACGCTTACAGGGTAAAGCATAGCACCAACAAAATGAGTAATGTTAACATTTCGTAACTTAACACTCAGCAAACAGTCACAGCAACCATGGTAAAAATATGTGGGTTGACTTTGCCCTTGCTGTGATCGCCTTGTATTAGCTCAATACCTTGTATAAAGATAATTTCGGCCTTTAATTAGCTTGAGAGTACACAATAAATTTGCCTGATTTAGATAGTATTATGCTCCGTTTAACCATTATTAAACCATTTATAAAATGAGAGAGGTTGCTATAAAAATGAGAGACTTTCTTATACACTTCTTATACAACATATATACTCATGTTTTTTTTAAAAATTTTATATTTTCGAATGTATATTTTTTTTTGTCAAGGGATTGATTATTTTTTGACTATGCTGTTATAGTGTCATCAGTGTCAGAGAAACATCACGTTTCTACACACGCAATAAGATAGCTTAGACCGTTGAAATAAATCACTCGAGGAGCAAACATATGGCAGTTGAAAAAACCAACTCTTCTTCTAGCTTGGCAGAAGTAATCGATAGAATTCTTGACAAAGGTATCGTAGTTGACGCTTGGGCTCGTGTTTCCTTAGTTGGTATCGAATTACTGGCTATCGAAGCTAGAGTTGTAATCGCTTCCGTAGAGACCTACTTGAAGTATGCAGAAGCTGTAGGTTTGACCCAATCCGCAGCGGTTCCTGCATAATAACTAATTAACGCAATCGTAGAATAACTAGTTAGTTATTCTACGCAAAACCTTTAATAGTAAGACTTTAAGGATCTAATCTTTAAATTCACGGTATTTAATTAAGAGTAATTCCTTTTTTAGAATACCAACATTTATAGATGGGATCCTTTATGAAGTCATCTTGACGGGTACTCGTACTAGTTTTTCTTTACTTTTGTTTGTATTGGATTACTAGGGAAAAAACTTTTAATAGCTTCTGTCAAAAAAACGCCTGAAACATGCAGAAGCTGTCAGCCTAACTAGGCATACAGTCTTACTTCCCAAACTGCCTAAGTTTATCATTCTCAGGAGAATTCCATGTCTGTAGCTTTAATGCAAAGAATTCATCAAGAGAATCGCTCGTTAGCGCAAGCAACTCAAGAATTTTTAGCAACCACCGCTAATGAGCGATTTGCTCAAGCTCAACAACAAGCTTCAGAACTACGTGCGTTCCAGCAAAAACTAGAGCAAGAAACCAACGATTTTTTAGCAGCCACTGCTAAGAACCGTATTGCTAATGCTCAACAGCAAGCCGCAGAACTACGTGCGTTCCAGCAAAAACTAGAGCAAGAAACCAACGATTTTTTGGCAGCCACTGCTAAAGACCGTATTGCTAAAGCTCAACAGCAAGCCGCAGAACTACGTGCGTTCCAGCAAAAACTAGAGCAAGAAACCAACGATTTTTTGGCAGCCACTGCTGAAGAACGTATTGCTAAAGCTCAACAGCAAGCCGCAGAACTACGTGCGTTCCAGCAAAAACTGGAGCAAGAAACCAACGATTTTTTAGCAGCCACTGCTGAAGAACGTATTGCTAAAGCTCAGAAACAAAGGCAAGATCTAAGCCAATTCCGTCAGGATTTGTTTATGAGTGTTATCGGTGTACCTGTCCGTTAACTCAGTTTTAGTAAACATATCTTGCCTGTTAAAGAATCGGGCTAAATTCTAAACCCCCTTTATCTTTCAGTTGCATAACTGGTAATACAAGGGGTTAATTAATAAGATTAATTGAACGAAAGAGTGATTTTTAGTCTGATAATTTAGTAAAATAAATACATTGAGCTAACAAAGCAGTAAACTTACTACTTTTAATAAAGTAGTATTTTTGCTGTGCTTTGTGTATTATTATAGATAACCTGAGCACGTCCAGCGAATAATCGCTAGCCATTACTAATTGCATCTTCGTCAAAACAGGAGGAAAACAGGAAACTTCAGGAAATTAGTTAAGATGGAAACGATGTCGCAGTAGCGCCTTGTTATCAACTTGTAATCCCACAGTCTTATAAAAGCTTAGTTTGTTTAAAACCTCTGATTTATGACCATCACTAACACCTCTAATAAAAGAGCAGTTCTTCGTGTCCGTGCAGGCCAATTTGTTATGACCCCCCCCATTGAGAAAGTAGCGAATAGAGCTTTACGCTACCTCAAATCAGGTTTTCCTGTTCACTTGCGAGGACCAGCCGGAACTGGGAAAACAACTTTAGCGCTGCACATAGCTCATCGTCTCGACAGTCCAGTAATGTTACTGTTTGGAGACGACGAATTTAAAAGTTCAGATTTGATTGGTAGTGAAACTGGTTACACCCGTAAAAAGCTGCTGGATAACTACATTCACAATGTTGTTAAAGTAGAAGATGAGTTAAGACAAAATTGGGTTGATTCTAGACTTACTTTGGCGTGTCGGGAAGGTTTTACCTTGGTCTACGATGAATTTAACCGTTCACGCCCGGAAGTTAATAACGTTTTACTTTCAGCTTTAGAAGAAAAAATTCTCAGCCTACCCCCTAGCAGTAATCAGCCAGAATATCTACACGTTAGCCCCCAGTTTCGCGCTATCTTTACATCCAATCCTGAAGAATACTGCGGAGTTCATGCAACGCAAGATGCTTTAATGGATAGGTTAGTAACTATTGATATGCCGGAACCAGATGAGATAACTCAAACCGAAATATTAATTCAGAAAACAAATATAGATCGACAATCTGCAGATTTAATAGTCGAGTTAGTAAAATCATTTCGTTTCGCTATCCGAGCCGAAAAAAGCTCCGGCTTACGCTCTTGCTTGATGATTGCTAAGGTGTGTGTAGACCACGCTATTTTAGCACTGCCACAGAATCCAGAATTTCAGGAGATTGTTATAGATGTTCTGTGTAACCGCAGCAATTTATCTATGAGCGAAGCCAAAAATGTTTTTCTTGAACTACTCCAACAGAACTACAAGACAGATTTAGGAAAAGTTGACCTTCTTGGTAAAGAAGTTTACAACTACTAATCTTTAGCAAACAGCGGGATTGCATATAATTAAATGCTTTCCCTTGTTAAAAAAACGAATTGTTTTTCAGCAAAATCGCCTTGTTTATACCAATTAAGAGTTGAATCGCTTGTGAATTCTACCCCTATACTGCCAACACGTCATCAGACAAACTCAAGTAGAGGTATTACTACATCTACTCAAGGCTCGAATTTAGCAGATATTTTAGAAAGAGTTCTAGATAAAGGAGTTGTTATTGCCGGTGATATTTCTATATCCATTGCATCAACTGAACTGATACACATTCGGATTCGTTTGCTAATCTCCTCCGTGGATAAAGCGAAAGAGATGGGTATCAATTGGTGGGAAAATGATCCTTACCTGAGCAGCAAAGCCCAACGTTTATCGGAAGAAAATCAAAACCTGCAACATCGTTTAGAGAATTTAGAAGCACAAATAAAATTACTGAAATCTGCCAACAATGTAGAAGAGGAAACAAATCTACCTGCCAACAATAACGATTCCCAGGTGAACGATTAATCAATTTTTTGGTAAAAAACACATAACCTAGTAAGATATACGAAACATAATCTGAAACATAACTGATTAAGTTGCATTACAAGAAAATCAAACTTTAGGTTGTATCTTTAGAAATGCCTTGTCATTCATCTGACAACTTTAATGATTTACCAGCCAAAGCTTCTAAACAAAACAATGAAGCAGGTTTGGCTCCTTTATTATTGACTGTATTAGAATTAGTACGTCAGCTAATGGAGGCTCAAATAATTCGCCGTATGGAAGAGGATTTGCTGTCTGAATCTGACTTAGAGCGAGCGGCGGAAAGTTTGCAGAAGTTAGAAGAACAAATATTGCACCTCTGTGAGATATTTGAAATTGAGCCATCGGATCTAAATTTAGATTTAGGAGATTTTGGTACTTTGTTACCTCAATCTGGTTCTTATTATCCAGGGGAAACCAGTAGTCAATCTTCAATATTAGAATTATTAGATAGGCTTTTAAACACTGGTATTGTTGTAGACGGGGAAATAGACTTAGGTTTAGCTCAACTCAATTTGATTCATGCTAAGTTACGTTTAGTTTTGACATCAAAGTCTGTCTAATCAAAGGTTATCAGTCGTAATAATTAATTAATAAATGAGTTTGTAGTTATGGGTCTTTATTTGTATGGCATTTTTCCCGATATGATTCCTGCGTCCATTAATATTAAAGGGTTAGATGCACAACCTGTTGGTGCTGAAGTGGTTGATGGATTTACTTTTTTATATTCAGAAGCCTGTAAAGAAAAATATATGGCTTCTCGACGTAATTTATTAACTCATGAAAAAGTTTTAGAAGAAACAATGAAAGAGGGATTTCATGTTCTTCTACCTCTGCAGTTTGGATTGGTTGTCACAGATTGGGACGCAATAAAGGCGCAACTCATAGAACCATATAAAGAACAATTAAAAGAATTATTCAAAAAATTAGAAGGACAAAGAGAGGTGAGCGTTAAAATCTTCTGGGATAGCAAATCTGAGCTACAAGCCATGATGGAATCTGATCCTGACTTGAAACAAGAACGTGACAAGATGGCAGGAAAACAATTAAGTATCGAAGAGGTGATTTATATTGGACAGTTAATTGAAAGTAATTTGCTGGATCGTAAACAAGCTGTAGTTGAAGTTTTTTCCAGTCATCTCAATCCTTTAGCTAAAGAGGTTATGGAAGGTGAACTGATGACGGAAGAAATGATTTATAACAGTGCATTTTTGATTCCTTGGGAAAGTGAGTCTATGTTTAGCGAACGTGTGGAAGCCATTGATAAACAATTTGGCGATCGCCTACGTATTCGCTACAACAATTTTACTGCACCCTATACATTTGCCCAACTGGCTGAATAATCAAACCAATTTCAGTTATTAAAATACCTGTTTCCTTGCAATATCATAGGAGCTTTGACTATGTTGCTGAAAGCTTTACTAACACCAATAATGGGTCCTATTAGCGGAGTAGTTTGGATCGCGGAGCAGATTCAAGAACGAGCCAACACTGAATTTGATGAGCAAGAAAATCTCAATAAACAATTATTGGCTTTGCAACTTTCCTTTGACATGGGTGAAATTAGCGAGGAAGAATATGAGGCTCAAGAAGAAGAAATTCTACTAAGAATGCAAGCATTGGAAGCAGAATCTAGAGAAGATGAAGCTTTAGAAGAAGAACCTCAGTCAACAGTACAATTTGAACAAGATGGGGACTCAGATGTTCAAGGAGAGGAAACCCCAGATTTAGTCTTGCTATCCTAATATGTGAAGCAACATATCTGACATACTACACCGCACCCTATATGAGTATTTAGGAAGCTTAATTACACTGAAAACACGGCGGTGCTACCCGGGAATAGAGGAGATGCTTCAGTATAATCTTTATTGAAAAAAAATAACTGTAATCTATATACTGGAGCTGATTATACCGAGGTAAAATAGCAAAAACTAACTTTTGTGCATTGTGTGCAAAAGAAAAATTACACTCACCAAACACAGAAATTTTTATAGTTGGGGCGGGAGTGTAAAAGCATAAAAAATGTCACCAACTCAATATTCAATTTCAAGGATATGGTAATTCTTGGATTCAACAGAGTGAAAATCTTGATTAGCATGAGGTGAAATAGAATTTTCCGTCTCCCTTGCATCGGCTGCGCGCATTTTCTTAACCGCTTTTTCCGTTTCTTCTATTTGGTGATTGAGCGTATTCAAACGTTGCTTAAGCACACCCATCCGTTCATTTATGAAATGTAATTCTCTTTGAATACGTTCCTTTTCAGTTGCCATTTGATAAAGTTCTAATTGACTTGATGCCTCACTTCTATTCCGGGGCATAGTACTAACCTTAGGCCTGATAATACTACGCTTATGAATCTTTTTCATGGAAAATACCTGATGGTTTCACAACATTATAACTAAGTTTGCGCTGTCAATGTTTAAAGGTTATGTAAATATTTACTTAACTATTTTCCTCAAGTTTATGATTTGTTAGGTTGAACAGACATTGCTTATGATCATTAAAAGTCATTAGTAAAATTTTATGGCTCAATGAATTCTCTGGCTCATATAAATGAAAATTGAATTTTCTTGAGCCAGTAAATTACTTAATTATCGAAATCTTCAAAAATTTAGTTAAAAATTTACTACTGAATATGTAAAGTTATATTAAGAGAAGCGAAAAATTTCTGATATTGAGTTAGCAAAATAACCAAAAGTATGGTATATTTTTTACAAGCCCTTAATATCATTATCAAGTAAACCAGTAAGAAAATACATCAGTATCAGTCAAGTCTATGGCACTAAAAGACCTTTATAGTTATGCTTTTGTAGAAAAACCGAGATTTGCGCTGACTTTGCCACAAGGTGCTGCTAGCCAACTAGTGCTGATTGATGGTACTGACATTTCGGTCATAGTAGAGCCTGGAATAACTTTAGAGTCTTTTCAAGATGATGATCAGAAGATTATCAAGATGGCCTTATGTCATGACCGAGTTATTTGTGAGCTTTTTCAACAGATTACAGTTTTACCGTTGCAGTTTGGGATATGTTTTGATTCTGAGCAGAATCTACTGGTGCATCTAGAAGCAAATACAGAAAAATATCGTAACCAGCTAGAAAAAATCAATGGTAAAACTCAATTTACCTTAAAATTAATTCCTAAAGTATTAGAAGAATTAATGCCAGTACAAGGAAAAGGTAAAGATTACTTTTTGGCTAAAAAGCAGCAGTATCAAAATCACCAAAACTTTATTATTGGCCAAACAGCAGAAAAAGAAGCTTTGATTGATTTAATTGCAAAAGTCAATAAATACCCCGTTGTAATTGAAGAAAAAGAAGAAGAAGTCCGTATTCATATTTTAGTAAATACTGAAGATAAAAATCTATTCTTGGATGAAAGGTTAAGTTGGGAGAATGCTTGTCCCCGGTGGGATTTATTATTGAGTGATTCTCTACCGCCTTACCACTTTATTTGATTAAATTTATTGATTTTTAACGTGATAGTTTTAAATTTATTATGGACCAGTACGATTCACTTAACTTAGTCATGTTTAGCGGCAAAGGTGGAGTTGGTAAAACTACTGTCTCTTGCGGTTTCGCTCGATATTGGGCAAGAAAGTTCCCAGAATCAAGGATTTTGCTAATTTCTACAGATCCTGCACATTCTTTAGGAGATGTATTACTTTCAGAAGTAAAAGATCATGCTTCACCATCAACAGATCTGCCTAATTTGACTGTTCGAGCTTTAGATGCTCAAAAATTGTTAGTGGAATTTAGAGCAAAATATAGTCGATTTTTAGAACTTTTGGTTGAGCGGGGTAGTTTAGCAGACGGAGAAGATTTAGCTCCAGTTTGGGATTTGAATTGGCCTGGCTTAAATGAATTAATGGGATTGTTAGAAATTCAACGTCTACTTTCTGAAAAAGCTGTAGATCGTATAGTGCTTGACATGGCTCCTTCAGGCCATACATTGAATTTATTAAAATTAGAAGATTTCTTTGATGTCATTCTCAATTCATTTGACTTGTTTCAAGAAAAACATCGTGTCATCACAGAAACCTTTGCGGGTAGCTACACCGATGATGAAGTAGACAAGTTTCTAGTTGATATGCACTTTCAACTAGCAGAAGGGAGAAGACTGCTGCAAGATCAGACATTTACAGGTTGTTTGGTAGTAACAATTGCTGAACCTATGTGTTTAGCAGAAACTGAACGATTTTTAGAGAATTTAAGCAATATTCATATTCATTCAGCCGGAATTATCATCAATCGGATCATTACAAATAAAGAGATAGATCCTGACCGCTACACAGAGCAACAGAATTTAATTGATAAATTCTTAAGAATTGCCGACAATGAACCTGTTTTTCTCGTGCCACAACAAGCTAAACAACCCTTAGGTGGCTTGGCATTAGATGCACTAATAGAAAAATTCGAACAAATCGATACAGTTGAACTTTCTTCACCGCCAATAATTCAATGGCCTAGTAAAATTCCCCCAAGCTTTATTGACTTTGTAGACGCAGGATATCAATTAATTATCCTGGGTGGGAAAGGCGGAGTTGGCAAAACAACAGTTTCCGCAGCTTTAGCCTGGGGTTTAGCTAATCGTCATCCTCAACAGAAAATTCGTGTAATATCCATAGATCCTGCCCATTCCTTGGGAGATGCCTTTGGACAAAAATTGGGACATCAACCCTCATTATTAGCAACTAATTTAACCGGACAAGAAATTGATGCTGATGAAATATTAGATCAGTTTCGTACGGACTATCTCTGGGAGTTAGCAGATATGATTAGTGGTCAGGGTACAGAAACCAATAGCACAGTAGATATTGCTTATCTTCCAGGAGCTTGGCGACAAATCATGTCTCAAGCTTTACCAGGGATTGATGAGATACTATCCCTAATCACGATCATGGACTTATTGGATAGCAACCAGCAAGATTTGATTGTTTTAGATACTGCTCCCACAGGGCATCTGCTACAATTTTTGGCAATGCCATCTGCTTTAGGAGATTGGTTGTCGTGGATATTTAAGCTATGGATAAAGTATCAAAATGTCCTAGGTCGAGTTGATTTAATTGGGCGCTTGCGTCATCTACGTCAACAGGTTGTACAAGCCCAAAAGAAATTGAAAAACCCACAGCACACCCAATTTATAGGTATAATTCAGGCTGAACCTGCGATTATAGCTGAACACGTACGTTTAACAGAGTCCCTGAAAAATATGGGTATCGAACAACGCTATGTGGTTCAAAATCGTTATAGTCCAGAAGTAGAAGTTGATCCCAACCTATTCCCGGAACAAACCATCATTCGCTTACCTTATTTACCTAGGTCTGTGGAACCGTTTGCCCGTATTCAAGGAGCTGCAAATCTTTTATTTGACTTTGATTAATCAACATCAAATTTAAGCTGAATGTAGCATCAGAATAATATAGATATCTCGCTTCATTTTGAGAGGAATGTTATGAGTGATTTATTCAAGGGGTTTGAGCAGTTCATAGAATTGGTCAAAACTCTAGAAGAAAAAGTTGAAAAGGGAGAAATCAAAACAGATGTGCAATTTAACTCACGCTCCTTAAATAATATTCCCAGAGCAGGTAATATTCCCCGTACTAATTATAGAACTAGTAATGTTGGTACCACCTCAATTCGTACTCCCCCCCCTACGCCTAATGAAGCAGGCTCATCTGAACCGGTGGAACAACCTGAAGCTAATTCAGGTATGACGCTAAAAGATATTGGGGGATTGGGTCAAGAGTTGAAAGAACTCAAAGAATTGATTGCGATTCCTTTAAAACGTCCTGACCTACTGGTTAAGTTGGGATTAGAACCTACACATGGTGTATTGTTAGTTGGACCGCCAGGAACTGGCAAAACATTGACCGCTCGCGCATTAGCTGAAGAACTGGGGGTTAACTACATTGCTCTTGTGGGGCCAGAAGTTATTACTAAATATTACGGTGAAGCAGAGCAAAAACTGCGGAGCATTTTTGAAAAAGCTGCCAAAAACGCTCCCTGTATTATTTTTATTGACGAAATTGATAGCTTGGCCCCCGACCGCAGTGCTGTGGAGGGAGAAGTAGAAAAGCGCTTGGTAGCACAATTACTAAGCTTAATGGACGGCTTCTCTCAGAACAAAGGCGTGATTTTACTGGCGGCCACTAATCGTCCTGACTATCTTGACCCGGCGCTACGTCGTCCCGGACGCTTTGACAGAGAAATCCAGTTTCGAGTTCCAGATAGCAATGGGCGCAAAGAAATTCTGGAAGTTCTAACTCGCGCCATGCCGTTGGACGATACAGTTAATCTTGAATTTATTGCCGAGCGCACTGTGGGATTTGTGGGGGCTGACTTGAAAGCTGTTTGTCAAAAAGCAGCTTACTCAGCCTTGCGTCGTCAAGTCCCTTCTATTGAAATGCAAATTCCAGAGACCATGACGATACAGCAATCTGATTTTTTGCAGGCTCTCAAAGAAATTAAACCAGCAGTACTTCGCAGTATGGAGGTGGAAGTGCCCCATGTGGAATGGGAAGATATTGGTGGTTTAGAAACCATTAAGCAAACCTTGCGGGAATCAGTGGAAGGGGCTTTACTGTATCCAGAACTATACAAACGCACGAAAGCCAAAGCACCAAAAGGAATATTGTTATGGGGCCCTCCGGGTACTGGTAAAACACTACTAGCTAAGGCCGTGGCTTCCCAAGCTAGAGCTAACTTTATTGGTATTAACGGCCCAGATTTGCTCAGCCGTTGGGTCGGAGCCAGTGAACAGGCGGTAAGAGAATTATTTGCTAAAGCCCGACAAGCAGACCCCTGTGTTATATTCATCGATGAACTCGATACATTAGCCCCAGCACGGGGGACTTACACTGGTGATTCTGGTGTAAGTAACCGGGTGGTAGGGCAATTACTGACGGAGTTAGATGGTTTAGAATCGGGGTCTAACATTTTGGTAATTGGGGCTACTAATCGTCCTGATGCCATAGATCCTGCTTTATTACGGGCAGGACGGTTGGATTTGCAATTGAAGGTAGATTTACCAAATTCAGATAGTCGGTTAAAGATTTTACAAGTTTACAATCAGGGCAGACCTCTGTTAAATGTGGACTTGGAACATTGGGCTAACATGACAGAAGGTTGGAATGGCGCAGATTTGGTATTATTATGCAATCAGGCCGCTGTAGAAGCAATTCGTCGGTTTAGGTCTCAAGGTGAAACAGATACTGCTGCGATCAAGATTACTGTTGATGATTTCCAAGCTTCTTATCAAGCTTTAAGCCAACAACGTACAATTTAGTTGAATTTTTGATAGGGGTAAAGCAACAAGTTCTTTGAGAAATCCTCTAGTATTAGGTGGGCTTTGCCCACCCCAATCAATAATCTGCTTTCTTGCTGCTGACATACCCAAAATATCTTCAAGCTTGGGCATATCTTCCACAGCAACAACTCACCCTTGATCCTCAAAACCGAGGATTTTATCAAGTTTCAAATTAATTTGAAATAATATTGTAAACCGAGATATTTTAAAATCTAAAACTCTCATTTAACAAAAGATTTATATTTATTTATAGGTTGTGTTGAGGTGCAAAACCCGGTACTATTTACCTTAACAAACCTTCAATCTCCTCATCGGTAAAACCAAATTGCCTATGTGTAAAAGTTCATTTTTGTTTCTCTATACATTAAGTTTAGGATGAAAAGAAAGTATTAAGTCACAGCAAACTCAGTTAATTTACGATTTTCTGGATCATGAAAAGCTAAAACAATATCTTCTTTTGGTACACCTTCCCTTAATAACTCAGTAGCAATTCCTTCCTTAGTCCAATCCTTTTCAATGTAAATCTTAGCATTTCATTTTTACTGCGAACATAAAGGGTAATTGCCTTCACTCGTTTTCTTTCATTCCAACCCACATCGAACCACAAATACTGATGTCTTTCTTAACCAAAGGACAACACTGTGTCAACTCCACAAATATTAGGAGTTTGACTAGCTATTTGATCATATTCTGTTAATATTTTTGTTTCTTGCGTAGATTTTATGGTAATCGAGGATTGATAACAACAAAACCCTTACGGGGTAAGTTTATAAACAATTATGCCAAATATTTTCAATGAAACGCCAACACAATAAGACTTTCAATGATTTTGAACTGGGTTCTCCATAAAAAGTACCGAAGAACCATATTTTTTTGATAACTGCACGATAATTATTGAATTTATCCATTGAAAAATTTCCTTTTGAAAAATGTTAACTACAATTATTAAAATTTTATATTCTTCTATTACGAGTTTAATACCTTTCATTTGAAAAAATGTTTCATAAGCCTCTTGTTCAATAGCTAAGTAAAGACAATAGTTAGGATGTAATTGTCGTAGCAGTGTAGGGTATAAAATACATCCGCCTAAAGCACATTGAAACTCATTCATTAGGGACAGACTCAAAAAACTTTTAATTTCAACTACAATATTAGTGTCCTCTTTTTGTGCAGAAAATAACTTTTTTCCGGCAAGATCACCAAATAGTTTTAGTCCTTCATACCTAATGGTGTAAGGATCACGAATTATCTGCAAACCATCCTTAACTAAAGCGTTTTTAAATCCGTCATGGTAGACACCTTTGCTGGCATTGCTTGGCCTAGCAATCAACTGTTATAACGTTCAGGTGAGTCTATCCAGACCCACCCTAGGGCAAATTATACCAAAGCTGCCTGTTCCTCCTTACTAATCACCCTACCCTCATCCTCAAAACCGACGATTTGATCAAAGTTCAAATACCGATACAAATTATCAGCAAAAGGATGAATTTTTTCCGCCACAATATCTAAATATTCCGGCACTGTGGGAATGCGTCCCAGCAACGCACAAACGGCGGCTAATTCTGCGGAACCAAGGTAAACTCGCGCATCTTTACCCATGCGATTGTTGAAATTACGCGTTGAGGTAGAAAATACAGTGGTACCATCTGCAACCCGCGCTTGATTACCCATACACAAACTACATCCAGGCATTTCTGTACGCGCATTTGCCCCTACAAAAATTTTATACACACCTTCTTGTTTGAGTTGCTGTTCGTCCATGCGGGTGGGTGGACAAATCCACAGGCGAGTTTTGACCACACCTGCACCTTCTAACACTTTACTAGTGGCTCGATAATGACCTATATTTGTCATACAAGAACCAACGAATACTTCTTGTACTGGGTCATTAGCAACTGCCGACAATAATTTTACGTTATCGGGGTCATTGGGTGCAGCGACAATGGGTTCTGTGATTTCGTTCAAATTAATTTCAATGATTTCTGCATACTCTGCATCTCCATCAGCTTCCATCAGAGTGGGGTTAGCTAACCATTCTTCCATTTTCGCCACCCGGCGCATAATGGTGCGTGCATCAGTGTAACCCCTAGCTACCATGTTCTTTAACAGGGTGACATTGGAACGCAGATATTCCGAAATTGTCTCGACACTCAGCTTAATTGTGCAACCTGCACAAGAACGTTCTGCGGAAGCATCAGTGAGTTCAAAGGCTTGTTCTACTTTCAAATTTGGCAAGCCTTCCATTTCCAAAATTCGCCCAGAAAAGACGTTTTTCTTGTTTTTCTTTTCTACTGTTAACAAACCTTTCTGAATGGCGACGTAAGGAATGGCATTGACAATATCTCGTAAAGTAATACCAGGTTGCAATTCCCCTTTGAACCGCACTAATACTGATTCTGGCATATCCAAGGGCATGACACCCAATGCACCGGCAAAGGCTACTAACCCGGAACCTGCGGGGAAGGAAATACCCAAGGGGAAACGGGTATGAGAGTCGCCGCCTGTTCCTACGGTATCGGGCAACAGCATCCGGTTTAACCAAGAGTGAATAATACCATCCCCGGGACGTAAGGCAACACCACCGCGTTGGGCAAAGAAATCTGGTAATTCTTGATGAGTTTTAATGTCCACTGGTTTGGGATAAGCCGCTGTGTGACAGAAACTCTGCATCACTAAATCTGCACTAAAACCCAGACAAGCGAGTTCTTTTAATTCATCACGGGTCATGGGGCCTGTGGTATCTTGAGAACCAACGCTGGTCATAATGGGTTCGCAAGATGTACCCGGACGGACACCAGGTAAACCGCAAGCTTTACCCACAATTTTCTGGGCAAGGGTGTAACCTTTCCCTGTATCGTGGGGTGGTTGAGGACGAATAAATACATTACTTGGTGATAAACTGAGGGCTTCCCGGGTTTTGTCGGTGAGGGTACGTCCAATCAGTAGGGAGATACGTCCACCAGCGCGGACTTCATCCAAAATGGTTTCCGGTTTAAGTGTAAAGGTGGAAATAACTTCGCCGAGCTGGTTGGCAATTTCGCCTCTGTAGGGATGGATGGTAATTACCATACCAGTTTCTAAGTTGGTGACATCGCATTGAATAGGCAAAGCACCAGCATCTTCGGCAGTGTTAAAGAAAATTGGCGCGATGGCACCACCTAAAATGTACCCTCCAGCACGTTTATTGGGTACATAGGGTATATCATTTCCTAAGTGCCACAATACCGAGTTAATGGCGGACTTCCGGGAAGAACCAGTACCCACAACATCGCCTACATAAGCTACAGGGTATCCTTTTTTCTTCAATTCGGCAATGGTTTCTAAACTTCCTGGTTGCCGTGACTCTAACATAGCTAAGGCGTGTAAGGGAATATCCGGCCTTGTGGTGGCGTGGGTGGCTGGGGATAAGTCATCGGTGTTGGTTTCCCCAGGGACTTTAAATACTGTGACTGTGATAGCTTCTGCTAGTTTCTCACGACTGGTAAACCATTCCGCATTGGACCAGGATTCAATTACCTGCTTGGCGTAAGGATTGCTTTGGGATAATTCCAAAACATCATGAAAGGCATCATACACTAAGAGAATTTTACTCAGAGCAGTAGCAGCGTGGGCTGCGATCGCTTCATTCTCGGAAACTTGTAGTAAATCGATTAAGGATTGAACGTTGTATCCTCCTACCATAGTTCCCAGTAATTCTACTGCGGCCATGGGAGAAACTAAAAAACTGGTAATTTCGCCTTTGGCAATGGCTGTGAGAAATCCAGCTTTGACATAAGCTCCTGCATCTACACCGGGGGGTACGCGATCACGCAATAAATGTAATAATGTGTCTTCTTCACCTGCTGGCGGATTTTGCAACAATTCGCAAAGTTCTGAGGTTTGCTTGGCATCCAATGGTAAGGGAGGAATACCGAGTTGAGCGCGTTCCGCAACATGATGACGGTATTGTTCTAGCATTTTTGTGTTCTCCATTGGGATGTTCTTCCCTTAATTATCAAATATTTTTCGGCAAAAATTAGCTATAAAGGTTTGCGTCAATTTTGCTTTATCCTGAAAGTATTTTTTTCATCAACTGAATATCTTTAAACTTTCATACAATATAATTTGTGCGTGGCATCACTTTTTTTGGATATGTCAAAAACTTACAACGTTGAAATTCACCACCAAGGCAAAACTTATACTTTACAGGTTCCTGAAAATGAAACTATCTTGTCAGTAGCTGATGTCGGTGGGCTAGATTTACCCAGTTCTTGTCACGCAGGAGTTTGTACTACTTGTGCTGCTCTAATTACTGAGGGAAGTGTAGATCAAACTGATGGGATGGGGGTTAGTCCAGACCTACAAAAACAAGGTTATGCTTTGCTGTGTGTTGCTTATCCCCGTTCTGATTTGAAAGTGGAAACAGAGAAGGAAGAAATAGTTTATCAGTTGCAATTTGGTAAGGGCTAATAAGTTGGTGTTGAGTTATTAGTAACCTAAAGTTAACGTGATCTCGATAAGTGTTGTTTTGACCTGACCTCCAGCCCTCTCCTGACTAAGGAGAGGGGGATAAAACCTTGATTTTTTGCCTTGTTCTTTGTCGCTGTTGCAGAAACAAAGGTTATAAGGGAGGAGTTCATCAAATTGACGTTAAACTTATTTAATAATGGGTAACTAACATCAGCTATTCTAGAAACTGGAAATATAAAGGAATAATCGGGATGACAACTCATTTTATTACCGCAGAAGTTGACTGGCAAGAAACTCCCAGTGAGCTGCAAAAAGCAATTGAAGCAGAATTGCAAAAGCAAGGTGAACCTCTGCGGTGGGCGATAACTTCTGTAGACACAACACAGCAAAAAGTTGCTGTTGAAGCGGTGGTGACTTTGAACTCTTGATTAATCGAGTGAATCAACGTCCTTATACAGCGATTTTAATTATACCAACTGGGGTGGGGGCAGCCATTGGGGGTTATGCTGGTGATGCTTTACCAGTGGCTAAGGTTATCTCACAGGTGTGCGATCGCCTAATCACCCACCCCAATGTCCTCAATGCGGCCAGTTTGTACTGGAACCTCCCCAACACTTTTTATGTTGAAGGTTACGCACTTGATCAATTCGCCTCTGGATCCTGGGGTTTACGTCCCGTGCGTAATAATAGAATAGGTTTACTTTTAGATCAAGGCATTGAATCAGCACTGCGGCTAAGAAACCTACAAGCGGCGGACGCAGTGAGAGCTACTCTTGGTTTAACCCTTACAGATTATGTAATTACTGACGCACCTTTAAATGTGCAATTACGTACGTCACCATCAGGAGCAAGTTGGGGAACAATTGGTAACCCCGATAGTTTGCTCAGGGCGGCTGAAGTACTAATTAACAAAGCCAATGCAGAAGCGATCGCAGTTGTAGCCCGGTTCCCCGATGATATAGATGAAGCAACAGTAGAAAACTATCGTCGTGGCCAAGGTGTAGACCCCTTAGCCGGAGCAGAAGCCGTAATCAGCCATTTAATAGTGCGAACCTTTCAAATTCCCTGCGCCCATTCTCCAGCTATAGCGAGCTCACCCCCAGAACCTAATTTATCGCCTCGTTCCGCAGCCGAAGAAATAGGTTATACTTTTTTACCATGTATTCTTGTGGGTTTAAGTCGCGCTCCACAATTTATTATAGAAAAAGAGTCAATTACATCTTTAGCAGATGATATTTGGGCAGATCAAGTAGATGCAATCATTGCACCTGCAAACTGTTGTGGTAGCAGCGCCTTGATCAGTTTAAACCAAAGGCAATGCCGAATTATTACTGTGGAAGAAAATCAAACCATCATCCAAGTTCCCCCCCACGCTTTAGGAATAACTGCTATACAGGTAAACTCATATTTAGAGGCAGTAGGTGTATTAGTAGCTGACAAAGCAGGGATAAATCCCTTTGCCCTTAGTCCTAAAATATCGTCATTAAAGCCACTAACTCTTTAAGTTCCCCAGTTCCCAGTCCCTATTACCCAAAAACTCGTGGTTGAACAACAAAATCAAGAACCAGAAATCCCATACTTGACACGCACCCAAGTATTAGTAGCTATGGGAGTGACTGCAATTCTGTTATGGATAGTCGCTAGGGTATGGTTAGCCTATGGAAATTTTTACCTTTTTAGATGGTACTGGTCACCAACAGATTTACTCTTAGGCTTAGGGCTAGGGTTAATCATCACAATCTTAAGTGGTTTAGCTTATGGCCTTTGTCCTCCCTACCGTAAAAGTGCGGACTATTATCTCAATATAGTCATCAAGCCTTTAGCTTTACCTGACTTGATTTGGTTAGGCTTACTCCCAGGGTTAAGTGAAGAATTATTGTTTCGGGGTGTGATGCTGCCAGCTTTGGGCTTAGATAATGTAGCTGTGATTGTATCTAGTCTGTCCTTTGGTGTTTTACATCTCAGCAGTCCTCAACAATGGCCTTATGTGATTTGGGCAACTATCATTGGGTTAATTTTAGCCTTTAGTGCCTTGTTTACTGGTAACTTGTTAGTGCCAATTGTTGCCCACATGGTCACAAATTGGATTTCTAGCTGTTTCTGGAAATTACGCCGAGTTTAAATTGATATGACCAGCAGCCTTAATTAACTCTTGCTGCAGCCAGTGCGATGGCCTGTGGTAAAATGCGGTGTTCTTGAATTTGAATCCTAGCGTGGAGCGTTTCTAAAGTATCATCTACTAACACCGGCACAGCAGCTTGGATTAATATAGGGCCGCTGTCCACTTCTAAACAAACTAAATGTGCTGTACAGCCAGTAATTTTCACTCCAGATGCTAGGGCTTGTTGTACAGCATTAATACCTTTAAAACTAGGCAACAAACTAGGATGAATATTAATGATCCTGTCTGTAAAGGCATCAATTAATATCGGTGTCACTAGACGCATCCAACCAGCCATAATCAGCCAATCAACATCATATTGCTTCAAAGTCTGGACAATTTCACTGTCAAATGCTTCGCGGCTAATGTAGTCGCGGTGATTCAACAATACAGATTCTACACCTCTATGATCCGCTCGGATGGCAGCTTTAGCTGAGGGGTTATTATAAATTAAAACTTGAATTTGAGCCTTTAGTTGCTCATCTGCGATCGCTTGGGCAATGGCGTCAAAATTACTGCCACTACCAGAAGCCATAATTCCCAGTTTTAAAGGACTGCTTGGGGAATGGCAATTACTAATACTGGGAAAAACCAGACTAACGGTAGAATCAGGGCAAACAGTCATAATAGTAAAGAGGAAAGATTATAATGCCAAAAACATATACCAAGTCCTGGTTAGATAATGATACATTTGCCGCTTGGACTTTTCTGATGCCGGCATTGATTTTATTAAGTATCTTCATTATTTGGCCCATAGCTTATTTGTTCTACCTGAGTTTTACTACAGGGAGCTTCACCTCATCAGGCACCACTTGGGTAGGTTTGAAGAATTATTGGCGCTTGCTACTTACCCCAGATTTTTGGCAAGTCTTGGGTAACACTATTTATTTTACCGTTGCCACGGTCATTCCTGGCTTGGTTATTCCCTTGGGGCTAGCGGTGCTATTAGACAAATCTTTAACTTTGCGAGGACTGCTACGGAGTGCCTATTTTTTGCCCTCAATTATATCCTTGGTTGCTGCTGGTTTAGGCTTTCGCTGGTTATTCCAAACTGATGGTCCGGCCAACGCATTTTTAAATTTATTGGGAATTGCACCCATTCCTTGGCTAGGAAGTACAGTTTGGGCAATGCCTGTACTAATTGTATTAAGTATTTGGAAACAATTGGGTTTTAATATGGTGGTATTCTTAGCAGGATTGCAGGCAATTCCCCCCAGTCGCTACGAAGCAGCAGAACTGGATGGGGCAAATGCTTGGCAGCAGTTTTGGAACGTTACCCTACCCGGATTACAACCTACAGTGATATTTGCTATTGTCACCACAGCGATTTTTACATTACGGAGTTTTGAGCAGGTTTATGTAATTACAGGGGGTGGACCCCTTAATTCTACTAACTTGCTGGTTTATTACATTTACCAAGAGGCTTTCGGACAATTTGATTTTGGTTACGCTGCTGCCGCTGCCACAGTGCTGTTAGCTGTTACCTCATTATTTGTTTATTTGCAGTTACAAACCTGGGGAGAAGAGTAATTCCTAATGCCTCGTTTAGAGGAGCTTCGCTAAGGTAGGTACAAGCTAATTTAGCTAAGGTGAATTTGACTAATGCAGACCTGAGATCAACAAACTTAACCAAGGCTAACTTGAATGCCGCTAATCTTTGGCAGACAAAAATCAGCAATGCTAAAGTGTGGTACGCTATCATACTCCATGGCACAATTCGCGCTCCTCAAATAAATATTAGCATTAGTCATGAGTTGTTAAAACGGACATGATATAGCACTTTCCGGTGTGGTGAGGTACAGTATTGGCGGGGAAGATGGCCACCCTACAAGATTTCCACGATTATGATTTGTAGTTCATAAGAACGAAATCTGCTGTATGACCAATGACTATTTAAAACCCACTTTGTGAGAAAATATAATTAGTGATTGCTTGCTTTTACTCACTGCTTCGCTGGCGGGGTACCCGCAATAAATTTACTCGCGCCATCGCATTCAATTTCCGCAACTGTATTTTTGTCTTCTAAGTTGTTGAGAGTAATTCTAGAAGTTCTGTTAGATACTGCTATTGGTTCAATGCGACAAGATTTTTGCAGATAATACCCCTGGGAGTTAGAACTGGGACCTTTCCAGATACTAAGTAAATCTAATCTATATCCAGATTGAATATTAGCTACACGCGGTTCAACACGCCATAATTTTCTTTCTTCATATTTTCCCAGCTTTTGATTTATTACTTCATTCCCCAAATTTTTTACTTCTTGTGTTGCTTCTAGCAACCATTTTTCCACTTGTGACCAAGGTGTTTTATTTAATTCTTGCTGTACTCTTATTTGCATTGTATCGAGGATGGCAACACCATTTCTAGGGATTTTTTGTACTTCTGGTTTTGTTTTTGTATCTATTTCTGGTTCTGCCATTCTGACAACAAAAGTACTACGCTCAAAATTATCTGTGAGTAAGCTGGGATATTGTGTTAACCAATTATCCATAACAAAGTAAAACTGAATCCAGCAGCTGAGTAGCATACAGCTAGCTACCAAAACTATAATTTCTTCCCGAACTTCTGGCTTAGGAATTTTCGCCGTAGTACTGGTATCACTACCTTCAATAAATTCTGGAATGGCGGTAATTATTGCAGATATTGTTGGCCAGAGGATAATTGTTCTGGGTGTAATTATATTTTCTGGATGACCAAATGCAAAAACACTGACTAAAAATCCAGTTATGACTGCTCCCACTGGCATAAAAGTACCGGGAATTCTTAAAGGATCATCAGTTGTATACCAAGCTGTACCGGCAATTAAGAATAACCAGCCTGAAAAGGCTATGAAATTTTTGACATAACCCACAGCTAAAAATGAAAGTACCCAAGAAAAAATACTCAAATAAATAAATGTCTGCCAACAATAAGCTTTGGTAGGAACAAGTAACTTTTTAATTCCCTCAAAAATCCCCACAAAAAAACCAAAAAATAATAAAATGTCCTTAAATAAAGTTTGCATCCTTCACACCTCTTATTCACTCAATTTCTATTTGTGTATCAATGTCTATTTAATCGGTAAAAATGGCAATTATTTCTATTTTCTGCTCAATAAAATAATTATACTAATAGCCGTGTAGCTCAGTGAGTTGCCTATTAATATACTAGTAACTAAATTAGTATTTTGTAATTTTAAGCCACTGTTACGTTGCCATTTTAATCGATTATCTTCTGGTATTTTATAGTTGACAAAGAAATTTTCTTGTAATGAAATCATGAAAAACTTTAAAAGAAAAAATTTCATGATGAATGTTAAAAAGAAAATTATAAAAGCAGTGACAATCAACAGAGCTTGTGATTGCTGTGAGCGGAAAGTATGAAAAAATACATAACTGATTAATTCTGATTTGAAATCTATAGGTAAGATTGGTTCTAGGAAAAAAAATAAAATCCAACCAATAGTGCTGGAAAAAAGATTTATGGATATGGCATAAAAAATACTAGTTTTTTTGTCAAATTTGAGGCTTTTGTGCAAAATGTATCCTTCGATAGGAATAGCAGCCAGTAAAAACAAAACTTGTAGCAAAATTACGCCCAAAGGCAGGATTCTAGGAATAGTGATATTTCCAAGTCCAAGCATAAAGTATCAATAGTAAAGGTTAACATGAGCAAGTGTCCGTCAGGCAATTTGGAATTTTAGATTGATACTACCCAAAAAAAAATCACAGTTTGGGGATTTGAGATTGATGAGCCGATATGGCAACCTGACTCGAATCAAAAAACAATCCAAAATCTAAAATCCGTATAATCAATTATCTCATGGTTATTGTTGATAGCAATCTTGGTGTGCCAGTATAACCTCATTGATGATGACAAGGCTAGATCTGGCTCATGATACATTGAGAATCTTATGCTCTTCAAGGTAAAATTAGAGCCTGGCACGTTACAGCTTTTGAAAAGATGACAAGGAACGGCATCGGTATTCGCACCGCTCAAGTGCGGCCTGAAAGGCTCATTGGTCAAATTCACGTTTACGACGGAGTGGGCAAAGGTAAGTCCCAAGCAGCTTTGGGTGTGGTTTTGCGCTCAATTGGCTTGGGAATAAATACACCGGGCGATTCCAGCCGCGTCTTACTATTGCGCTTTTTGAAAGGACCAGAACGTGATTATGACGAAGACGGAGCTATTGCAGCTTTACAGCGTGGTTTTCCCCATTTAATTGATCAGGTTCGCACAGGGAGAGCAGAATTTTTTGGGCCAGAGGAAATTATCACCTTTGACCGAGAAGAAGCAGCGCGGGGTTGGGATGTAGCCAAAGGAGCTATTGCATCCGGTTTATATTCGGTGGTGGTTTTAGATGAAATTAACCCGGTTTTAGATTTGGGTTTGCTCCCAGTAGATGAAGTAGTACGGACATTGAAATCCAAACCCCGGGAACTAGAAATCATCGCCACTGGACGCGCTGCACCCCAAGATTTACTAGATATTGCCGATTTGCACTCGGAAATGAAACCCCAAGACCACCCCACGGCAAAAGAACTCTTTCTGCAAGGTATTGAAATTTATACGGGCGCTGGTAAGGGTAAATCTACCAGTGCATTGGGAAAAGCCTTAAAAGCCATTGGTAGGGGAATCAATCATCCCGGGTCTACCCGGGTGTTAATTATGCAATGGCTCAAAGGTGGAAGTGGCTACACAGAAGACGCAGCCATCGCTGCTTTACAGCAATCATATCCAGAAGTAGTAGATCATCAACGTTGTGGTCGAGATGCCATCGTTTGGCGCAATTCCCGCCAAGAATTAGACTATGTAGAAGCCGAAAGAGGCTGGGAAATCGCTAAAACCGCCATTGCCTCCGGACTCTATAAAACTATCATTCTCGATGAACTTAATCCCACAGTTGACCTAGAACTACTTCCTGTTGAACCTATAGTCCAAGCCTTACTTCGCAAACCCCGGGATACTGAAGTGATTATCACTGGTCGCTGTCAACAACAACCAGCTTATTTTGATTTAGCTAGCGTTCACTCTGAGGTATACTGTCACAAACATTATGCCAATCAAGGTGTAGAACTCAAACGAGGAGTAGATTTTTAATTAATTTTTGAGAACTGAACTATGGAGAACAGCAGTTTACTTGACTTAATTACAGGGGGAGTTGCCATCGCTATTCTCCTAGGCGGTATGTTGATGATGTTTACTACTGTATTTACCAC
The DNA here is from genome assembly GCA_016124525.1 of Nostoc sp. RI_552. Classification (GTDB taxonomy): domain Bacteria; phylum Cyanobacteriota; class Cyanobacteriia; order Cyanobacteriales; family Nostocaceae; genus Umezakia; species Umezakia ovalisporum. Next base: position 58,133 of record WGNO01000008.1, on the reverse strand, counting down.
CAAAAAACGCCGGAACTGAACTCTTCTGGCTTTGAAAAGCCAGGATTGTAAACTATTGTTGCTAGGTGTGCTCAAGCCACACTAGGCAACGTTTTTCTGCCCAAAAAAGCTGGGATTGGCTTAGGGCTTGGGAAAGTTTTCAGTACAACCCCATATCTTCAGTTGTCGTGGTTTAGTTTTGAGCACACGGGTTTTGTTTTTGGAGTTTTTGATTTTGTGGTGTTAAAATAATCCGATATTAACACGAATGCGGGATGATGCAAAGATATAACCTGAGACTATCCGACAAAGAGTATGAAGGATTAAAACAGAAATCTTCTGAAACAGAAAGGTCAATTAACGACTTGATTAGAGAGGCAATTCGTGAATATTTAAAACAAGAAACCCAGGGATAAAGGCTTTTGATAGATGTTTTATACCCCGGCTCAAGGTTTCTCAAGCTCCCACTATATTTTGGAGAGATATATTTGGGAAAAAATGTAGAGATGTTTCATGGAATGTCTCTACAAGGCTTTTTAAAAAACTTGAATCAAGTGGTGTTTTTGGACAGTACCAATTACTTGGTATGGTGTGGTTAATTGCGGCGCTTGACTTGCAGAAATCCAAGCATAGCTAAAAGCAGGTAATTGATTAATTGAATTGACTGGTTGACCATGAACGGGAGTGTAGAAATTAAGTAATACCCCAGTTTTTCCCTCTATCTGCAAAAAATAAATTGGATGATTTTGCACAATGGATGCGATGGCAGGCTGTTGTAGAAAAACCCTGACATCAGGGTTATAATCACCTAGCAATCCCAGACTACCAGCCAGGGCTAAAGCCAGCCAACAAGGAATTAACCAACCCGCTAGCCAGTGGGCAGGTGTGAGGAACTTTTGCTGTAAGTGGTAACGACCAATCCACACTATAGGCAACATTAACCAAGCCAATCCCATAATTAAACTGATAGTGGCGTACTTACGAACCTCAACATCATCTATCCAAATGAAAATAATTATTCCTAGTACTACCAATAAAACACCCAATCCTCCCCAGGTATAGCTGAGAATACGAGCAATTCTTCTGATTAATTCCCCATATGGCCATCCTGCCAACCAAGTTAAACCCACAGCCGCCAGCAAAGCTATAAAAGGGTAAAGGCAAAGACTATAGTGAGATAAACGAGTTGAGAAAAAACTGAGTTCAGCAAACAGCACCAGTGGAAAGCCAACTAATATTAATTGATAGCGAGGAATAGGACGACGCAAAAGCAAAACTAAGCCTAAAACACTGAAAAAAAACCAAGGAAAGGCTTTGATTGGCACATTCCACAAATAAAAGATGATTCCATTTCCAGCACGCTCATTAGATCCCAACTCAAAAACAAACCTGAATAGTTCTTCATAACTATCATTGCCATAGCGCATCCAGTTGAGCCATAGCCAACCGAAAGTAGGAATTAAACCGACGACAAAACCCAAATATAAACTCCAGTTGCTAAGATGACGATGACGCCGATGTTCTCCAATTAAATAAGGTAATAAAGCCATAATTGGCAAAAAAATCATCAAGCTTCTGACTAAGAAGCCTAAACCCCAGCTAAAACCAGCAATAAAACCCCAAAAATAGCGATATTGACATGGAGAATGTAGTTCAGCTTGCAGCAAAGCTAAAATAGCTAACAATACCAAAAATATCATTGGTACATCCGGTGTACCTAAGCGGCAATATTGTAGCCAGAGAAATTGTACAGTTAAAATTAACCCTGCTAGCCAAGCTAATTTTTTATTGAGGATAATTTTACCGATTTCATATACCAGGAATATGCTGAGAATACCAGTAATCATGCTCGGCAGCCTGACAGTAGCTTCACTGATACCAAATAGCTGATAAGAAATGGCAATTAGCCAATAAGGTCCCGGAGTTTTGTGATGAACAGCACCCCAAGGGGCTATCCAATCACCAGATTCAAACATAACACGCGATCGCCGAGCGTAAAGACCTTCATCATGAGCCATCAGGCTATTCTCCCCAGAAGTAAATAGCAATAAGGGGAGTATCCACAGCAGCAAACTGATATAAGGGAATACCGAGGAAAGGCGGATTTGCTGCCAAATAGGTGCTAATAAACGAAATTTATACAACATTCAATTAATATTCAACCTGTGGTGATTTCTAGTTTAGAAATTAATTAAGATACAGATATTACCTAAAAATTCCCTTTTGAGCAGAAAAGTCCGGCAATATAAACATTTATAATTCATGAAGCTGAAACCAGAGGAACGCCAGAAGTTAGACGATACAGATGATCAGTTATTTTACGACTATCCCCGTTTCGTCACCCATGTGGATGAAGGATTTATTCAACAGCTAACGGATTTATATCGCGATCGCCTCCGGGATTGTGCTTTGCACAATCCCGGAAGCCCCAATGCTCGTATACTTGACATGATGAGCAGTTGGGTTTCTCACCTCCCGGAAGAGATGGAATTTGCCCATGTTGAGGGACACGGACTCAACGCTAAGGAGTTAGCTCGTAATTCCCGTTTAAATCATTACTTTGTACAAAATCTGAATCTTCATCCTCAACTACCCCTACCAGACCAAAGTTTTGATGCCGTGTTGAATTGCGTTTCTGTACAATATTTGCAATATCCAGAGGCGATATTTTCAGAAATTCATCGGATTCTCAAACCCGGTGGTGTAGCAATTATCAGCTTTTCTAATCGGATGTTTTTCCAAAAAGCGATTCAAGCCTGGCGAGATGGTTCAGAAGCAACTAGGGTGGAATTAGTCAAGCACTACTTTACCTCTGTACCTGGATTTACAGTTCCAGAGGTAATTGTTAATAAATCGACAATACCGAATTTTTTAAAGTGGTTGGGTGTTGGGGGAGGGGATCCATTCTATGCTGTGCTAGCACACCGTTCTTTGTCTTGAGTCTGGAGTAGAAATATTAGTAATCTGACCACCTCACTTTGTGGGGTACAAGAAAAACAAGGAATAGCCAAAGATGAATTTCTCTCGCGTGTCTAAAATTTTAGCTAGTTTGCTACTGTCAGTTTTACTACTGACTACTGCTTGTACACCACAAGCACCGGGTCGTTTTGACGAGGTACAAAAAGAAAGTACTCAACAAAAAAGCGGTCAAGCAGTGGTTAAAACTGCTACCCAAGGTTCAGAATTTAATCAATTCTTTCCAAACGGTGAAAATGGCTATGAGAGAGTATTTACCCAAGAGAAAAAAGGTTTTGCCGAGGCCAAGTTAAAAAAAGATGGCAAAGATTTAGCCATGCTAGCGGTCTCTGATACCAGTAGTACACCAGCAACAGCCGCAAGTTATTCCAATAGCACCAAAACCATTGCAGGTTATCCAGCCCGGGAAATTGGTAATACTCAAACAGCAGTTTTGGTGAATAATCGTTATCAAGTAAAAGTATTATCCCGTGATCCGTCATTTACTGCCAGCGATCGCGCAGATTGGATTGAAAAGTTTAATCTTAATGGTCTAGCTGCATTGAAATAAGTTGAACAATTCTAAATAGGAAGATACTGATGAGCAAACCGATTTTTGAGTTAGTTGATGAATTACCAACTAGCGGCTTGACTGTTTCCATGTTGAACTCACTAGATTTTGTTGCTCCTGGTCAGTGGCAAAACACTGTAGGCTTTGTCAACACCATTAAAACCGTGACGGGTGAAAGCGACGAAGATTTAATTCAGCAAATTGGTGAAAGAGCGATACACCTTTACAATGATCGCTCCCAAGGATACCAACGAGCAATGTGGCTTTATCAAACTGTTGACAGGACAGATAAAGCCTTGGGTGCAGCTGCATTGGCTAACAAAGTGGGGGAAAAAATTCCTTTATTCGGTTTTTTAAACGCCCTAACTCCTAAGGCCGACAAAGCCCAAACTATTGATTTGTGTCTGAAATTAGTGGCTGAATTAGTAGCCTTTTGCCAAATTAACGGCATTCCGGGAGACAGCATTGGCGATTTTGTCGCTTCTTTAGGTGAGTATAGTGGTGAGTCTTTAATACGAATGGTAGCTTTAGTGTGTGTTGATGGTTTAATACCCCTAGGGCCAGACTTCATTCATAAGGTGTTATCTGGATTGAATCAAATCAATCCCCATGAGTTAGAACAAAATACAACTTTCCAAGGTATCCAAGATGCAATTCCAGGTAACAGTGCTGGGGGTAAATTAAACTTTATTGGCGAAAGCTTTGATTCAGTTAAAGGTTGGATGAGTGGGTTAGTTACCCAAAATGACTTAACACCACAAAAAGTAGTGGGCAATTTGCAAAGTTTTGTTCAACTGGCTGATGATAAGTTAGACTACTTGGCTGCTTTCTTAGATGTGGCCACCAATTACTACGAACACACAGGGACGCAAACCTTAGCGCGGCGCTTGATTGAACGCGCTGTGGCTGAAATTTAACTAACCTCGGGCAATTCCCCATCCGTCCGTCTATAGGGTGGGGCTAGTAACTGATAAATAAGAACAAGGACAAGCCCCTAACTGCTGTCTAAAACAATCTCGTTAATTTTTTGGTAATTTTAAATCAGCTATAATCGCTGACAAATAAGGTTGAAAAATTGCCAGGTCTTCTAGTTGATCGAATTTACCTGTGATGGAGCCTGGATCAAAGGCTGTGGCAATGACATACATAGCCTCACCATCGAAGGTAACATGAGTAATATGTTGCTCTTCCACCCCACCTTCTGGTTTAATTCCGATAAATCCGTAGCGTATTCCCTGAAGTTTACCAACTGGTACCTGTTGTGGCGGGTGGCTGGAAAATAGAATTGTATTTCCGTAGCTAGTCCGGCGGTCCTGGGCAAAACTAGCGTTTAAATCTGCAACCCAAGCCTTGAGTGCTGTTAATAATTTTTGTTGGTACTCAGGACTTTGGTAGTCTACCTGAGAACCCACTGGAATACCGGCATCTGTAAGATTTTTTTGGAATTTTGGATTATTTTTCAGCGGGTAAATTGCGATTTCCACCGTACCCAAAAGTTCTCCTTGGGAGGAAATACATAGCAGGGGAGCGTTTCCCTCGCAAGGTATAACTTCCCAGCCATTGGGAATTGGTGTGTTTCCCAAAATTTTGTTCCAAGTGTTTCCTTCTTTGGGAGTAGGAGTTATTGCAGGAGTGGTTTGAGGAGATTTGCTTTGAGTTGCTGTTGCTCCAGGACTCTGATTTTCTACAACCTCACCAGAAAACCTGGGGAGCAGAGTTTTTACTCCCACTGGCGTTAAGGCCAATAAAATAACACCAAGAAAAAGATGATAAACACGCAACATTTTTTGTGATAATCCTCAGCCAGAAGTTGCAGAGTATACAAGGAAACATCTATTGATCGTCGTTAGTTCCGCGAGCCACGAGACTATAAATAATAGTATCCCCCCCACTGTAAACTAAGCTTACAATGAGAGGAATTGTGACAATTATGCAAATATTCAGGCCATAGTTAAGGCTTAGTAGCGTCCACCACCGCCGCCACCACCACGGCGGTTACCACCCCAGTTACCACCACTACGGGGACGACCTGCATCCTCACGAGGTTTAGCTTTGTTTACTTTTAACTCACGCCCCATCCACTCAGCACCATCAAGAGCTTCAATGGCGGCGGTTTCATTTGCTTCGGATTCCATCTCTACAAACGCAAAACCACGGGGACGACCTGTTTCCCGGTCGGTGGGTAACTGAACACGATTAACTTTCCCATATTCACCAAAAGCCATCCTCAGGTCTTCTTCAGTCACCTGATAGGATAAATTACCGACGTAAATTGACATACAATGTCTCCGAATTCCGACAAGTGTAGAGAGTTAAATTCGGAGAGATGCTTTTTAGAAACCTAAAGGAGTTACTCAGCCGAAAATAATCTTTATATCCTCGAATATAGCACAGGATTTTTACATTTTCTCACACACAGTAACTTGAAAAATATAATTTTAGTTATGGTCAATCTTCACATTTCTTAATATTCAGACTTGTATTTTTCGGCAAACTGTGATATTAACTTTTCTGCTGTCTCACATAGCTCTTGGTGATGTTCCCCATTACTGGCCAGCAAGCCACCCCATTGATTAATGTCACCTGTGTTGTATTGCAACAAACTGCCATCAAAGTGAGTAAATTGACCACCAGCTTCTGTTAAAACCAGCTCTGGTGCTGCTATGTCCCAATCTTTAGGGGCAGATTTTCCTGAAAGAGCAACGTAGATATCGGCCTGTTGCTCTAGAATTGTGGCAATTTTACAACCTACACTGCCCACATATTTATGATTTTTACAAGGCAAGTTTTGTAACAAGTAATCTAAAGGTTCATTGCGGTGAGAGCGACTGGTAACTACAGTTAAATCTTCTACTCGCTTACCTGACGATACTTGTATGGGAAAAAATCCATGACGGGTTTCCACAAATGTACCCCCGCCTTTTGTGGCAAAGTATAACTTTTCAGCTTCTGGAACAGCAACTACTGCTAAAACTGGGCGTGACTCTTTGACTAAAGCAATGTGAATGGCATACTCCCCAGTTTTGTCAATAAAGTCTCGTGTACCATCTAAAGGATCAATAATCCACACCCATTGAGAGGATTTTTTGCTGAGTGGTGATTTATAGGTTTCTTCGCTGATGTAGGCAAAATCTTCATGACCTAAAGCGGTTTGTAGCTGCTCCAGAATATACTGACTTACGGCTAGATCGGCACGAGTTACAGGCTCATTGTCTTTGTATTGGACATCTAGATTAGGGTCTTTTGCCCCCCCCTGGTAATAAGACCTAAGTATATCTGATGCACCCCAACTTATTTGACGGGCGATGGCTAATATTTCTAACAAGTCTTTCATCAATTCTTCCTCCTATGGTTGTTGTCAGGCTGCGGGTAATTTATTTGTCTTCTTTGCGATACCGACATAATTAAGTTTACTAGTAAGAAATTTCCATCCAACGACGCGTACCAAAAAATTGACAAGATTTAGCGGCAATTTTAGCTGCCTGTGCTAGAGCATCAATAAAACTTGCCTGTAAAATATAATGGCAGAATGCTCCGTGGAAAATATCTCCTGCTCCGAGGGTATCGACTGGGTGAATTTGGGGTACACTCATAACACCGATTTGAGTAGAAGATAGATATTCTATAGGGTTTTCCCCGTGAGTAATAGCAATGTGGGGAATGTTAAATGCATTCAGGTAAGTAAACACCTCAGCTTGATTGTGGCAGTTGGGAGGGTGGAAATTTGCTGAACACAAGGCATAATCGACAAAAGGCAAAATTTGCTCAAATCCTGGTTTCCAACTTCCACCATCAATGACTATGGGGATATTTTCAGCTTTAGCTCTTTGGGCTAGGCAAAGACTAACTGCCATTTGATGCCCATCAATTAATACAATATCAATATCTTGTAAAATATTTGGTGGGATGGATGTACTACTGGCTTGAGTTTTAGCAGCATTGATGGAAACCACTGCTCGTTCACCTGTGGCTTGGGTAATAATGATGGAAGAGACAGGTGGTGCTGTAGTTATGCTAGGTTGAAGATCGGTGATCCCTACTTGATAGTTTGCCAAATCTCGCCGAATCAGTTGCGTCATGGGATGAGAACCCAGCACCCCTAAAAGTTGAGCTTGATTACCTAAATAACTGAAAGTTACGGATGCATTGGTAGCTGGGCCACCTGCTGCTAGAGTATAGTCAGCAGCGACAATCTTTTGATTATTTCTAGGGGCAGAATCAGCAAGGTAAATTAAATCCAAGGTGACTAAGCCCACAAATAACCCCCGTCGGGATTTTCTATTATTCATCTCACTCATGCAGACTGATCCCAAACCAGGAACACTTTACGTTGTCGGTACACCCATTGGCAACCTGGAAGATATTACCTTTCGGGCAGTGCGAATTTTGCAAACGGTAAATTTGATTGCGGCGGAAGATACTCGCCACACAGGGAAACTACTACAGCATTTTGAAATTAAAACACCACAAATAAGTTACCACGAACATAATCGCCAGAGCCGCATCCCGGAATTATTAGAGTATATGGGTAATGGGCAAGCGATCGCTTTAGTTAGTGATGCAGGAATGCCGGGAATTTCTGATCCCGGCTATGAACTGGTGAAAGCTTGTGTGGATGCGGGGCTACCAGTTGTGCCAATTCCTGGTGCTAGTGCGGCTATTACGGCTTTAAGTGGGGCTGGCTTACCTACAGATAAGTTTGTTTTTGAAGGCTTTCTTCCGGCTAAAGGACAAAAACGACGTGAATATTTAGAGTTTCTTCAGGGAGAATCCCGCACTTTAATTTTCTACGAATCACCGCATCGTTTGCGAGAAAGTTTACAAGACTTGGCCACGGTTTGGGGAGGTGAGCGGCAAATTGTCCTGGCACGAGAGTTAACTAAAATTTACGAAGAATTTTGGCGGGGAACCATTGCTGAAGCCATCGCTTATTACAGCCAACGTGAACCCCAAGGGGAATATACCTTAGTTGTGGCTGGAATTCCTCCTCACCAACCCCAACTCACTGAAGAACAACTCAAAGCCGAACTAGTTCAACTCATAAGTCAGGGAATATCCCGATCTCAAGCTAGCCGTCAATTAGCAAAAATCACTTCCCTTCCCCGTCGTCAACTTTATCAACTGGCTCTTTCTTTAGCTCCCCATCCTGAGTAAGTAGATTAAGCCTCTTGTGTCACCTTCCGAGAATAAATAATATTTAAAAGAAAAAACCCTGAAAGGTAGGTAGAGCAATGGATGTAGAATTACAAATCCTGAAAGATTTACGTCGAGATGCTCACCCGACAGTGGAAGTCATAGATGAATGTTGTGAGGAGTACAGAGAAATATTCAAAGAAGTAAGGAATTATGAGTGCTTCAAATATTTACATTTGGGAATAATTTCAACAATCAAAAGAAAATCATTATTTTATAGCCAATTCCTAGTGGTCAGTAGAAAAAGTAAGGAACCGAAGATTAGAGAAAGTCAAGAGAGCATTAAATGGAAAAGCAATTACCGTAGTCATGGATAAAACAGGAGTAAGTTTGACTAAGTTTAGTTGACCGATATATCAATTTTTTCAAGTTGCTACATAATTACATTAGCAAGGTTGAATTAACCGGTGAAAAAGGCTTTAATTATCGAATTTTGAACTGTTTTAAATCATATCTTCAGTTTTAGCTTAGGTGTACTAACTGTAATTTCCAGTTAAGTGACAATTACAGTGATAATCAAATACAAATCAGCAGGCTTAAATCAATAAATCACCTTTGATGCTGACGATAGATGGGAATGTTTGGCTAAGTTTGAGGCTAATATTAAAATGGAAATTATTGATTATGAGGACACGGTAAGAATGACCCAAGTCGTTCTAGGAGAAAACGAAGGTATAGATTCAGCTTTGCGTCGGTTTAAACGCCAGGTCTCTAAAGCTGGTATATTAGCTGATGTAAAATTCCATCGGCATTTTGAAACACCTTTAGAAAAGCGCAAGCGTAAGGCGGTATCAGCTAGACGCAAGCGACGTTTTTAATTAACCTATTTGGGTAAGTACTAACATTGCTTTAGGGCAGAGCCTCAAATAAGCAATAACATTTCACCTTATATTCTTACTTGACCCTCCCCACCCAATCAAGACAGGGGAGATGAGGGCAATCCCTATACAATTGATTAATATACCCCCATCCTAATTAAGAGGTGAGGGTATATTACTTTGCCCAGACATAGAACTTATGCAGAAAGCTCAACAGTGCGGCTATTACAAAGATTCATGGTTTTTTCCACTCCCTGTTTGAGGCTAAATTCCACACACTCAACGACAAAACCAAGAATGAGAGATGTCAGTTGAGTTTCAGAGGGAGAAAATTTGCCGAGAACATGAGAGATAGATTCGGAGTTATCCCCATTAGTGCTATGATTTGGCTTACCAATACCGATTCTCAACCGTGGGAAGTTTTGGCTGTTAAGATGAGCGATGGCACTTTTCATGCCATTGTGTCCCCCAGCGGAACCAGACAAGCGTAAACGAGTCTTACCCAGGGGTAAATCCATGTCATCATAAATCACCAGCACCGACTCTGGCGGTAATTTATACCAATTAGTGACAGCTTGGATTGACTGTCCAGACTTATTCATGTAGGTCAACGGTTTGAGTAAGCGGACTTTACCGTTACCTGGGGCTATACCCTCACCATACTCAGCCTGAAATTTACGATTTTCTGCTAAAGGAATTAGCCAAGAACGAGAGAGTTCATCGATAGCAGCAAAGCCAATATTATGGCGTGTTTGGTCGTACTTAGGCTCTGGATTTCCCAACCCGACAATTAGTTGCGGAATTACCAGAGATTGTTTTGTCACAGCTTCGGTCATTTTGCCTAAAATCAATTTGTTCCCAATGTCTTCCCTAACTCATTGGGGAAGACCCAGCAGCATCCTGTTCAGATTTAGCTGCTTCGATTTGCTTGGGTTCGATTTGAGCAGAAGTTTTCACCGCCTGTTCTATTTGTTCAGCTTCCCGTTTAAACTCGTTTTGAAATTCATTGGAAGCTTCTTGAAAACCGCGAACTGCTTTACCAATACTGCGACCAATTTCTGGCAGCTTTTTTGGCCCAAAGATTAACAATGCTACTACCATAATTAGAGCCATTTCCGGCAAACCGATACCAAATATATTCATGCGGTTTCTCCTTTAAATACACAATGCAGTCTAGCTGGGTGGTGCAGAGTCGGAACTGACATCCTTTCTTCATCTATACCATGCTTACTTATTTAAGGCTAACGTTTTCCTTGGGACATTTTCGGTACTTAAAAGGAAGATGTTAAAACCCATAAAAAAACCCGGACAAGCCGGGTACAGATTCATTGTATTGAGTTAGCCGCCTAAACTCCGCCAATCAACTATTACGTCTTCAATTAATAAAGACTTATTGTAAACTTGCAGAATAATGAGCAGAAACACGAAAAATAGGAGCATAAAAAAAGCCATTAAAGGCGTAGTACCCCAACCCGGAGCCACTTTACCGTACTCGGAATTGAGCGGTTTGAGAATATCTCCTAACCTAGTGCGTTGTGCCATAGTTCACCTAAGATCAGTTACCAAAGCTTTTTTTCATCTTCTGTAATATTCTATAAGAATAGCACTCATAATTAATCGTTAATTTATGGAACCTGCAATAGTTGTTAGCATTTCCGTTGGCGCTGCCTTAGTTGCCATTACTGGTTATGCAATTTACATTTCCTTCGGACCTCCTAGTAAGCAATTAGCCGATCCCTTTGAAGAGCACGAAGACTAGATTGTAGGAACAGTGAACAGGCTGAGAACTGCTCAACCTGTTCACTGTTCTCTGTTTACTTGGAAAGTGGCAATTTTGCCCGGCTGTATGATTAAGTTTTGTTGCCCAGATGAGTTAAATTCCAATAAATCTACTTCATTTCCTAAACTCAGCCTTAAATCACTCTGTAAGGATAACTCGGCTATTTTTCCGTGACATTCATAACACCGCAGGATGAATTGCTGGGGATGATCCTCAGATGGTTTGAAGGCCATTAAGATTAAATTTTCAGCGGATAAATCCAGAAATCTCACTTCTGCGGAGGTGTTGGGTACTGTGGGTGTGAGTTGATTTTGAGTAATCAAGGGATTGATAATTACTTGTAAAGGAATATTCAATTCATAGCCGCGCTTGACTGTGTTTGCTGATTCCCAGCTATGGGCGTGGGGATACAAAGCGTATGTAAACTGATGAAGTCCTCTGTCGGCTTCTGGGTCAGGCCAGTTGGGACTGCGTAGTAGGGTGAGGCGTAATTGATGCGGTTGGCTATCATAACCGTATTTACAATCATTGAGTAAACTGACACCGTAAGTATCTTTCTCAGTTTTCCCTGTTAAATCAGCCCAACGCAAAGCGGGAACTTCCCATTTAGCCTGTTGTGCGGGTGTCTGGGGTTGAGTTGGGCGACGAATTGCACCGCAAGGAATTTCATAAGTAGCAAAATCTGCTTCTACATTCAAAGGAAAAGCTGCTTTCACCATGACTTGATTTTCTTGCCAATTGACAGTAGAGGCAATTTTTAACATTGGTGAACCTGCTTGTAAAATGTAATCTTGACAAAATTCCGATGCACCTAATTGACGCACTACCCGGATACGACTTTCTACTATTCCTTGTTCTATCCATTGAATAGATTTTAGCTGTGTGGGTGGTAAAGGATATTGAGTATAATTTGGATTAATATTCCAGGCATCCCAATATTGACCGCTATCTTCAAAGGCTTGTAGTTGATTACCTGCACCAGTTAAGATTTCCCGTTGATGAATTTTGTCAAAAACGCTAGATAAATCTCCGGTGTCAGGATTAATTATCACCCGCAAGCATTCATTTTCTAAAGTCCAGTCTGGGGAATTGGGGACTTGGGGAGATGAAGATGTGGGTAAAATCCAAAATATGCGGTAGCCAACGGGAGGAATTTCCGCAGCTAAAAACAGCAGTTTTGAAGATGCTGACAATTGAGAAATCATTGGCTGACCGGAAATATCCTGGACTTGCCATTGTTGATGAGATGAAGGTAATGTGACAGATACTACCTCACAACGCTGCCAATTGAGAGCATTAAAAACAAATATTGGTTGTGCTTTAGGATGGGGGGGTGGAGGTAGAATAGTTTGGGAAGCGATGGCCAGTAGAGAAGTTTGTAATATCTTGGTTCCTACTTCTTCGACTTGCTGCCAGGCTGGAAGTGCATCTTGATAAACTGGGGTAATGGCAGAACCAGGTAAAATATCGTGAAACTGGTTAAATAATACTTGCTTCCAAGCTGTGGCAATTTCTTCTTGGGGATACATCGCGCCACAGGTAAGAGTTGCTAATGTAGCAAATAATTCAGCCTGATATAATAGGTTTTCACAACGTCGATTCCAGCGTTTTTGATCCCCGTGGGTGGTGTAGCAACCGCGATGAAATTCCAAATATAGTTCATCGTTCCATGTGGGGAAGGGCTTGGTTGCTTGGTCTTGGATATGCTGTAAATACTTTTGTGAAGTGGTAAATTCTAAATCTGGAAACACAGGAGATTTTTGCCAGCGTTGGGCAGTTTCTAACATATCACGGGTAGGTCCGCCGCCGTGGTCGCCAACACCAGGAAGCCAGAGACTATCTTGTAAGCCGGTTTTGTTTTGCCATTCACAGGCGTATGCTGCCATTTTTACCGGGTCAATTCCTTGACCGATGAGTGCAGACATGACACTAAAAATTTCACTACCATCAGGCGATCGCCACCAAAAAGCTTCATACTCAAACTGAGTAGTATCATTCCAGCGCAACTTTTGTGTGACAAAAAACTTAATTCCAGCATTCACCAAAAACTGGGGTAAAGTTGCACAAAAACCGAAAGTATCGGGTAACCAAGCCACAGCAGCAAGGTGACCGAACTTTGCTTGGGTGTAGCGCTGACCATATAACAGTTGACGGACAATGGATTCACCAGCAATCAAATTCAGTTCCGGTTCTACCCACAAACCGCCCACAACTTCCCAACGTCCAGCCGCTACCTGTTGTTGAATTTTGGCAAACAAATCCGGGCGATGTTCTTCAACCCAAGCATAAAGGGCTGGAGTGGAATGACAAAAAACCAATTCGGGAAACTGAGCTTGTAACTTCAGCACTGACTCAAAAGTATTTTGTGCAGCTTGCCAAGTATCACTCACAGGCCAAAGCCATGCTAAATCTAAATGGGCATGACCCAATAAATAGATTTTATGGATTTTACTTTTTAAACCCTCCATGCAGTGCGTTACACGCCGATAATGAGTACGCAGGACGGCAAAAACTTCCTCCTTGTCTCTCTGTTCTGGGCCTAAATCCTGAGTTACCTGATGTAAAACCTCAGCCAAAGCATCTAACTTTGTTGGCGCAAACCGTTCTAAAAAAAGTTGTCCCACCGCTAACTCATCGGCTAAAAAACCCGGATCAGGATTATTATCATCATTGGATTCATAAACAAGAAGCGATCGCACTAAAGCACCATGATCATGACCAGGACTGACTAAACGCAAAGCCACAACAAACTCGTCACCAGGAGTTACCCCTTGACTAAGCAGCACTCTTGGCGAACAATCAAATAAGTCTCCCTCCAGCACTAACTCCCCGTTCACATAAATCTCAGCTAAATCTGCCCACCAAAGCAACACCAGCCGCAAAGACAATCCAGTTAAAGTATAACCGTGTAAATTTTGGGGAACTACCAATTTTTGTACTAGCCAAAGTATATTTTTTCCCCTGGTCCAGGCAATATGTTCTTGAGTATTGAGTTGGACAGGATGCCAAGCAGACAAATCAGATGTGGCGAGATCAGCAATATTGCAGTCAGATTCCTGGTATAGCCAACAAGACTGAATATTAACTTGACAAAAAGAACGCAGTTGGTCAATAGTTGCTGAGATAAATTTAGTATGGGATTTTGATATGGGCGGGGTCATATTTTCGTTAAGATCAGGTTACTTACAATAATTATTGTTTGGCGGGAGTCTCACCAATCAACAAGATTCAAACTTACAAATCACTATCATGTCTCTTGGTTCCTCTGGCCGTTATCAAAGCAGACTACTTAAGTTTGTCCACCTGCAATCTCGGCGGTTGACACAACAGTGGGATCACACCTTTCGGCATTTGCAAGTTGCAACTCAGTGGGGTGTGGAACTATTACTTTACCCCATATACCTGTTATTGAATCCTAGGTCATCAGTTCCTAAAATTCTCAAGTCTCAAGCACCACAACCCGAAACTTTCCCAACTGCTGATACACCAATTGAAAATGTCCTAGAAGCAGTCAAAAGTTTATCCTCCCAGCCAAAATCTGCTCCTTTGACTTTTTGGGGTTTTGTGTCCTCCAAAGTTTTGCGTCATCCCCCTACCCAACCTACCCCGGCGCAATGGACAACTTCGCAGAATCCCCGCGCAAATATCGAGGGCTATTTGCCAAAAGTGCGCGGAGTTGCCACAAATTTGGTTAGTGGTCATGTGGTACTTGTCACTACCGACAATGAAATTTTGGATATTTTGACACCTGAGCAACAGGCAAAATTAGAAGCGCGAATTATCAGTGAAGTTGGTAATTACTGGCATTATTGGCAGTTAAATGCAAATAAACCACAGAGTAAATTACTAGGGAAAATTAACGATATTTTCGCCAAAATCACTGGCAGAATTGCAGTTAATGTACCAGCACTGCCTGCAAGCACACCAACAAATTTAGTTCAAATTGATAAATTAATAGCATTCTTAGATACATCTATTGCCCACTGGGAAAACAGTGCTTTATTACCAGTGCAACAGCGTAGCCATGAAATTATTCGACTTGCACAAGTTCAGCTAAATATATTTATTTACGGCAAAGAACAGGTAGGTGCTAGAGGAGATATTACAGTTAATACTGATGGTTTAAAAACTCATCAAATCAATATTCCCGCTTTGATTGAAGCGGCAATTAATTACTTTTTTGGTGTGAGAAAATATAAAAAAATTCCTGAGAAAAATAGTCAGATAAAATCACCTATCCCTCTGGAAGTTTTGCCTCAAAGCAGACAGTTACAAAATGAAGATTTAACCAAAGATACTTGGTTGAATTGGAGTGATTTATTTGGTGATGCTCATAGTTTTGCTGATCAGTCAATTACATCGCAAAACAGTGTGAAAAGTAACCCAAAAGCCACATCTAATTGGTTACAAAATTCGCAATCGAGCCGCCATGTCACTCTGACACCAAAAAATGCTGTTAATGTCTCTGAAAACCTGAATCTCCAAGCTATCACAGAGAATCCCCTCCATAGCCAAGTTGAGTCCCAGCCTGAGTGGATAGAGGTTAAAGCAACTTTTATCGGCTATGACAAAGATGCTTTGGAACAAGTTTTAGAGTGGCTGGATCGTGCTATACTCTGGCTTGAAGAGATAATTGTGAAAGTTTTTCAGTTTTTACAAAGGTTATGGAGTGGTAAATAAGATTAAACTTACAAGTATTTGGCAGCTATCAGTTCGCTCCCTGGTGTCGAATTATTCCTAGAAACCACTGATAACTGCTGGGTTTTACCTGATTTGGTTACCATGTCACAAGTTGGCAGAATAGTTACTATAATTAATTTTTATGTTTCAAACTTGGATGTTTGAATTGAGATTTTTTGGTCATGAAAATTATTGTTTACTGCAAATACTTCAATTTTAAAAATCCATTAGATAAACCGAAACAGGAAAGATTTGTGGTGAATTTACCGCAAATTCCCAAAGTTGGAGAAACAATCGTGGTCGAGAGAATTTCTCCTCAAAAGCAGTTTGTAATTATTTTTGAGTATGTTGTCACAGCAGTACAGTTTAATGCTTCTAGGGAATCCCTGGAATCAGCGGATGCTCAAATTAGTGCATCTTTAAACCACTGTTGGGAGGGAACGTCAAATTTCAAAGTGGATAGCTTTTTAGAAGTATAAGTTAATTCACGCTCTCCCAAGTTCTAGTGGGGGGAGTATCAAATTCCCCTAAGCCCAGGAATTGAAAACCTTGCACTGAAGGTTTTCTGTGGGGGAAAAGTCATAACAACATATGATTGAGGAAATTACGTAAAACTTTCGGTCCTGGTGGTTCTTGATAGTTGGTGGGTAATAGATTAAGCATGGCGTTTTGTAGTACTTCTAAAGCTGTATCTACTTCTTGGCGATTGATTCTGGAAGTTTGAGCAAAGTATAGTGGCTCTCCAAAGCGCACAGTTAAGTCTTTTCTTAAATAAAGATCATGGGTACCAATGATTGCAACTGGTACTATTGGTACACCAGCCCGCAAAGCATAAATCACGGTTCCTCGTTTGAGGGGGAGATGTAAATGTCCTTCAGCGCTTCCTAAGCGTCCTTCGGGAAACAGTACTAATCCATCCCCCTGAGACAAAATTCCCAAGACAATACGCTCTATTTGTCGTAGTGTTTGTATATCTCCCCCTGTGGGTACAGTCTCCTCAATTGCTGTAGCTAGTTCCATTAGGTCTTCTCGTCCGGCTTTTGCAGCTTCCATAACAGCGATTTCTTCTTTCCATATGCGTTTTAATGGAATCACACCTCCCACTAAACCCAGGGTCAAACGTTTCCAGAACTTGTTATAGAGGGTACGAGCATCGCCGAGAACGTAGTAGTGGGGATGGGTGGGGAGTTCCCCCAGCAACAGCAAGGGGTCGAGATGGTGAAGATGGTTAGCCGCTAGAATTGCTGGTTTTTCCGGTATTCTGTGGAGGTTTTCCATTCGTACCCGAAACAAAACATGAATGAGCGATCGCAATACACAGCGACGTATTAAAGCATGAACTCTGGTTTCTGGATGTCCTTGAGCTATAGCTTCTAACCGTTGTAGAACTTCCGCAATTGTTTGAGTTACAGAGCGATGGTTGGCCGCAGCCACACCTTGTTGTACTCGCTTAATCGTTGTTGGGGTCAAAGTGGTATCTGGATGCTGACGGCTAGATGTTGAATCCACTGGGGAAGTTACCTGATTAGCTCGGTGTTCCGGAAAAGATTCGTTAGAAAAACTTTTGATAAAACCTCGTTGAATTCATGAATGGATCATAATTGTTCATGGGAGAATGAATAATTAACCTCAGTTATAAGGTTTAAGGTATTAATTACTCGTATCATCTGCGACAGAGTTAGAGTTATCATAAAAACGATAATTCACAGTTTGTCTTTTCATCAGAATAGTATATAAATAAGGATGACGAAAAGTGGAAGTTCTCAAAAGAGCGAACAGACCGGAAACCTATATATCCTTTCTCCACATCTACAAAACTACTTGGGGAACTGCTGCTGATATTTGTTTAGTCCGTGAATCTGTAGCTAATTCGAGTATATCAAAGTTCGTAGGACACAAACTTCAACTTGTGATTCCCAAAGGAATGGAGCGCAATGAATTGGGGGGCGTTCCGGTCATTAAAGTTGCAGGTCATGTAGGTGATGGACATCCTAAAGATCAGCATTCTGAATGGGAAGCTTATGAAGGTATAGATAGAGAAATCGCACTTGCGGCTATGAAACCTTGGGGATTCAAGTTAATTGAATTTACGAATTAACACTCAACCGAAGATTAAAGTTTTTCACCCGCGCTGGCGGGTTCGCTTCTTTTCTCAGTCCAATAAAACACAATCCTCAACGAGGCAAATTACTAACTACCAGGGTAACTTACTTCCATCCCAGGAGAAAAATTGTCCACTATCACCCTCCTCAAGTTGTTCAATTACAGACAGCAACTGAGTAGCAGTGAGTTCTACTGAAAAGAGCTTTTCCGCAGGTAGGTTTTTCTGGAATGGGCGAGACAAGCGTGTATCTGTTGTCCCTGGATGTAAAGTGACTACCAATGTTTTCGGACAGTTTCTCCCATACTCTACAGCAGCTGTTCGCATAAACATATTCAGTGCGGTTTTAGAAGCTCGGTAGCCATACCAACCACCAAGGTGGTTATCGCCAATACTAGCTAATTTGGCGGAAATAGTGGCAAAAATGCTGTTTTCACTGTGGCGAAATAAGGCTAACAGGTGTTTAGCTAGTAGTATAGCTCCTATACTGTTAGTTTGAAAGTAGCGCAGTAAGTTTTGAGAATTAATCTGTTTTAAACTTTTTTCGGGTTGCAAAGTGTCGTCATGTAATATGCCTACACAGTTAATTACTAAGTGCAATTTTTGGACTTCGTTTTTGATGCGTTGGGCAACTTCGGCAATTTGCGATTCTTCGGTAATATCTAAGGATACACAAGTTAATTTGTCAGCATATTGGTTTTCTAATGTGATTAATTCCCCTGCTGATTCACGTTCACGATAGGTTGCATAAATCTTGGCAACTCTATCATCTTTTAGCAATTTTTTGACAAAACCTAAACCGATACCTTGACTAGCTCCTACAATTAAGGAATTGGAAGCATTAATTTCAGCTATATGGGACATTTTTTAATTTAATCAAGTGATGATAAAATAGACTGGTTTGCTAATTTATTTCCCGATACAGAAACGGCTGAAAATCCGATCAAGTACTGATTCTGTAACTTTCTCTCCGGTAATTTCTCCTAATGCTTGAGTAGCACCACGTAGGTCAATTGTCCAGAAATCAAGGGGTAATTGGTTGGCAATTGTGACTTGTACTTGTTCTAGAGATATTTTAGCTTGAGTTAAGGCTGCTGCTTGCCTTTGGTTAATGGCTAAATCTAAATCAGCAGCTTGCACTGTTCCTGTTTGGACGCTCTCTAAAATAGCGGTTTCTAACGCTTCAATACCTTGATTTTGGGCTGCTGCTGTGGTGACTATTTTTTCAATCTTATTAGGATATTTGCTGAAGTCAATAGTTATTGGTTCTAGCAGGTCAATTTTATTGATGACTAGAATTAGGGGACGGTGTTGTACTTGTGTATAAATTTCTTGGTCACTCTTTGTCCATCCTGCGGCAGCATCAACAGTTAATAATACTAAATCAGCCGCACTAGCCGCACGGCGCGATCGCTCTACGCCAATTTTTTCTACTGGGTCTACTGTTTCCCTAATGCCGGCTGTATCCAGCACTTGGACAGGAATTCCACCGACAACTAGCTGGGATTCAACAAGGTCGCGGGTTGTACCGGGTAAATCAGTAACAATGGCGCGATCGCTCTGGCTCCAAGCATTTAACAAGCTGGATTTACCAACATTTGGCCGCCCGACAATTGCCACTTTTAAACCCGTGCGTAGCAGTTCGCCTTTGTCTTTTGTGGCTAATAATTGAGTAATTTCTCCGACAATGCGATGAATATCTGATATGATAGTTTCATTGTCCAAGGGAGGTAAGTCTTCCTCAAAGTCAATGCGAGCTTCAATTTCTGCTAAAATGTCCAAACAGTTGGCGCGTAACTGGCGGATGGGGTGAGCTAATTTGCCTTGTAAACCAGCTAGGGCAGTTTGAGCGGCTTGGGGCGATCGCGCTCCCACTAAATCGGCAATACTTTCGGCTTGGGTCAAATCCAGTCGCCCATTTAAAAAAGCCCGGAGAGTAAATTCTCCTGGTTGAGCAAGTCTAGCGCCTTGTTCTAAACACAGTTGTAAAACCTCTTGCACCACCATTATTCCGCCGTGACAGTGGAATTCTACTACATCTTCACGGGTGTAAGAACGGGGGGCTTGCATGATTAATAATAAAGCTTCATCCACCAATTGCTTTTTCTGGGGATGGCGGATATGACCGTAAAGAATGCGGTGACTTTCCCAAACTTGATAGCCAGGTGCATAAAATAAAGCTTGAGCGATGGCTATTGCCTGGGAACCAGATACCCGGACAATATTTACACTACCCTGTTGAGGTATGACAGCAGTAGCGATGGCGGCGATGGTTCCAGTAACAGCTAAGAGTTCCGACATGAGCTAACTTTTTAGCAAAACAATATATATATGCTTTTAGCCTAGCAGCAGTTTTGTCTAAAATTTGGGTTGAAAACTGTGTGGTTCTACGACGGCTTTTCTTGGTTTTGGCTGTATTTTCTAGAACTTTATAAAGTTTTGAATATCCAGCTTGACCACACCTACCTATGTTCATGCTGTGGTACTAACCAAGAAAGTACAAGAGTTAGTGACGTAGGTAATCGAGTTAATCACAGTGTTCTCAGCAAGGCTGTATGGTTCTGGCAAATGTAGCCAAAGCTGTACAATAATCTACCTAAACTTGTTGACATTAGGTAGATATGGGGATATATTAGTTAGGGAGATAGTAAAAAACATTGGAGGTCGAGCAATGTTACTTAGTTTCAAAACACCCTTAATACCAAATAACAACCAAGAAACGGCATTTAGAAAAGCTCCTGGGGTGGGAGGTCATGGTTATAACTGGGCTAATGGTCAGATTATGGAAGTTTTAGAACTTCGTCAAACAGATAAAACTGTTAAAATTCCATGGGCAATTGATTTACATAAAAACTAAAAAGTTGATTGCCGAGGTGAAGTTCCTTAACTATTGGTATTACGAAACTAATAAAAATGTCCCACAAAAAGCATTAGCTGATTTACGTCAAGGTTGGGATAAAGGATTTCCGCGATAAATCACAATTCTTAAGTTATATTTTAAAGAGAGGAACTAACTGTGGAACAAAAAATTAATTGCGTTGAAGCTTGCGTTAACGGCTGTATTTTAGGGGATAAGTGCCCCCATATCGAATTTAGAGAAGCCACAAGCAAATTTATTGAAGAAACTTCTTTAGACCAAATGCTAGAAATGGCGGAAGAACGTCTGCGAAAAAAAATGACGGAACCGCCTAAATGGATTTTCCCTGAAGATTTCTAAAGTCAGGGTCTGGGGAGTGGGGGATTTTTTACTGGGTTTGAAAGATATTTTGTACCATTTTTCTATCTGTATTTGCAGCAGCTTGATCTAAAGCGGCAACTTCGCCACAATCTAACTGCCAACCTAAAGCACCAACGTTCTGCTTTGCCTGTGCTAAACTTTTTGCCCCAGGGATGGGAATAGTTCCTTTACAGATACACCAATTGATTGCTACCTGAGACATAGTTTTGTTTCTGGATTCTGCTATGTCTCGCAAACATTCTAAAAGCGATCGCACTCCTGGTAATAGTTGCCTAAATAATAAACCCCGGATACCAGGGGGTAAACTGCCTTTTTCGCTATATTTCCCGGTTAATATGCCCAAGGCCAAGGGACTATAGGCAATTAATTTTATCCCCAATTGATCGCAAACATCTTTCAGTCCTAATTCCGTCACAGGATAGGTAGACAGTAAAGAGTATTGTACTTGCAGGGTGGTAATGGGGACTCCTCTCGCTGCAAACTTTTTATATACTCGTTGCAGTCGTTTCGGGCCATAGTTGGATAAGCCTACCCCCTTGACTAGACCTTGTTGGTATAAATCAGCAAGACCATCCAATAAGCCTGATTCTTGCCAAGGTGCATAATTGGCTGTTGACCAGTGCATTTGAACTAAATCCACATTTTTGCCTAAGCGTTGAGCAGATGACTGACAAGCCTTGACCATTGCTTGGCGCGTCCATCTCCAAGGGTAAGCCGCCAGTTTGGTGGCGATGCAAATATGATGTTGATTTACGCCTTGATATTCTTTGCTAAATCGTCCTAAGAGTGATTCACTGCGGCCATTTAATCTGCCGGTTCCGTAGGAATCGCCAGTATCAAACAAGGTTACACCGTTGCTGACACAGAGGTTAAAAACAGCTTGTAACTGTTCATCCATGCTTTCATTGTATCCCCAGAGGAATTGATTACCCCATGCCCAAGTGCCACAGCCCATACTGGGGATGGATAGTTGTTGGCTCATCTGCATATTTACTCATTGTAGACTTCCCTAAAAGTTAATTATCCGGTAAGGGAGTTGGAAATAAGCGGATATTCTAGAAGCGAATGAAATTGCTCTTTGTTCTGTGGTTAAAACTGAGTTATTTGTTCCTTATTTGTTACTGATTACAGTAGGTTCTGTCTACCAGGGTGGAATCAAGCACAAAGGGATTTTCATTTCCTTGTTTGAGTGCGATAGCATGACTGCGTTTGATTTCTTGTGCATCTAATGGATCTAAGGAATTCCACTTACACAAGGTTTGTTTCTGCTGACGAAAAAAACTCGCATCTGCTTGGCTTTCATACATTGTGTAGAAGTAAAATAAGGCTCTGGCAAGATTACCTTTGACTTCTTCTCTCGGTTCAAAAGCACTAGCAACAGATTCGCTGTAAGCATCAATACTGACGCTGGGAATAGAACGAAACTCTTGATCTTTGATGATCCACAAATTTGTTTGACGGTCATCAATGTCTGTTAAAGGTAGACTACTACGCAGACTATTGATCTTGGCTCTGGCGGGAAAGAGAGAATGTAAGTCACTTTTTGCTATTCCTGTTGCACCTTTACTTTGCGGCCAGGAATGTTCAGCGTTAATTCCTCCTTGAAAAGCATCGCGTCTAGGACTGGATGAATTAGGATTCACTTGAACAGCATAGTCAGAATAAATTCCTCTAACTATCCCATGATCGTTATCTAGTTGACTATACATATAGTCTCTAGCTAAATCGTAATTGAGGCTATTTTTTACCTGATATTCTGCTGCTAACTGAGATTTCAATGCTTCTCCACTTAGACCGGGGAAAATAGCTGTTTTTTCGCTCTTATCTTGAGATGCGGATGGTAATTCTTCTTGTTGTGATTGTGTAGGTTCAGAAGAAATCACTCGAGTGATATATTTCTCTATAATCCATCTTTCTTCACCATCTGGTAGTTTAATTTCCACCCAATTGTTATTATTAGCAGTTCCTACCACTTCGGCAATTGTTCCATCTGCAGCGCGTCCGACTACACTAGTTGAAGAAATTCTATGAAGAGGTACACCAAGATTAGATGTGGTTTTCAACTCTACTTGATCACCAGATAAAACATTTATTGCCCAAGCGGGAGTGGCAATTAGCAATACTGAAAATAGTAAACAAACTAAAAAATTAATTATTTTTTTAACTTGCATAAATGGGTATTTCTTAAGGTTTAGATTTTTTAGACAATTTATTTTAAGTGCAAAATATAAAATTATGGGTAAAGAAATAGTTAAGAGAATGTTTGAAAATTATCGGCAAGTTGGTCTGAAAATCGGTGTTGCATAGGTTCCGGCGGAACTACCGAAGTGGAGACGTTCCGCCGGAACTACCGAATGCTCCTTGAGGACGGTGAGTATGTCAAAACTACTAACAGGGACTATTATGTTCCCGGACGAAAGCGAATATGATCCGGTATATGATGGCGATCGCCCAATATTTCTAACAAAGGACCATGAACGTCAAATTTAACCATACTTACTGACGCGACCAAAATATTCACCCGATAGCGATAGCGTCCCAAATCAATACCCAGTAAACTGCAAAGTATAATCCGAATTGTGGCTTTATGGGAAACTACTAAAACATTACCTTGGGGATGTTTTTCTTGAATTTCAGCGATTACAGGCATAGAACGGTTAGCAATATCTACCGCAGTTTCTCCACCTAGTGGTGCATTCCAAGCAGGTTCCGTTAACCATTTGACATAGTTTTCTGCGTAATTTTCCTGGGCAAAGGATTTACTCTTAGTTTCCCACTGGCCGTAACTACCTTCTCTAAGTCCGTCACGCAACTGCATATCCATACCCATAGCATCACACAATGGCTTGGCAGTTGCAATTGTGCGCTTCATCGGGCTAACATAAATGGCCTCCCACTGCAATTTTTGATAAACATCAGCAAAACTCTCTGCCATCTGTATCCCTTCTTTTGTCAACTCGGCATCAGTTTCACCGCAGAAATGACCAGTTTGACTAAAAGTAGTTTCTCCATGTCGCAGTAAATATAAATTGAGTGTCATAGCTTGTATCGCGATTAGAGTAAAGGAGTTTGTGCAAAAATAAAATAGCACTAATCTCGCCATCGAGTCTGTGACATCAAGACAAAGTAATCAACCAAAAAAGCTGACAGGGCGACAAACAAGATAGTGCAAATAATATGACAATTTATGGTAAAGAAAGTAAGTACTGCTAAGAGTATGCAAAAATATTCTCTTGACTAGGCCTGATGTGATTTCGCCCAGATATTTTTTGATTATTCATAATTTTTAGTGCTAACTTATACCCAAAATTAAATAGTATTTCTGAAACCAGGGATTGGTATAGCTAGGATTACCTGTAACTAAAAAACCTTATGGTTACTAAACAAAGGATTTATAATACTGGAAAAAAATTTTTTCTAGCGGGCACTTCTATATTACTAGTTACGTCATATATTTAACTATGCTAAGTTTGCTTCGGCTTCTGGAATGCAAACATTTAGCATGCATGGAAAACCACTAATTATCAATTAACAAATCCTTGAGTTAGCATAGATGTTCGTAAATGATATGGCTAGTAAATTTCGTCGCCCAAAAATCTTGCGGGCGTGGGCAGCTAATGCATTATTTAAGTTTATGAGGTCGGTCAAGAGTCTTTTTCCAATTCTAGTTTTCATATCATTTATTACGGTAGTGCTACTGAAAAGTTTAAATCCTGCCATAGCTACGAACAATATAGATATCCCACAGTTACCGCGTCCGGAGATTCGCGGAGTTTGGATTACCAACAATGACTTTGACACCCTTAAAGATCGCGCCAAAGTGCAGTGGGCTATGACTCAATTACGGCAGCTAAACTTTAACACGATTTATCCTGTGATATGGAATTCTGGTTATGTCATGTATCCTAGTGCTGTAGCACAACGCGCGGGGATTCAACCCTTTGTTTTTCAAGGTTCAGATGGACATGATATTCTCGCCGACTTGATTAACCAAGCTCATCGCCAAAGACTGCTGGCCATTCCTTGGTTTGAGTTTGGTTTCATGGCTCCGCCAACATCAGAATTGGCGTTGAATTATCCACAGTGGTTGACACAAAAGCAAGATGGTACTCAAACCTCCATTAGTGCTGCTGGTGAGGTTGTATGGCTTAATCCCTTCCATCCAGAAGTACAGCAATTTATTACCAATCTTGTTGTCGAGGTTGTCACTCAATATGATGTCGATGGGATTCAGTTTGATGATCATATGAGTTTACCTCATGAATTTGGTTATGATCCATACACAATTCGCTTGTATACCCAAGAAACCAAAAATCCTCCCCCCACTAATGCTCAAGATGAAGCCTGGATAAAGTGGCGAGCAGATAAAATCACAGCCTTGATGGCACAAATCCATCAAGCTGTAAAGGCCAGAAAACCCAAAGCCATTTTCTCGGTGGCTCCCAACTACTACGACTTTGCTTATAAGTTTCAACTACAAGACTGGCTGGCTTGGATAGGGCAGAATATTGTAGACGAGCTGATTGTGCAGATTTATCGTCCTGATTTGGAAAGCTTTGTTAGTAAGATTTCCCGCAGAGAAATTCAAGAAGCCCAACAAAAAATTCCCGCGGCTATCGGTATTATGACAGGTTTAAGAAATCGACCTGTTTCTATGCAGCAAATTAAGTCTCAGGTAAGGGCTACCCAAGCACGGGGCTTAGGTGTAACCTTCTTCTACTACGAAACTCTTTGGAACTCTGCCCCAGAACCCGCAAATCAGAGGTTGGCTGCATTTCAGAACTTTTTCCCGACTCCGGCGTTTCGCTCTGCAATAGACTGACCCAGGGTGCAGGGTAGAGTTACTTTTTTTCCTGCTCGAGTTTTTCACGTAATATATTTAGACATCTCTAACCAAGAATGTAGAGAGGTTCTACGGAATGTGTTTACAACGGTTAACCGAAGACCCATATTTGATTTCTGGAGATGTCTATAGTATGATCCAGTTAAATTTTTTTAGGAATGCCAGTAAATGCAAATAGCTCAAAAATGGTTAGTTCAAAAAGCTAATCAGTCGTTGCTTTTTTTGCTAGTTGGGGGACTACTGTTTCGAGGCTTGATAGCTTTCTGGCTCTACCCTACTTTTGATGAAGCTTATTACTATCTCTACAGCTTGCACTTAAACTGGAGCTATTTTGATCATCCAGTGATGGTAGCGCTGACAACTGGCTTGGGGCCGTGGTTAACTGGAGTTGTTTCTCAGTTCACAATTCGCCTGGGTGCGCTGATTTGTTACACAGGCAGTCTGGTGTTATTGTATTTGACTGGGGGAAAATTATTTTCTCCTCAAGCTGCGCTGTTTACTTTAGCGATCGCAACTATCAGTCCCATTTTTGCCATTAGCTTTGGTATTCTGAGTCTGCCGGATGCTCCATTGATGTTGTTTTGGTCAGGTGGTTTATATTGTGCAGCCGAGGAATTTTTTCCTCAGCCCGATGTGTTGAAGGAAAAAAGCGGCTCATCTTCCATCTACTTACCCAGTTACCGTTTAGCCATACTGGGGATTGTGGTAGGATTAGCCTGTTTAAGTAAATATCATGGTTTTGTTTTAGGCTTTGGGTTAGTTGGTTTTTGCTTAACAAGTCCAGGTCATCGCCGTGCACTGCTTTCCCCTTGGACATGGCTAGGGTTAGGCTTGTTCATAATTACCATATCTCCTATTTTGTTGTGGAATCTACACCATGATTGGGTATCCTTGCGTTTTCAGTCAGAACGTGCAGTACCCACAGGTGGCTATAGTCTCCTGGGTGTAGCAGGTGTTTGTTTAGCTGAAATTGGTTATCTGTTCCCAACCATAGGATTGCCCCTTTGGTGGGTGAGTTTGCGCGTAGCCCTAGCTAAAACTATTCAATTTTTTTTCCAGAAATCACGAACCTATCAACAAAATTTAGGAGATGCTCAACTATTGATTTTATGGTTATCTCTGCCCTTAACTGTAGGGTTTACCCTCATGGGGGGATATCGGCAAATTTTACCAGCTTGGGCAATGCCAGGATTTTGGGGAGTAACTTTGTTGCTGGGACAACAAGTAACTATTTGGGAACAGCAATGGCGGTGTTGGGTAAAGCGATGGCTTTTAGGTTCCGGGTTAATGGTTGGTACTATTTTGCTGATTCTTCTACTGCAAGTGACCACAGGAATAGTCCAAAAACCGAGCCAATACAGCATTATGGGAGGATTTTTAGCTCCTGAAAACGACCCCTCCACAGAACTGATTGATATTGAGCAAATACGGTATGGCTTTGTTAAATCTCCTATTTTGCGGGAAGCTTTAGAGAAATCCAGCTTTATATTTACTAATCGTTATTACCTCGGTGGACTCATTGCCATGTCCCTTCAACCCATAACTAACACACCCATTACTTGCTTTGACATTGGTCAAGATTTGCGTGGCTTTGCTTTTTGGTCAAAACCCGACCAATGGTTAGGAAAAGACGCACTTTACATTACCACTGGAGCCTTTAACAACAGAGAAGACTTAATGGCTAGTTATCGCCATCACTTTAGCAGCTTAACTGAGATTGCAACCATACCAATTAACCGAGGTGGGGTGCAAATCAACATCGTTCACGTTTATCAAGCTCAGACACTGCTCAAGCCCTATCCTCGGTCTTACGGAATTTAACCTAAAAACAGCTTGTATGCAGTGTTCTGGCTTTCATTCCAATAACGATAACCGAGGGTATCGAGAAATGCTTTCCATTCCTGCATTTCTTGGGGAGGTACTTGCATTCCCACCACAATTCGTCCGTAATCTGCCCCGTTATTGCGGTAGTGGAACATACTAATATTCCAGTTGGGACTCATGGAACCGAGAAATTTCATCAACGCACCGGGACGTTCGGGAAACTCAAAACGATAGAGTAATTCGTTATGGGCCAGGGGAGAATGTCCACCTACCATGTGGCGAAGGTGTAATTTTGTCAGTTCATCATCTGTTAAGTCAATGGTTTTGAAACCTGAACTTTCAAAGGTTTCTACTATTTTGAGGGCATCAGCACGATTTTGAATTTGCACACCTACAAAAATATGAGCTTCTTTTTCATCGGCAATGCGATAGTTAAATTCAGTAAGATTGCGGTTGCCAATACATTCACAAAACTTCCGCAAACTACCCCGTTCTTCGGGAATGGCCACTGCAAAGATAGCTTCGCGACGTTCTCCGAACTCGGCCCGTTCTGCCACAAAACGCAGACGATCAAAATTCATGTTGGCACCGCAGGCAACGGCAATTAAGGTTTGTCCTTGGATTTGTTCTCTTTCAACATAGGCTTTGGCAGCTGCGATCGCTAAAGCACCTGCTGGTTCTAAAATGGATCTAGTATCCTCAAACACATCTTTAATGGCAGCGCAGGTATCATCTGTGTCAACTAAAATAATTTCATCCACATAGTTTTGGCACAAACGAAAAGTTTCTTCTCCCACTTCCCGCACTGCGACCCCGTCGGCAAATAAACCTACCTGGGGCAACCGCACCCGGTATCCGGCTTTGATTGATTGGTACATAGCATCAGCATCCACAGGTTCAACGCCGATAATCTTAATTTCGGGACGCAATCGTTTGACGTAAGCTGCAATTCCCGAAATTAATCCTCCGCCACCAATAGCGACAAAAATAGCATGGATGGGTTGCTGATATTGCCGCAAAATTTCCATCCCAATTGTCCCCTGTCCAGCGATAACATCAGGGTCATCAAAGGGATGAATAAAAGTGAGTCCCTTTTGGGCTTCCATTTGCCGGGCGTAAGCATAAGCATCATCGTAGGTATTGCCATGTAAGACCACCTCTCCCCCCCTGGCTTTGACTGCATCTATTTTCACCTGGGGGGTAGTGACGGGCATAACGATCATCGCTTGTGTTCCTAGCCGACTAGCAGCCAAGGCTACACCTTGAGCATGATTTCCCGCTGATGCAGCTATTACACCCCGCGCCAATAATCCCGGTGAAAGATTGACCATTTTGTTGTAAGCACCCCTGAGCTTAAAAGAAAAAACTGACTGCATATCCTCCCGCTTCAGCAACAGTTGATTATTCAGTCGTGTGGAGAGGTTAGGGGCATACTCCAATGGTGTTTCCTGAGCAACATCATACACACGGGCGGTCAGAATTTGTACCAGGTAGTCGCAATACATGGGGTTAACAAGTAGGCAATTTTGAGATGAGCTGTTAATTTTACCGTTATTCAGTGTACTTGTTGTCCAGATATTTGCTTGCCTGGGGGGAATTCTTCTGTGAATTCCCTGTGGTGGTGGAAGTGCATTTGTTGAAATTGTTAGAGGATTGACTCAGGAATCGTGGCTGGCTTGGTTAAGAGGTATTGGGTAGGGATATCAGCATGAAATGTCAGTCATCCCCAGGGGTTTGATTGAAACTCAAGAAATGATACAGTTTGAATGTAATTAACTTATATGTTCCACTAGTAAAAATTGATGTAACTTTACTACTCAGTAAAAAAGCAAAACCCTTCATTTACCCAGGAAGTGCCATAAAAATGACTTAGCTTTATCGCGCATATTTTTAATTTACCTGGGTTAGTAGGTAGGGGTGCAAAACCTGAGTTAATCAAAAATTCCTTAACATTTTAATTACCACTTGAACAGAGGAAATTATTAACCATGAGACCAGAACCTATCCCCCCACAACCAGGACAAGAATCTGTTTGGGATTATCCCCGTCCTGCTATTTTACAAGATACTGACAAACACTTAAAAGTCATTTGTAATGGTATTATTTTAGGAGAAACCACTAGAGGAAAGAGAGTTTTAGAAACCAGTCATCCTCCTACCTATTATTTCCCCCCAGAAGACATCAAACTAGAATATCTGGTTGAAACACCTAAGAAAAATATCTGTGAATGGAAAGGTGCATACCAATACTATCATATTCATATTGGTGATAAGCAGATAAAATATGCAGCTTGGAGATATTTTGCTCCAACGCCTAATTTTCTTTCCATGGAAAAGTATTATGGTTTTACCGCCGCTTTAATGGATGCTTGTTATGTCAATGGTCAGCTAGTCATACCCCAAGCTGGTGATTTTTATGGCGGATGGATCACTGCGGATATTGTCGGACCATTCAAAGGTGGTCCAGGTACTTGGGGATGGTAAGTAATAAAGATATCAGTCATGAAAATCCATGGATTAACAATTCAGGAACATTATGATGTTTCTTTTTCTGGGTTGATGGAAAAATACTCTCAACCCATGATCCAAAGAGTAGTAGCCCATATTGCCTTAATTTGAAAAAATGAAGTTATGTTCCTTGTTCCCGAAATAATATGATATTTCTGCCATATTTGATTTCTGATTATTCCATACCATTGTAGAGAACTTCTCTGGAATGTCTTTACATTCTTTCCCACCATATAAGTATTTATTCAATCATAATTCTTGAGAATTTAACCACGCTCTGACAACTTCTTGTACGGGACGAGATTGATTATCTACTTGATAATTCATGTTTTGTATTTCTGTAGTAGAAATTTTACCAGCTAATTGATTAATAGTTTCTATTAACTCTGGATATTTTTGCAGAATTTGTTGATTAAAAACAGGTACAGCTTGATAAGGTGGAAAGTATTTTTTATCGTCTTCCAAAATCACCAAGTTTAGAACCGGAATTAAGCCATCTGTAGAATTAGCTGCAATAATATCTACTTTCTTTTCTAGCAAAGATTTATACATTAACCCTAATTCCATTTGTTGAGGTGATTGGGTAAAGCTGAGATTATATGTTTTTGCTAATCCTGGATAACCATCTTCCCTCACAATAAATTCATACCCAAAACCTGCTTGCATTTGTGGAGTATATTTAGCAATTTCAGAAATTGTTTTAACTTGCCATTTTTTAGCGTCTTCTCCTCTAATAATGAGAGCATAGGTATTTTCAAATCCCAAAAATGGCATAACTGATAATTTATATTTTTCTTCATATGCTTTTTTGACTTTTTCATAGACAAGTTGAGGGTCTGTAATTGGTTTTTCTTTTAAAATGGCTGTAAATGCTGTACCTGTATACTCCACATAACCAGCTATTTTTCCAGCTTTCACTGCTTCATGACAAATAAATGTTCCCCCTAAATTAAACCGACGGTCTACTTTTAAGTTCGTGTGATTTTCTATTTGTTGTGCTAAAATTTCGGCTAAAATAAGTTGTTCAGTAAAGTTTTTTGAGCCAATAGAAATCATAGCTGGTGTTTGTTGATAGTTAAATAATAATAAACTACCTATAATTACAGCTAAGATTACTATAGCAATAGCAGTTATAGCTTTATTTTGTGTTTGTTTAGTTAGTCTTTTTTCTAAAAAACCCAAGGTAAAATCCGCAACTAAGGCAATAAAAGCGGCGGGTATTGCTCCTGCTAAGATTAATTGATTATTAACGGTAGCAATTCCTTGAAAAATAAACACTCCTAAACCACCACCACCAATAGCAGCAGCAATAGTGGCAATTCCTACGGATATTACCGTTGCCACTCTTACACCTGCTAAAATTATTCCTAAAGCCAGGGGGATTTCTACTTTTAATAATAATTCTCTATCGGTCATCCCCATTCCTACACCAGCTTCTTTAATGGCGGGATCTATACTATTAATACCAATATAAGTATTACGAATTATGGGTAATAAAGCGTAAAGAGTTAAAGCAACTATGGCAGGATTTTTACCAATTCCTCCTAAAAATGGAACGGAAATTAAAAACCCAAATATTGCTAAACTAGGGATAGTTTGGATAGCATTTGCTAAACCTAGAATAGGAGGTGCTAGTTGAGGTTGACGACTGATAAAAATCCCCGTAGGTATACCAATACAAATAGCCACTATCATGGCTATACTTACTAATATTAAATGTTCTCCACTGCGAAGAAGAATGTCAGAGGCGTATGAAAATAAAAACATGATTCTTTATCGTTATAGACTTTCTGACGGTCAGTGAGATTTCACAAATCATTCAAATATGTTGGTTTCTTGCTACTATTTTCTTCGTGAGCAAAGAGTTCTATTAAAGAAACTGTACCCACAAAAAAGGTATAAATCGCATATTTCATAGGTCTTTTTTCTTTTGTTGGGGCATAAAACGCTGCAATTACCGCTGCAATTAAGTGTGCTGTAATCGCAAACCGTTCCCACCAAAAAATAAAATTTAGGCTACTGGGAATACTAATGTTATTCATGAGTGCATAAATATTCCATAATTCCCAGCCAATGGCACTGGAGATAAAAACTGTGGATATAACTTTAATTATAGCAGCCAATGTTTTGAGGATATTCATTAGATATTTCCGTAAAATAACTAAAGTTTGATAAAAAGATATTTTTTAGTATAACCATAATCAGGCTTTAAGTTGACTTTATAAGTAAAAATGTCATCAATACACCTGGAAGCAATTAAATGAGCTATTACGACTTAAACTTAAGAAGTATGTTTGCAACTTGTATCACAAATTCCAATGATATGTGACTTTCGTTAAAGAAGTTCACATAAATTTATTCCTAATGTTAAGGAACCACTTTCTACCATGGTATTACACAGACAGAATAAAGTTTATTTTTTTAGAAGTAAAGTATTGACAAATTCTGTGTAGTGTGAAAACATCAGAGCGATGATTCACTAGATGAAATTGCTTAACAAGTAGTTTCTGCCCTATAGCCAAAACAAATAATCTTAACTCTGTTGTAATATTAGGCGTATTGACCATAGCTATAAGCCTTGAATAAACAGAAAATAAAAGAGTAAATTTATCTGAGAAAAGAGTTGGTAATGCAAAATATTGGTGCAACGATTTGGTTCACTGGATTGAGTGGTTCTGGGAAAACGACTATTAGTGCGGAAGTTGCTAGAATATTACGGGAACGTGGACTAAAAGTAGAGATTTTAGATGGGGATATAGTCCGGCAAAATCTTACCAGAGATTTAGGCTTTAGTCGAGCAGATAGAGATGAAAATATTAGACGAATTGGTTTTGTTGCTCAGTTATTAACTCGCAATGGTGTGATAGTACTAGTTTCCGCTATTTCACCCTATCGGGATATCAGGCAAGAGGTACGCCAAAAAATTGGTAATAATTTCATAGAAGTTTATGTCAATGCACCATTGGCGACTTGTGAAGCCCGTGATGTCAAAGGCTTATATAAACGGGCTCGTCAGGGTGAAATTAAGTTTTTCACAGGTATTGATGATCCCTATGAGCCACCATTAAAACCAGAAGTAGAATGTTTAACTGATGAAGAAAGTCTGGAAAAAAGCGTTGCAAAAGTTATAGAACATTTTGATACGTTCTGTGGTAACACAGCTAATTCTTTAGTGGAACCTGAATACATAACTCCCAGATAAACCAAAAAATACAGCAAATTTCTTGCCAGGGAAACCTAAGTTTTGAGTTGAAATACATTACTACCGAGTTGCAAAGAAAGATTTATATGGTCAATAGTTTTAATGAGTGGTCTAAACTGAAAGAAGTAGTTGTTGGTTCTCCAATCAACTACAACACCCAAGATTTAGAGCTGTCTTTCAAAGTATTTTTCCATGATGTTGCCTATTCAGCATTTTGTTATCCTTATTATGGAAGTAGCAACAAGGAAAGTGCCTTTGACAGTGCAAATTCTAGAACTCATACCCTCAAGAAAAAATATCTGGAAGAGTTGAATGAGGATGTTGAGGAACTAGTAAACACACTAAAGCAATTGGGTATTAAAGTTCATAGACCAATTACACTTAATAAATCCATAAAGTTTGAAACTCCTTATTGGAAAGCTGATTGTATTCCAGCCTTAAATATTCGTGATCAAGCCATCATTATAGGCAATGAAATTCTAGAAACCCCTCCTCAAGTCAGAGCGAGATATTTTGAGAACGATTTGTTAAAATCAATTTTTTACGAATATTTTGAACGTGGTGCAAAATGGACAAATATGCCCAAACCCATTATGACGGATCAATCTTTTGATACATCCTACATTTCAGGTCAGAATGTACCTGCAATGCAAGAGGTTTATCCTCAAAATAAATCAGAATTTGATATTGGCTACGAAATGATGTTTGATGCGGCGCAGTGTATCCGCTTTGGCAAGGATATTCTCATCAATGTAGCAACAAAAAACCATTACTTAGGATATCAATGGTTACAGCGTCATTTTGAAGATAAATTTAACTTTCATATGCTATATCAGTTTGCTGATAATCATATTGATAGCATTATCTTACCCTTGAGGCCTGGTACTCTTTTACTGCGTAACCCTCAGTTTCTGGATCGATTACCCCAAGCGCTACAAAAGTGGGATATTATTTATCCTCCAGAACCGAACGAAAATATTTTCCCAGAGTATGAACAGGATGATTTAATTCTCACTACAAAGTACATTGACTTAAATGTTCTCTCAGTTGATGAAGATACAATAATCGTTAATTCTCTGTTTCCAGAACTGATTAAAACGTTAGAGAAACATGGATTTACTGTGGTTCCTGTACAACATCGACACCGGAGGATATTTGGTGGAGGGTTCCATTGTTTCACCCTTGATACCGTCCGTGAAGGTTCTTTGGAAGACTATTTCAATTAAAAAAATTGTATTAAATTCTGTTGAGGAGTTGGATTAATGTTAACTTTGATTTACCTTGTTTGTATGATGGCGTTTGCGTTCATCTTACTATCAGTATTTATAGCTCCTTTCCCTTATTGGCCCAGCTATTTAAGTATTTGGAAACATATTCTTTTCGATCCAGAACCCTCTGTTGGATTCAGAGCTAGGCAAAAGCAGGTTTTATATCTCCTCAAATACACGCTACAACTTCCCTTCATTACGCTGTGTTGGTTTCTTGACGAGCTGTTGTTTCCCCAATATCGAAAGCAAAGTTTACGGACACCTGTTTTCATTGTTTCCCAGCCTCGAAGTGCAACCACATTTTTACACCGGACTCTAGCTGCTGATGAAAAAACATTTTTCTCTATTCGGTTATTAGAGTGGCGCTACCCTTCTATTGTGTTACAAAAAATCTTGCGAGCTACAGGTCTTTTAGACCGGATGAGCCGAGTTAACTATTGGGGAAATAACAACCAAGCAGCAATGGCTGAGAAAATGCACTATAGCTATCTCAATGATTACGAGGATGATGGATTTTTGTTTGAAGAATGCTTTCTTCATCAGTTCTATGTAATTAACCGCTTTCCTTATCCTAAATTATTGACAACTCTAAATAACTTTAGTGAACTTTCCCACAAAACTCAAACAAGAATGCTAAAAGCCCACTATAAAGTGATTCAGAAGGTTCTTTATTTACGGGGGGGGAATCTTATTTATGTCTCTAAAGACAATGAGTGTCTTCAACGTTTAGAGATGATGAAGATCATTTATCCTGATGCTCTATTTATAACGATTACACGAGAATCAGAAAAGTTTATGAATTCATATATTACTCTGATTTCCCAATCGGCTTATTGTAAATCTGGAGTAGATGTTACTAATATTTCTGACTGGGTATCAATGCAACGAAAAGTCCGCTTAGAAGCAGCTAGCCAAACAATTAAATTTTTTGATAGCCTACCGCAGGAACGAAAACTGTGTTTCTCATTTAATCGACTCACTAAAAACATTAAAGATTCTGTGCAGTTAGTCTATCGCCAATTGCATCTTCCTATCACACCGGAGCAGCTGCAATACCTTGAGAACTTAGATACAAAGCAAAACTTACGAGATGCTGGGTATGAAACTGGTTCTCAGGAGTTTCCAGAATTTGACTTTTTTGATCACTTTGCTGCGGAAGTTGATAAAAATCATGAAACACTAATAAGGTCGATGAATTCATGATAGTTTTTTTCCGGAGCAGTAAGCAATCACCTCACCGACATGGATACTGAAAAAGCGCGGCGAATTTTCAAAGAGTGGCTTGAAGCTTGGGTGAAAGATGATATAGAAGCTGTTATTGATGGGCTTTCAGAAACTGTGGTTTTCTATGCTCCGCAAAATGAATATAACAAAGCTATTCCCTATCTTGGTAAAAAAATTGGACGACAGGCAGTAGTGGAAGCATTTAAAGTTAGAGCCGAAACTACTGAACTTTTAAAGTATGATTTGCTTGAGTTTATTGTTGATGGTAACAAAGCCTGTATTATTTCTCATACTCAAGAACTTTGCAAACTTACTCAGCAAGTTTTTGAAATTGAAGATGCCCAACTTATCGTATTAGATGAAGATGGTAAAATTAGCTATTGGAGTTTTTATTTTGATCCTAACACAGAGGTTGCGGCTTTTAAAGGCGATTTCAATAATCAACTGATTCAAGCTGTACAAAAAAATGAACTGGAAGTAGTGAAATTCCTTCTAGAGATTGGTGCTAATGTTAATACCAGAAATACCAATAATGGCCTAACAGTATTGATGATGGCGGCGAGTCAGTGTAATTCGGCAATGGTGCAGCTGTTATTAGATGCAGGTGCTGACCCATACACAGTTGACAGTGTTTGGGGAAGTTCAGTGTTACATCAAGCCTGTCAGGGGGGTTGTGGGGAAGTGGTAGAACTGCTGATTAAAGCTGGGGCGTTTGTTGATGCTGTTAGTGCTGGTGGGAAGCAGATTACACCCTTGCATTATGCTCTTTCCCTCGGACATACAGAATGTGCTGAAATTCTGCTCAATGCAGGAGCTAACCTTAATTTTCACAATGAAAATTTTCCAGCTAGTAACGATATTTTCCTTGAACAAGTTCAGTTTGATAATGCTGTTGATCCTTCTGGGTTGAGATGAGGTGTGAAATGAGTTATTTAAAGCTACTTCAACCTTTTCAACTGGGAAATTTAGAGCTACCAAATCGCATGATCATGGCTCCGCTAACTCGAAGGCGAGCCGATGCTCATCAGGCTCCCACAAAGCTTAACGCCCTGTACTACGCTCAACGGTCTTCTGCGGGATTGATTATTAGTGAAGCTACACAGATTTCTCCCCAGGGCACAAGCTTGCCCCAAACACCGGGAATTTACAGTTGTGAGCAAATTGCTGGTTGGCAACTAGTTACCCAAGCTGTGCATCATCAGGGTGGACGCATTTTTCTACAACTGTGGCACGGGGGGAGATGTTCTCATCCTTCCCTACAACCCCAAGGGCAATTGCCTGTTGCTCCCAGTGCTATTGCTTGTAGAGAGGAAAAGGCCTTAACAGTCACCGGGGAAGAAGTTGCTTTTGTGGTACCCAGAGCGCTTTTAACTGCGGAAATTCCGCAAATTATTGCCCAATATCGTCAAGGGGCAGAAAATGCCCTCATAGCAGGAGCAGATGGAGTAGAAATTCACGCCGCCAGTGGTTATTTGCTCGATCAATTCCTTCAAGATAATTCTAATCAACGAACTGATGCCTACGGAGGTTCTATTGAAAATCGGGCTAGGTTGCTGATGGAGGTAACTGCATCTGTGATTGAGGTTTGTGGTAGTGAGCGCGTGGGGGTACGTTTGTCTCCCAGTAGTACTTTTCAAGATATGTATGACTCCAACCCAGAAGCTTTATTTAATTATGTGGTTACTCAACTTGAACAATTTCACTTAGCTTATCTTCATATTGTAGAACCGCGCATTAAGGGTAGTCATGATGATTTTACCGAAAAAAAGGTTTCACTTGGAGTTCAACATTTTCGCCCTTCATACCGTGGAACTTTAATTACTGCGGGGGGCTACACTCGCGAAACAGGGGAAAGGGTCATTGTGAGCGGCGATGCTGACCTGGTGGCTTATGGAAGACTATTCATTGCTAATCCTGACTTACCAAGGCGTTTTGCTGTAAATTCTCCCCTCAATCCTTATGATCGCCCAACTTTTACAGGTGGAGATGAACGTGGCTACATAGATTACCCATTTTTATTAGATGATTACTAAGGAGAGGTACAGTATGATCACTCAAACTTTAATAGGATTGTTCGTGCTATTTTTATCAGGAATGGTTTTTTGGATTTGGGAAATTCAAGATCCCCTCAGTGTAGTTGAATATCGCTCTCGATTTCCTAGGGAAGTAGGCGCTGCAATGATTTCAGCCGTTTATAGTATTATTCTCGCCTATTTTTTTGTAGCATTGGTCAAGCTGACTATTTCTCCATCCCTAATGGAATTTATGGGTTGGAGTGGTCTATTATCTTTGCCTTTGGGGGTGCGATTATTTATTGCCTATATTTTGAAGGACTTCAGTTTTTATTTAACGCACTGGCTGAAACATGTGAATAATACATTCTGGTTAACTCATAGTTGGCATCATTCCATTGATCAACTTTGGTGGTTAGCAGCGCAACGGGAGAGCTTAACAGATGTGCTGCTTTTTAAAGTTGGTTTCTTGAGCTTTCCTTTGTTGGATATTCCGCCAGAAATTATGGTTTTTGTGGGAATTCACTACATTGTTCACGATAACTGGATTCATCTGAATGTTAAATGGCGTTCTTGGATGGGGGTATTAGAGTGGTTTTATGTTACCCCCCGGTTTCATGCTGTACACCATACCCAAACTGGATCCCACACCAAAAATTTAGGTGCTTTATTTACCATCTTTGATCGAATTTTTGGTACTTATGTTGATCCCGGAAAATTGACAACCGGCGACATAGAATTTGCATCGGGGGATAATGCAGTTGTCACCTGGCGCAAGGTGATCGGGGTATAAAGATTCTTGAGAATAAATAGTAAATACATAGTAAATACGATGATTGCACAAATAATCATGGGTTGGTTGGCAACTTTTATCATAGGTGCTTTTATCTGGGTAATCTGGGAAAAGCAAGATCCTCTAAGGGATATTAAATATGCGGATGAATTTTTGAGGGAATTTGGGGCAGCACTGGTCTCTATTGTTTTTACGATTATTATTACCTATACCTATGTTGGTATTATTAAACTTGTAATTCCTGCATCACTAGTAGAATCACTAACAGGATTGGGAGTGCTTTCCTTACCTATATGGGTGCGGTTAATTTTAGCCTATGTGATTAAAGATTTTTGCTATTATGTCGCCCACTGGTGGATGCACCATAACAAATATCTATGGGAAACTCATGTGTGGCATCATTCTATTCAAAAATTATGATGCCTTGCTGCTCAAAGAGCAAGTTTTACGAGTCGATTTTTATTTCAATTGGGATTTATTGCCTTTCCACACTTACATTGAACCATAATCTGTTGACCCCAATCAACAAACATTTGGCGTGGTTGATCAACCCATAACTTGGCAAAAAGTTATCGGTATTTAGTATCTTTTCCGGGGTGAATTAAATTTTCTTGTCGGGGAAAATGAGATGCAGTACAAAAAATTAGGTGATAGTGACTTGTTGGTATCTGAAATTTGTTTGGGAACGATGAATTATGGTGAGCAAAATACTTTAGAAGAGGCAGAACAACAACTAGATTATGCTGTTTCCCAAGGAGTCAATTTCATTGATACCGCAGAAATGTATCCGGCTCCTACCCGTGCAGCAACCCAAGGCAAAACAGAGGAATATATCGGTGAGTGGTTGGTTAAGCAACGACGGGAGGATTTAATTATTGCTAGTAAGGTAAGTGGGCCATCGGGAGATAAAACCTTACCAGTAACCTGGATTCGCGAGGGGAAAAATCGTATTGACCGCAAGAATGTCTATCAGGCAGTGGAGGACAGTCTCCGACGTCTGCAAACGGACTATATTGACCTCTATCAAATTCACTGGCCAGATAGATATGTTCCTTTGTTTGGCGCTCCCGATTATGATCCTAGTTATGAGAGGGAAACTGTACCAATAGTGGAGCAGTTAGCTGCTTTTGGGGATTTAGTTAAAGCTGGGAAGATTCGCTATTTGGGTGTGAGTAATGAAACTCCCTGGGGAGTGTGTGAGTTTTGTCATCTTGCCAAACAGTTGGGGTTGCCTAAAATTGTCTCAATTCAAAATGCTTTTAATTTAACGAATCGGGTATTTCAAACTCATCTGGCAGAGGTTTGTCATGTTCACAAAGTTGGGTTAATGGCCTATAGTACTTTGGCTTTTGGGCATTTGTCCGGTAAGTATCTTTCCCAAACTCCATCACGTTCCAGAATCGATTTGTTTCCAGGATTTGACAAACGTTATCACAAGCTCTATTTTCAGGAAGCTGTCAAAGCCTATGTAGAGATAGCTAATGAATATGGTTTGACACCAGTACAGTTAGCGTTGGCATTTGTGCGATCGCGCTGGTTTGTCACTAGTACCATTATTGGAGCATCCACCGTGGAACAGGTTCGGGAAAACCTGACTTGCATAGAAATAGACTTAGACCCAGCAATTTTGGCACAAATAGATCAAGTTCACGCCCGTTATCCCAACCCAACCCCTTAAATACTCAGAGGCGATACAACCAACACCATAAATAATGGTTCAGTCCTACCCAGAAATTGCCGAGGAGTTACTCAGGGGAAGTATTCTCAGAAACCGAATCTTATTGGCTAAGTCAGTACATCAAAGGAAGAAGGAGGAGAGTAGATTACATCAAATGATATATCAACAGAGAAATTTTAGAATTAACGACATTCAAACTTCCCCCCGTCACCATTGTTATGGTATGGGTTTGGGAATTATTATCCTGGACGAACCGTATCCAGGTTTTCCCGGCGATACACGTAACGCCAGTGGTTACCCTTTTCCCATTCAGTATGAAATTGCCGAGGGTTTAGACGGAAAAGAATTACTATTTAACGCTGATAAATCCGCCCATTTGGAACCAATTCAGAAAGCTGCCAAGAAACTTGAGAAAATCGGCTGTCGTGCCATCGCGGGAGAATGTGGTTATTTTGCTTACTTTCAAAAGCAAATTGCCGGGTATGTTGATATTCCTGTTTTCATGTCTAGTTTACTGCAAGTCCCCTTGGCTCAACAATTGATTGGTAAGCATCAAGTTGTGGGAATTCTCGTTTTCTCAAAAGAGGTTTTAACGGCTGTCCATTTAGAGTCTGTAGGCATTGAGACTAATAGCAATTATATTATCGAAGGAATACTAGAGTCAGGTGCTTGTCCTGAAATCATAAACCTTTATATGTACGCCGATGCTGGATCAAGGAAAGCTAACTACGAGAAAATTGAACGGGAATTGACAGAATTTGCTGTTGATTTTTATCGACGTTATCCTCATATGGGAGCTTTACTATTAGAATGTTCTGGAACCCAAGCTTTTGCTCGTGCTATTCAACAGGCAATTAAGCTGCCGGTTTTTAGTTGGGGAACATTATTGGATTATGCCTATTCTGTTATTGTTCACCGAGACTACTATGGACATATGTAGTACTTATTACTATTGAATTTTACTTCTTCAGATGTGCAACTCCCGTGGTGGCAGTTTAGATGAACAATTTACTCTTGACCAATTTACTCCTACCCATATGGAAAATAAAGTTGAAAATGTTGATACCTCGTCATATCAAAGAATAATTTGGTTAAGGTTTGCATTACTTTTAGTGGGACTATTTGCCATTGGTTTTGCTCCCATCCTTATGAAATTTAGCATTAGTGAAATTACTCCCAATGCGACTATTTTTAATCGCTTTTGGATTGCAAGTCTGGTATTTGGGATTTGGAGTACTAGACAAATGATCTGCAACAATTCATCTAATGATATTTCATCTGGACAAGAAAAACTTTACAGTCCCAAGACCGTAGGAATGATACTATTAGCAGGCTCTTTCCTGGCAGGAATTCAACTTATGTGGGCTTGGTCACTATCTCGCACTAGTGTTGCTAGTTCCGTAACTATTTTGCATGGTTTGCGCCCACTCTTGACAGCTTTAGGAGGATGGATTTTATTCAAGAATAGGTATGACAGCAAATTTTTGTTTGGTATGATTATGGCTAGTATAGGTGCTGTTCTAATTGGATTTAACGACTTTTCAGAATCCATTTATAAACTACAGGGAGACTTTTTATCTGTACTCTCTGCAATTTTTTCCGCCCTAGAGTTGCTGATTATCGAGCGTTTACTTACCCAGTTTACAACTCAAACGTTAATGTTTTGGTTTTGTGCCATTAGTTCATTAATAACGATAATTTTCCTGATTACTACTGGTGATATTTTTTTTCCAGTCTCATGGCGAGGGTGGTTAGCTGTTATTGGTCTAGCTTTGGTTTGTCAAGTTATTGGTCAGGGATTAATTACCTATTCTCTTAACTATTTATCACCAGCATTTGTAGCTGTTTCTATGGTAATTGACCCAATCATTAGCTCTCTTTTTGCTTGGATGATTTTGAACGAAAAATTAACTATTTTAACCAGCATATTTTGCTGTATAGTTTTACTAGGCATATACTTGTCTTTATCTAGTCAATATGCAGTTAAAACTGAAGAAATTGCCTAACTGTCTACTGTCTATCTAATGAATGAAGTTTCACATTGAGTCAAGAATTAACAAGGATAAATCAATGGTTAAAAACTTTGAACAATTATCTACTCACCAAGACATAAATTATCAGTCACAATGTGATTTGAAAACGCTACAATTGGTTAATGGTAATAAAGATACACTGAAGATGGATGACCTAGTTCTATTATTGTACGGTCACTCTGCTTTTCAAAATCTTTATGCTGGATGTGAACTTGGTGTATTTGAACTGTTGTGGCAACAACCTGATATTTCCCAGGCAGAAATTAGTCAACGTTTAGAACTAGCAGACTATCCTACTAAAGCTTTATTGCTGGGACTAACGGCATTGAAACTGATTCAAAAAGTTGACAATAAATATCGCAATAGTTTGGTAATTCAAATGCTGTTCTTAGAAAAAAGTTGGCAACAGTTCTATGATGTTGTTCTCTTTGAGGCCAAGATAGTTTATCGCGGCTCCTTGGATTATGTAGAATCTTTAAGGCAGAATAGAAATGTAGGATTGCGACAATTCCAGGGTCAAGGAATTGATTTATATAATCGTTTGCACGAAAATCCCGGATTGGACAAAGTGTTCTACAACTTTATGGGATCTTGGTCAAAGCTGGTTAATCCTTTGTTATTTGAGAGTGTTGATTTTTCTAATTTTCATACTGTTGTGGATGTTGGAGGTGGAGATGCAACAAATTCCATTGCTTTAGCTCAAGCATTTGCCAACGTAAATATTACTTTGATGGATATCCCCGACAGCTGTAAAATTGCTCAAAGTAACATTGACCGACATCAATTGACAGATAGAATTAAGGTTGTCGGATCAGACATATTTGTTGATAATTTTCCCCAAAATCAAGATTGTTTTCTGTTTATTCATGTATTAGTCATCTGGTCTTTAGAGAAAAACACTTCATTGCTACGTCGAGCTTATGAAGCCCTTAAACCTGGAGGTTCTCTCGTAATTTTTAACATGATGACATCTGATGCCGAAGATGGACCAGTGATGGCAGCACTTGACTCATCTTACTTTGTCTCAATTCCTCACGAAGGTGGGATGATTTATTCCTGGAGTGACCACGAACAATGTTTGAGAAATGCTGGATTCACTCAAATGAAGCGAATTGATTGTAATTTCTGGGCACCAAGCGGTATTATTGTTGCGACCAAATAGCCGTTATAAAATCCAATTAATTTTGGGAGTGTTTTGTAATTCATGAGAGAAGATAAGCTGCTGTGGATGATATCTTATATCTAAACCTCAAAACATTCCCAAATGAGTTGGAAATATTAAGCCATGAAGAGCAGATAATAATTCAAATTTTGATTTTTAATTAAAATTGGTTTATGAAACAGGTTGACGAATTAAAAATTCCCGTTTGGTTGCAAAGAATTCAATATGTTACTAATCCCGTTGGTTATTGGGAAACTGCTTACCAAACACACCCAGATGCTTTTTGGGCGAAAGGAATAGATTTTGGTAGTCCTTTGATGGTGTTTTATACCCCCGCAGCTGCTCAACAAATCATTGAAAACCGTCATGGTCACCTGAGCACTACTTCATTTGATAGTGAATTGAAAGCCATCTTCGGAGATAGTTCTTTTTTTACACTTGAAGGTGTGGGTCATGAACAGGTACGAAAAATGTTGGTTCCCATGCTGCATGGTAAACATATCCAGGCCTATGGGCAATTAATTTGCGATTTGGTTAGCAATATCATCGAGAATTTACCTGCTGATAAATCTTTTTCCGTATTAGAGGTCACCCAAGATATATCCATGCAAGTGATGATTAAGCTCTTGTTTGGATCTTATGAAGAAAAACGCTATCAGCAGATAAAAGCACTCATGATAAAAATGGTGAGTTTATTTGCTTCGAATATTGGGGGTATACCCTTATTTTTCCGGTTTCTGCAGAAAGATATAGGACTGGCTAGTCCTTGGGGAAATTTCCTTAACCAACGTCGGCAAATAAAAGAGTTAATCTATGCTGAAATTACGGAACGTCGCGCCCATAATGATATCAAAAAACAAGATATTCTTAGCTTATTGATGTCGGTTAC
The DNA here is from genome assembly GCA_016124525.1 of Nostoc sp. RI_552. GTDB lineage: Bacteria > Cyanobacteriota > Cyanobacteriia > Cyanobacteriales > Nostocaceae > Umezakia > Umezakia ovalisporum. Next base: position 13,383 of record WGNO01000008.1, on the reverse strand, counting down.
CGATGAACAGGGAAACTTACTGACAAATGAGGAATTATTAGGTCAAATCTTATCACTTCTATTTACGGGTAATGAGTCAACTGCCGCTTCCATAGCCTGGTCTTGGTATAGAGTTTACTGCAACTCACAAATTCAAGCCAAACTATTACAAGAAATTAGCAGTTTGGGAGACTCTCCCGATCCCCTGAGTATTTTTCGCCTTCCCTATCTGAGTGCAGTTTGCAATGAGACACTGCGGATGTATCCTGTCACCATGTTTATGATTCCCAGACTGGTGAAATCAAAAACTGAAATCAACGGTCATCAAGTTGATCCCGGCATATTAGTCACTGTGGGAAGTTATCTCATTCATCAGAGGGAAGATATATACCCAGAACCAAAGGTCTTTAAACCAGAACGTTTTTTGAATCATCGCTTTTCCCCTTACGAGTTTCTACCTTTTGGTGGGGGAATGCGGGGTTGTATTGGAGGGGAAATAGCCCTTTATCAACTGAAGCTTGCTTTAGCAACCGTTATTTCTCGCTATAACTTAGAATTAGTCAATCAGCGCCCTGTAAATCCTCAACGTCGCAACACCATTTTAACCCCAATTCAGTTAAAAATGGTGAAGAAGCTCATCTAAAAGATTGATATTTATAAGCATTGATTACTCTGCTATATGCCTGATTTTTATTAAAACATGAGTCGGCAAATTACCAAAGATGCCAACATTCCAGCTGCATCAGCACATAGCGCTGCCGGGATTGTGTAACTTGTGCGAACAATGCCAATGCTACCAAAATAAACTGCCATTACATAAAAGGTAGTTTCCGTTGAACCTTGCATAGTGGAAACAAGAAAAGACAGAAAACTGTCAGGGTCATTTTTAACAATTTCTGACATTAACCCAAATGACCCACTACCTGAAAGAGGGCGAATTAATGCCATTGGTAGGGCTTCTGGTGGTAGGGTGATGAGTGAGGTAATGGGAGAAAATATGGCTGTGAGGATATCAAGAGCGCCACTGGCACGAAACATTCCAATAGCCACAAAAATTGCTACTAAAAAAGGTATGATGCGAATTGCTATTTCAAAGCCTTCTTTTGCTCCTTCTGTGAGAACTTCGTAAACTTTCACACCCCGGAAATAGCCAAATAACAAAAATAAACAAATTAAAATCGGGAGTAACCAGTTAGAAAGGTTACTGATAAAAACCATACTAAAGATATAAGGCAATCCTCGGATTGAGAGGCGATAAAATACAGCCGCTAAAAATGCTACTATTAGCCCTGCGAAAACAATATTGCCCATCATACCGGGAGGAATTAATTCGGATTCGGGAGTTTCATCGACTGGGGTTTTGCTGTCTGCTGGGGTAGTTTCTAATTCATATTCTACAGAAGTCAGGCTAGAGGATGCACGGCGGGCAAAAAGTTTACTAGCAATAATAGCGATCGCTGTGGAGATAATAGTGGCAATAATTGAGGGCAGGACTATTGCGGCTGGATTGCTCGCCCCGGCACTGGCGCGGACAGTAATTACGCTGAGGGGTAACAGTGTTACCGATGAGGTGTTAATGGCTAAAAACAAACACATGGCATCTGTAGCCGTTCCTGGATGGGGGTTGAGTTTATTCAGCTCTGCCATTGCTTTTAAACCCATGGGGGTGGCGGCATTTCCTAGTCCGAGGGCATTGGCTGCCATGTTTATTACCATTGCCGACATAGCCGGGTGATTAACGGGAATTTCGGGAAACAGTCTGCTCATCAGTGGACGAATTAAGCGAGCAATGAATCGCATCATCCCTGCGGTTTCGGCAACTTTCATAATTCCCAACCATAGAGCCATCGCCCCGATGAGTCCAATAGCTAGGGTTACAGCACTGTCAGCTGCTTTAAAGGAGGCTTCTGTTAAAGTGCTCATCTTGCCGTTATAAGCTGCCACTACAGTGGCGGAAACAATCAGAAATAGCCAAATGCCATTGAGTGGCGATGATGATTTTTTCATCTCAGGTTTTAACTGTGATTAAATAATTTTTGCATAGTAAGGGATAAAACGAAGGATTGTGAAGACCACTAGCTCCGGGATCCAATGTTATGAGCAACCTCATTTTTAGTTAAACCCATTAAATTCACTAGTTTGTAAACAATTCGTGCCCCGACATTACCATCCCACTCAGCATCACCGACTTCGCAGACATCAAAACCAATAATTTTACGTCCGCTTTTTACTAATTCTCGGAATAAAGTAAAAGTTTGCTCTAGTTCCAACCCCCCAGGAACAGGAGTACCTGTATTTGGGCAAAGTTTGGGATCAAGTCCATCAACATCAAAACTAATGTAAACGTATTCTGGTAAATGAGTGATAATTTCTCGGCATAAATCAATCCAAGTGTTACCAGCGTACAGTTTTTGTTTGATGATTGGGTCGTAATAACCAACAATGCGATCGCGTGATTGGTCAATCATGGCTACTTCATCATGAGAAATATCACGCAAACCCACCTGTACCAATTTACATATCTGCGGTATTTTCAGGGCATTAAACATAATAGATGCGTGGGAAAACTCAAATCCCTCATAAGCATGGCGTAAATCTGCGTGGGCATCAATGTGTAAAATGCCGTAATTGGGGTAATGAGAGGCTAATGCTTGGAAGTAACCCAAAGGTACGCTGTGGTCACCACCAATGACTGCAACAAGTTTCCCCTGTTGTATTGCTGTTTGACATTGGGTGAATAACCATTCATTTACTTGTTGACCGGCTTGATTAATGTCTGACAATACCGAAGTTAAATCTGGTACAGTGGTCAGTGGTTGACCTTGTTCCAGTCGAGTAATAATTTTTGCGGCTAAGGTGCGATAATGTGCGTTTTTTTCTAAAATATCCTGGGGAATTTTCATCATAAAGATTCCTTGTTTCCAACCATCAGGATTGTCGAAATCGAACAAATCTAGTTGCACCGAAGCATGGAGAATTCGCTGTGGCCCGTTGGCTGTACCAGCACCGTAGGATACAGTTACTTCCCACGGTACAGCAATGACAATCAAGTTGGCAGACTCATAATCACATGGCAAACCGAAAATGTTGCCATTGAGTTGACCTACGCCACTGGGATTGTAGTCTGATTTTTGAATAGTCATTGTTTTGGATGGTGTACCCACGGATAAGCTGTTAATTCGCGCCAAGATATATCGTAGCTAAAAAACAAGCTTTGCTGAATCAAGTCAATTACAATTGTTGATGCAATGTCAATTCCTGTTCTAGTTCCCTGACTAAAGAAGCAACTACCGCCTTTAAAGAACCTGTACTTTCAAATACTTGTCGTTGGCGGATATAGCTAGGGCCTGTTTCTAATCGTTGTGCCAACAAATTCAAATAAGGCTGTTCTGCTAAACTATCGGCAGTGATTGCCAGGTCTTCTAAAATATCCTTAACTATATTCCTGATTGGTCTGCTGTTACCTTGGCAATCTTCGATGTAATTGGCATCTAAACCCCAACGCGATGCTCTAAAAAGGTTTTCTTTTTCCATCAACCAAGGTAAGGGAGCTAACAAAAATCCTGTGGTTGTTTGTTCCCGGCAATTATAGAGATATACTATTAAGGAGTGGACAAAAGCTGCCAGCATGATTGACTCTTTCACCGTTGGTTGAGCATCCATCACCCTGACTTCTAAAGTTCCTAAATTAGGTTGGGGTCGCAAATCCCAGTGAATATCCCGGATAATGTCAAACATACCGGCCTTTTGGGCTGTGGTAAAGAAATCAGCAAAATCTTGCCAGGTTGCAAACTTGGGAGGGACACCATAGGTTCTCATGGATGATAAAAAGCGGTGGCGATAAGAAGCAAAGCTAGTATCATGCCCCCACCAAAAAGGTGAACTAGCAGACAACGCCAGTAAAATGGAGAGATAAGGCTTTAGCCTAGCCATGATGTCTACAGCTGAATCACCTGAGGGCATACCAACATGAATGTGCAGAGCAAAAGTCATCATCATATCTGCTAAATAGCCCGATACAGTTTGCTGGGCTAAATATCTGGGAATGGGTGTGACAGTGGTAAGGCGATGGCATAATGGATGAGTACCAGCTGTACAAATATCCATACCCAAGTTTTGGCATTTGCCTTTAAGGCGAGAAAGAATATCTAAAATATTTGCTTCTAACTCATAGACATCCCCGCAAACCGGGGAGGTAATTTCCACAGAGGCTTGATTAAACTCCGGTTGGATCAAGGAATTTTGCGGTTCTTGTGCCAATAAAGGTAAAATGCCATCTACCAATTGCAGGGTATTGGGATTGAGCAGTTGTAATTCAATTTCCATACCGAGAGAAAATCGAGGAGAGCTTTTAAATTCCATGCCTGTCATGCTATTTTTGTTTGGCCGGTACAAGTCGGTAGATGTGAATTACCAGTTTAATTAAGATTTTCTCTTCTGTACTTCTGCTTTAAAGCTGAAAAATCAAAACGGGGTTTTTGCGATTAAATGAATTGTTTGCTTCAATTGTGGATGCTCAAAGGTCAATTCTCTCGCGTGTAAATGTAACCGATTGGTAGGAGCGCTGCATCCATAGAGTTTGTCGCCTAAAATTGTTATCCCTAGTCCACGCCTATCCGCAGCATGAACTCTGATCTGGTGGGTACGTCCCGTTAGGGGTATAAACTCAATTCTGCTGTAGTCTCCTTTTGTGTCCATTACCCGAAAGCGTGTGACACTGGGTTTACCATGTTGCCAATTTACTTGTTGATGGGGGCGATGTTGAGGATTTCCCCATAGTGGTAGTTCAATCACACCTTGATCTTTGCTGACAGAACCAGAAAGTATAGCTTCATAAACTTTATGAACTTGGCGTTTCTGAAACTGCCGGCTTAGTTGTCGGTGGGTTTCCCGGACTCGCGCCAGTAGTAAAATACCAGAAGTTTCCTGATCTAGCCGATGCACCGTCATAATTTCCTCATCATCTGGGTAAAGATAATGCCAACGACTGAGAACACTATCTTGGCTATGGTGATGACGACCAGGAACTGAAAGTAGTCCTGGGGGTTTGTCTACAGCAATTAGCCATTGGTCTTGATAAATAATCGGTAAATTCAACCCTTGATCACTTGTGGTTACCAAGGCTGGGGGCCGAGATTTTAAGCCAGACAGCAAAAAACCCATTAACGGCTGACAACGCTCAACACAAGCTCCATAAAATTGCCCCTGTACTTTGTCCTGTGTTTCTGAAGATTTCCCCCACCAAAACTCTGCCATAGCTATGGGTGTAAGTTGATGTTGAGCTGCATAGTGTAAAAGCTTGGGGGCACAACAATCTCCAGTACCCGTGGGCATGGAACTGCCGGGCATTAATTGTTGCAAGGATAGGGATTGCCCTAAAAAGTTCATCAAGGAATAGGCGGCGTGCATTTGCCTTTGTAATTGGCGGGATAGTCCTTTACGCCGTTGTTTGAGTTCCTGTATTTCTCTGTTTGCTGCGGTAATCAGTTCCTGTAAAGGTTGTAACGCTGCATTTTGCTTGGCTTTGAATCTGCGGCGCTCAATTCCTTGGTGACGGCTTTCTGCGTCGAGTTGTTCTAGGGCATTAGTCAGTGCTTCTTGGGTGAGTTGTTGGTTAAATAACTGACGTTTTTGGTGACGTTGGTGTTTGCAATGGCGATGGCCATCGCTCATCTGTTGCCATTGCTGCTCAAATTCGTAAGATAGAGTTTCATACTGCTGTCTTGCGGGTAGTTGCTGGAGAGTAATTATTTCTTGTTTGATAGCTTCTAGTTCGGCCAAGGTGCGGGCTTCTTCTTTGGCTACTTCGTCTCGTCCGGGAATTGACGGAACCCAACCCTCAATTACACTGCAACCATTGAGCAGACCAGAAAATGCTTTTAAAATTTGCCTTTCTCCTGTAGGTAGTTCCACCAGCAAGACACCATACATTTTGCCTTCACGATTATAAATTTCATCCCTGGCTAGTTGCTGCATTAAATCACCAGCAATGGCTTCTACAAGAGCAGTGCGGGGCAATCTCAATAAATCACCAGTTTGAGGACAACGCCCTTCATACCAATAGCTAGGAGTTGAGGTCAAGGGTCACAAAATTACAAAATTACAGTTTATGCAATTACTATCAAAACATATCCTAGTCCAGAGGAAAGTATTTTGCCCAAAAACCGTGCCAATATAGAGAGTAAGAAATACTAGGCGTAAAGTTCAGTAAGAGGAAGGCCAAAAAACGCTGTGCAGATCACATTTTTAGGGACGAGCTCTGGTGTACCCACGCGATCGCGCAATGTTTCTAGCGTAGCGCTCAGATTACCCCAAAGGGCAGAACTATGGTTATTGGACTGTGGCGAAGGTACTCAGCATCAAATTTTGCGGAGTGACCTGAAAATGAGCCAACTGTCCCGAATTTTTATCACCCATCTGCATGGTGACCATATTTTTGGCTTAATGGGACTGCTGGCAAGTTGCGGTTTAGGTGGTAATGTACAACGAGTGGATATCTACGGGCCACCGGGATTAAATGAGTATATCCAAGCCTGCACACGTTACTCTCACACACATTTTTCCTATCCGGTGAAAGTTCATGTTGTCCATCCGGGAATCGTTTATGAAGATGATGAATTCACTGTTAGCTGTGGTCTTTTACATCACCGCATTACAGCATTTGGTTATCGTGTAGCAGAAAAAGACCGACCGGGACGCTTTGATGTGGAAAAAGCCAAAGCCTTGGGAATTCCCCCCGGTCGAATTTACGGTCAACTCAAGCGTGGTGAAACAGTGACTTTAGCTAATGGACGAGTAATTAATGGTGCTGAATTATGCGGACCCACAGAAATAGGACGCAAAATAGCCTATTGTACAGATACAATTTATTCCGACGGTGCAGTGGAATTGGCACGAGATACCGATGTATTAATTCATGAAGCAACTTTTGCTCACCAAGATGCAGATTTAGCTTTTCAGCGATTGCATTCCACAACCACAATGGCGGCGCAAACAGCCTTAGCAGCTGGGGTGCATCGGTTAATTATGACTCATTTCAGTCCCCGTTATGCTCCTGGAAACATTATAGAATTAAAAGATTTACTGTTTGAAGCCAGGGCAATTTTTCCCCATACAGATATGGCTTATGATTTCATGGCTTACAATGTGCCCAGGCGACGGGAAGTAGAATTAACGGAAATCAGTAGTTAAAAAAAACTGAATATGAACAAAAGGGGATGGCGGTTATTCGCGCCCTGGTTGACATAAACTTTCTCTATTACTGGCAATAGAGATTAACACTTGATGCTGCTCATTGAATAGATAGGTAATTGTGTTTACAGTCAGATTTAAAAAGTTATGTCTGGTGGGGAATGAATTAGTTAATTTATTAATTCTTGTTGTGAATATTACTTAATTTTTGTAGTGAAGTTAGCCGGATGATTTTTTCTAAAAATTCTTCATAATTGAAATGAGAAATATTTAGTATTATGTTTGGTCTATAGGTTGAAAAAAATTTGTTTTTCGCCATTGACTTCATAATCTTCATAAATGTTTTTTCTGTGTTTAGATATTAGAGGAATTGGATAGTGGCTAACACAAGTATGAATCACAACAAACTGGTTCATCACTCTTCAATAAACGCGTTATACGTCAAACGACTACCTAAAATTTTACTGGGTCGACGCTTTTTGTGCTTAGGTGTTTCTTGCATATTTATGTCAATCTTTGGCTTGTTAGCTATTAATACCAAACCGAATTACAAAAGCTCGATGCAGATATTGGTACATTCTAATTTATATGAAGGTGTCAGGTTAAATAATATCCAATTAGGTGAAAATAATGAGTTAACTGAATCCAAGCAACCAATGTTTGACTACATTGCTCAGATGAAACTAATGGTGAGTTCTAAGTTAATTCAGAAAGCTGTAGATATTCTGCATTCTGATTATCCAAATCTGACCATAGAAGATATTAAAGGTAATAATAACGACAAAAAATCACCTTTAGTAGTGCAGCAGTTATCAGCTAGGACTGGGGTTAATGAACCTCGAAGTCAAGTATTTGAAGTTTCCTTTTATGAGGATGATCCCGTTAAAACACAAAAAGTGTTACAAGCTTTACTAAAAGTTTATCAAGACCACAATATACAGCAACAAAAAGAACAACTGAATCAAGGACTTAACTTTGTCAGCACTCGCTTACCCCAAATTAAACAAGAGCTGAGTCAAGCCGAGAAGAACTTAGAAAATTTTCGTAGTAAGCATAATATAGTGGATCCGGAAGTACAAAGTAAAATTGTGCTAGAGTCTCTTGCCAAGATTGAAAAACAGCGAGAAATTGCCCGGGCACAGCTAAAAAATGTACAAGCTCAGTACAATAACCTGGAAGAAAAAATTATTGCTTTGTCCGAGAACGCAGAAATTGCTTCTCGTTTAAATCAGTCAAGTCGTTACCAATGGCTATTGAATGAAATTAAAAAGACTGAATTGGCAATAGCTAAGGAGGAAATGCGCTACACAGAGGAGTCACCAATATTAGAAAATCTGAAGGAGCAACATCAAAGTCAAAAAACGCTGTTGCAGCAAGAAATGCAAGAACTGCTAGGTGACAAAAAAATAGACAACAATAGCAAAAAATTACTATTGATACAAGGGGAAACAGCAGAAGTTATCCCCTCCCTGGTGGAAGAGTTTATTCAGGTGCAAACAATTATTAAAGGACTGATTGCTCATAACAATAGTTTATCTGAGTCAGAAAGGCGACTCAGTTCGCAGCTGAGGAAATATCCTAGCCTCATAGCTGAGTATAACCGCTTGCTACCGGTAGTAGAAACTAAACGCAAAATACTTGAGCAATTACTTCAAACGCAACAATATTTGGGATTAAAGATTTCTCAGGGAGGGTTTGATTGGCAAGTGTTAGAGGAACCAAATTTGGGAACTGCTACCAGTAACCGCAGATCAATACTTGTACTTGGGGGATTTGTAGTTAGCCCCATTTTAGGTATTGCAGTGGCTTTAACTTGGGGAATGTTTAATTACACTATTTATTCTTTACAAGAATTACAGAAGCTGACAAAAGTGCAATTATTGGGGTCAGTGCCAAAGTTAGCGCTGCGTAATTTCAAAAAGCGTTTACCCATGTTGTTTTGGCAGCAGCGAGAAAATTTAGCTCTGTCTTTGGTTGAAACTAATACTTGGTTACCATGTCACGAAAGCTTCGATATGGTCTACCAAAACATTCAAGTATTTAACCATTCGTACCCCCTAAAGTCTTTGATGTTAACTTCGGCATTATCTAGAGAAGGTAAGACAACTCTAGCTCTGGGGCTGGCGGCTAGTGCAGCTCGCAGGCATGGGCGCATATTATTGATTGATGCTAATTTGCGGTATCCTCAGCTACATAACATCTTACAATTATCTAATGACTGGGGATTATCTTTATTATTGCTTGATGAAGCAAATGCTGAAATTGAAAATTACATCCAGCCTATTCACCCTGCTATCGATGTTTTAACTGCTGGCCCCACACCAGAAGATATAGTTAACTTGCTAAGTCAACAGCGAATGCAAGAGTTAATTAAGTTCTTTGAGCAGACCTATGATTTAGTGATCATTGATGCTCCGCCAATTTTAGATAGTGTTGATGCGGGGATTCTAGCATCATTGTGTCAGGGAATTGTCATGGTAGGGCGGATGGGTTATGTCACCCCCAAGGAATTGACTCAAGCCATAGCAATTTTGAGCAAGTTGAACTTAGTGGGAATTATTGCCAATGATGTAAGTGGTGAGTAAGGAACAGGAAAAACCCAATGTCCAATGACTAATGCATAATTATGAAACAAGGGCAACTCCCCACATTAGATAAAAGTCTGATCTGAAGTAGTAAACACTATGAAATTTCAACTGTTACTAGGTTCTTTATTTTCCCAGGTCAAAGTACGTCATTGGTGGATAGGTATCTTCTTGTGGATAGCTTTAATAGCCCCGGCTCAAGCATCTGTAATCCTGCGCGTGGCAATTGAGAGGGGAGTTAATCAAGTCAAAGTTGGCAGTTCTACAACTGCCCTTGTTAAAGATAGTACGGGCCGTACTCTTGGACAATTACCGTCCATGAGTTCATTTAATGCCCAGAGTATCCCCGGTGGTGTGGCTTTGGATAGATGGCAGTCTGGTTTATTTTGGATTGAACCCACAGGTGATGGATTTGTTTATATTGGCGATCGCTGGTATCGTGGTAGGACCTTGGTTGTGCCTACAGATAAAGGTTTAGATGTTATTAACTGGGTTGATTTAGAAGAATATCTCTACAGTGTCATCGGTGGCGAAATGGATTCTGGATGGCCACAGGAAGCACTCAAAGCTCAAGCTATTGCAGCTCGTACCTATGCTCTCTATAAGCGCAAGCAACAGCGCAATCATCCCACCTATGACTTAGGGGATAGTCCAGACCGTTGGCAAATTTACAAAGGAGTGATCAGCGAATCTCCTACTATTTACACCGCAGTTGATGCCACAGCCGGGAAAGTACTAACACATAACAATGAGATTATTCTTTCTGTTTTCCATGCTTGTTCTGGGGGACACACTGAAAATGTTGAGGATGTTTGGGGAAATCCCCTAGCTTATCTGCGTGCTGTTCAAGACTATGATCAAAATATCAGCGCCTGTAACTGGGTGAAAACTTTTTCCCCTGATGAAATTAGCTCTGAAATTTCTGGTGTGGGCAATGTTAAAGACATGATTCCAGAAGCCTATTCACCTTTTCGTAGCATTAAAGTTTTAAAAATTGTTGGTGATAAAGGTACAAGGGTACTAAGAGGTGAAGAAGTGCGTACTGCCCTCAAACTGAAAAGCACTCGTTTTAGTATCAGTAGAGATGCAAATAGTAACTTTGTACTACAAGGTTTAGGCTTTGGTCATGGGTTAGGAATGAGTCAGTGGGGAGCATACAACTTAGCTCGACAAGGAGCCAACCACTTGCAAATTTTAGGACATTACTACCAAGGAGTGGCTCTAACGCCAATTAAAACAAGGTAATGAGGGTGGTTATTGGTCATTGGTCAATAATGACCAATAACTTTCTTTCCTCCTACTCCCCAGTTCCTTCTTGTAGCCGCTTTTGCCATTCAGCCTCTATTTGTGGAGAACGCTGAACTTCTTGGTGGAGTAAGTCGGTTTCGGTGGAATAGACTAAATCTTCATTGCTGATGATTTTTTCTGAGGCAAACTGTTGTGAGTAGTGGATTTTTTCCTGTAAAGTGTCATCTGGGTTTGCTAACAGTTTACTCCGCTCTAGACGATGACGGTTGCGTGCAGCAATTTTTTTATTACGCCATTTAATCCAAAAATAACGCACTAGGGGTATACCTAAAAAACCTGCGCCGTAAGCTAACAACAGCCAATAAATTCCTTCTACAAAAGCTACTAATCCCCCCAGTTGGGCGGCGGCTGTACCATCAGCTATCAAGCCTCCTAATATTAATGCTGCTCCAAAGTTGAGTACACCCAACCCAGCAGCCAGCATAATTTGTCCTGAACTCGCTGCACTAAAACGCCAAGGATATTCTTCTAGGTGGGTGGGGACTGGCTGAGGAAGTGTTCTGACTGCTTGGACTTGCAACTCTGGGAAATAATAGACAATCTGCCCTTGGGGACTTACCTGTGGTTCTCCATTAAATCGAGTTAGAACGGGCAGCATATAATCTTCGTATTCTTGTGTATAACTTTCACCGAGATGGTCTAGATAGGGAGTAATTTGCTCTGCTACCACTGCACCACGCTGATGACGAATCGCACCAGCAATTTCTTGCCATCGGCGTTCTTCTAAGTTGGAATTGGGGTTACCATCGCCAAACAAAAACGAAAATACAGCCTCAAAGAAGTTCAAATCCCTTTGTTGGCTTGTTTGTTGCTGTCTGTGATATTGCCTTTCTTGGTAGCGCGTTTCATAATAATTGGGGCTGAAGTACCAAAGTAAATCTGGAAATGGGAAAAAGAATACCCCAGGCCCACCAGATCTAGAACTGCTACCCCTATCGTTATCATCCCGATCTGTGTTAGAGGCAGTAACAATGATAATGATGGTAAGAGTTATGATGGCAATAGAAATAATTAAGAAAATACCAAAAGAAATACGAATCAGGTAAAAAACAACTCCCCAAACCTTTTTCCACCATTCCCGCCACCGCATGTAAAAGTGTTTATTACGGAGAATGTCGCGGAAATTTTGCGGAAATTGGTAAACAATATCACCTGTGTCTGCTACTTGTAAATGTCCGCCAGCATCAGCAGCGAGTGCTAACAACCCTTGATTAGCTGCGGCGATATTCAAGCCTACTTGACTTGATACATCACCGGCAGTCACTCGGTAACCCAATTTTTCTACAGCCTGGATAATGGTGGGATTGGGAGTCACGACTCTTCCCTCCTATGAAAATTTGCTTTAATCTTTTTTAAGTATAAAGTTTTATTTTAGTTTTTTGAGCATGAGTATCTGGAAAAAATTAAGACTTACTGCACTTTGAAAAGGGTGACTCTCAACCGGCTTCCCTGTTTTTGGTCAAGGGGAAGCCACCGCAAACAAAGGCTATTTCATTTTCCCCTGGCCTTCGGGTGTGACCAATAGGGTCAAATGACATGATAGAACTTGGTAACATTTAGTGGTAATTTTATGAACAAACAAGAGGCCGCAGATTTTCTGGGTGTGAGTGTCCATGTGTTTGAGCGGTATGTACAGCAGGGGCGAATCAGTGTTAGGTACGAGAAGGGGAAAACTTATCCCACTGCTAATTTTCAACAAGCAGAATTGGAAGCTTTCAAGGTGGAATTAGGCCAGGGCATTGTACAACCTGCTTTTGAATCTCGTCAAATAGCAACACAGCAAAAGCAAAACATAGGTATTCAAGTACAAAAACCTGGTAAGATGATGGAGTTTGCCGAGATTGGTCTTTTAGATAAGCTGTCGTCAGTTATGGAAGGATTGCTGAGTAAAAACGATCATCAGCCCGAAGTACCTGTGGCGGATAAGTTGCTGCTGACCATGGCTGAGGCACAGTTATTAACTGGTTTGTCTAAGGAATTTCTCAAAGATGCCATCACTGCGGGGGAATTAAACGCGAAAGTGATTGGTAGGGGGTGGCGAATCAAACGCAGTGATTTAAATGCTTATATTGACAAGCTGTTTTGATTTTCGCCAAGGGGTAGGGGTTAGTAGCCTACCTCATGGCACAACGAGTTTATGAAAATTACATTTACCGGAACATCACTGTAGATTATGATTCTGATACTTTTAACCGAGACATTCTCCGACATTTGAGATATCGTGAACATCCAGTACAACATCACCAACTGAGTCAGTGAAGGTGGTATCCCACATTGCCTTGAGGAAAATCCCCACGGCTCCATTAAAATCACGCGGTAT
>WGNO01000045.1 GCA_016124525.1 Nostoc sp. RI_552 | reverse complement strand
TTATAAGCTTTTTTTTGGACTAATTTATTCAATTGATGATAAATATTTTGAAATATCTCTTGACTTCTATGTATGTTAGCTTTGGAAAATGTCGAAATTCTTACATCAATCCCTGTATTGTTTAATCTTGTAAATAAGTCTCGCATACTTGTTAAACTATTATCCAAGGCATAAGCCAACCAACACTCAACATAAAGACGGCTGTTCAAAACTGGATAATCATTTTTTGGCAACGGTCTGAGGATGTCTTTGACAATCTTGGGAAATGAATTTATAATCATCATCAATTATTTTTTTCAATCCTTCGCCCAGAATTTACCATATTTTGGGCTATTTTTATCACCTCTTTCTTAACATTCAACACTTGTGTCAGTGATGTTACTATTGTGTCTTGTCTTTTCTACTCTGGAAGAAACTACTCTACAGCAACAACTCAAGGTGTACCGGACAACATCCGTAATTTCTCAGCTGTTCGCAAAATTTGTCCAGCTAAGACAGCAGCACCAAATCCATTGTCGATATTCACTACACCTACACCAGCTGCACAGGAATTCAGCATTGTTAATAGGGGGGCTAAACCACTAAAATTCGCCCCATAACCGATGCTAGTAGGAACAGCAATTATGGGACAATCTGCTAAACCTGCGACGACGCTGGGTAAAGCGCCTTCCATACCGGCGACGACGATGAGAACTGATGATGATTCAATGACATGGCGATTACTTAGTAAGCGGTGAATTCCAGCAACACCCACATCCCAAAGACGCTGGACACGAAACCCAGACAGTTCTGCTGTGACAGCTGCTTCCTCAGCTACGGCTAAATCCGCAGTACCAGCAGAGAGAATACCAATTAATCCGCCAATTTTTGGTTGGATGTTTAGGGGAGTAATGGCGCAAATGCGCGCTAGTTCGTAATACCGTAAATCTGGAATTTTGAGTTGCAGTACATTGTAAACTGCGGGTTCGATGCGGGTTGCCATTACTACCGGGTTACGGAGACGCATTACCTCTATAATCTGAGCGATTTGTTTGGGAGTTTTACCTGGACCCCAAATTACTTCAGGAAAACCAGTTCTGAGTTGGCGATGGTGGTCAATTTTCGCAAATTCACCCACTGGTTCATAGGTTAAATCTTTGAGTGAGTCTAAGGCTTGGTCTGGGGTCAGTTTACCATTGGCAACTGATTGAAGAAGCGATCGCAAGTTTTCAGGGTTAGTCACGGTAGTTCGTAAAATAGTCTTGTGTTTTTATATTGCTTAATTAATAATCTTGATCTCATGAATATTCCAAAATGCGCCGCCTAAAGCTGAGTATTGAATACCTGTAAACTTATTACGCACTGCTGATAATGAGTAAGGGTTAACTAAATAAATGAAGGGTAATTTTTCTTGGGTAATTTTCTGGGTTTCGGCATAAATTGCTTTTCGTTTGGCTGGATCTAATTCCCTGGCTGCTTGGATGTAAAGTTGACCGATTTTGGCTTCCCAAGGAGCGATTTCCCAACCTTCTATGGGTTTTTGTCCAGCTTGGGGTTTTTGATTAAACATATGTAATCCGCCTTCTGGTGACCAGACGTTAGCGCCGCTATTGGGTTCTAAACCACCGGTTAATCCTAGTAATGAAGCATCCCAGTCAAGAGTATTAGAAAGTTTATCTATGTAAGTATTCCATGCTAATGGTGTGAAATCAACTTCCATACCAATTTGGCCTAAATCTTGTTTAATTTGCGCTCCCATTGCTTCGCGTATTTTGTTGCCTGCGTTGGTGAGTAAAGTGAAACGAATGCTATTACCTTGAGCATCTAATAGTTTGCCTTGGTCATTGTATTGAAATCCAGATTTCTTTAACAATGCCTTAGCTTTTTCGGGGTTGTAATCATAAGTTTTTAGTCCTTCTTTTGGGGAAAGATAAAAGGGGCTTTGTATGGTGATTGGGGAGTCTTGGGTTTGACCTAAGCCACGAAAAGTATTATTAATCATGGTTTGACGGTCAATAGCATAAGCTACTGCTTGGCGAAATTCAACTGTATTAAACCAACGTGATTTAATGGGATTTACCAGTGGTTTACCGTCTTTCTTACCTTTGTTGAGATTAAAGAAAACAAAAGATGTGCCTGTGGCTGGGCCGCCGTTGTAGATTGTGAAATTACCTTGTTTCTCTTGCTTTTTTAACAAAGAAAAGTAATCTGGTGTAACTCCTATAGTATCTAAACTACCAGAACGAAATTGCAGTAATGAAGTATCTGTGGATTCAACAATAGGCCATACTATTCGTTCAATGTAAGGTTGAGATTCTCCTTCCAGTCTTTGACGCCAATAGTAGGGGTTACGTTGGAAAATTACACGTTGACTTGTGTGATAACTCTCCAGTTTGTAGGGGCCATTGACGACAATTTCATCTACAGGAGTATCAACGCCCCACTTGCTGAGAAATATTGGCTTACCTTCTTGGTCTTTTGTTTTGATAGATTCTTTGAGGCTATGGGCTGGTAAAATTGGTATTCCTAAACTACCTAAAAAAGGGGCAAATGGTTCTGGAGTGGTGAATTTAACCCGTCGGTTATCAATTTTTTGTACATTAGGTAATGATCGACTTTCACCAATCCTGAGAATATCTCTAGCGTCTGTGGGAATTGCTTCGTTCAGGTAAATTTCGTTGTAGGTAAAAACAACATCATCTACTGTTAGTGGTTGTCCATCAGACCACTTTAAACCTGATCTGAGAGTAAAGATAAATCCCAAGTTATCATCTGTAGTTTCCCATGATTCTGCTAAGTTTGGCTCGATATCACCAGTGATGGGATTTTGGATAGTTAATCCTTCGTAAGTTAAACTAAAAATATTAGGAAATTCTGAACTGAGGGCGTAGTTAAAGGTTTTCGGGTCACTCAGAATGCTGGTTACTAATTGTGGTATTTGAGCAGATTTACTTTTAAAGTTAGACGGGTGGCAACTTGTGATTGTAATTGCTGTCAAGGCAATTATACTGATTAGTAACCAAAAATGTTTGTTGTAATTAGAGATTTTTTTAATTAAGCTCATCCTTTTTCGTTTATTATCATTAGTTGAATGTAACCAAGTCCAGAGAATCCTGTGTTATGGTGAAATACCTCATCCCAACTGGATGTAAAGGCTGTTGATAATTGGCATGATTTTGATTATTCTAAGTAATTGAGTATGCTGATTTTTGACTAGATAACTTGATTAATCATTGGCTAGTAATAAAATAACAGCGTAAGCACATATACCTTCTTCTCGACCAACGGGACCTAACTTTTCGTTAGTGGTAGCTTTGATGCCAATTTGATTAGGTGGTAATTCTAGGACAGTGGCTAACTTATCCCGCATTTTTTCAATATGTGGTTTCAATTTGGGACGTTCTGCGACTACTACCGAGTCAATATTGCCTATGTGCCAACCTTGGTCTTTAATGAGCTGATGTACTTGAGTTAATAGCAGCAAACTATTGGCTCCTGCCCATTGAGGATCTGTAGGAGGAAAATAATGGCCAATATCCCCCAAGGATAATGCCCCTAACATGGCATCCATAATGGCGTGAGTTAGTACATCAGCGTCACTGTGCCCTAGTAAACCGAGGGAGTGGGGAATGGGGATTCCTCCTAAAATTAAAGGGCGATCGCTGACTAACCTGTGGATATCGTAGCCGTTACCAATACGAATGTTCATAGTTTTGAGTGTTTAGTTGTGATTCAGTGGTCATTGGTCGTTGGCAAGTTTATTGTCTGCGGGTATTTTTTCCCCATTGCTGGTATGGTGATTTTTTTGCCATTGTTCGAGCAAATCGGGACGGCGATCGCCTGTTCTTTTGATTTGTTGTTCATGTCGCCAGCGAGCAATTTCGGCATGATTTCCAGACAGCAAAACGTCAGGTACTTTCCATCCGCGAAAATTTGCCGGGCGAGTGTACTGGGGATAATCTAGTAAGCCTTCTTCAAAACTTTCTGCTTTGAGGGACTCAACTTTGCTTACAGTACCTGGTAGAAGTCTGACCACACCATTGAGCAATGCCATTGAAGGAATTTCGCCACCAGTAAGAATAAAATCTCCTAAAGATACTTCACGTGTGACTAAATGCAGTACCCTCTCATCTACTCCTTCATAATGCCCGCAGATCACTACTAGCTGGTCATAATTTTTAGCCAATTCTTTGAAGAGGTGTTGATTTATGGTTTGACCTTGGGGACTCATTAAAATAATTTCTCTCCGGGGTAGAGTGGGTAGAGACTCTACAGCAGCAAAAATGGGTTCTGGCTTTAACAACATCCCCACACCACCACCGTAGGGCTCATCATCAGCCTTGTGGTGCTTATCGGTGGTAAAATCTCTGGGATTAACCAGATTGACTTGGGCAATCTGTTTAGCTAAGGCTTTACCCAACAGTCCAGAATTTAAAACCGAGGTAAAACAGTCAGGAAAAAGTGTAACTATATCAAAGCGCACAGTAATTCGTATTCGAGAACACTAATCTTAAATTTGAATGTCTAGCAAACACAATCAATCAATGTAGGATAGAACTACAGATAAGTTTAATCAATAGTGACTAAAAGTACCAGAACTATTGATTTCAGAGAGGATCAAAAGTTTTTCTAATTACTTAATTTGTGTTTAAATATTGTCACAAGTACATTTAAATTAATAATCTGACCAAGTTAACAACTTCCAGGATGCACAGGCCCAGCCTCAAAAAAAGCGTGTTAAAACCTGCTTGCCCCAATACCAGAGGTAAAACAGACATTTTTTTCGACGGGCTAACCCCCCCCACAAAAGTGTCATCTCTAGTCTCCCAAGCATTATTTTGCCAGTCTGGAAAAAGTGTACAGGTGAAAAACAAGGCACTGGCTTTGAGGAACAGTCAAGAACACATGAATATTGAGGCTTCTCTTGACAAAGACGCTGCTGCGCGAATATGTGGATCAGGTGAGAAGTTAAATGGGCAATTCACCCCGATCTTAACTTCCGAGGGGTTTCTGCTTAAAAAAGCAAAGTGCGATAGCTTGCGTGGTCATCCCAAGAAATGCTCAGTCCTACTGACAGCTTGTGTGGCCATGGCCATACCTTGTTAAATTCACCTGAAGTTGTTGACAGGAGAAACATAATGCCGCAATTAAAAGCTAAATCGCTGGAAATGAGGACACCCCAAGCAACTAAAACCGCCGTTCTGGTGATCGGAGGCGCAGAAGATAAAGTTCATGGACGCGATATCCTGAGAACTTTTTTTGGTCGAGCTGGTGCTAGTAAGGCCTATATTACAATTATTCCATCTGCTTCTCGCGAACCCGCTATCATCGGTGGTAGATATATTCGCCTGTTTGAAGAAATGGGTGCTGAAAAGGTCGAAATTTTAGACATCCGTGAACGCGAACAATGTGAAACAGCCCCTGTCAAAGAATCCTTGGCGGCCTGTAGTGGGGTATTTCTCACTGGAGGCGATCAATTACGCCTTTGTGGCGTAATGTCAGACACGCCAGCAATGGAAATCATCCGACAACGGGTACGCGCAGGACAACTGACCCTAGCAGGTACTAGTGCAGGAGCTGCTGTCATGGGACATCACATGATTGCTGGCGGTGGTAGTGGTGAAACTCCAAATCGTTCCTTGGTCGATATGGCAACGGGTTTGGGTTTTATCCCTGAAGTTATTGTTGACCAGCATTTTCACAATCGCAATCGTATGGGTCGCCTGATCAGTGCGATCGCAGCTCATCCTGACCGTCTAGGTATTGGTATTGATGAAGACACTTGTGCTGTCTTTGAACGTGATGGTTGGTTACAAGTTGTAGGCAAAGGCAGTGTAACGATTGTCGATCCCACAGAAGTAACTCATACCAATGAACCTCATGTCGGCGCTAACGAACCTCTAACTGTGCATAATTTACGATTGCACATCCTCAGTTATGGTGATCGCTATCACTTGTATCAGCGGACTGTGTTGCCTGCTGTGCATCGCATCTCTAACTGAGGGAATAGCGTATTAGAGGTTACACTGTGTTGATCGATTACTTGGTTGCTTGCTGTAAAAAAGCCATAAGCATACCATGAAAAAAGAAAAAACTGTTTATTCTGAACAGTTTGACGGTCAATTTCAGTAAGAAACTAGAATTTTGGTTCCGAATCTCCATCTACCTATTCCCATGAGAATCCTCAAGATCCAGACCTTACGTGGCCCAAACTACTGGAGCATTCGACGCCATAAGCTGATCGTCATGCGCCTTGATTTAGAAAACCTTGCCCAAACACCCTCCAATGAAATCCCTGGCTTTTATGAAGGATTGGTAGAGGCGCTACCCAGTCTGGAAGGTCACTACTGCTCGCCCGGCTGTCGCGGTGGTTTTCTGATGCGGGTCAAGGAAGGCACCATGATGGGCCATATAGTGGAACACGTGGCCTTAGAACTCCAAGAATTAGCTGGAATGCATGTAGGCTTTGGGCGCACCCGTGAAACTGCCACACCTGGAATCTTCCAGGTAGTGATCGAGTACCTAAATGAGGAAGCGGGGCGCTACGCTGGAAGAGCGGCTGTACGGCTGTGCCAAAGTATCGTTGATAGAGGTCGTTATCCAAAAGCAGAACTCGAGCAAGACATCCTCGACCTGAAGGACTTATGGCGTGAGTCTTCTTTGGGTCCTTCCACAGAAGCCATTGTCAAAGAAGCCGAACTAAGGGGCATTCCGTGGACGCAGTTGAGCGCTCGCTTTTTGATTCAGCTGGGTTACGGCGTCAATCAAAAGCGGATGCAAGCTACCATGACCAATAAAACTGGCATTTTAGGTGTCGAGCTAGCTTGCGACAAAGAAGCTACTAAACGCATTCTCGCTGCGGCTGGAGCGCCAGTGCCCAAGGGTACGGTGATCAACTTTTTAGATGACCTGGAAGAAGCTATCGAATATGTTGGCGGCTATCCCATTGTCATCAAACCATCAGATGGTAACCACGGACGTGGTATTACTATTGATATTAGAAACTGGGATGAAGCTGAGGCAGCTTACGAGGCGGCAAGAGCTATTTCTCGGTCAATTATTGTTGAGCGTTACTACGTTGGGCGAGATCATCGGGTGCTAGTTATAGACGGTAAAGTAGTGGCTGTGGCAGAACGCGTGCCTGCTCACGTAGTTGGTAATGGCAGGTCCACCATTAGCGAACTGATTGCCGAAACTAACAAAGACCCAAACCGGGGTGAAGGCCATGATAAAGTCCTCACCAAAATTGAACTAGACCGCAACAGCTACCAGCTGCTAGAAAGGCAAAGCTACACTATCAACAGTGTACCACCAAAGGGAGCAATTTGTTACCTGCGTGCAACAGCTAATTTAAGCACAGGTGGTATTGCTATAGATCGCACTGATGAAATTCACCCAGAAAATGTTTGGCTGGCACAAAGGATAGTAAAAATTATCGGTCTGGATATTGCCGGACTCGATATTGTGACTACAGATATCAGTCGTCCTCTCCGAGAGATGGACGGTGTGGTAGTAGAAGTCAATGCTGCTCCCGGTTTCAGGATGCACGTTGCTCCAAGTCAAGGTACTCCCCGTAACGTTGCTGGAGCAGTTCTGGATATGCTGTTTACCAACGAACAATCCAGTCTGATTCCTATCTTGAGTGTTACGGGTACTAATGGTAAAACCACTACGACCCGACTGTTAGCACATATTTACAAGCAAACTGGTAAAGTAGTAGGCTATACAACTACTGATGGAACTTATATCGGTGATTACTTGGTCGAATCTGGAGATAATACAGGTCCCCAAAGTGCTCATGTGATTCTCGAAGACCCCACTGTAGAAGTAGCAGTGCTGGAAACGGCTCGTGGTGGCATTCTCCGCTCCGGGCTGGGTTTTGCCAATGCTAACGTCGGTGTGGTATTGAATGTAGCTGCTGATCATCTGGGTATAGGTGATATAGATACTATTGAACAGTTAGCTAATCTCAAGGGTGTGGTAGCAGAAGCTGTGTTCCCCGATGGCTATGCAGTGCTGAATGCTGATGACCACCGTGTGGCAGCCATGGCAGAAAAAACAAAAGCTAATGTTGCCTACTTTACAATGAATCCTGATTCAGAATTAGTGCGAAAGCATGTTCAAAAGGGAGGAGTGGCGGCAGTTTACGAAAATGGCTATCTGTCAATTGTTAAAGGTGATTGGACACACCGAATAGAAAGGGCAGAAAATATTCCTTTGACTATGAGTGGACGTGCGCCGTTTATGATTGCCAATGCTTTAGCAGCTAGTTTGGCGGCCTTTGTGCAGAATGTCACCATTGAGCAGATTCGTGCTGGTTTGAAGACTTTCCGCGCTTCGGTGAGTCAAACCCCAGGACGGATGAATTTATTTAATTTAGGCAAATATCATGCTTTAGTAGATTATGCTCACAACCCGGCTAGTTACCAAGCTTTGGGTTCCTTTGTCCGTAATTGGACTACAGGAGAGTGCATTGGCGTAGTTGGGGGTCCGGGCGATCGCCGTGATGAAGATTTTGTTACCTTGGGTAAATTGTCAGCAGAGATTTTTGACTACATTATTGTTAAAGAGGATGATGACAGTAGGGGGCGGTCACGGGGATCAGCTGCGGATTTGATTGCTAGAGGGATAAACCAAGTTAATCCAAATTGTCGCTATGAGTCGATTTTGGATGAAACCGCAGCGATTAATAAAGCTTTAGATATGGCTCCGGATAACAGTTTGGTGGTAATTTTGCCAGAAAGCGTCAGTCGAGCTATTAAGTTAATCAAGGTGCGTGGTTTAGTAAAAGAGGAGGTACAGCAACAAAATACCTCCACAACAATTGTAGATCCCCAGAACGGGGTGACATCTTCTGTGATCAATACTTTGTTTTAGTCAGACAGTAGAGACGAGATGATTGCGTCTCTACATTGACTATTGCTGTTCGCGTTCAGCAGTTGTGTCATCATTATTGGAGTTCAATTCTTCTTTGAAACCTCGTAAGGTTTTACCCAGTGCATTTCCCAGTTCAGGAATTTTTTTGGGCCCAAAAATGACGACAGCGACTATGGCGATTATGACTACTTCTGGCCATCCCAGTCCAAACATTTTGTTTCTCCTGTAAGGGTTCTTTAATAACTATAGACACTAAAAGACTATTTATTTCTTGCTCTGGAAAAAGAAGCAGATTTGCGTTGGATTCCCAGGTCAGGGGAAGAGGATGTTAATTCTACACCTAACCAATCGCTTAATTCATGGGCTAACCATTCTAGTTCTGCTTCAGATTGAATAGATCCCGAATCCATCCTAAGGGGGTATTTATGTACTCCTGCCCAAATATCCAATTGCGGTGGTACAGAAATCTTATCACCCTCAGAATCTTTTGTTACGTGCCTGGGAATATAAACGAGTTTACTAATACTGTCTCTGGGGGCAGGACGGGGATGATGAAATTTAAATCCGAATAATTCATATAGCAAGGTAATTTGCTGCTGATCTAAACGCAGTTGAATTTTGCCAAATAAGCCGAGCAATAAATTACATAGCATCATCAAGCCAACCCCCCAAAAAGGTAGTGAGAATAAAGCAAAGAGTAAACTAAAAGGAAAAGCCGGGGTAAGAAGCACGCCAATTGTCCAAAACAAAACAAAGGAGTTCCAGGCAATGGCAAAGCAAGCTGTGAATAACATCGAGAACTTAAAGCCACCTGGTGGAATGAGAATTTCTAGATGATCCCAGGTCTTGGTGAGTTGAATTTTGCTGTCGGCAGGTTTAACACAATTTAAGGGGCGGGGAATGTCTAATTGGGATTCGTTTAAAGCTTTCAGAGCTGCCATAGCGGAACTTGTCCGCCGTTCTAGACTCGGTTCAGTCATCCACTGTAACCAGCGAGTTAAACTGGGACTAAGATGACAGTGTTGCTCAAACTGAATGCGAAAATCTTTTTGAGGTAAATCGGCAGGATGATTACCGGTGACTAAATAAATTAAAGTTGCCCCCAAACTATAAAGGTCGGATGCGGGGACTGTTCGCCCACCAAATTGCTCTGGTGGCATATATCCATAAGTTCCCACCACAGTCCTAGTTCCGCCTTCTGTACCCAAGACAGTTTGTACCGAACCAAAATCTACTAGGTAAACTTGACCGACACTATGAGCAGAACGCTCGCCCAATAAAATATTGCTAGGCTTAATATCGCGGTGAATCACAGGCGGATGCAGCCCATGTAAGTAAATTAGAATTTCCAATACAGCTGTGGCGACTTGTTTGACTTCAGTTTCCGTAAAAGTCCGCCCGGTTTGTAAGTATTGCTCTAAAGTTCTAGCTGCGATATAAGTCTGTAATAAAGCAAATCCTTTGATTTTAGGTGAATTTACGGCAAAATAGTCTAAATATCGAGGGATGGCGGGATGAGACAAAGATTTTAATGTTTCGGCTTCACGTTCAAACAACTTAAGATCGTCCCATTCAAAGTCACTATCAAAAGAAAGTAACTTGATCACAACCAATTCACCACTTGTCTGATCCCGAGCTAGTAGCGTCCGCCGCCCCGACTTTTTTCCCAACACCTGCTGAATTTCGTAACGGTCGCCTAAGATTTCGCTGACCATAGTGATTGCTGATAACGCTAAGTTGAAAAGCTTTTCTAGCTTATGGTTTGTCAAACTAGGCAAGCTGATATCTTTAGTATAAAAGTATCTTTCTATGCCCTCCCAACTTTGGCCTTATGTTACCCCTGGTATTCCCGATGAATTGTTTGATCATTTGCCTGGTATTCCTTTTAGCCAGCGAGAACTGCGGTTGTTATTAATTTCCCAACTGCGCCTAAAATCTGATTCGGTATTATGGGATATTGGCGCGGGCACAGGGACAATTCCTGTAGAAGCCGGGTTACTTTGTCCTGATGGACATATTCTTGCTGTGGAGCGCGATGAAGAAGTAGCTAACTTGATTAAGCAAAATTGCCATCGCTTTGAAGTCAGAAATGTAGAAGTAATTGAAGGTAGCGCTCCTGAGTGTTTGCATAATCTCGAATTAGCCCCTGACCGCGTTTGCATTGAGGGTGGAAAACCCATACAAGATATTTTGCCAGTGGTATGGGATTATTTGCCACCATCAGGTAGAGTTGTGGCCACAGCAGCTAACTTAGAAGGTTTGTATGCTATCTCTCAAAGCTTTTCCGTGTTGCGGGCTAGAAATATTGAAGTGGTGCAATCTGCGGTTAACCGCTTGGAGACGCGAGGCTTTTCTCAAACCTTTGCAGCTGTTGATCCCATTTTTATCCTCAGTGGTGAGAAACTAGACTAGATTCCCAGGATGAAAACTGAGGGATAAAGGATAAATCACACCTCATGCTTCAGAGTTCATCCTTTATAATTTATACTTCATACTGACTTCTATGCCCTGGTCCCGGATTATTAGTGGAATTGTTGCCATCGCTCTTGCTTTAGTTGCCACGCTTTTGGGTGGCTGGTACTTTACTATCGCAATTGCGGTAGTCGTATTTTTAGGTCAAGAAGAATATTTTAATTTGGTGCGAGTTAGAGGTATATTTCCTGCTGCTAAAACCACGATGTTTGTCAGCCAAGTTTTACTGGTGATTTGTATACTTGATGGTAGTTTGGCTGATGCTGTTATGCCAATAGCTGGGACACTGATTTGTTTTTACTTGTTGTTTCAGCCGAAAATGGCGACCATTTCTGATATTTCTGCTTCAATTATGGGGTTATTTTATGTTGGTTACTTGTCGAGTTATTGGGTGCGGTTACGCACTCTCGGTAGTGCAGCTGGTAGTAACCTTCCTTTCGGTGGTTACTGGCCTAGAAATTGGTCAGATATTCTGCAACAGGAAAGTTTAGCTTCTCTACCCCAGGGATTGACCTTGACGGTGCTAACTTTTTTATGTATTTGGGCAGCTGATATTGGCGCTTACATTGTTGGTAAATTTTTTGGTAAAACCCGCTTGTCTGAGATCAGCCCTAAAAAAACTGTTGAAGGCGCAGTGTTTGGAGTTACCGCCAGCATTGCTGTGGCTTTAGCTGGAGCAGATTATTTGCATTTGCCAAAATTTTTATTGACTGGTGTATCATTGGGTTCCCTGATTGGTATTTCCAGTATTTTAGGTGACCTCACAGAGTCTATGCTCAAACGTGATGCAGGAGTTAAGGATTCAGGGCAGTTGATCCCCGGTCACGGTGGGATCTTAGACCGGACGGATAGTTATATTTTTACAGCTCCGCTAGTCTACTATTTTGTAACACTGTTGTTGCCCTTGATAGCAGATATCTAGGCCGAACTACCCCGCTGATGAATCCGGGGGGTTGCAACTGACCATGTAAGTTTCGTTTACTATCACAGGTTACCACTCCTCAGGAGTTATTGGATGACTTAACATCCACTCCATCTCACTGTCTTGTTCAAGGATTGACGTTAATTTTTCCTTGACAGATTAGTTTACCGGGGAGCAAACTGAGTTCTTGAATATCAACATCTGAACCAAGATCGAGGTTGTAACTATGCTTATGCTCTAAAAGCGGTAGTTCATCTTTGATCACCTGGATATTTTCTAGCCTCAACTCATGGTTACTGATTAAACTTAAGTTTAAAGAAATTTCTAATGGCTGAGGTTTACTTGCAGGTGATACAATACTCTTAAGTATGATTTGCTGGTGAGCAAGTACTATTTTTTGCCAAGACAGGCTGTTTGATTTTGAGCAGCATTCTGGTAAAATTTCCGAAATTACGGCACATAAAGCTGTAGATAATAGTTCAGATAAAAGAGAACTATTGAGATCCTTCTCCTCCACGAGCAGATTGCCAAAAACTGGCACTGTTTCTAATAGTTTGACTTGTTTACCCTTGAGTATTGACCCGATATTCACCTGAATATTTTCTGCGACGAGTTGAATTCGTGTAATATTGAGGCCTTGATACACGGCATCACTCGCAATAATAGATACCCAAGGGATACAACCTGAGAGAATTTGGCGATCGCTGGCTTTGATATCAACTTCTAAGTGGGATACTTGGCTGACTTGTGATTTTAACCAAAGCTTAAGGGCTGTTGTGAGGACGTTAGTAATAATACGTATTTTGTGTGGAGTTTTTGCTGATGATCTTTCCATTGAACTACTCTGTTGATTGGGTATTTACTCAACCAATAACTGGAATAAAATAAGCTTCCAATTTAACATTGATGGCTACCCAGTACAAAACACAAATATGATGTTGGTTATCTAAAAAAAATAAAATTGTACATAGTAATTTCAACATGGAGGCACGATTACAAAAAATTATGGCTCATTGGGGTATTGCCTCGCGGCGTGAAGCTGAAGAAATGATTCGGCGAGGGCGTGTGCAGGTCAATGGTGTAGTGGCTAATTTAGGTCAAAAAGTTGATACACAAACAGATAAGATTTTAGTAGATGGTCAGCTAGTATCCAGTCATAAGCCACCGCCCTTAATATATTTATTGCTAAACAAACCAGCAGGGGTAGTTTCTACTTGCCATGACCCGCAAGGAAGAAAAACTGTTTTGGATTTACTTTCTCCAGAATTACGCAAGGGTTTGGGTCTGCACCCAGTAGGTCGTTTGGATGCAGAATCCACCGGAGCATTAATATTGACAAATGATGGAAATCTAACATTTGCACTTACCCATCCTAGCCACAGTATTCCTAAGACATATCAAGTGTTGGTCAAGGGACATCCAACGGCAGCAGTGTTGGAAAGGTGGCGTAAAGGTGTGGTCTTGGAGGGGAGAAAAACACGTCCCGCTCAAGTAACTTTAATAGAAAGTCTTGCAAAAAATAGCCATTTAGAAATAGTTTTAAAGGAGGGGAGAAACCGACAAATTCGCCGTGTAGCCCAGGAGTTGGGATATCCAGTTATTAAGCTACATCGTAGTTCCATAGGCCCGATTCAATTAAAAATGCCAAAACTACCCTTGTTACACGAGGGTAAATATCGTTTACTCAACGATGCTGAAATTAGCTTTTTGCAAGAGCGTATTAAGCGTCTACCTGTTAAAGATTCATTTGAGGTCAGGAGCGGAATAAAAGCATGAAATGGCTAAGAGAAAAGAAAAAGCACCCAAAGCCTTCTTTCAAACAACAACAATCGGAAAAATTGGCAGAATTAGGAGCTTGTTTGCGGACTTCTCGTGAGGAGCGGGCTTTATCACTGGAAGAAATGGTAAGTATTACCAAAATTCCCCAACGGTTGTTACAGGCGATTGAACAAGGTGAATTAGATGATTTGCCAGAACCAATTTATATTCAGGGTTTAATCAGGCAATTTGCCGACGCATTAGGCTTTAAAGGAGTAGAATTTGCCAGCAACTTTCCTGTTGATTTTCAACCCATGAGTGCACCCCCTAGGAAGATAAATTACTCAATTGGTCTACTACGTCCTTTTCACCTTTACTTTCTTTACATATTTGTCATTGTGTGCTCCGTAAGTAGTTTATCTCGATTACTTCATAATACTGCTCTAAGCGAAAGCAATGGAAATTTGAAGGGAGAAACTGTTTTAAACCCGGAGTTATATCAATTAAACTCCCAGCCGTCAACGAACTTACAACCTGTTAGCGATAAATTAAATAACATCAATAACCCTCAGTCAGTACGTATTGGTGTCATGTTGAAAGCATCATCTTGGATTCGTGTAGTAGCTGATGGCAAAATCGAGTTTGAAGGAGTTTTACCGGAAGGAAGTCAGCGCACTTGGCAAGCTCAAGAGCAACTAACGGTAAAAACTAATAATGCAGGTAGTGTGTTGATGAGTATTAATCAGCAACAAGCACAAAGAATGGGAGAACCTGGGAAAGAAACAGAAATCAAGATAGGTAATAAACCCAAGTCTTAAAGAGGAAATGGAAACTGGGAATCTGGGAGAAAAATTCTGGCAACAGCCGAATGACTTCTCCCTTTTATCCAGCACTTCTGTATTTACTTTTCCTGGGGTGCGCGTCCATAGAGTTGAGTGAGATTCTTGAGGCGCTGGCTTAATTCTTCGGTCAAAACTGACTGCTGATAACGCCAACCCCAGTTACCTTCGGCAATACTGGGAAAATTCATTCTGGCCTCGGTTCCCAAACCTAGGATATCTTGCAAAGGAATAATTGCTTGATTGGCAACGGAACTTAATGCTAGTCGAATGACATCCCAGTGGATACCTTCAGCACTGATACAACCTAAATACAGTAGCAAGTTGCGCTTTTCCCAATGGTTAGCTTGATTAAACCAGCCTACAGTTGTGTCATTATCGTGAGTTCCAGTATAAACTACAGCATTGCGTCTGTAGTTAAAAGGTAAAAATGGATTACCGGGGTCAGAACCAAAAGCAAATTGCAAAACTTTCATCCCCGGAAAGTCATACTTATCACGTAATGCTTCTACTTCTGGGGTAATTACGCCTAAATCTTCTGCTAAAACAGGTAACGTACCCAATTTATTTTTAATGGCATCAAACAATTCTTCACCTGGAGCTTTCATCCACTCTCCGTTAACAGCTGTTTCTTCTCCTCGTTCTACAGCCCAGTAAGCTTCAAAACCTCGGAAGTGGTCAATGCGAATTACGTCTATATAGTCGAGCATTGCTTCAAAGCGACCTATCCACCATTTAAAGTCTTGTTTTTGTAATTCTTCCCAGTCATAAACGGGATTACCCCATAATTGACCAGTTTCACTAAAGTAATCCGGTGGAACTCCTGCCATTAAAGCCGGTTCTCTGGTTTCTTCATCTAAACAAAAGATATTGGGGTGCGCCCAAACATCGGCGCTATCTTGGGCTACATAAATAGGGATATCGCCAATAATGTAAATGCCGCTCATGTTGGCATAAGATTTGAGTTCTGACCATTGGCGAAAGAATTCAAATTGCACAAACTTATAATAAAAAATTTCAGAGGCTAATTGCTCCTTGGCTTGATCCAATGCTGTTGGTTCGCGCTTAATAAGTTCTGTCTCCCAAGTATGCCAACTTGTGTCATTGTGAGCATCTTTCAAGGCCATAAATAAAGCATAGTCATCAAGCCAATAGGCTTTACTGCGACAAAAACCTACAAATTCGTTTTGTTGGAAAGGTGTTGCCTGAAGTTGAAAATTTTGGCAGGCTTTTTTGAGCAAGGGAATTTTAATTGATTTTACTTGCTCGTAATCTACCTGAGATTCGTTAAATGCTGGTAAATTAGCAAAGTCTTCTTGGCCTAGTAAACCTTGTTCTTGCAGTAGTTCTGGGCTAATCAGCATGTGGTTTCCCGCCATTGCTGAATAAGCAGCATAAGGAGAATTACCGTATCCAGTGGGACCTAAGGGTAAGACTTGCCAATATTGCTGGTAACTTTCTCTGAGAAAATCAATAAATTTGTAGGCTTCTAATCCTAAATCCCCAATACCAAATCGACTCGGAAAAGATGTAGGATGCAATAAGATGCCACTGGACCTAGGAAAAGGCATATTTAACTTCAAATATAGGAAGAGGTTATTCTATCGAATTTATCATGGTCGGGTCAGCATTGAAAGCTGTCGGCAGATGGAAGGATTTCTGACATCAATCCCTCTGGCCAATAGAAGTCGCAGCACCAGTCAAACCAAGTCTATTTAGGTAAAATTAGAGAAAATCAACAGTTTTGAACCTGCCAATTACTCATGACCATAACTTATAGAAATCCCGCACCAACAGTTGATGTCATTATTGAGTTGGTGGATCGGCCTCATCGACCCATAATTTTAATTGAGCGACATAATTCACCTTTGGGTTGGGCTATTCCTGGTGGGTTTGTGGATTACGGTGAACCTGTGGAGGTAGCGGCGCGGCGGGAGGCTGAGGAAGAAACGGGTTTGCAGGTGGAGTTAGTTGAACAGTTTTTGGTCTATTCTGACCCTAGTCGGGATGACCGTCAGCATACAATCAGTATTGTGTTTTTGGCAAGCGCTACTGGAAAACCAGTGGCGGGTGATGATGCTAGGGATATAGGTATTTTTGACTCCTGGGGTGTGCCGAGTAATTTATGCTTTGACCATGACCGGATTTTACGGGATTATTGGCGTTATCGGCATTATGGGCAGCGTCCGAGGTTGGGTTTTGACTAGGAAACCACAGAGACAGGCAGGGGGCGGAGAAAAGAGATAATTTCTGCGATTATCATGGGAATATATTGATATAACCATATTTTTAGGTGCATTAGGGATGCTGAAGAATTGTTGGAGAGATATGCACAAGGAGAACGGAAATTTCAACAAGCAAATTTAAAATGCTGACCTAACTGATGCAATAATCCCCCATGGGGAAAAAACAATATTAGAAAAAGTGATATCTATGACTATTCAAGTAATTCGTACTGATAACGCACCGACTCCTGTGGGTCCTTATAATCAAGGGATCATCGCTTCTGGTCAAATGATATTTGTAGCTGGACAAATTGCTATTGATCCTCGACTTGGTGATGTTGTTTACACAGATGATGTCAAAAAGCAAACTGAGCAGGTAATGGCAAATTTAGAAGCTATTCTCAGTGCTTCTGGTGCTAGTTTTGCCAATGTGGTCAAAACCACAGTATTTTTAGCTGATATGAATGATTTTGCCGCAGTGAATACGGTCTATGCCAAATATTTTCCTGAAGAAACAGCCCCAGCCCGGGCTTGTGTGCAGGTTGCTCGCTTGCCAAAAGATGTTTTGGTAGAAATTGATTGTATTGCAGTGGTGTAAGCAAGGGTTTTAAGCGATCGCTTTGACCAACCATGGCAAAATCTAGGCGATCGCTGAACTCAAGTCTCTTGCAAAACCTTGACAATATTAAATCTTTTATTAAAAAATCCCAACTTTGGGAGCATCATCACCAAAATTTGCCAGGGCGTACTACCACTTCTGAGCAATTTTCTTGACGTTTCTGTTCCCTTGTGTCAGCAAAGTACTTGTCGATGATTGCAGGGACTTGTCCTGCTTCAACGGGGCTATACCGGGTTTTGTCTGGCATGACCACATTGGGACCTGCTTTACATTTTTTCATGCAGCCAGTACCTTTAATAGTCACTTGGTCTTCCAAACCGCGATTACTTAAAGCAGCCTCTAATGCTTGACAAACTTGTTTACTACCACGTTTCATGCAATCAGACTTTTGACACACCAAAATAGTTTGTTTATTTTTGACTGATTTCCCCTGAGTGGTGTTGGTAGCTGGGGCTTCCTGTGCAGGGGTAAGAGTGGCAACTTTCCCCACATCAGCCCGTGCTGCCATAATGCCCTCGGCTTTTAAAGTCACTTGGTCTGTTTTTATATCATGCTTTTTATAACCAACAACTTGCAGCCAAGTACCCGATGGTAAACGCAAGTCAAAAGCTGGGCGTAAATGTTTGGCAAGCTTAACATAGCATTCTCCTTCGGAAGTTCGCAACAACAAGCCTTTTAGCTTGTAGCCATCTTTGATGACAAAATCGATAAATCTTCCTTCCAGTGCAAATTCTGAGATTTCTGTACTATAAGACTTACTCATTTTCCTTTACCCATTCTTAAGTAAATTCAGTCTAAACATCCGTTATGCGCCAAAACTTCAAAACTTTTGGTAGCGAATTTTCCAGCAATGCTCTAGGGTGCAAATTAAGTCTTTTCGAGATGCTGTTAATTGCTGCATTACAGACCAAAATTGAACCAGTGCTAAAGGGTTGTTAATCTCAACCCTCAATGGCTGGTTATTGTCACACCAAGAGCTAATCCCTAGCTGTTGTAAGCGTTGATAGACTTGCCATCGGTCTGCCCAGTCTACTTCTACCCTTACGACTAAATTTTTCTCGATTTGTGAACTTAACGGTTTCAAAAGACTAGTCCTCAACCTGCGGCTAAATTACTGTAACTACCGTGCTTTGACCCCCTAATTTGCAAAATGATTGGGAGTACAACCTCTTTATATCACCATAGCTTAAGTGCAAACTTTTCTCAACTGTATTAGTAAAAGATATCAAAATCTTGTCACAATTTCCGGTTATCAATCTCTGATTAGGTAGTGAGGACTAGGAAGTGTGGGAGGTGTGGGAGATAACACAAGACAATCTAAATACTCACCTCATGACTCAATGTGATAGTTCAACATATGAAAACCACCTCATTTAGTCATGGATAAAATCAAAGTTGGGTAGGCTTAGGTTAGCAGATATTGACGTTTATAAATTAGTTCCTAAATATTCTCATTAGTGGTAACTCAACATTAGATGATAGCTTTGTCTTCATCCCAGCTTATGAGGAAAAATTGTACTTTTGCTGACATAAAAATATAATTTTTTTGAGATTAATGAGGGTTCTTTTTATTTTTTCAATGTTAATATGTAGAATATAACCAATTAAAAACTATCACTGTTAAAAGCGAGAGGAGAACCATGTCTGATACACAAACCTTATTACAAAATTTTGGACAGGTTTATGATAATCCTGTTTTCCTGGACTCTAGTGTAACAGCTCCAGTAACCGAAGGTTTTAACGTTGTATTAGCTAGCTTTCAAGCACTATACTTGCAATACCAAAAGCATCATTTTGTAGTGGAAGGTGCAGAGTTTTACTCACTGCACGAGTTTTTTAGTGACAGCTATGAGCAAGTACAGGATCACATCCATGAAATTGGTGAGCGGTTAAATGGATTGGGTGGTGTACCAGCTGCTAGTTTTAGTAAATTAGCAGAATTAACTTGTTTTGCACCAGAACCAGATGGTGTATATTCTTGTCGCCAAATGATAGAAAATGACTTGGCTGCAGAACAAGCCATAATTAATGTAATTCGTCGTCAAGCTTCTCAAGCAGAAAGTTTGGGTGACCGTGCTACACGCTATCTCTACGAGAAAATTCTGTTAAAAACTGAAGAACGGGCTTACCATTTAGCCCACTTCCTGGCTAAAGATAGCTTAACTTTAGGTTTTCTCCAACGTGCTTAATATTAGTGCTGTAGTGATTTCACTGTGGTGAAGCCTAGACTAAACCTTGAAAAATTCTAAAGATGGCAGGGGTATTTTGACTACCCTCTGCCATCTTTAATTTCAGCGTATTTTAGTAGGATGACAAAATTACCTGGGTTAGGGATAAAGATGTTCTACCTAGTTAGTAAATATTGTAAAATGTTCTCAATTAGCTAGGGAGAATTTTTTTTATTAACTTGAAACCTGGAAATTAAACTGCTGCTAAAATTTTCAGGCAACAATCAGGCAATAAATAGTTAATTAATTAGTTCAACTTAAAAGAAGCCAATAAGCAGATACCGGACTTCTTGGAAAAATTAGTAATCTATATTCTCATCATTTTATTTTTAATTATCTTGACCTACTTATTTGTTTATAACTTCATTCCATTACAAATATTTGCAAATAATTAAGTCTAAATTTACTGAGAATTAATTAAAATTGTCTGGGAGAGACATTAAAAAAAGAAAAAAATACAAGCAATGCTCTCTAAGTAACTAAGCTAAAGATACCTAAGTAATTCAAGCAGTTAGGGTCTGAGCCTATGAAAGGAAATGCACCGAAGAATTTGGGAGTTATTGCGCCCCTGTTATCGGCTTTCCTGTCCTGGGCTGCTGGTAGCCATGTCTAGGATGGGCTGGGCCTATGCCTGCGCTACTGATACACTATAGCTACGGCAGTTGCCTTAATTAATATAGCTGGCGTTCCAGATGAGAAAGACGAACGTCTGTGCTAACTCAAACCTGGAAAACTTAATAATAAATAGTGTGACGAAGGGGAAAGACCCTTAAAATAATCAGGATTTGTATTCTCTTACTCCAACTCAACGACTATGCCCCGCCGTCAAGACCTCCGTAAAATACTGCTGTTAGGCTCTGGTCCTATCGTCATTGGACAAGCCTGTGAGTTTGACTATTCTGGTACTCAAGCCTGTAAAGCACTGCGAGAAGAAGGCTATGAAGTAGTGTTAGTCAATTCTAACCCAGCAACGATTATGACTGATCCACAAACGGCTGACCGCACCTATATTGAGCCGCTAACACCGGATATTGTTGAAAAAGTAATTGCTAAAGAACGTCCTGATGCTTTGCTCCCCACCATGGGAGGACAAACTGCTCTTAATATTGCTGTAGCGTTGGCGAAAAATGAGGTATTGAATAAGTATAACGTTGAGCTAATTGGCGCAAAGTTACCAGCGATTGAAAAAGCAGAAGATCGCAGATTGTTTAATCAGGCCATGGCCAAGATAGGGGTAAATGTTTGTCCTAGTGGTACAGCTTCATCTTTAGCAGAAGCCAATGCGATCGCAGCAAGAATTGGTACTTATCCCCTGATTATTCGTCCTGCCTTTACAATGGGTGGTACTGGTGGGGGTATTGCCTACAATCAAGAAGAATTTGAAGAAATGGCACAGGTAGGTATTGATGCTAGTCCTGTTTCGCAAATTCTGATTGACCAGTCTCTACTCGGCTGGAAAGAATACGAATTGGAAGTAATGCGCGATTTGGCAGATAACGTGGTGATTATCTGTTCTATCGAAAACCTTGACCCGATGGGTATCCACACAGGAGATTCGATTACTGTGGCTCCTGCTCAAACCCTGACCGATAAAGAGTATCAGCGCTTGCGGGATATGGCAATTAAAATTATCCGTGAGATTGGTGTTGAAACTGGCGGTGCTAATATTCAATTTGCCGTTAATCCTGTGAATGGGGATGTAGTGGTTATTGAAATGAATCCCCGTGTTTCCCGTAGTTCGGCTTTGGCTTCTAAAGCCACAGGGTTCCCTATTGCTAAGATAGCGGCGAAGCTGGCTGTGGGTTTCACTCTAGATGAAATCAAAAATGATATCACTAAGAAAACTCCTGCTTCCTTTGAGCCGGCTATTGACTATGTAGTTACGAAAATCCCTCGCTTTGCCTTTGAAAAGTTCCCGGGTTCAGAAGCGGTCTTAACTACTCAAATGAAGTCCGTGGGTGAAGCAATGGCTATTGGGCGGACATTTAATGAATCTTTCCAAAAGGCGTTGCGTTCTCTCGAAACTGGGCGGGCTGGTTGGGGTTGTGATCAATCAGAAAAGTTACCCAGCGGAGAACAAATTCGCGCTCAATTACGAACACCTCATCCTGATCGAATCTTCTCGCTGCGTCATGCTTTACAACTGGGGTTAACTACTGAGGAAATTTACGAACTCACTGCCATTGATCCCTGGTTTTTGGATAAATTGCAACAACTGCTGGATGTGGAGAAATTTTTAAAGCGGACACCTTTAAAACAGTTGACAAAAGAGCAGTTATATGAAGTAAAGAGTCATGGCTTTAGCGATCGCCAAATTGCCTTTGCCACTAAAACCACAGAAGATCAAGTCCGTGATTACCGCAAGCAATTAGGAGTTATCGCGGTTTACAAAACAGTAGATACTTGTGCAGCTGAGTTTGAAGCTTTTACTCCCTACTATTACTCGACTTACGAAGAAGAAACAGAAGTATTACCGACAAGCAAGCCCAAGGTGATGATTTTGGGCGGTGGACCCAACCGCATCGGACAGGGAATTGAGTTTGACTATTGTTGTTGTCATGCCGCTTATGCTTTGAAAAAGGCGGGATTTGAAACAATTATGGTCAATTCTAATCCTGAGACAGTCTCGACGGATTATGATACGAGCGATCGCCTGTACTTTGAGCCGTTGACCAAGGAAGATGTAATTAACATTATTGAAGCTGAAAGTCCTGTAGGGGTAATTATTCAGTTTGGCGGACAAACGCCTTTGAAATTGGCGGTTCCTTTACAAGAATTTCTCAATAATAACCCTTGTGTCCCCACTAAAATTTGGGGGACATCACCTGATTCCATTGACATGGCAGAAAATCGGGAACGGTTTGAGAAGATTCTCAATGAGTTGAAAATTTCTCAACCACCCAATGGTATTGCCCGCAGTTACGAAGACGCCCTAATTGTCGCTCAACGCATTGGCTATCCAGTAGTTGTGCGTCCTAGCTACGTGTTAGGAGGAAGGGCGATGGAAATTGTCTATTCTGATACGGAACTGGAACGCTACATGACCTTTGCAGTGTTAGTGGAACCAGAACATCCAATTTTAATTGATAAGTTCTTGGAAAATGCCATCGAAGTAGATGTGGATGCCATTGCCGATCATACCGGACGAGTGGTAATTGGTGGTATTATGGAACACATTGAGCAAGCGGGAATCCACTCAGGAGACTCTGCTTGTTCTTTACCATCTATTTCTCTGTCACCAGCTGTCCTCCATCAGATCCGCACTTGGACGGTGCAATTAGCGCAAGCCTTATCAGTTGTAGGATTGATGAATATTCAATTTGCTGTTGTCGGCACTCAAAGTTATTCTCCCCAAGTTTACATTTTGGAAGCTAATCCTCGCGCTTCGCGCACAGTGCCATTTGTTTCTAAGTCTACGGGTATACCTTTGGCAAAAGTAGCATCCTTAATTATGTCAGGTAAAACCTTAGAGGAACTTCAGTTTACCGAAGAAGTGATTCCATCTCATATTGCTGTTAAAGAAGCAGTATTACCCTTTAATAAATTCCCTGGAACTGATACGATACTGGGCCCAGAAATGCGCTCTACTGGCGAGGTAATGGGTATTGACAAAGACTTTGGGCGGGCGTTTGCTAAGGCAGAATTGGCGGCTGGAGAGTTTTTACCCCTCAAAGGTACTGTGTTTGTCTCCATGAGCGATCGCCATAAATCGGACGCCGTTAGTGTAGTTAAAGAATTGATGATGTTGGGGTTTACGGTGATGGCCACTATGGGTACGCGCCGTATCCTCCAAGAACATGGGTTAGATGTTGAGTTAGTACTAAAACTTCATGAAGGCCGTCCCCATGTCCTAGATGCGATTAAAAATCGGAAAATTCAACTGATTATTAACACACCTTCAGGAGAGGAAGCCCAAACCGATGCTAGGTTAATCCGGCGCACAGCTTTAGCTCACAAAATACCCATTATTACTACCATCGCCGGGGCAAGAGCCACTGTGGCTGCTATCCAGTCACTACAAAGTACTACTTTAGACGTAAAAGTTATCCAAGATTACTCCAAAGTTTTTGAATTAGGCTAAAAGCCTAGAAAGTAGGAAAACACTAATCTCTGGGCAAAGAAGTTGGGGGCTATGGGGGGGAATTCTCAATGTTAATTCCCCCCTTTTGTTTGCTTAATCTGCATTAGGCAGTATTTACAAGGAAAATTAAGTAATTATTATAGAAGCATAATTATTGTTCGTATTGAGATATGTTAAGAAATATGAGCAGTGTTTTTTATATCGAAAAAAAATACTTTCAAGTTTGTTGTCAGGATGATTTCTGATTAAACAGTAGTGCAAGTGCTTTGGTAAAAGTACGTGCCTTCTATACGATTAGAGTTAGCCTGTGGGTGGTTGTCGAGACATTGTTTCTCTTTGAATGTTTCAGTGATAGGGAGCGTAGGCAGCCAGGTCGCTGGTGTCAACCTACTGGCTAGGGCTGCACCTACCAATGTTGAAACTAGAATAAAATGTGGTAATTTTAACAACGGTGCTGATGACATAGACCAGAAAACCTAAAAAAATCACAGCCGCGGGTCTTTTCATTTTTTCTCATAAATGTTACAATTATTAATATTCCCACGCTACACAAACTTTTTGTTTATTACGTTTTATCTAAGCTAAAACAGTTGTAAAAAATGAAGAAACATTGTAGCGTCTGGGAGTCACAACGTTAAATTTGATGAATATGAGCAGCCGAGAATGTCGGAGGCGTAAATTACAACCCTAAGTATGGGTTATAAGTCTAACTGAGTAGTACCCCCCACTAGCATCTATTAGCTAATGAACCCACCGCCAAATCCATCATTACCAAAGAGTAGCGCCATGAAGACCGCTCAGACAGCCACAGATCTCGTGCGGACTTACCTGCGTGAGATTGGCCGTGTACCACTCTTAACCCACGAGGAGGAAATTCACTATGGCAAGCAAGTGCAATATTCCCGTGTTCTGCACGATGTGAGGGATTCTCTTGTCAACCAGTTAGGTCGTGAACCGAGTCTAGAAGAGTGGGCTACAGCCACTAATTTAGCAGTAGCAGAATTGAAAGACGCGATCGCCGATGGTGAAATTGCTAAACGCAGGATGGTAGAAGCCAATTTGCGTTTAGTAGTATCCGTTGCCAAAAAGTATATTAAGCGTAACGTTGACCTACTCGATTTAATTCAAGAAGGTAGTATCGGGATGCAACGGGGTGTGGAAAAGTTTGACCCCACCAAAGGTTACAGATTTTCCACCTATGCTTATTGGTGGATACGTCAAGCCATTACCAGAGCCATCGCAGAAAAAGCTCGCACTATCCGATTACCAATTCACATTACTGAAAAATTAAATAAAATTAAAAAGGCACAGCGTCAGTTATCTCAGAGACTAGGACGCGCACCTTCAGCCTCGGAACTAGCTCAGGAATTAGATTTGACACCAAAGCAGGTACGAGAGTATCTAGAAAGGGCGCGCTTACCCCTCTCTTTAGATTTGCGGTTGGGTGATAATTACGACACCGAACTGGGAGAAATGTTGGAAGATCCCGGCGCTTCTCCAGAAGAGTTTGTCATGCAATCTTCTCTGTCTCAAGAATTAGAGCGTTTGATGGACGAACTTACGCCGCAACAAAGGGAAGTGATTAAACTGCGCTTTGGCTTACTTGATGGACAAGCTTTAACTTTGGCAAAAATAGGTGATATTCTCAATATCAGCCGCGAACGAGTCAGGCAAATCGAAAGAGAAGCATTAACAAAACTTCGCAAGTCGAAAGCCAATATGAACGAATATTTGGCGAGTTGAGTAAAAATGCAATGAATCTCTTTTGACGACAACTGTTGGTTATTGATGGAAAAAGAAGACTGCATGGGGAAGAGAAAATACACTACCCTAGGTACGGTTACGCCGACTTTAAAATGGGAATGACACTGTTACATTAGTGGATAGGAACAGTTCATAGCCATTTCCATTCAGTCAACAACAGACATTTACTATTTAAGTTGCAAACACTACACCACAGGTAGTGGTGGTAGTACAGGAGGTAAAAAATGAGTAACAAATCCAATAAAGTCTCAGAATTTTTTAACGGTGAGTCAGAAAGCACTAACATGCTATGGCAATACGTTAAATCTCTGAGTCCGGAAACAGTTACACAGCTATCCAAACCTACTTCTTCTGAAGTTTTTCAGGTGATGGAACGTAATATCATTGGATTATTAGGTAACCTACCTTCAGAACACTTTGACATCACAGTGACCACCAGCCGGGAAAGTCTTGGTCAGCTACTGGCTTCTGCGATGATTAGTGGTTATTTTTTACGTAATGCGGAACAAAGAATGAATTTTGAAACTGTTTTGCAAGGAACTGAAAGTAATCACAGTAACGAAACCGAATAACAATTACCAATTGTTGCTAAAAAATTCAACATATTGGGTTTATCCATAAACCCACTAAATTTAACTTGAGCTAGCATTTTTGCAGTCTAACATTACTTTCCTAAAAATAAATTCCAAAATCGGCAGTGAATAAATTTACCCTGCCGATTTTTGGTATAATAGGCAGTTAATATCTTCATTTTATGTAGAATTAATTAGGAATTTGAATAACTGGAATTATTAATTAATTTACTGATATGACTGCAACTAGTTGTTTCCCACCTCACAAAAATATTGGTGTGGCTGTGATTTGGAACCACGATGAACAAATTTTAATTGATCGCCGTCTTCCAAAAGGTACAATGGGGGGTCTGTGGGAATTTCCTGGAGGCAAAATTGAGCATGGTGAAACTATCGAAGAATGTATTAAACGGGAAATTAAAGAAGAACTCGGAATAGAAATTGAAGTGGGAAGGCATTTGATCACTATTGATCACACTTACAGTCACTTGTGTGTTACCCTAACTGTGCATCACTGTCGTCTGATTACAGGCATTCCTCAAACCATAGAATGCGATGAAATTTGCTGGGTAAAATTAAATGACCTAGAAAATTTTACTTTTCCTGAAGCCAACAGTCAAATTATTGCAGCTTTAAAGCAGGAAGTAATGACCAATGACCATTGACCAATGACCGTAACAATCTATTAACTGAATCAGGTTGAGTCTTGCAATTTTCTACAATGGTTGCAGAGAATTTGATCAAGGTGTCAGCAAGCAAATGCCTAAAACAGTTACCGATGTGATGACCTGTGACCCAATTGTGGTGCAAAGAGAAACTCCACTACGAGAAGCTATCCAAATTCTGGCAGAAAAACGCATCAGTGGCATACCTGTTGTAGATGATGTTGGTAAATTGGTGGGAATTATTTCCGAAACAGATTTAATGTGGCAAGAAACTGGTGTGACTCCTCCGGCGTACATTATGTTTCTCGATAGCGTCATCTATTTACAAAATCCTGCTACTTACGAACGGGAATTACACAAGGTCTTGGGACAAACCGTTGGGGAAGTGATGAGCGCAAATCCTATTAGTATTTCTCCAGACAAAACTGTAAAGGAAGCAGCGCACCTGATGCAGGAGCGTAATGTTCACCGCTTACCTGTAATTGACAGCTGGGGTCGGGTAGTTGGTATCCTTACCCGTGGTGATATTGTTCGGGCTATGGCAGCTAGTTAATATTAGTCATTAGTCATTTAAAAGAATATCGACATTACTCAAAAGGTAGAAGGGTAAATGTCCCCACTGTGGGCATTACCTTGGGGATGGCAATGCAATGGAAGTACACCATATCATCCCACTCTCAAAAGGAGGAAAGGATGAATATAATAACTTACAACTATTACATAGACATTGCCATGACCAAAAGACTGCCAATGATCGAAGTCTAACAGGTATTCATGATAAGAACCATATCATTGAGGAGCCGTATGAGGCCAAAGTCTCACCCACGGTTTTGAAGACGATTCGGTTGGGTGACTGATCGGCTTAGTTTAATAATTTGGAAAATTAGGAAAAATTAAATGGGTATTACTCCTGAGTCGGTAAAGCAAATGCTAAGTTCTCAAGATTTGGGCGATCGCTTACGTGCAGTAAACCAAGCTCGTGACCTGGAGCCAGCAACAGCTTTAGAAATGATTCAAATTGCTATGAGTGATAGTAACTCGCGAGTGCGATACTCAGCAGTAAGTCAGATGGATACTCTGGGGACGCAAAATTTACAGTTATCTTTGGATGTGTTGCGTAATCTGCTGAATGACCCCGAACCTGATGTTCAAGCAGCAGCGGCTGATTGTTTGGGCGCGTTGAAGCTCCACGATGCTTTTGAAGATTTACAGCAACTGTACAACACAACTCCAGAATGGCTGGTAAAATTCAGTGTTATTGCTACATTAGGTGAGTTAGGTGATCCACGAGCCTTTGAACTACTCAAACAAGCACTTTCTTCTGATAATGAATTAATTCAAACAGCCGCCATTAGTTCTTTAGGTGAGTTGGGAAATATTGAAGCCATTCCCGTCTTGGCGCCTTTTGCTAGCAACTCTGATTGGCAAATTCGCTATAGAGTCGTTCAAGCCCTGACCCGTTTAGGTGGTCCAGGGGCCAAATCGATTTTAGAAACTCTCTGTAATGATAAAGTGGAAGCGGTGGCAAATGAAGCTAAACAATCTTTGCCGTCACTTTGAGTAGGTGATTCAACTTCTGGCAAGATTAACAGAATCATGTTGGATATTTCCTTCAATTTTCCCATGGTTTTATCTTGCCCACCATCATCAAGAATTGTGTTTACACTGACGACATTCCCCTATGAGTACAGAAGTCTAAACCTCCCCCAAGTGGGTTTGGGCGATTTACGTTGATGTACTTAAGCTCCATAAACTTGAGGCCAAGTTGTCAGTACAAAAACTACCACTGCGGCTATGGCCAACAAGCCTTGAATTAAATTTCCAATCAGTGAACCTACTATAATTCCCACACCCGCTTTAATTGCTAACCATAATTGACGGCGATAAATAAATTCACCGACAATTGCTCCTAGCAAAGGTCCTAATAAAATTCCTAACAAGGGTCCTCCAAAGGGTAAAGTCGGTAATAAACCAAAAAATCCCAGTAATAAGCCCACCATTGCGCCTATCTGTCCCCACTTACTAGCACCTGCTTTTTGTGCACCTAAGTAGCTAGCTAAAAAATCTACCGCAATACTCAGAAGTAAAACTACAACTGTGACAATCAGCGATATTTTAATTGCAGCAAAAGAACTGCTAATCAATCCCCAAATAATAATAGAAGTTAAAATCAAGCTGCTACCAGGAACACCGGGAACCACTGAACCAATGATTCCCACCACCATAATCATTATTACTAGCCAATAAATAACTTGCATAATTTTTAATAATGTTTAATGACCTTCAGAGATTTGCTGTTTTACCCAAGTGCAAAAAGTAAGCTTTGCTCTTAGTTACTGAATTTTTTGGCTTTCTTGTACCCATCGGGGAATATCCCGGACTGGAATTGGCGCAAAGGAGGGACTACATTAAACTCCTGAGATTGACTTTTACTCAGAGTTCTTTAAGTGTCACTGCTAATTTATCAGCAATTCCAGCAATCCAATTTTCATCTTGTTTGGTGTAACTGCGGGGCGCATTAGCTCCTAAAATTAAAACACCATGATCACCAATCGGTTGACAAATTACACCTTGGGTATTTTCCGGTAAATAATCAAATTCAATTCTTCCTGGATACACCTTTAAAGCAACTAAATAAATCGGCCTTTGTGTTTCCAAGACTCGTTTTAAGATGGGCCCTGGTACTACTTCCGATTTAGCACCCAGAATACCCCGACGCAGTAAGGTTTGACCTTGATAAAGTACAATCAGCGATCTTGTTACCGTGTTAGTCAATAATAAATGGGATGCCCAAGCTAATTCTGTTTTTACAGTGTCTGGTAAATCTGCTGCTAGTTCAAAACCTTCTTTCCCAATCAGCTCTACAGTATCGGGTGATCGCGGTTGTACTTGCTGCCAAATTAAACCCGTTAAAATTAACACTGCACTCAAAATGACGCCTAATACATCCCCACGCGCTTGTGACTCCGTTAATTCTGGAGTCAGCAAACGGTTAATTAATAAAAGAGTAGCGCCTAACCCACCAACAGCTAAGGGTAAACGCCGTATAATTACATTGGGATCAGATTTAGCCATTAGCAGTTAGTCATTAGTCATTAGAAAATTTCTTCTCCCCCTGTTCCCTATTTTTTTATTCCTCACCGGGTTCAATTATCCTCTGAAACAAATAACCAGTACCTCTGGCTGTGAGAATTAACTCTGGGTTGCTAGGGTCATCTTCTAATTTGGCCCGCAAACGAGAAATATGCACGTCTACCACACGAGTATCCACATGACGTTCTGGTGTGTAACCCCACACTTCTTGCAAAATTTCTGAACGTGAAAATGCTTCTCCAGAGCGGCTCACCAGCAACTCTAGAAGGCTAAACTCCATCCCTGTCAAGCGAATACGCTCATCGCCTTTGTAAACTTGCCGTTTATTGGTATCTATTTTAATGTTACCGACATGAATCACTCCAGAGCTAGGAATACCCGAAGCTCCAGTTTTGTCTACTCTTCGCAAGACTGAGCGAATCCTTGCTTCTAACTCTTTGGGGGAAAATGGTTTGACTACATAGTCATCAGCACCTAATTCTAAACCAGTGATACGATCAGCAACGTCCCCCAAGGCTGTTAGCATAATAATCGGGACATCAGATTCCTTACGCAATTCTTGACATACACCATAGCCATCAAGTTTTGGCATCATTACATCTAACACTACCAGGTCAGGTTCAGCTTTGCGAAAAGTATCTAAAGCTTCTTCCCCGTCTCCAGCCGTTACTACATCGTAGCCAATCATGGAAAGGCGCGTTTCCAAAATCCGGCGAATGCTGGCTTCGTCGTCTACCACCAGGATTTTTTCTTTATGGCTTTCCAAGTCTTTCAACGCTCCCTAACTAAAATTTATCATGATGAATTTTTAATACCATAATATTAAGATATCATTCGATCAATCGATTGAGAAACAGCTGTATGTCCCACTATATTTTGATTCTCAGGTAACTTAAAAAATTAAGTAAATATTAAGATTATTGACTAAATTTTCAGAATGGCAAAGCCCAAAACCTCTTTCATTTGTAACGAATGTGGAACAGAATCTTCTCAATGGTTTGGCAAATGTCCCGCCTGCGGTACTTACAATTCTTTAGAAGAGCAGATTTCTATCCAATCATTAGTAGATATACCTTCTCGCGGAGGGATTAGCAATTGGCAAACAAATCAGAGTAACGGCAAATCTCCTGCTAAACCAGCAAAAGCGCGAGCTTCCCTGACATTTGATCAAATCAGCGATCGCCAAATTGCCCGTTGGGAATCTGGTTACTCGGAACTAGATCGGGTCCTCGGAGGTGGAATTGTTCCCGGTTCAATGGTTCTAATTGGCGGTGATCCAGGAATTGGTAAATCTACTTTACTACTACAAGTATCGAATCAACTGGCGCAGAAATACCGCATTCTCTACGTCACTGGGGAAGAATCAGGACAACAGGTCAAATTACGAGCTTCTCGCTTGGGAGTATCAAAAACACCTGAACTACCCATGCAAAGGGAAGATGAAGATGATGAAAATGACAGCATTACAGCAGAAAAGGAAGAAAGTAAGAATGCAGATTTGTATGTATTACCAGAAACAG
The DNA here is from genome assembly GCA_016124525.1 of Nostoc sp. RI_552. Taxonomy (GTDB): domain Bacteria; phylum Cyanobacteriota; class Cyanobacteriia; order Cyanobacteriales; family Nostocaceae; genus Umezakia; species Umezakia ovalisporum. The sequence continues at coordinate 1,430 of WGNO01000045.1, read as the reverse complement.
ATTTAGAAGAGATTTTACGCGAAATAGATTCCCTCAGACCCAATCTAGCAGTAATTGATAGTATTCAAACAGTATTCTTTCCTGCACTGACCTCCGCACCAGGTTCAGTAGCACAAGTTAGGGAATGTACCGCAGCGCTGATGAAAGTGGCAAAGCATGAAGATATCACCATGTTAATTGTGGGACACGTTACCAAAGAAGGAGCGATCGCAGGACCGAAAGTTTTAGAACACTTAGTAGACACAGTATTGTATTTTGAAGGTGATCGTTTTGCCTCCCATCGGTTATTAAGAACAGTAAAAAATCGTTTTGGGGCTACTCACGAAATTGGCATCTTTGAAATGATCGAACATGGACTGCAAGAGGTGTCCAATCCTTCAGAGCTATTTTTAGGTAACCGTGACGATCCTGCCCCGGGAACAGCAATTGTCGTGGCTTGCGAAGGTACTCGTCCTATCGTTGTGGAATTACAAGCTTTAGTCAGTCCCACCAGTTACCCTTCCCCCCGGCGTGCTGGTACTGGGATAGACTACAACCGCCTAGTGCAAATTCTCGCCGTCCTAGAAAAACGCGTGGGAATTCCCATGTCAAAACTAGACTCCTACGTTGCCTCCGCTGGTGGGTTGAATGTAGCAGAACCAGCTGTGGATTTAGGAATTGCCATCGCCATTGTTGCCAGTTTCCGGGATAGAACAGTTGATCCCGGTACAGTTTTAATTGGTGAAGTGGGCTTGGGTGGACAAGTGCGCTCAGTTTCTCAAATGGAACTGCGATTAAAAGAAGCAGCCAAACTGGGATTTAAAAGAGCAATTGTTCCCAAAGGACAGAAATACCCAGATTATAACATTGAGATATTGCCGGTCTCTAAAGTAATAGATGCAATTATTGCTGCCATCCCACACCAAATCTTAGAAGCCAGCGATTTAGAACTAGATTAAGACCATTGACCCGCTCTCCGGGCTAAAGCTGCCGATATTTTTGGTTCAACGAGTCCACTTAAATTAGACCCCTTGGGGCATTTGACACCCCCCAAAGCTAGAAGCCGGGGGATTCTTGGTTGTGGTATCTGTGGGAACTTCACGGCACCGTCTAAATTCTCCCATCTAATTCCAGGAAGTTTAACAGCATTGTTTTTTAAATTTACTTTAATTTAGCCATAGGCTGTACCAGCTGCGTAAGTCCTATTAAATTAGGATTTGTCTAGTGTATGCGTGGATTTTACCCATTCCTGACTGGGAACTACAACTAGCAAATGTAACTGTATACCCATCATTGTCAAGGTGTAGATTACTGATACTTTTAACCGAGACATTCTCCGACATTTGAGATATCGTGAACATCCAGTACAACATCACCAACTGAGTCAGTGAAGGTGGTATCCCACATTGCCTTGAGGAAAATCCCCACGGCTCCATTAAAATCACGCGGTA
>WGNO01000049.1 GCA_016124525.1 Nostoc sp. RI_552 | reverse complement strand
TACATTTCCAGTAAAGGACGTAGGGAAATTAATATTATCCCTACTCGCTAGGGATATTAATTGAATGGAAACTATACATTTCCAGTAAAGGACGTAGGGAAATTAATATTATCCCTACTCGCTAGGGATATTAATTGAATGAAAACTCGTGTAGGGACGTATTGCAATACGTCCCTACAAATGTCGGAATGAATCCCTACTCGCTAGGGATATTAATTGAATGGAAACTTCCGACTGAGTAAGAAGTAAGAAGTAAGGAGTAAGGAGTAAATTCCTACTTCCTAGGGATATTAATTGAATGGAAACGAGGACCCCTTAGTATATTTGGTTATACTCGTCATTTAATTCAGAGGATTATTCTGCACAAAAAGGCTGACTTTTGCTTTCAGTTTTTCTTGAGCGTTAATATTCATTTCTTCTGCTTTTGCTTTTGCCATTTCTATTTCTTTCTTAATGTTTTCTTTGTTAGCATTAGATCTACTAGCATCAATCAAACAACCTATTATGAATACTAATAAACCCAGGATAAAAGCGAAACCAGAAATATCGGCAGCCGATAAGGCAGTAAATATGCTAAATATTAAGAATAAGCAACCACAACCAGATGCAAATACATATTTACTTTCCGCCTCTTGTTTGGCTTTGGTCACAAATGCCTCTGCTTTCTTTTCAGTTTCAGATACTTCCTCTATATAAGTACCGATTGTGGTGATAAATTTATTCAGAAATGAACGGTGTTTTTCCTCAGATAAATCTAGTTTTATGTTAGCTAACTTTTTAATAACCTCTAGAATTTTATATATATCTTCAGCTTTCCAAGATGTACCGCAATCCATACAAACATTAGCATTTTTAGCCTCCCCTGTCACTGCACCTATTGCACCACCTACAATCCCAAATAAAACCCAACCAGCAACGGCTCGTCCCCAATTGACTTGAGTTTCCTTGTTGAGTTGAATGTGAGTAGAACCACAATTAGGACAATTAGCCATACTTTTCTGAATATTCGGACAAAGGTATAATAATAGACATGATTTTTTGTAGCAACTAAGGAGTACAACAGAATTTCGTCATCTACCCTAGGATATAGAAATAGATAAACACCTAGGTTACCTTTGGGGGAGAAACTCAACTGGTTGATTTCTACACCGAATACCTACCGTGATAGCTTTTGTTTCAAACACATTTGGCATCATGGGAAATTGTTAAAAGTTAATTCATCTTAAATTCCTACTTCCTAGGGATATTAATTGAATGGAAACTCGTGTAGGGACGTATTGCAATACGTCCCTACAAATGTCGGAATGAATCCCTACTCGCTAGGGATATTAATTGAATGGAAACTTCCGACTGAGTAGGGAGTAAGAAGTAAGGAGTAAATTCCTACTTCCTAAAGAAATTAATTGAAGGGGAAAATACCCCAGTGGGAACTTGTTAAGGTAAAGGAAACCTAGGTGGTGGGTTGAAACCGGGTAAGGATTTATGAGTGGAATGTTTCAGAAAATGTAACAAATGTCAAAGAAGAAAAAATATTGTTGATGATTCTAAATAAATACCTGAAACCTTTACGTATAAATCATTTGAGCTTGGGTAAAAAAAAATTTGAGATATCTGGTGTTAATAGACAAACCTTGAATTAAGGTTTTAAAATGGCGACATTGGATACATAAAAATATTACTGATGTCACAAGAGTACTGGCGGGCAAAAATTTGGGGGTTATTGCATGACCCTATTTTAAAAGCCTTACACAACGACACTGGACGCGGTGAAAATAGCTTCTACCAACAATTAGAAGTAATGCAACCTTGGGTTGAAACAGGTAGAACTCCAGAAGAATCAACTGGTGGAGTATTGGAGAATATACTTTTAGCAGATTATATAGCCTCAGCCAGCGACAGAGGAGCTATAGGTAGTGTGACGGCTTCTATTGACTATGCGCCAAGTGATAATCTAGACCAAGGCTTAGAAATTGCACATTTATTATCTGGTGAAAAACAACAATTCAAAATTCAACTACACGCAGAACTTATAGAATCTAATCGTCAACAATACTTATTAAATAAAGAACATTTGCTACTGGAAGCCATACCAAAAGACTTGCGGGAAGAAGATATTAAACATAATGTTACAAAGATTAAAAAGCTATATTGGTGGCTATGGCGTTGTTTACCCCAAGCTACCTGTAATGTGTTTAATAATGATAATTCTTTGATGTTAATGCCGGCAGAAGCACGATTACCAGATGCTTCTATTTGGAGTCATGTTAGCATCACATCAGCTTTAGCTGGTGGGTTAGCTGGTTACGATTTAACTACTGAAGAAGTACAAAATTCTCTTAGTGGTGAAGAAGCTTCCCATCCTTACTTAGCAGTATTTAGTTTCTCACCGGTACAAGAACTGATTAAATCTAGTCGCAGGATGCGGGATTTTTGGGCTGGTTCTTGGTTGCTCCATTATCTCTCGGCTAAAGTATCTTGGGAATTAGCTAACCAATACGGCCCTGATAGTCTTGTTTATCCCAGTCTTTACCAACAACCATTAATTGACCATTGGTTACGCCAAAAATATCCTGAATTTGAAACATGGATAAGTCAACCCACATCAGAATCATTGTTAACTGCTGGATTTCCCAATGTTTTAGTTTTAATTTTACCTAAAGATAAAGTCAAAGCTGCTATGGAAACAGCACGACAAACCCTCATGGGAGAGTGGCAAAATGTTTATCAATTGGTATTTGAGGAACTAAAAATTCGTCATTGGATGCCAAAATTAAACATTGATAACGTTACTTGGTCGGGTTGGTTGAAATCCCAATGGCAATTTTATTGGACTGGGTTACCTATTGGTAAGATAGGGGAAGGATTTACAATTTCTGCTGATGAAACTAAAAAAGCAGATTTTGATAAATGGGTGGATGCACAAAACCAAGCATATGGTTTAACACGTGAAGAGCGCAAACTATTTAAAGATGAAGAATTAAATTTACTACAAGAAGCCTATAAACAACGTTGGAAACAACAAAAAGGAGGCTTTAGTGCTAATGTTGGTTCATGGTGGGGATATATATTCGACGCCACCCGTTATGCATTAGCATCAGTTAAAAATGCGAGAAATTGGGAATTACCCACAGCATTTGCACCTCGTTCTACTGTTTCAGGGATTGGTTCAGTTGTGAACCATAACCCAGATGGCAAAAACTGGATTGGCGAAGGAGAAACCAAAAAATTATGGTCAAAAAAGGCAAATTTGTTTAATGGTAAAGAACAGTTAAATGCTACGGAAACTGTGAAACGTGGGTTACCTAAAGTTCTCCATAAATTATTAAGCCCTAGCAAGAATGATATTACTGTATCTTATCCAGACTTAACTTCTGGTGTAGCTGGTTATTTAAAAGTTAATGCTGGGGATAGCAAACATCAACGTAATTTTGTAAGTGCTTGTCAAAACCTAAGACAGTGGATATTGCAAAATCACAATCAAATTCCCGATGCGATTACAGAAAATTGGGGTATTCCTTGGGTGGATAATGATAATCAACTGAAAGAATATCATTCCCATCATCCCCGATTGTTAAATGCAGGTTGGTTAGTGGAAGATTTGGATATTGGTGAAGATTTGAATGTAAAAAATCAAACTACCCAACATATCCAACAAATTATTAATAGCTACTACCCGAAAAATAACCCATCCAATTGGTATGTGTTAGCAGCTGGTGATGGTGATGGGATGAGTGACTGGTTAAAAGGAACGAAACTAAAGAAGTACGGTGATTATATTCCGTCAAATTTATCGGTGGAGTTAGATGGTTTTCAGAATTTCTTACAAGTAACCAAACGCATGGGACCAAGTACCCATAGTGCTTTAAGTCGCGCATTACTAGACTTTTCTAATGCACTTGTTCCTTACCTCACAGAAAAACGCTATGCCGGTAGATTAATTTATAGCGGTGGGGATGATGTTTTAGCTTATACAAATCTATGGGAATGGGATGATTGGTTATGGGATATTCGCCAGTGTTTCAAAGGTGCTGAAGATCCTAGGGGGGAGTTTAACAATAATGGTGGTTATTGGCAATATAGAGGCCATTCCACAGAAGGTGAACAAGTTAATTTTGTTGAACGTCCCTTGTTTACCATGGGTAGAGAAGCTACTATTAGTTTCGGTATTGTTGTTGCTCATCATTCAGTACCTTTAGCCATAGCGTTAGAAAGTCTTTGGGAAGCAGAACAGGAAGCAAAACAACAGGAATCTCCCGAAGGGAAACAAAAAGATGCTGTACAAGTGCGAGTATTATATGGTAATGGTAACACTTTAAAATGCAGTGCTAAATTCGATGTTTTCCATAATTGGCAGAAATTAATTACGAAAACAGAATTAGACAGTGCCATATTTGAACAAGCTGCAAGTTTGTGGAGTCAACACCCTGCACCTAATTGCACAGCAATGGGATATTGGACACAGGCTTTTTGTGCTAGACGGGACCAATTTCAAGGTAATGAAAGTGTAAAAAATCAGTTTCAGACAAATCTAGTGGATTTTCTCCAAGCATTATTCACTAGTACTAAACAAGGGTCAGAGGATAAAGTAAAAACAAAAAATCCTCTAGATGCTGAAATAGAAAACTGGTTAAAACTTGCAGCCTTTATTAAACGCCATCGCAATATTACTCTAGGAGGTGATATTTAATGTATTGGTATAAGCTAACTCCATTAGATATCTTAATGTTAAGAGATGCTAAACCATTTTCACCACAGGAAAGGGCTTGGGCTGGTAGTACATTTCCTCCCAACGGTCATACTCTTGCCGGTGCATTACGTGGACTTTTGGGGGTGAAACAAAACTTTAAACTTGCTGGGGTATTTCTGTGTTATCAACAAGCAGGAAAAAACACTTTATATTTTCCCCGCCCACTGGGATTTTTTAAATCTACGCCCCTTGTGCCATTAGCATGGGACACAGAATCTCATATAAAGAATGCAATGTGGGATAACAATCAACCTTGTCCTTTAGTGAAACCTGCCAATGCAGAAACAGATTGTGAAGATGCTCAACACAACTCAGCTAAAGGTCAACCTCGAGATTTTAGAGAATATTTGCCTTATTACGTCATTAAAGAATATCTAGAAACAGGAAAAATAAAACACGAAAATTGGCTAGTAACTCCTGGTAGTTATGAAGATAAACCTTGGAAAATAGAAACCCGTTCTCATAATACCCTAGAGGAAGGGACAAGAAAAGTTCAAGAAGCTGATGGTTACTTTGTAGAAAATGCCATTCGCCTCCGTCAAGATTGGAGTTTAGCCATAGGGGTAGATCAAGAATTACAAACACCCACCACCATTAGACTGGGGGGAGAAGGACACCGGACAATTGTAGAATCTTGTCCTGAATTGGGTGAACAATGGCAAGAATTACAAACACTATCCCAGGAAAACTTTAAAAGTGCTAACAAAGCCATAGCTTACCTAGTTACCCCTGGAGTTTTTGAAAGACCCCATATAAATATAAATAGGAATGGGAATAGGAATAGTCAAAAAATTTGTTTGTGTCGTCCTTATCCTTGGGAATGGAAAATCAAAAACGGTATCAAAAACGGTAATTTTGTCACTATGTCTACGGATAAACCAGTTCCAATTAGTTGCAGAATTAGAGATAAGGAAGACCAAACAAAAAGCATTCCTGCACCCCAAGTATTCGCTGCTCCGCCGGGAAGTTTATATTATTTGGAGCATCCCCAAGACTTATTTCAGGATAATGCCCATTGTCGTGTGAATAATTGGCGCAAATTGGGTTATTCAGAAATGTTGTGGATTCAATATACAGAATATAAGAATTAAATGAGGAGAAATCATGATTTCATCTATTTACTTGTACTTAATTTCACCATTACATACTGGTGGTACCACCCAAGAAGGAAACTTACTAGGAATTGCTCGTGAATCTCACACTAATTTACCTTATATTCCTTCTAGTACTGTTCGCGGTAGACTCAGAGCAAGTGTCACAGATAAAGATACCCAATATCGATTATTTGGCACTGATTTAAAAGATGGAAAATTAGAACAAGGTAATATTTGGATTGGTGATGGTTCTGTATTGTGGATACCAGTACCTTCATTAAGTCACAGTGTAGTTTGGGTTAGTTGCCCTATGTTATTACAACGATGGCAACGATTACAAGGCAATAATTTAACTATACCTGGGGAATATAGTTGTAATTTTACTAATGGTAGATCTGCTGTTTACCTCAAAGATGCCATTATCAAAGCTGATAGGTTACAAAATTGGGATAAATGGAAAGAGTTTGTCCCTCAATCATCAGCAACCAATTCTATAACCAGGTTTACAAATCGCTTGTTAGTTTTGCCTGACAAACATTGCGCTACATTAATTCAAATGAGTTTGTGGCGACAAGTAAAAATTAAGTTGGATGTACACAAATCCGTAGACGGTGGGTTTCGTTACGAAGAAGCTATTCCCCCGGATACATTAATGTATTTACCTTGGGGAATCACCTCTCAAGCAAATGGAACATCAGAAAAATCTTACACCGATTTCCAAAATTTATTAGCCGCTAATAAAATTATGCAAATTGGTGGACAGGAAAGTTTAGGGCGAGGTTTTGTCCAACAATGGATGTAGAATTTACAATCTTAGGAATAAATAGGAATAAATAGGAATAAACAAATATGACCTTTGACCCCAGAACCATGGCCACACCAATTTATGATGCTTTAAATAATTTGCGTTTTTTACCCAATCAAGATGAGGTTCGTTTAAGGCAACAAAAAAGTCAAGCGGTTGAACTATATACCTACCTTTCTACTTGGGGAATGATGCGTCTCAAAGCTGAAGAAAAGGCTTTAGACAAAAATATGATGGGTAAAAAACAGGTTGTGCAGAAATTTTTTGAATGTTTACAAGAACTTTCAGGAACACCGAATTTAGCTAATGACCAGGGTTTAGCAACTTTAAAAAATCTGGATACAGATGAATATTTGGGGTTAACAGGATTAGGTTTGGCTTTAGCACAGGAATTTAGTTTTTGGGCTACTGCTATTTATTCAGATATTCAAGGAGACTAAAATTAATGACATTTGAAAGACCTAGACGACGGAATGGAAGTCAATCTAATACCAATGAGTCTAGAAATAATTCTCATGGTGACGGAGGTAATAGAGGAAACCGAGGTGGTGGTGGGGGTGGTGGCCAACCTCCTGTACCTTCCCCTTGGATAAATCCAGAAAATCCACCCAAACCAGATTCAGGAGCGAGTTTTGTGGAATATCTGCGATGGATGCGATGGCCTGAGGCTGAGTATAAAGACTCTACGAAATTACAAATATTACAAATGGCCTGCGAACAGGCTAATTACAGCGAAAGATTAAAAGAACTGACTGAGCGCACAAAATTAATCGCCGAAAATAGTTTTAAAGTTCAGTGTCCTTGGCGGATCAGAGTAGGTGGACATCGGGGACCAGAGAGTATTTTGTTACCTGCTTTTGATGCATTGGGTTTACCATACATTCCTTCTAGCACTTTGCGGGGGGTGGCTAGAACCCAAGCTATTAGAGAAATTGTGACGCAACAGCAAATTCAATGGAAAGATGCAGAAAAACAAGTTGCGCCTTGGTTCGGTTCTCTGGAGGGAGAAAACCCTGAACATCGCTCCGGTAAAGTTGTATTTCTCGATGCTTATCCGGAGGCTAACCAAGGGCCAGCAAATATATTAACTGTGGACATGGCTAATAATATTTGGAAGTGGGAAGGTAATTCAATACAATATAGTCCTAATCCCAACCCATTTTTAAGTTTAGAAAAACCTTTCTTTATAATTGGGTTACGTTTAGCTAGTGGTTGTGAAGATCATGGGATTTTAGAAAAGGTCAAACATTGGTTAATTACTGGACTACAGGGTGGGGTGGGTTCTCAAGTTAATAGTGGTTATGGTCAACTAAATCCCGCAGGTAGAGTTACCCCTCAAAGTGAATTTTTCCAAGTTGATTTTATTTTACAAGGTCAACTGATTCACGGTGGACAAAAATTTAGGAATCTTCGTCAACCTTATATCAATAACCATAACAATTTAAGACCGGATACAATTAATCATGGGGAAGTGCGTCCTGTAGCTTTTAAATCAATGTTGCGTTATTGGTTTAGAACTTTTGCATTAGGAGTTTTAGACCCTACACAAGTTCAGGAATGGGAAGGTAAAATTTTTGGCACAATTACCCCTGAGAAAAAATATGGTTGGTTAATGGTGAGGGTATTGAAAGGGAGGATAACTACAAGAGAACCTCAACGTAACAATGATCCTGTGGGGGAACAGGAGGGTACTTTAACATTAAACTATTCTCCGGAGATACCAGAAAACCAAAAAAATAACCTCCAAAAACTTGCTAAAAATCTAGCTTGGTTAATGTTTCATTTAGGTGGTGTTGGTCAAGGTGCAAGAAGACCTTGTTATTCTCGTGGCCAAACAAGACCTTATGTACGTGGTTCTACCCTTATACCAGATACCGAGGATAGATTTTGGAAACTACCAAACACTCCCCAGGAATTTCAGAGATTATTTAGACAAAGACTAGAAGCTTTTTATCAAGGATTGCAAGGGTTAGGGGTTAATTTCAATCATCGTCAATTAAAGAACTGTGGTAAAGTTAACTCTTTTACCTGGTTTGAGGCCTTAGATATTAATGGTAAAATTATAGTTGTCAGTAATAGAGATGATGGTAACAAGGGATATGCACTAGACATTTTACATCAATATTTCCACCAATTAGAAAGACCAAATTACACTGAAGCTAAAAACTTGTGCGGTGGTGTTAGGGTAGATTATCCATTTCCCGATAGAAATACTAGACGGGAGGTAATTCCTTCCCCTGTATGGATTGCAGATTTAGAGAAATACCAAGTGGTAACGGTATTTGGTGCTAATGAACATCCCCGGAAAAAGTATTTAGAAATGCTGGAGAATAGGGTAGTAATTTTTCCCTTTTGACAAGTGCTTAGTTACCCCAGGATGAATTTGTGGGGTAATGCACTTCCTAATTTAAATTAATTATTGACGCCATCGCACTATCAATGGGTATGAATTACCAATTAATTACAGACTGGCTTTACCGCTATCCACCTTTATATTCAGGAATACTGTTAAAGCGTTACAAGCGGTTTTTTGTTGATATTCAACTTGACTCTGGCGAAGTAGTCACAGCACATTGTCCCAACACAGGGCCAATGACGGGAGTATCTGCTGTTGGTAGTGCAGTACAGGTTTCTAAAAGTGATAATTCCCAGCGGAAATTAGCTTACACCCTAGAATTGATTCAGGTACATGATAATCAGCCAACTTGGGTGGGAGTGAATACTATTCTACCCAATCGCATAGTAAAATTAGCTTTAGCAAAATACTTGTTCCCTGAATTAGGAAACTATAGCCAAGTTAAAAGCGAAGTGGTTTATGGACAAGACCAAAAAAGTCGAGTAGATTTTTTTTTAACCGGTGGCGATGGGGAACCCTCAATTTATTTAGAAGTAAAAAATACAACTTGGTGTGAAGGTAGTGTGGCATTATTTCCCGACACGGAAACCACAAGAGGACAAAAGCATTTACGAGAATTAACAGCTCTACTACCCCAAAGTCGTGCTGTAATGTTGTATTTCATCAACAGAGGTGATTGTACTGAGTTTTCCCCTGGTGATATTACAGATCCTATATATGGTAAGCTCTTGCGAGATGCCATTGCTTTGGGTTTAGAGGTATTACCTTGCCGTTTTTGGATTTCCCCAGAGGGGATACGCTATCTAGGTTTAGCAGCACTAAAAATTTAAATAGATTTTCTGGATATGTGTGGGTAAAAAATATGAGTAAATACCCAGGGGATGATAACCGATGACAATATGGCTAAGTTGGATGAAAAAACTGAAGTGGTTAGGGACTTATCCCCATGTCTAAAGCTAGGGGACTGGGTGTGGTTTCTTGGTAAGAAAAACTCCTCAACAGCCAATTAGAGAGCCTTGAGGAGGATGATAATGGTATTTTTGTAGATATGTCTAGACTACCCCAACTGAAGGTTCTGGGGGTTTAATGATAACACCATCGGTGGATAACTTTCAGTTCCCAAAGTGATGGTTAAATTTTATGGGAAGCAAGAAAGGCTTGAACTTCAGCAGCAGTGGGTTGGGAGGCTATGGCACCTGGTTTAATAGTGGTCAAGGCCCCAACTGCGTTAGCATAAGCAACGATGCGTTGAGCTGTTGTTGCATTTTGCAATCCTTGAAGACCATGTTCAATGAGCTGGTGGATAAATCCTGCCAAAAAACTATCTCCTGCACCGGTGGTATCAACAACATTTACTGCGTAGGAAGGTAAATGGCCTTCATTTTCACCTAAACAATAGGTACAACCATGTTCCCCCTTGGTCACCAGTACTCCCTCAATGGAGCCTAGACGGTAAGTAATTGCCCCGGGGTCTGAGGTATCAAATAGCCATTGTGCTTCTTCCTGGGAAAGTTTGAGAAAATCAACTTGCTTAAGTAATGCTAGGATTTTTTGCCGAGGGATGTTTAAATCTTGCCAAAATACAGGTCGCCAGTTCACATCCAAAATAATCTTCAAGTCGTATTGTTCTGCAAGTTTTAAGGCGCGATGAATTGCCTGTTCACTTTCAGGGTAGGCTAATTCTAAAGTACCCAAAACCAGAAAATCTGCGTTTTCAAATAACGACTCTGGCAATTTTTGCCCTTGTAAGCGGGTATCTGCAAATTCAGAGGTGTCATACTCACCAAATCCGGCAAAACTGCGATCGCCTGCCAAATCGCGTACAACATAAACTTGCCTGGTTGGTGCTGTGGAATGGCGTTGCACCCCTGTGATATCTACACCCACCTCTTCTAATAGCTTAACTAGTTGATTTCCTGGGTCATCTTCGCCCACAGCCCCAATAAAACCTGCGGAGGTTCCCAGTTTTACCAAAGCACAGGCCACATTAGCGGGAGCGCCCCCTGGGTAAGGAGTCCAAGACTTTACTTCTTCTAGGGTTAGCCCCAATTGGTCAGCCAAACAATCGAACAAAATTTCACCAAGGCACAAAACACGGGGATTGCTCATTTCATTTCAGAAGCTGCGGTTAATTTTGACTTAGTAATTTTAGTTTGACACTCCCTGAGCTAAAGGTAAGGAAATTCTGTAATTTGCTGTTTTGATGTGTGGCAGTTTTCAGTATGGAGCAAATTTCGGCATTTTCGTTATAAAATCTACAACAGTTTTGGCTTATTTGTCGCCAGTTTTCAGTTCAAAAAAATAGTAGTTTTTGCTACTGGTGTCACAGTTTTTGCACTTATGTAATATTGCTAATTTTTTTAATAAGAAGTATGACAAATTACTAAGTTAGCTGTATATTGATATCCCTGCCAAATCTAAAGAAAATATAGTCAATTGCATTAATGCCATAACTTGGAACCCTCCCATCAAAAGAATCTTCTAGAATTAGAGGAGGATAAGTACATATACCAAGGGAGAATGGAAAAAGTTATGGCTGGTGGCGAGTCTCAGACCCCGGTTAGTCTCTCAGACAGAGAACTGCAAATTATCGACTTGGTGGCCGCTGGCTTAACTAACCAAGAGATTGCGGTCAAACTAGAGATTAGCAAACGCACAGTGGATAACCACATCAGTAATATTCTCACGAAAACCCAAACCGAAAACCGAGTGGCTCTCGTGCGTTGGGCTTTGCAGTGGGGTAAGATTTGCCTAGATGAAGTTAATTGCTGTTCTCTACCCATCAAAAACGATGAGAACATTTGCTGATGTGGACTAACTTTTTGTTTTGCTCACATCTTTGTTTTGAGAGGAATCTCCAGCGTAAATTCTGATTAGCATCTCAAACCAACTAGTCCCCATTGAGAATCATCAACAAAAATTAGCAACAATCCCGAACCCCAAAGGTTACATTGATAAAAAAAATCTAAGTTCCTCCATCAGCTAGGAGAGCAGTGTTTTTATGAATAGTTCTGCTTTTGTTCCAGGCGGCTCATCTACCTTTGATTTTTTCAACTTTGACTTTACCGCACCCCAACCCACAGGAGATGCTGATTTACTTAAACAGCTATCATTCATCCCAGGGTTAAAAGAAATGATTTTGCTGCGACAAGTTCACGCCTTAGAACACGCTACGGTTTGGGTTCTCAGTGAAACTAACAACGCCTATGCACCCAGGGGTAGAGGTTCAAAACTACAGGTAGATAACGAACTATTAGGGGGTTTGTCCACAGAACAAGGATTTTACCTTTATGGTGAAGTGAATATCAGTGATTTGCGGCGGGCGGTGACAGTGGGCTTAAATCGTCTGGTGAATGGTGAATGGGATTTAGCCTTACATCCCCGATGCGGTACTAATGCATCGGTGGCTATGTTGTTAACATTTGGACTGGCTCTGGGTGTCAATTTGTTACTACCATTGCGACCAATTGAGCAATTAATTGGTTTAGGACTGGCGGCTACCACAGCAGCAGAACTCGCACCTGATTTGGGTTACATAGCACAGCGCTACTTTACCACGGCTATTCCCTTTAACTTAGCAATTGAAAGTATTACTGTGAATCGTGACCCTTGGGGAAGACAGGGACATTTCGTAAAAGTCACATGGCAAGATTGACAGGTTTTTCCATTCAAAAACTTATCAAAAACTTATAAAGTGATTAACAACACAAAATTCCCAATTAGAATCTAGAAATATGAGAAACAAGACTATACCATTACTGATATTTGCAGTAATTGCACAAATTGGAGTACTGTCATCCCTAGGTCAAGCACAACAAGGGCTGTCTAATGCTGAAGTAGCAGCAATGGTAGAGGCGTTGAGATTAGCAGCACCCCAAACCGGCATTAAAAATGATGGACTTTACAGTGAATGGCAAGTAAAAGCAGAAACTCTGAGAGGTTGGTCAAAATATTGTCTCAAAAGAGAATTAACCCCTAGGCAGTTTGAAAATAGCCCGGACACTGCACGCTCCATAGTATCCTGTATTATCAGTCGTGAGTTAGGTAATCAATTTCGCATTACTAATAATGAAAATCAAAGTGTGGGTAACGTAGCTTGTTGGTGGATGACTGGTAGCTACACGGGGTGCAATCAAGGCTTTAGTAGCACCTACGTCAACAAAGTGATTGGTTTTTACCAACGGCGGCGAGCAATTCCCAAAGGCTAGTCCATGTCCATGACCAACGTCATCCTTGCATAGAAGGTGGGGTTTTGTGGAGGGTGTCAATTATCCTATCAATTCAATATCTTTATGAGAAAGCTATACTTTTTAGTTCCAGGTACATATGGCCAATTTGCTTGTGGTGGACTTTGGGCAGAATTAAAAACAGTTAAACTAGCCCAGCAAATTTGTAGTGCTGATGTGGTCACTTATCGCCAAAGAGAATCAGAGGAACTGTTTATTGATGATTTGCTCAGAGAAAAAAATTTAGATGGGGCAATTTTTGTCATTAGCTGGGGATTTGATGTACCTAAACTAGCTCTTAAGCTCAAGGAATATAATGTTGTTTATCATGCCCATAGTGCAGGTTACAAATTTCGCCTACCGGGGAGTATTCCTATTATCACAGTTAGCCGTAACACCATGGGTTACTGGGGGCAAAAGTCTCCTAACTCTCTCATTTACTATTTACCTAATGAAATTAGTAATGAATTTAAAAATTTGCATCTACACCGGGATATTGATGTTTTAGTTCAAGGCCGAAAATCTTCTCAGTATTTAATGGAAGAATTGATTCCGGCTTTGAAGAAACAGTGTCAAGTCAAATTAGTCAATTCTTATGTAGAAGATTTGCCCAGACTGTTTAATGAGTCGCATATTTATCTGTATGACTCTGCTGAATATTGGGCGCAACAAGCGGTCAGCGAAGGCTTTGGACTACAACCAATGGAAGCTCTTGCTTGTGGTTGTCAGGTATTTTCTAGTGTCAACGGTGGATTGTCGGATTATTTAGACCCAGGATTTAATTGCCATAAAATCGCCGGATATTCAAAAGAGTATGATGTTCAGCGTGTGCTGAAGGCGCTGAAATCCCCACAAACTAACTCCTTGGCTGAAGAATTTTTTGCAGAGTATCGCAGTGAAAACATTATCCAACGCCTTGAAGTTATTTTGGCGCAATTAAATGAATTTTTTGATCACAAAATTAATTTTGCAAATAATATTCCAGATTTGTCACCAACTCGCTTGGCAAAATTACGTATTCAGAATATGTACAAAAAAATTAGGCATAAATACTTTTAGGGATTTTTGCTTTTGGAGGCGGTATTTCAGCTAAAATGTGTATTGTAATGCAATTTTTTAGAAAATTTATCTTACTTTAGGAAGATTAAAACTATTAGATTTATTTATCATTAACAAGGCAATAAAAATAATTATTTGGCAGTTAAGTATCCTATTATACAAAAACTTTTGAATTAAACTATTTTACACTGTGATTTTGTCTCAATATGAGTCAAAATAGCTTTCTTATTCCATAGCTGATATAAGTTATATTTAATTACCCCTAGTCATTGTCTGTTACTAAAACTGTAACCATCTGAAATTACCAGTGTGGTAAATGCAATAGTGAACTATCGAAACATAATTTAACGTCAATTTTCTCTAGAAAGTTAAAAATATCGGGCAAAGGAGGCGGGACAATGAATCGGCAAAAACTTAGTGATGTGGAAGGAAAATTCTTACAAAGACGTTATGGTGTTAGTCTAGGAAGACGTTATGTTTTGGCAGCGGCTAGTGTTGTTTTGTTCAGTGTGTTGGGGTGTTCCCAGGTTAGTGGTAGTACAAATTCCCTTAAGCAATCTGATCCACCTCATTCAGAGACTCCCTTGGGAAAAAAAACATCAATTTATGATGGTAAACTGGTGGATGCTAATAATAAATTTGGCTTCAAACTGTTTTCAGAAATTTACCGGAAAAACAGTGGTGAAGATAATATTTTTGTTTCACCTTTAAGTGTGGCCATGGCTCTGGCCATGACATATAATGGTGCCAAGGGTGCTACCCAAGAAGCAATGGCTAAAACCCTAGAGTTCCAGGGAATGAGTTTACCAGAAATTAACTCAGGTTATGGCACGTTAACAGGGTTGGTAGAAAATCCTGATTCCCAAGTAAAACTGACAATTGCTAACTCCCTATGGGCAAGTGAAGAAGCTACATTACAGAGGAAGTTTCTGCAAAGCACCAAGGAATTTTACAGAGCCAAAGTCGCCAATTTAGATTTTAAAGATGCTACATCATCTGCTAACATTATCAATCAGTGGGTTCAAGAAAACACTGGGGGAAAAATCAACAAAATAGTTGAAGAAGTTCCTCCAGAACAGGTGTTGTTTTTGATTAATGCCATATATTTTAAAGGGGAATGGAGCAATCCCTTTAATAAGTCACAAACTGCTAAACATCCCTTTAAGTTAATATCCGGCGAAGAAAAGCAACACCCGATGATGTCTCAAACTGGGGAATATAGATACTATGAAAACGAGGATTTTCAGGCGGTAAGTTTACCTTATGGACCGGATGGCAAGGTCAGCTTTTATATCTTTTTGCCTAAAGAAAAGTTTGATTTGCAAACCTTTTATCAAAACTGGAATTTTGAGAATTGGGAAAAGTGGATGTCCCGGTTTAGAAATCGCGATGGGTTTATTCGCTTACCTCGCTTCAAGACAGATTACGCTGTTACACTTAATGATGCACTACAAGGGTTGGGGATGGGAGAAGCCTTTAGCAATCAGGCCGACTTTTCTGGGATGGGTAGTAATTTGAAAATTAGTGAAGTTAAACATAAAACCTTTGTGGAGGTCAACGAGGAAGGTACAGAAGCCGCAGCTACTACATCGGTGGGAATTGTCCCCACAGCTTTTAAAGAAAAACCGGAACCTTTCCGCATGATTGTTGACCGTCCCTTTTTCTCTGTCATTGGAGATAATCAAACCGGTAGGATTTTGTTTATGGGTTCAATTACCAATCCACAGTAGCGATTATTAAGACTCCCCCTTGATTTCCTGTTCCCCATGGCTCATTTGCCGTTAAGGTGATGTGGGTTATGAAACACTTAGTGGATTGTTGGGTTCAGCTGTTGGTGATTTTTCTGTAATAAAGGCTGTGGTTTTTTCTTCCGCTTCACCTAACCTCTGGGGACGTAAGGCTGTTAAAGCAGTCTTGATAATTACAGCAGTGGGTACTGCTACAATTACGCCTAAAAGTCCACCAACCCGGGCTCCAGTGAGGACAGAAATTAGTACCCAAACTGGATTTAACCCAGTAAAACTACCTAAGATTCGCGGTGCAATTAAGTTTTCTAAAATTTGCTGTACGATAACGGCGGCGATGAGAACTTTAATGCCCATGGAAAAATCTTGCAGTGCTACCAGGGAGGTGGTCAAGGCTATACCTACTGAACCACCAAAGGGAACCAGTGCCATGATCCCAATAGTTAACCCGAACAAAAGACCAAATGGTACTTTTAACCACAAAAACGTGGGAATGAGGGCTGATGCCATGCAGGTGGATAAAATTAGTTGAGTGATGAAAAAGTTTTGAAAGCTCAGGCGTACTGTTTTAGAAAAAGGTTCGCGAAATGTGGTGGGGAGCCATTCTACTAAACTTTCCCAGAGTTCACCTCCATGCTGCAACAGGTAAAAAGTTAAAACCATGGTTAGGAGAAAATCTAGGAGGCTGGTGAAGGTGACCACCGCCAGGTTTAGCACTTGTCCGGCTATGGCCTGCAATTGACTCTTGACACGATCATTAATTTGCACTAGAAGAGCATCAAGGTTAATTGGTAAACTCAGGCTTTCTGCTTTCTCGTTTAAGATCATTAACTGAGAACGTCCAGAGTCAATTAACTCTGGTAATCGAGCCACTAATTGCTGGGCTTGGGTAAGGGCTAGGGGAAACAGGGTGACACCTAGGGCTAATAGCACTGATAAGGCTAACAAAAAAACCAAAATGGCAACTTGTTCTCTTCTGGCGCCTTGACGCTCCATCCAGCTAACGGGATAGTTGAGCAGAAATGCTAGTACTGAGGCTCCAACTAAAATAACTATGAGAGAGTGGAAATAATGGAAAATTTCCGAAATGGCCCAACCATTTAGAACTAAAAGTGGCGCGAATAAGGCGATGGCCCCAATTCGCGTTATGGGTGTAAATGTTTGCCACCAGTTGAGTAGCTTGCGTGTCTGCATCTTTAGCCGATTGCGGGATAGAACTGATTGACAATCTCCTGTCCAAAGACGTGGAGATTCTTGATTCAACGAGCCCACTTAAACCAGATTTCTTAGGTTATCTAGCCTAGAGGTGGTTCTTTCCTCAAGCTTTAACTTTGGGTATGCCTTACCTTAGCTGGATTACTCGAATATTTTTTTAATATTTCTTGGAGTTAAAAAGCCATTAGTCTAGTTCCCATGAATTTTTTACTTACTTCTGGAGGAAAACCAGAACTAGGAAGTAGAACTCTACACATTGAATTATCAAGGTGCACAAGCTGACCATTAGGTTACTGGATGTTTATCCAGGTTTATTACCCTGAACTGCTGAAAATATGATAACACTGAATGCCACCAAGGGCTAAAGCGCTCTGGTTGGCTTTGATGTTTAACTCCAGGGAGATTGAAACCGTCGGAATCCTGAAAAACCATGTTTTCCGGCATTTCACTTCGGGGTGTTCAGCTTATTTTGTGAGTAGAAGTTTTTTATTCCAGTGGTTGGTTTTTTACCATGGTTGTGGATTTTCTATGGGCTGTGGGGATCTGGGGAACAATTAACTGTGAGTAATCTGTCTATTACCTTGGCCTTTACTTAGGTCTTGGGGTATTTGTTGTGATCAACTGGGGCTGGAACTTGGAAATTTTTTACGTTAGGGATGTTAATTTTTAATAGTTTTCCGAGATTTGGTTAGTTTTCGGTGGGTGTTGGGTTCATTATTGCAGTTATTCAGGAGAAATCTCATCCTTGCTCAAGTTTTAGTGGCTTTGGCCAGGGGGTCTGGGAACAGGATTTGTGTGGCACACATAACTCAGCCCACTCTAGTATGATTACGGTGGTTTTTTAAACTGGCAGATAATTTGACATCACAGCTGGTTAAATTAGTTTATTGTTGTCATACTTCAGTTAATTGTTTATTTGTTTATTTCCGGATTTGCTACAAAGAAAGAGAAGTCTTCCTATAAGTGTTGTGGTTGACACAATATCTGGTAGGTCAGCATGGTGACTGAAACCTTAACTTGTATAAGTTAATTTAGTGGCATATCAGTCAGTGGAAAAATTTACCAAGTTTGTTTGAGCAGTAAGTGTGAGGAACTCTGTGACCAGTCAAAGAACTTCAGCGAAAGAAAACCAGTTAGCGAAAGCTCTCGAATCCAAACACCAAAGTCCTCACATACCTAAGTCTGGAGGTTGGCTGTGGTTCTGGCTGGGTATGAGCGGTATCGCTATGGTTTCAGCAACAGCAGGGGCTCTGTTAGCTGTTTCTTTAAGCAGTAAGCCATTGCAACAAGCAGCGTTAAGTCCTCAAGAAGAGGCGGTTTTTGATAGCGATCGCATTTCTGGGGTTGGATTAGGATTGTCGGAATTAACTCGCCCTGTTCATTTGTTGGTCATGGGGATGAGCGTACTTACATCTGACCTAAAGGACCCTCCCTCAGAATTTCAGAATCTGGGCTATAAACCACAGGTAAACTCTTTTGAAGGGTTGTCTGATGTGATGATATTGGTGAAATTTGATCCTGAGACAAAAAAAATAGCCATGCTCTCCATTCCCAGAGATACTCGTACGGAGGTAATTGGTCATGGGGTGAAAAAACTTAATTCTGCCAATGTTGACGGTGGCCCTGCTTTAACTGCAAAAAGTGTAAGTAATCTTTTGGGTGATGTACCAATTGACCGGTATATCCGAATTAATGTTCTTGGTGTTGGTAAGTTAATCGATGCCTTGGGTGGGGTGACAGTACACATCCCCAAAGATTTAAAATACCGAGATGATAGCCAACACTTATATATTGATTTAAAGGCGGGTAAACAACATCTCAACGGGGAGCAAGCTTTGCAACTGCTACGCTTTCGTCATGATGAACTGGGAGATATTGGACGGGTTCAACGCCAACAAATGGTGATGCGAGCATTAATAGATCAAACTTTTAACCCTCGAACACTAGGGCAATTACCTAAAATCCTCAGTGTAGTTAAAGACAATATTGATACTAACTTAACAATTGAAGAATTATTAGCCCTAGCAGGTTTTAGTGTGGGAACAAACCGTTCCAATATGCATATGTTCATGTTACCAGGTCGCTTTGGCCAAAAAGATGAATATCTTGCTAGTTATTGGATACCAAATGAATCTGGTATTGCCCGACTAATGTCTCAACACTTTGGTGTGGAATTAACTAGTGAACTCCAACAGGTGAATTCACAAGGATTGCGAGTATATATTCAAGATAGTACAGGTAGCGATCGCTCTGAAATAAAATCTTTGATTAGGACTTTACAAGCATCGGGATATCCCCAAGCCTACATATCTCCACCTTGGCATGAAACTTTAGAGGTAACTAACATCATTGCCCAACAGGGAGATACTGAGAAGGCAGAGTTAATTCGTAATACTTTAGGATTTGGAGAAGTGCGAGTTGACAGTACTGGTGTTCTTGATTCCGATGTTACTGTTCAGTTAGGTAAGGATTGGTTACAACAAAAACGTCTGTTTGAAGTCCCTAATTCAGGGTTTTATTTGCGTTAAGGTTCCCCAAGGGAAGTTTTTTAGCTTGACTTAAACAACCCTTACCGATGCTGCCAATATCGATTTGGCAGGGACACTTTTAGTATGTAGCATTACCTATTTTATAGTGATTTTATGGTGATTTTCTACTTAGCTTTAGGCACAAAACCTGAAGGGTGGACACCAGAAAACAGGTAAAACCTGGAACCTATGGAATTAAATCAGGAAAACTAATCAATTCACAATCCCCTCACCTAAAGGTGGGGGGTGGGTCAATGTTTGCAGAATTATAAATGGACTGGATTACACTACTGGGATAGCTACAGTCTGATTTTACTCAAAGATTAACATCCGACTCTTTACTTCACTGTGAAATAGAAGGTTAATATAGTGAATTAACTATTACAGCAGTTTCCGGTGTGGTGAAGTACAACCTTGGCGGTGAAGATGCCCATTTCACAAAATTTCCATGATTATGATTTGTACTTTATTTACTTGAAAAGTGCTGTGTTGCAAACAAGGTTTAACTTCCTATGTTACCTAAGTGGCTCGGAATAAGGACATATGGGTATAATGGGGGGATTGCCCTATATTTAACTTGGGAACAGGAAGAAATTCACAAGTTATGTCCAAGATTTTCTGAATTGATGTTACCTTAATAGGCTGGGGTTAAAGATGAACTCGGGTTAAAGTAGTTTGAGCTTTTGTGTGAGTTTTTCCTGTAGCTACTTTCTGTAGATATTGATTTGTAATGAACTGCTAAAATTACTCCATCACGGTGAAGGCAATGTCCTGTATGAATACCAGCTGGTTCTAACCGTCCTGGGCTTTTAGAAACTTCACCGGCGAGAATAGGCAATTTTCGGTGAGGGGGAATTCTTTCCCAGGTTGGGGGAGATGGGATATGCCCAATTTTTATGGGTTAATGATTCAATAGTGATTGTGATATTTTTTGATGGCAACAGAAGGATATTAGAAAAAAGCTGACCCCATGGCTAAAAATTTCCGTAGTTCTTTCAGCAACGATATATTTTTAAAATCTAGACCAGACAAAATCACTGTTTTTTCTTGAATCTATGAAGTCTTATTTAGCTGCGGCTATTCAAATGACCAGTGTGCCCAGTTTACACAAAAACTTAGTGCAGGCAGAAGAATTAATTGAACTGGCTGTGCGTCGAGGTGCTGAATTAATTGGGTTACCAGAAAACTTTTCTTTTATGGGAGAAGAAAAAGACAAACTAGGACAAGCCGAGGAAATTTACCTTGAAAGTGCAAGATTTATCAAAAAAATGGCACAACGCTTTCAAGTTACCATTTTGGGGGGCAGTTTTCCAGTTCCCGTAGAAGATACAGGGAAGGTTTATAATACCACAATCCTCATTGATCCCAGTGGGGAAGAACTTTCTCGCTACTTTAAAGTACACCTGTTTGATGTTAACGTTCCCGATGGCAACACCTATCGAGAATCTAGCACTGTTGTAGCCGGTGAAGAATTACCCTCAGTTTATTACTCGGAACAACTTGGTAATATAGGACTTTCTGTTTGTTACGATGTTCGCTTTCCGGAATTGTATCGACATTTGTCAGATCAGGGAGCGGAGGTGATGTTTGTACCTGCTGCCTTTACTGCCTTTACTGGCAAAGACCACTGGCAAGTATTATTACAAGCACGAGCCATTGAAAATACTGCCTATATAATCGCACCTGCTCAAACTGGCAATAACTACGACCGTCGCCACACCCACGGACACGCGATGATTATTGACCCTTGGGGCGTGATTTTAGCTGATGCTGGTGAAAAACCGGGAATTGCTATGGCAGAAATTAATCCCTCTCGCCTGGAACAAGTCCGCCGTCAAATGCCTTCTTTGGAACATCGAGTATTCAGTTGATCAAAAGTGCTGAATCCTCAAAGAGTTACATTCCCGACTTCTTGGCGAAGTTGGGAATTGCTCTGGGTGGATAAGTAGATTTACAGTGCATTTTATCTGAGTGGATACACAAGGGCCCACAGGACACCCACTGCACAAGATTTATGATGTTAAGGTTTGTATTTTATTTATTTGAAAAGTGCGGTATTTGTGGAACATCAACCAGATTTTTCTGTAGTTACTGGTAATTGGCTACTAATATTTAGTTTCATAAAACTATCAAAAGCATACCATGCCAACACATACCAGGGAATAATCTGTAGTTGGAAACCTCTGAGCATAACTTGTCTCACCGCCAACATACTCAGTCCTAGGGGAAAAAGAAAGCGCAAGTCAACTTCACCACTGGTGGCTTGTTCTAATCTTTTGTTTAAATTAATAATTGCCTTTTTCACATCCTCTGCTGCTTCGGAGCTACCTTCAGTAATATCAGCAAAATTAAATCCTAAATCTAGTAGTGTACTCAACACATTTTCCAAGGATACATGTTGAACATCATGGTGGATGGTAATACTACCGGAATTAATACTGGTTTTGACCTGACGGATGTGAGTTTGTGTCTCAAGGACATTAGCAATACGTTTCATTTCTTCGGGATAACGATGGGGGGGAGAAATTCTCAATCGTAGTCTTCCTGGAGTACTACTGATAATTTTGGCAGATATAGGTCTGGGTGTGGTTTTTAAGCTTGCTTGCTCAATAATTTTAGCTATTTTGGTAGGGTTACCATAACTATTGATTAACATAGTGCAGCCTTCCTGAATTACCTGATACTTTTAACCGAGACATTCTCCGACATTTGAGATATCGTGAACATCCAGTACAACATCACCAACTGAGTCAGTGAAGGTGGTATCCCACATTGCCTTGAGGAAAATCCCCACGGCTCCATTAAAATCACGCGGTAT
>WGNO01000051.1 GCA_016124525.1 Nostoc sp. RI_552 | reverse complement strand
TTACCGTCAATATCAAAGTTCCATTCCTGCTTACTGATTAAAATTGGGTCTGCTTCTAGGCTATAACCAGGGGCTAAATTATCGGAAGTAAAATTAACTTGAGTTCCAGCAAAGTTTTCAGTGGTGGTAAAGTTGAAATCCCCTAACTTTAACGGTAAAGTTTGGTTAGGCCAGTTACCGAAAAAGTCAGTATAGCCAAATTGGACATAGCGATCGCTTTGGGGGTCGTTGTCTAGGTTCCTACTATCAGCTAGGTCTTCTACTGCAACGAATAGATTGTTATTGAAGAGGTTGTCTGGTTTTTGGAAGCTCAATTCATTAGAATTGTAGTGCAACCGTAGACTAATGCCGGTCAGGGTGTTGTCACCGTTGGAAGTGTTGTAGAACAGGGGAATAGATACATTACCCCTAGGAGCAGCAGTTAAATTGTCCGATGATGTAATTTGTTGGCGATCGCCCTGCACCAGTGGTGTATCATCATTCCTAATGGTTCCCGTAGCTGTGGCGGTGGTAATGGTGGCGTTACTGGGGTTAGATAGGCTAACGGTAAAGGTTTCCTCTGGTTCCACCACTGTATCACCACTGACATTGACTGTAATTACTTGAGATGTTACCCCACTAGCAAAGGTGACCGTACCTGTGGGGATGGTTCCCCCAAAGTCTGCTGCGTTAGCAGGGTTGTCACCTGTACCTGTAACCGCCCAGTTAGAAGTGCTGGTGGTGGATGTATCCCCTGTGCGGGTAACTGTGAAGGTGTAGGGGGTATTACCTGTGTTACCTTCTAACTGTATGGCGTTAGTGGGGGCGATCGCTATTTCTGGGGTTTCCGGCTCACTAGTCGCTAAATTTGTCGCTGCAATACTGACTAAAGAATCATTATTATCACCGGGTAAATCACCAGACAAGTCCCAAAAGAATATACCACCTAAACCTTTCTCTCTAATATAGTCAGTCTTGATACCAATTGACTCCCTATCTTCGTAGGAACTAAACATCCCACCCTGGTCGGTAGGACTGTAAATATAGGGGATTTTTGCCAAATCATCCCAGTAACGAGTATATACACTGGGTTGTTCTTGGAGTTTGTTATACAAATCTTTGTAGTCATAACTACCTGCTTCCCATGTTCCCGAAGCCGCACCACCAGATGACTGAAATAGTCCATTATTGGTACTAGGTACACCAGACCAAGCGCGTCCATATGCAGGAACTCCCAGAACTATCTGATCTGCACGAACCCCAGCATCAAGATAGGCGTCTATGGTAGAGTCTATGGACTGCTGTCCTGGAACAGCATATAAAGGAGCATTATGGTTGGTAGTATTTTCCCAAGCACCATGATAGTCATAGGCCATGAGAGTGAAGAAGTCAATGTGTTCAGAAATTTCCCCTAACTCAAAGTTATTTGTAGTGGACAAGCTAGCAGGGGAAGCAATAGTCAGCTGATAATCTTGATTATCTATAGCTTCTTGTTCATCCAACTCTTCCCGTATTTCTTCTAGTAATAGGGTGTAATTTTGTTTGTCTTCTGGACGATTAATATTACCTTCTAAACCCCCACTAACAGGATATTCCCAGTCAATATCCAAGCCATCAAAACCGTATTGAACCATCAAATCTACTGCAGAAGCAGCAAATTTTTCCCGTGAGGCTTCAGTTAAAGCTGTATCAGAGAAAGGACCAGAAAGTGACCAACCTCCAATAGACATCATGGTTTTCAGATGGGGATATTCTTGTTTTAAAGCTTGGAGTTCAGCAAAATTACCCGCTAAACCTTGATCTGATTCTTCCCGAGTATACTTCCCATTAAATGTATGTTGTATCGCCGCCCAAGGATCGTATATTGCTACTTCTCCATTTTCGTCGATTTTTGTAAACGCATAAAAAACATGAGTTAGTTTATCCCCTGGAATGTCCTCGACTTGAAAATCACGACCATATGTTGCCCATTCGGGGAAATATCCACCTACGATAGTGTTATACTCTTTGATTTCAATAATGCCTCTTAAAGAAGCGCCACTGCCGTAATCATTCCATTTCCCAGTCAACAGTTTGCCAGCAGCATTATAATTCATCCCCACATAATCTTCGTTACCAGCATTATTTGGTTCATTGGTAAAGAAGTTCCTGTAAGTAGAGGTTTCACCGCTCACCCACTTAAATTTAGTGCCATCTGTATCGGCTTCTGTATCCTTATCTGTCAGTCCAATCCACAGTTGTTCACTACCACCAAAGGTATTAACTAGCCAGTCTTGTTCGGCTTGAGAGTTAATGGTGACAAGATTTCCACCTAAACTCTGTGCTTGAGCTTGAGCTTCTTCCCATGTAGCAGCTCCGGTTAAGAGATATTTACTGCCGTTCCATTCATAAAACTGGCTTTCAATTTCAAGATAGGGAGCAAAAAGAAAATTAGCCATGGTCATCTCCTGAATCTGGGATTGTTAGAAAGTTTTTTGTTCGCTACTAACTAATTAGTTGGGTTTTTTGGTTTTATTCACAGTTGGCCGACTAATTTTTCACAGACACGAGCAAGTTAGTAATGCTCACGGAAACATATTATATCTATTAAATCCAATATAAATAGGGTTTTACTTACGTGTAGCAACACAAAACCCAGTTAAAATCACAGCTAAGGCTGAAGGCACAAAAGGAACCCATGCCCCCGATGTACTAATAATGACTGTACAAAATCCGTATAAAACTATAACTGTAGTCACGATAGTGCAGCCTTGACCTAAACGTGAATCAATACGCCAAATAATTAAACCAGATATGAAAGACCATCCAAAAATCCACAGAATATCACCCCAGTAAGGCAAAACCCACAGCATAACTCGTTGATCTAAAACAGCACTGATAATTTGGCTGACCATTTGTGCTTGTATCAACACACCCGGTATTCTTGCAGGCTGTTGTACAACACTGTAGGGAGTTGACCAAATATCGCTGACAGTGTTAGCCGTGACTCCAATCAGGATTACCTTATCTTTGACTAAATCAGGGTTGACTCTATCATTGAAGATATCTTCTAGAGAAACTTTCTGGAAATTGCGATCGCGGTAGTTGAGTAAGACCTGAAAGCCACCTAAATCTACCCCTTGTTGGTAACCACCACTCCGCCCAGGCTTTAAGGGTTGCAATACTTTACTGCCAAACTTGATATAATTCTTATTTAAATTATTAATTTGAATATTTTCGTGAAATAAATAACGATACGCCAGTTGAAAACTTAATGAAAAATTGGTTTGACAAGCAGATGAAGGTTCTTGCTCCATCATCAGAATTTGCCGCCGAACGATATAGTCAGAATCTTCAATTCCATCGGTAAAACCTTGACGTTCTACAGGTACTTGTTCGGGAGGTTTTACACCTTGAGGGTCAAATTTATGATCTTTACCTTTGCACACGACAACAACTGTATCTGCTTTTAGTTCATCAACCAAGTTTCTCTGGTTTGGTTGTTTAGGGTCTTGAGAATCTCGATAAAGATCCAGTCCAATTACTCGCGGTTGATATTGTTGTAATTTGTGCAGTAACTCAGCTAACTTATAATCTGGAATTGATTTCCTACCTCTGACAATTTCTTGTTGGTAAGATTGGATATCTTTTTCAGTAATTTCCACAAGTAGTAACCTTGCATCCAGAAGTGTTGAATCCTGCAATAAAAATTTACAATTTTTGCGTTTTACCCAGATAAAGTTCATTGTC
This sequence comes from Nostoc sp. RI_552, assembly GCA_016124525.1. Lineage (GTDB taxonomy): Bacteria > Cyanobacteriota > Cyanobacteriia > Cyanobacteriales > Nostocaceae > Umezakia > Umezakia ovalisporum. Next base: position 9,985 of record WGNO01000051.1, on the reverse strand, counting down.
TATTAAGAATAGAGTCATTAATTGCTCAAGTTTTGTATCACCGACGCACAACTTGGACAGTCAACATTTCTGCCCTACGGTAGTAAATTGATTTAAATATCCTTGTATTTGAACTAAATCTCCAGTAGCACCACGCCCTCCCCAAAACACAAAAAAAGTAGAGACCCTCTCCAGACAGCCTCTACTTATACTTCAACTAGGGGGCATTCTCTAGAATGCCTCGCCTAAACTATTAAACGGTGAAATTCACTCTAACAACCATATCTGCGTAATCTTGACGACCTTGTAAAGTCTCAAAACCAAATACATTATCACCCAACAAACTCACATGGTCTATTCCAGTGGAATTAGCCCCTAAGAAGGGGAAATAAACAGAATCACCGATATCATCAAATCCACCATCAACAACAACAAAAGGAGCCAACAAGACACCAGGAACTAGGGTAGCTGTATAACTAACACCGCGTCTACCTGTGGCCGTTAAAGCAATATCCGAAACGCGAGAATCAATGGCTGCCTGAGTGTAACCATCTTCACCTGGTAAAACATCGGCAATGCCATCATTATCTAAATCGATGCCACCATTCTCATCGGTGATGGCATAAAACCCAACATAGTTATTTAACCTTCCTTCCTGTGCAACTAAAAACTCTGCTTGTACTGACTCTGTAATTGAACGCAAATCAATAAAATCACCTTGAGAAGTACCTAAAGGTAAGGCTTTTTCTACGGATTGAATCTTCACCTCAAAGTCTTTATAGCTAGGATTTCTCACCGATGACAGCCTCCAAGCTAACCCAAATTCATCATTACCCAAGTCTGTTACATTTTGCACAGCACTGTCAGCGATAACCATGTCTGCAATGGGTACAACTCCTGCTTTTACTTCATCTGTTGTGCCATTGCGCACAGCATAAAATTGTAAGCGATCGCCTGAGTTAAACTCTAGTAACCGAGAAAGCTCATTTCTGCCAGCGCCCCTGGGCAACTTATTGACGGTAGAAAAAATTCCTTGTGCTCGTTCTAGGGCAGCTAAAGCATAGCCATCGTCTCCGGGAGCAATTCCATCAATTCTACCTAGGGCATCATCTACTTTAAACACTCCGAGTTCATGGACTTGATTTGGTCGAGCTTGAGTTAAGCTGACTTGCAACCTTACCGTCTCCCCACTGCCGCGAATTGTAAAGTTATCACCATTATTCACCAAGGGTAAATCGTTGTCAGCAATGCTAATGGTGGCTTTAGCTGTTTCCAACACATACTCTGGGCTATTTGTCAAGTCAAAAACAATAGTTTCTTCGGTTTCTACAAAATCATCATCAATTAAGTTAACTGACACATCTACAAAACTTTGACCGGCAGGAATGACAGCATTACCACTAAGCTCCTCGTAATCAAGGTTACTTGTTGCATCCCCAGCGACTGTATAGTTAACCGTTAAGGGTTGGCTGGTGTTGCCTAACCGAGAAATACGAAAAACCCCCGTACCACCCTCATTAACATTACCAAGAGCAGTTACACTAACTGCGGGACTGGGTAAATTTAAAGGCTGCTGCAACCTCAACAAAATAACTTCATTGTTATCTATCGCTGGGGGTCTACCCACAGAAAAAGGATAATTATTGTCATTAGTTACTAGCAAGGTATCCTTATCTATAACCAACACCGATTCTATGGTTACAAAAGGAAAAGTAAACGTTGTGTCGCCATCTTGATTTAAATCATTGGGGTCTTGAACGTTCAACAAATCAACAACTTCTTCCTTAATGAAAAATTGGTTGATATCTTGTTGAGACAAATCGATTTTGAATATCTTCTTAAACCCAGCAGTAGAACCTTGTCCACCATCTCGTTCAATGACCAGAAACTCATTTTCGTTAATTACCGTAAAGTCACCAATAGCATGGTTGGGCTGCTCCATACGGTAGTAACCAGCCAAACCTTTGTATTGGTTGGTCTCTAAATCAAATTCATAGACACGCAAAGAATTGGCGGGGTCTCCTAAAACTGTGCCTTCTAACATGGGATACAAGGTCTTTTGGTCTAAACTAATAGCCATGCCTTCAAAGCCGCGAGACCGGGCTAAATTGGCTTCTTTGGGGTCTCCCAACAATTCGTTTACCACCAAGCTTCCTGTACCGGGAAAGTCAGAAAAGAACCCATCAACACCCAATTCTATAAATTGTTGATATTCTCGTTTGGCATCGTTTTGGTATTCTGGAGCAAGAAATACATCTTCATTTCGGAAGGTATAGGGATGAACTAATAAACCAACGGCGTGAGCGTCTTCCACTAGGGTGGTTGGGGCTTGCAACACTCCTCCCACTGAAGGTACAATTAAGCGCTTGTTAGGACCAATGCCATCGGCGTAGGTAGCAATATTAGCCAATTCACTAGGTTGAGTTAAGTTGCCATAGGTGCGAGGATCACCACTGAGAACAAAGTCGTAAGGTCTACCACTAGCACCTCCTAGCAACTGAACTAAAGGAATATCTACCCCTGCGTTGGGCATAATCACATTATTCAGTTCCTGGAGGTTACTCACTTCAAAGGACTGAATAAATGTTCGGGCCGGGTCTGTGAATTCTTCTCTAACTAAAGTATCAATTACCATTTGACCCAGGTTCATGTTGATGGGGGAATTACCATCTAAAAACTTACCTTCTGTGGCAAAGAATGTGGGATGTTTTGTTTCTGGGTAAATGCCTATTTTTCTTCCTGTTTCTTTTTCTACATCTTTTACTAGTTGAATAATTTCTCCTAAGGTGGGTACTTTTAGTTCATCTTGATCAAATCTGGTACTCCGCAAGTCTGGCAAGCGTTCAATGGAGTTGAGGGTTTTGATTTCTTCTAAGGTGAAATCTTCGCTAAACCATCCTCTTACAACACGACCATCTATGATTTTAGTAGTTAAGCGGTCGGCAAACTCTGGACGTGAGGCCACATCGGTGCTAGTGTCAGTCCTGTTCACTGTTCCATCAGAATTAAGAATAGCTAAGGCATTTTCATGACGTGCTATTAACTGTCCATCCTTGGTGGGAACTAAGTCTGGTTCTATAAAGTTTGCACCTTCGGCGATCGCTAATTTATAAGCAACTAAGGTATGTTCTGGACGTAAACCACTAGCACCGCGATGTCCAATCACCAAAGGAGGCTTACCATCCAAGGTAGCAAATAAAGGAGGTAACAATTCAGGACTGTCAGGAGACATGACTAGTGTACCAGTCAACTGGTCTCGCACGTCATCTCCTGTGGCTGGAAAATCCGTAAAATAACCATCAACACCGAGATTAATAAAATCGATGTATTCTGCCGTGGGGTTATTATTGTAGTTCCCTGAAAGGTAACGTGCTTCGTTGCGGAAAGTGTAGGGATGAACCAACAAACCAGCGTTGTGGGCATCTTGAACTAAGTTTGTGGGAGCAGTTAAAGTCTTATCTGCATCATTAACTACGCCATCACCATTAACATCATCAGCTTGATTATCCCCATTTAAATCCACCCCTTGTACTGACCTAATCATACGCTTCCAAGGTCCAATACCATCAGCATAGGTGGCAATTTCCTGTAAGCCAGCAGGAGAGCGCAAGTCTGCATAGGTGCGAAGATCACCACTAAGAACAAAGTCGTAAGGTTGAGTTTCTATAAGAGAACCATCAAGGTTGACATCAATAGCATCTAGCAACTGAATCAAGGGAATATCAGTTTGCTCACTAAGTTCTTTAAGGTTACCTACTTCAAAGGACTGAATAAATACTCGGCTAGGGTCCGTGAAGTTGGCAACTGCTAGAGTAGCTAAAAGAGGTTCTTCCAAAGACAAACCCAATTGATCATGATAGGTAGGATGCTTTGTTTCAGGGTAAATACCTATTTTTTTACCAGTGTCCGCCTCTATTTGCTGTACCAACTCAATAATTTCTGCCAAAGTAGGAATTTCATAAACTCCATTAAACACCTGAGTACGGAAACCTTGAGGCATGACAGCCCGCAAAGTCTTAATTTCTGCTAAGGTGAAATCGGAAGCAAAGAAACCTTCCTCAGAAACACCATCCACAATTTTAGTGGTGCGGCGGTCAGCAAACTCAGGACGTAAAGCTACATCGGTAGTGGCAATTAAATTAGGTTCATGACGTGCTATTAAATGTCCATCTTGGGTAGAAACTAAATCAGGTTCAATAAAGTCTGCTCCCTGTTCAATGGCTAATTTGTAAGCCCCTAGAGTATGTTCTGGCAATTCTCCACTAGCACCCCGATGTCCAATAACTAGGGGCTGGGTATTGTTGAGAGTTTTTAAATTAAAAGTGTTGGGGGTAGCAATGGGAGCAGCTAATAGTTTGCCGGTGGGGTCAAAATGCAGTAAATAAGGTCCGAACTCTTCCCCTATCCAAAAACTACCGTCTTTGGCAACTACCAAAGACTCAATGTCAAAGTCTGCACCTGTTAACAACCGCTCAGAAGTATTTTCGTTAACAATAGCAAAAGGAACTTTTTGGTCAGGGTCAGAAAGTTGGACAAAGTCTAGGATTTCTACACTACCATCCCCATCAACTCCCCGAAACTTAGGCGCAACTCGATAAATTCGCAGTAAATAATCAGGACTGTTGGCTTTACTACCAAATCCGTTATCTGATAAAAACCAGAAAGAACTCTCATCTGCAACCTGCACAGCACTAAAACCTTGAACAGGGGGAGAGGCAAAAGGCACTTCCCGTCCATTGGTGTTACCCGTGATAGCACTGCCGGAGCTAGGACCTTCAGCAAAAGTATCTGCCGGCAAGGAAGCAAACCCAACTAAGGTTACCTGGGGCGAAGCTATGTTGTTGGGCAGTTCGAGGATTCCCAATTTTTGAGGAACGAGTCCATCTACACCAAAGTCGTTATCATTTAATAAGGCTAAGGTGTTGGGTGTCACTAAAGCTAAACCTTCTAATTTTTCCACGCCAGTGTAACCGAGTTGAGCAGCATTGGCAATTAAACTTTTACCCACAACAGAAATATTAGCTGCTGTCAACTCTGCTGGGGAAAGTTCTTCAATGGTTTTGCCCTCAGGTAAGACTAGGTTGGCTGAGTTAATATTTGTAGCATTAGCTAGGTCAATTTCGTAAATCAATTTATTAGCATCGGCACCAGATCGACTATCGCGCTCTACTACAGCAAACCTGCCTTTACCCAAGGCCACAGCATCCCCGATTTTATCTGTTTTGGCGCTGCCACTGCCTGAAATGTCATTCAATAAATACACATATTCACCGGTGACGGCTTTGGTAACAACGTCAAATTCTAGAATTCTTATGTTTGCGGAGTTTCTTGAAGTGGAGTCGTTGGTGGAATCAGGGTTATCTATGGGACTTTGAATAAAAGCATACAGCTTATTGCCTTCTAATGCTACGGCTTCAAATCCACGATTGTCGCGACGTTGAGCATAAACTGCTGGTAATACTTCTGTACCAAAGGTTCCACCTTCTTGACCAACAGATTCAGCGGTACCCTGGGGGATAAACCGTTCCATTAATTTACCTTCGCTATCAAAATGGTAAATGGCGGGTCGATATTCGTCTACTAGCCAATAGTCACCATTTGCCGTTTGGACAATACCCTCTAAGTCTGCGCCAAAAACATCGTTAGGTAAAGGATTGTTGTTTAAATCTACAGGAAACTCGTCAGTATATCCTAAACCAGCATCCTGAGCTTGTAGGTTGGGTAAGCCCGTTAAAGGAGTAATGCCATCTTTACGGGTTAAGCCCAGACGTTGTGTAATGGTAATTTCTCCACTGGTACGGTTCAGTTCAAAACTAATAATTTCGGGTTGGAAATTGGGTAGTAAAAAAGGTCTATTGGAATTGACAGCAGCTCCATTGGGACCCCGGTCTGTATGGGTAATAAATTTTAGGTCGCCGTTTTCTGCAAAGCCTTGGAAGTATAGTCCCGAAAACCCTCCCAGAAGAATATCGGTTCCTGCGGTAGTGGTTCCGAGTAAAGGTAAGTTTTGAAAGTCGTAGTTGGTCAGTTTAGGTTGTGTCATGATATTACGAGGGTTGTAACTGTTGGTGTTTATATTGAGTGGAACGGGGAAAGCAAAAGCAATGTTTTCCCAAGGAACAAGTTTAAAGTTGCTGTTGACGTTTTCTAGTTCACCGTCATCTTCAACTAACTTGGCGGGGTCGTTGCTACCGTCTTGAGTAACAAATAGACCGTAGGGAAAGTTTGCACCCAGAGGGAGATTGATTACGTCAGCGCCATCTGACTCTTGCACACTGTCAATAGCGCCGTTTTTACCAACGCCGAAGCGTCCGATAAAGTCGTTGTTTCCTTGGCGGTTATACACAGCAAAGGTGTTATCTCCTTGACTGGATGCTATTAAGTAGCCTGTACCATCAGCGCTGTAGTAAATTGTTAATCCTTCTACGTCAGCACTGAGATACTTGCCTCCTAATTCCTGAACGCGGTCAATGAGTTTGCCGGTTGTACCACTATTTGGTTCTGCTTGGTATTTCCAAATACCGACATTTTCTTGACCGATGTAAAGGAAGCCTGTTTCTTGGTCCGCCACCATTCCTTCTGTTTGGGGGTTGAGGTCTGCTATGGTGGGTATAGTGAATTCTCTTACTCGCTCTAAGCCAATTTTGTTATTACCTTTATCTAGCAGCTTAAATTGAGCAACGTCTGCCGTTTCTCGGCGATTGACAAATACGTAATATTCTTTGGTTATGGGGCTGCGGTAGGATGCAATACCGTAGGCGCTGCGCTCAGATGTGGAGTAGGGTGGTGCAAAGGGTTCTGTTTGAAATAGTTGGTTGATGCTTTCATCGCTGATGTCTTCTAAGTACTTTCCCTGGGAGTTTCCATGGGGATGGATTTTAAAGAATGCTATAGTATCGTTCTGGCGATCGCTTGCTATGGCAATGTCTATATCTGCATTACCCAGGGTAAAGTTGTAATGTAAGTCGATGTTGTTGTAACGCACATTACCGGGATTGACTGTCTGCAATAAATTTCCAGATAAATCGTAAACTTGTAACCCACCATTTTTTAGCGCCGTCAGCACCAAACTATCACCAGGGTTAGTAGCATTGACGTAAATAGCAGGGTCGTCAGCATCAGCTTTTCCTTGGTTTTCTTCATCATACAAGTCCGGAGTTTCTACCCTAGAAGTCACTGTGGGAACCAAGTCTGCTTTTAGGGTTAAAATCTGCGTAAACTGTGCAGCATTAAAGTTATTGTCACTAACCAAAACTATACTCTGTTGATTGTTTGGTAGTGTGGGACCTAAAGCTAATCCTTCTATGTTATCAACTAAAGTTGACAAATTTAAGTCATCTAAATTTAAAACCAAGCGTTTTTGAACAGGTTGGATAGCAGCTAGTTCTTCAGAGCTCAAATCATTGAGAGCCTCGTAGAAACCAATATCCGTTGCTCCTTGCAAGCTAACTTCAAAAAGCTGAATGGTATTTCCTGTACCTGGAAGTCCTACACTATAAGAACGCTCTAAAGCAAGTAAGGTTCCACGGTCATCTAAGGCTAGTATATCTACTAGTCCGTTGGTGCTAAAACCTGTAGCTTCAAATCCAGGACTTGAAGCTACAGGTTCCGTGATATAGAGGTATTCCTTTTCTGGTTGTCCGGTAAGTAAGTTATATTGAAGTATGCGGTTAAAAGTTCCTTCGCTTACCGAAGCTGTGTTGCCGTCTTGAATGAGGGCGTTTTCCGTGGCTGTGTATAAAGTTTTTTGCCCAGGAGAAATAGTCAAGCTTTCAAAGCCTAAATTGTTCCGCACCCCGGTGGTTTGCTGGTTGTTAACTATTACTGGTAAAAATTTAGTTGGTATGGAAAGCGATCGCTTTTCTTCCCCACTTAAAGAAAACTCTTTAATGAAAGGATTGCTTACACGTCCAGCACTTAGATTTACCTCTCCTTCAGAAGAAACAAACAAAGTATTATCCTTAGTCAAAGCGATGCCTTCTGGGTCAAGGCTGAACATAGAAAACAAATTACCGTTAGCGTCTTGGAGGGAGGTGACGTTGGTAAAAGTTACTTGTGATGTAACAGGGTCAAGAAGGAAGGTGTAAAAGCGGGCCGGTCCAAACTGTGAGCGGTCATCGGAAATGGAATAGTAAAAGTTGTTGGCGGGGTTGTAAGTAACTCCCGACAATCCCCCCACGGGAATAGAGTTGTTTTCTGCTAAGGTGGTAGGAACGAACCCCGTGGGAAATATACTTTGTTCTAGAAATTCTATATTAGAAACAGTTTTGCCAGGAGGAGTTGCTCCTACTTCTACGTCTACCCACACTAAGCGATGGTCTGAGCTGGGAAAGGGAAAAATGTTCACCAGTGGAAAGCTAGAGTCAGTGTTGAGAGGCCAAAATACTCCTGAATTGTGTATTGGTAAGTCCGATGAAGGAAGTACATAATCAGCCCGTAGGTTACCTGGGTTGCCATCAGCAAAATCCGCTGTATCAAAGGCTGGATTACTTTTATGGTTGAGGTTGGCACGGGATTGTATTTCTGACTGTTGAGTTGCACCGAGGCTACTGGGAATAAGGTTTGTATTTATCCTGGGATTTTGTAGTAATTGCAAAACTGCGTCATCAAAGCTGTCTCCATCAACAGGGTCAGCGTTTAAATCACCCATGATTACGAAGCGAGAACCAGCAGCTAACTCCCCGTAAGTACCTTGGTCATCATAGATATAATTTCCTTTTCCTGGTGTGACATAGTCAGCCCAAAAGCGAATTTCGTCATAATTACGCTTGCCATTGCGGTCTTCATCTCCATCAAACACAGGCGGAGTGGGATGACTGGCCAAAACATGAACTACTTCATTATCTACTTTAATTGGTACATCCCAGTGACTTTTGGAAGAAAGACGCAGAATAGCTTGTTCTTCTGGAGAATACCAAGGGCTTTCATTTTCTGGTGCTGCTATGGTAGGTAGCAAAGAATTGGGCATATCTTGCCACAAAAATTTCTGAAAGGTGCGAATTTTAGCTGTGTCAATTTCATATTTAGACAATAGCAACATTCCATATTGACCGGGGTAATTTCCAAAACCCAAAGCGTCATCCCCATACCCAGGGGTACCGGGGGTTGTAACAACTGCACTGTTGTTATTTAAATCAAACCCAGAAGCAATACCTGTATTGGAGGGGGCGATGTAAAAATAAGGATAGTCAACTGGCTCTGCACCATTTTGGCTAACAGCTAGATAATTTTGTAGAAATAGTTCAACCCCTTGGGTAGGATTCAATTCAAAGTAGTCAAATTCATTAATTAGCAATACGTCTGGGTTATTGCGCTGAATAATTTCCGCAACTGCTTTAGCTTGGGTGTTGTCTGGAGTTGATAAATCGCTTACCAAACTACCGTCGGCGTTGCGGTTGAGGGAAGCATTGAACTGAGAAAAGCGAATAGTGTTAGTGGTTTTCATTAACTTCCTTAAAGTTGGTGTTGTAGTCAAAGACGTTAGGTTCATCGGGGTTGATGTGCCATTTGCTCGCACTAGTAACTTCCTTTGACAAACTAGCATTAGCTAAGGCGTAATCTAAGGAACCCCACTGGCCATTAAAAACATAAATCTCGTCAGTACCTATTTGGGCAAAGCCAGGGTCATTCACAGAATAAGTACCAGCCCCAGTCACGGCATTCAAGTTACCAAATAAATCTTGAGCGGTACTATTTGGAACCAAGGTAGTTGTTGGTTTGAGCGTTGATGTTAACCCTGACGTTGTTGGTGTTCTCATAGATTTTCATAGATTTTCAGATTACGGAACTCACTGCGAGCATCAGGATTTAGTACATCATGGTCATTGGCAAAGGTGAGATAGTTAAAATCTCCCGTGAAGTAATCTCCCACGTTAATTGTGTAACTCTTCCAACCTTGACCAATGGTGTAATTGTTAAAGTCTCCTAGTCCCCAATTTTGAGTACCACTGAGTTTGAATGTTGTTTGTGCGCTATTTACAACATTATCTGTGTCAAAGCCAATGGC
>WGNO01000072.1 GCA_016124525.1 Nostoc sp. RI_552 | reverse complement strand
TAATGAGCCGGGACATAAATAATGAATGGTGCGCGAGGGATTTTCCTATGGGCTATCCCCCACCCTAGGCCAACGTGCATTGGTTGGTAAGCCCTCTCTTAGAGAGTGTATTTCTTAGTGAATGTTAGCAAACAAGTATCGGTCAAGTACTAGACTCTCGATGTTTAAAGATGTTTAAATTTTCATAGGTTACCGAATCCTGAGATTGGATGAGAAAGATGAGAATTTTAGCAATAGTTTAGTTTAAAGCTGTATCACAGATGTGAATATCTGACTATATGTTTGTTATTTAAGGCCTATACATTAACGCCGTTATGGCGGTACAGGGTTTTAAACCGCATTTTCTGATAACATGAGATGGGATGTTATTGAATCAACAATAAGGTTGTAGATTTCATCAGCCCTGCTTTTTTAAGTTAGTTAACTAATATACCATCACATACTAGTATCTGGTTACAAAAATCACTCTTTGGGAGCATGAAATAGAAGGCCAAAGCCGTTAAAATTAGTTATTGCAATACTTCCTCTGACCCAGTAAGTTAAGGCTAAATGGCAGATAAAATTAAAATGACTTCATTACTTCCTCGAAACATCAGCGTTGTCATCCGCCCAGCCCAATACCGGGATCTGGATGGGATAGAACAAATAACTCAAGACTCATTGGCCAGCCTTACTCCCAAAGAGGCTCAGTCTGCTGTGAGCCAGATGCAATGGTTACGCCGTTGGTATGGATTCCTCAAATTTTTAAGTTGGTTTCCTAACCCTCTACAGTATCGTTTCTGTGCCTACGTAGCAGAACAGGGACGATCGCTATTAGGGATGATTCAAGTGTCACCTTTCAACCGTACACGCAGTACATGGCGAATTGATCGCATCATGTTGGTGAAGTCCCTGGAGAAGCAAGGAATCGGCTCCCAACTTTTGCGCCATTGCTTTGAGTCGATTTTGGAAGCTCGAACCTGGGTATTAGAAGTTAATGTTAATGATAAAGACGCCCTAGCACTATATCGGCAAAATGGATTTCAGCGTTTGGCAGAAATGACCTACTGGGAAATTGAACCTAAATTGCTCGCTGAATTAGCCCAAGCAGAGCCTGATTTGCCCAATCTTTTGCCTGTCAGTAACGCCGATGCTCAGTTACTCTATCAGTTGGATACAGCATCAATGCCTCCTTTAGTACGTCAGGTGTTTGACCGTAACACAAGGGACTTTAAAACTAGTTTGTTTGGCGCTTTAACTGATGCTGTTAAGCAGTGGGTAACCAAAATTGAAGTAGTCAGTGGCTACGTGTTTGAACCCCAGCGCAAAGCAGCCATTGGTTATTTTCAAGTACAACTTGACCGTAAAGGTAAAATTCCTCATGTTGCTACGCTGACAGTCCACCCCGCCTATACGTGGTTGTACCCAGAGTTGCTTTCCCAATTAGCTCGCATTGCCCAAGACTTCCCCCAGCAAGGTTTACAACTAGCATCGTCTGACTACCAGCCAGAGCGAGAAGAGTATTTAGAGCGCATTGGGGCAGAACGTGTAGAACATACCCTGGTTATGTCTCGTTCAGTTTGGCATAAGTTGCGAGAGTCGAAATTTGTCTCCCTAGACGGAATTCAATGGACTGGAGTGTTGCAAGGTTTGCAACCTGCTCGTAAGCCGATACCAGGTGGAATGTCATGGGCAAGACCAAGAAAGCAAACAGCTTCAGATAGACCAGCGCTAACTAAATCAGAACCCATAACCTTTAAGTGCGAAAATCTTAGTATAGAACCATTGCCCATTCCTGAGTCAACAGATACAAGACAGGAGAATTAATTTGACACCCCAAGACCAACCACAACTGTTTATTTCCGCATTGGGATTAGATTTCGGTCGCAAGCGAATTGGTGTAGCGGGGTGCGATGGTACGGGTTTGATTGCTACAGGAATCACAACTATTGAGCGTACATCTTTTGATCGAGATGTCCAAGAAATCCGCAACATAGTACATGAGCGTCAGGTGCAAGTTCTGGTAATTGGTTTACCTTACTCCATGGATGGGACTTTAGGATTCCAGGCTCGTCAAGTACAGAAATTTGCCAAAAAACTGGGAAAAGCACTGCAATTGCCGGTGGAATATGTGGATGAGCGGTTAACTTCTTTTCAAGCAGAGCAACTGTTAATAGCTGAAAACCGCTCCCCATCACGCCATAAGGGTTTAATTGACCGTAAGGCAGCATCTTTAATTTTGCAACAATGGCTGGACATCAGGCGAGGCAATTTCCATAGATCGGTGCTAGCCTGAGAGTATTGATACCTTTTTACATGATATTCTGAAAACTAATCACCAAAACTAATATCGATTTCTGACACTACTCTTTTGACTTAACTCGTCATTAAACAGTAAAGAAATTTGTATATCTACTGGTATTTATAAATTTTCACATTTCGGCTATGTTTTCCTCTCCATTCCCTGAAGAAAATGATCATGCTCATGCAGGTACCATCACTCTGACCGATGACACAGGGCGCACCCTGGAATGTTATGTTGAACATTCACTCTCGGTAGATGGACAAGAATATGTTCTACTGCTCCCTGTGGACTCACCTATAGAAATTTTTGCTTGGCAAGGTGACGACGAGGAACAAGAAGCCATTTTGGTAGATGATGATACTGTCATTGACGAAATTTTTAGCACCGCTCAAGCTGTTTTAGCTGAACAAAATCTCATACTCAAACATACTGCCTATGCTCTGACAGTGGCGGGTGATTTGCCAGCAGTGGAAGAATCAGAAATTTTCACCTTGGAAATTGAAGATGAAAAACCAGATTTGGAGCCAGAACAATTGCAGCTACTTGCTAGCTTCTATGAGGAAAAACAAGAATACGCAATTTATACACCACTTGATCCTCTGCTGTTTTTTGCACGGATTTCAACCACAGGTCAACCTAAATTACTTTCTCCAGAGGAGTTTAAAAAAGTGCAACCACTCCTAGAAGAACATCTTTTTAACGAAGTGGAATAAATGCAAAATTCAAATTAAATTTTTAATCGAGAATTTTAAAATCAAGCATCCATAGCAGTCCCAATTGATATTAAATTCCCCTGGCTTTTAGTTCAGGGAGAAGTCACTATTTATTTAGGACTGCTATATAATTTCTATTTATCAGTCTTTATATTTGACTATGATTTGGAACAAGCTGTTACAGCCTGACTTGATTTTAGAAGGTTCTGTACTAAACCTGACACCCGAAATTATTCAACAATACGGGCTGAAGGGGTTAGTATTGGATGTGGATGAAACCCTAGTGCCTCTTACGGTGGGGGTAGCCTCGGTAGAACTGCAACAGTGGGTAGAACAAATACGTAGTTCTACAGAATTGTGCCTTGTAAGTAATAATCTCAGTGAAGCCCGCATTGGTGGGATCGCGCGATCGCTCAACTTGCCATATTATCTGGGTGCGGCCAAGCCATCACGACGTAAAATTAGAGCGGCACTAACAGCTATGAATCTACCAGTACACCAAGTAGGAATGGTGGGCGATCGCTTGTTCACTGATGTAATAGCAGGTAATCGTCTCGGAATGTTTACTATTTTAGTAGATCCAATCGTTCATCCTGATGTAGCCCTGGGTTCTCATCCCATCCGCAATTTTGAAGTTTGGATTTCAGAAATTTTAGGGGCTACCATTACTGCTAAAGAAACAAAAATTCACAAAACTTGAAAAATCACTAAGAAAGTAAATCTAAAGAAATACTTAAAAAATGCACCTAAAATTTAAAAATCGGGCAATATATAAATTAATAATATGGGGTCAGTCAAATAAAGACCCTAGTTCATAATAGAGAAGAATAAAGTCGTAGAGCGTCGGCCCTCACATATAGAGGAATCGGCGCTTTACAAATTTCAGCGAAAATCACGAATGACTAAGACAATTGTTGTCAAAATTGGCACTTCTAGCCTCACCCAACCAGAAACCGGACAGCTAGCGCTTTCCACCATTGCCAACTTAGCAGAAACACTTTGCCATTTAAGACAACAAGGTCATCGGGTGATCTTAGTTTCCTCTGGTGCGGTGGGAGTAGGTTGTGCTAGGTTGGGCTTAACAGAACGTCCTAAAGCCATCGCTCTTAAACAGGCAGTAGCAGCAGTGGGGCAAGGACGGTTAATGCGGATATATGATGATTTATTTAATACATTACATCAACCAATTGCTCAAGTGTTGCTGACCCGCAGCGACTTGGTACAGCGCCAGGGCTACCTCAACGTTTACAACACCTTTCAGGAATTACTAGGACTGGGAGTAATTCCTGTGGTCAACGAAAATGATACGGTGGCGGTGGAAGAACTGAAATTTGGGGATAATGACACCCTTTCTGCATTGGTTGCTAGTTTAGTGGAAGCACATTGGTTATTTATACTCACCGATGTAGACAAGTTATATTCAGCCGATCCCCGTTGTGTACCTGATGCTCGTCCTATATCTTTGGTTACTAATCTCAAAGAATTGGCAGAATTACAAGTGCAAACTGGCTCCCAAGGCTCCCAATGGGGTACCGGTGGAATGTTAACTAAAATTTCTGCCGCGAGAATTGCTGTTGCGGCGGGGGTTCGTACAGTGATTACTCAAGGCAGATTTCCTGACAACATCGAGAAAATTTTACAAGGACAACCTCTAGGTACTCACTTTCAACCACAGCCAGAACCAACTTCTGCCCGTAAACGTTGGATAGCTTATGGTCTAGTACCTGCGGGAAAACTATACTTGGATACGGGCGCGATTACAGCCATCCTCCAGGCAGGAAAATCATTATTGGCAGCTGGTATTAAATCAGTGGTAGGAGAGTTTGATGCTCAAGAAGCTGTCCAGTTGTGCGACCACCAAGGTAACGAAATTGCCAGAGGAATTGTTAACTACAGTAGCGAGGAACTACAAAAAATTCGCGGTTGTCATTCCAAGGAAATTTTCACCATATTGGGCTATGTAGGTGCAGAAACTGTTGTTCATCGCGATAATTTAGTTCTGACTTAGCCATTAAATCTCTGTGGATGCTATCATGGCTATTGGTATGTAATAGACTCTTGGGCTAAATGTCGGCAATGAGTAACTAAAAGCTGATTTGTAGTCCCGGTCTACACCTACCCTAATTGAATAGATACTTGGAGAGGTGTCCGAGTGGTTGATGGTGACGCACTCGAAATGCGTTTTGGGGAAACTCAACGGGGGTTCGAATCCCCCCCTCTCCGTTTTTATTTTTACTTATGTTTTTTCGGATTTCAAGTTTATTTAGGAAAATTAGTTTTCTGGAATACATTATTCATACCTAAAATACGGGTATTTGAGTTAAACTAAAGCCATTGTGTGAGGGGTAAACAATGGCGAATCAAAGGGTAGTGCAATTACTGTCACTTAGTTTTATTAGTAGCTGTTTGTGTTTCAGTGTTGGTATCGGACTATTCATTCCCTTTGGAAAAGTACCAGTTTTAGAAGCAAACAAGACAGTCACTGAACCTGAGTTATATCTCTTTTCTGAATCAGAACCTACCCCACCCTTAAATACTGTTCGCATCAAAGCCGTTGGGGATATTATACCTGGAACTAATTTCCCAGATTATAGATTGCCCCAGTTTCAAGATACATTGTTACCAATGTCTGTGAGAGGCTATTTGCAAGGATCTGATATTTTGCTTGGTAATTTAGAAACCACCTTCACGAATTATCCCCACACCTCAAAAGATATCACTGGTGGACAAATTTTCGCTTTTCGCTCTCCACCTAGCTATACAAAGTTATTTGCTGACGTGGGGTTTAACGTCTTTCACATAGCAAACAACCATGCAATGGACTTTGGCTCGGTGGGTTTTCAAGATACTGTTAAAAATCTGAAAAAAGTTGGTATTGCTACATTAGGTCATAAAAATCAAATTCTCTACTTAGAAGCAAATAATATTGCGATCGCCATGATCGGATTTGCTCCTTACAATATGTATAATTCCATTCAAAATATTAAAGTGGCCCAAGCACTTGTAGCTAAGGCGAAAAAGAATGCTGATGTTGTAGTTGTATCTATGCACGCTGGAGCAGAAGGAACCGCAGCACTCCATGTCAGAAACACAACAGAGTTTTTCTATGGAGAAAACCGAGGTAATTCTATCCAGTTTGCGCGAACAGTCATAGATGCAGGAGCTGATTTAGTCATAGGACATGGTCCTCACGTTCCTAGAGCAATAGAAATGTACAAGGGTAAATTAATAGCTTATTCCTTGGGTAACTTTCTTGGATATCGGACTTTATCCACAAAGGCTCAGACTGCATACTCAATGATCTTAGGAGTGATCTTAGATTCCCAGGGTAAATTAGTTGGAGGTCAAATTATCCCCATCTATTTAAATAAACAGGGAATTCCAGAAATTGACCAGTATTTTCGTACTGTGGGACTGCTGCGTTATTTAAATAAAAATCATCTTCTTGTGGAGGGGATAGAAATCAACCGCAAAGGGGAAATTGTCTTACTCAAGAATAATCCTTAAGTTTGTGGTGAGGACCAAAGTCCTCACTATTGTCCATATTCACCCCAGGACTTGACCAACCAATCTTCCACCCATGAAATTAAACCTAACTCACGCCTAACCCACCCCAAGAGATATAAGGCAGTTTACCAGCCGTAGCCAGAACTTGGTCAGCATTAGCCACTAACTGACCGCAAGCATCCCATGTACCCGCAATAAAAGTACTGCGTGTGCCGTCACTGATGGTAACTTTAGTAGTGTAATCACCAACTTGGACTTCTAAAGTCTCCAAGTTCACTGTCACAGGTGCTTGGGGGTTAGCTGCTACAACTTCTTGCACCTTTTTGACTGTGGCTGCATCGGCTGTAACGCAAGGTATACCCATTGCTACACAGTTGCCAAAAAATATTTCAGCGAAACTTTCACCCATTAAAGCTTGAATGCCCCATTTAGACAAAGCTTGAGGCGCATGTTCTCGCGATGAACCACAGCCAAAGTTACGATTAACAATTAAGAAATTTGCTCCTTGGTACTGGGGTTGGTCGAAGGGATGTTCGCCTTGCAATGCTTTGCGGTCGTCAATAAATACTCCTTCACCCAATCCATCAAAAGTAATGGCTTTCAAATAGCGGGCGGGAATAATTCTATCTGTATCTATATCATCCCCCGCTAGGATAATACCGCGCCCTGAGATTTTTGTAATTTCACTGACCATAAATTTCAATTTTTACTAGGCTTTTGCTGATTTGAAACCACAGATGAATTACAACAACTCGCGCACATCAAAGACTTGGCCTTGGATAGCGGCAGTAGCAACCATAGCGGGACTCATAAGTAATGTGCGACCAGAAGATGAACCTTGTCTGCCTTTAAAGTTGCGGTTGGAAGAAGAAGCGCTAATTTGTCTGCCTTGGAGTTTATCAGGGTTCATAGCCAGACACATGGAACATCCGGGTTCGCGCCATTCAAATCCAGCTTCTTGAAAAATTTTGTTCAGTCCTTCGGCTTCGGCTTCTTGCTTGACTCGTTCCGAACCAGGAACAACAAAAGCCTTGACTCCCTCTGCAACGCGACGACCTTGGGCAATTTTTGCGGCCTCTCGCAAATCGCTGATTCTGCCATTAGTGCAACTGCCAATAAAGCAGACATCAATTTTCGTGCCTTTTATCGGTTGACCGGGAAACAAATCCATATATTTGTAGGCTTCTTCTGCCACAAATCGGTCTTCTTCGGGCAATTCTTCCGGTTTAGGAATCAATTCATTGATGCCGATACCTTGACCTGGGGTAATTCCCCAAGTCACTGTGGGGGAAATATCCGCCGCGTCAAAAACTACCACATCATCATATTCGGCATCGGCATCACTCTTAATAGAGTCCCACCAAGCCACGGCTTTGTCCCATTCTCCACCATTGGGGGCAAAGTCTCTACCTTTCAAATAATCATAGGTGACTTGATCCGGGTTGACATAACCGCACCTTGCACCCCCTTCAATGGCCATATTGCAAACTGTCATCCGTTCTTCCATATTCATTTGTGCAAAGGTAGTACCAGCATATTCATAGGCATAACCTACGCCACCTTTTACCCCAAGAGTACGGATGATGTGCAGTATCACATCTTTGGCGTAAACACCAGGGTTTAAAGTACCATTAACTTGGATTTTGCGGACTTTGAGTTTAGATAAAGCCAGGGTTTGGGAGGCGAGAACATCGCGCACTTGGCTAGTACCAATACCAAAAGCGATGGCGCCGAATGCACCGTGACTAGATGTATGGCTATCTCCACAAGCGATCGTCATTCCCGGCTGAGTTAGTCCTTGCTCTGGGGCGATAACATGGACTATGCCTTGATTACCTGAACCTATGTTATGGAAAGTGATATTATTTTCCTGGCAGTTTTGTTCTAAAGCCTGGATCATATCCTCCGCCAGGCCATCGCTAAATGGTCGGGCTTGATTGTCAGTGGGTACGATGTGATCCACTGTAGCTATAGTTCGTTGTGGCAACAGCACCTTGAGACCCCTTTCCCGCAACATAGCAAAGGCTTGGGGACTAGTGACTTCGTGAATCAGGTGAAGCCCAATAAATAGTTGCGTTAGCCCTGAAGGAAGTGTTCCAACGGTGTGTAAGTTCCAAACTTTATCAAACAGGGTGCCTTTGCTCATACTCAAGTCGTTATTTCACGAATCAGACTTTCTATCCTATCAAAAAAGTGTCAGGGTTTTACTATTTAATGGCAGGGTTTGTGGTAAGATTTGTTCATTACGATGAATCATTTACGCTGTGGTTCAACCGCAAATCTTTGTCGAGTCTTACCTAGCTTTTTCCATGGGTAGTACTGGACTCGAACCAGTGACATCCTGCTTGTAAGGCAGGCGCTCTACCAACTGAGCTAACCACCCGTTTCCTTTCACATTTAAACAATATAGCAAAAGGTTTTTGATCGCGCAAGCCCTTTGGGAAAACTTTTTTTTAACCTACAATAACTTAGTCATCCTTTGCACAGCGATCAATTGAAATATGCCCTCTGCTGAAACCCATGATCGCATTACCTTATATACTCTGCCCTTAGTGGCGGGTGTGACTTTATGGCAAACTCGTAGTAGCAATTTAACTTTGTTAGTTGCAAGTGGGTTTATGTTTAGCGGTCTGATGTTTGGCCCAGATTTAGATATTTACTCGCGTCAATTCCAACGTTGGGGGATTTTCCGCTTCCTTTGGCTACCTTATCAAAAAAGTCTCCGCCATCGTTCGGTTTTGTCTCATGGACCAATTATTGGTACAACTCTACGGGTAGTTTATCTGGGCTGTTTTCTGGGAGTTATGGCTACGGTGATTATGGTTATCGGGGCAAAGCTGGGAATTTTCACTTTGACTTGGCAGGATTTGGGTGTGACCGTGAGGCGATGGCTTGTGGTTTACACTACTGAATATTTGGCTCTATTTTTGGGGCTGGAGTTGGGAGCCATGAGTCATTCTCTCAGCGATTGGGGAGGTTCGGCTTATAAGCGGTTGCAAAAGCAGGGGGTGGGGAGTTTGCTTCCTGGTGGGAAGGTGAGGAAGGGGAGACGAAAAAGATCATTGTAAGCGCTAAGGTTAAGGGGAGGTTTTTATGGATCAGGGTTTGGCTGCTTTACGGGAGTTGATTGAGGTGGTGGCTCGGTTGCGATGTCCTGATGGCGGTTGTCCTTGGGATTTAGCACAAACTCCTGAAAGTCTGATTCCTTATGTGATTGAGGAGGCTTATGAGGTGGTTGATGCTATTCGAGCAGGAAGTCAGGAGGCTATTAAGGAAGAGTTGGGGGATTTATTGTTACAGGTGGTTTTACAAGCTCAAATTGCCGGAGAATTTGGGCACTTTGGGATGGAGGCGGTTGCGAGGGGCATTTCTCAAAAGTTGATTCGTCGTCATCCTCATGTGTTTGGTAATGTGTCCGTGCAAGGTGTGGATGAAGTACGCCAAAATTGGGAAGCCATTAAGGCGGCGGAAAAGGGGGAAACTCCAGAAAAGCATCAACTGAGTGCTAAACTCGCTCGTTACAGCCGGACTCTTCCCCCATTGATGGCAGCGATGAAGATTTCCGAGAAGGCTGCTGCTGTGGGATTTGAGTGGAACAATGTTGATGGGATTTGGGCAAAGTTTGATGAGGAGTTAGGAGAGTTTCAACAGGCTTTGGCTGAGGAAACACCGGAACGTCAACAAGCTGAGTTGGGTGATTTATTATTTGTAATTATGCAGTTGGCCCGTTGGTATAATCTTGACCCTAGTGCGGCTTTACAGGGTACTAATCAGCGCTTTGTGCAACGATTGCAAAAAATGGAGGCCATTGTTGACCGCCCCCTTTGTAACTATAGTTTGGGTGAGTTTGAGTCTTTATGGCAACAGGCAAAAGCACAAATAGCTCAAGAAAGTTAAATATAAAACCTCTGGATGGTCATTACACCCAACAAAAAGATGTATCACTTTTACCGACAAAAAAGGTGTTGGTGAACTTAAATTATTGGGTAAATGGGATATTCATACATATCCCATTAAGTTAATTAAAACAGAAGTGAAACAACAACCCAGGATAGTTGATGGATATCATGAACCAAATCCCCGGTTTTTAAGAAAATTAGCAAAAAGTAGGGGAAGACATCCCCGTTCCCCTAGGGTGCCGTCAGGCATATTAACGCTACAGGAGTTGGAATCAATACTCTAGTTAGTGAAAACCTGCTAGAGAAAATTATGACTTAGAATGTAGAGTCTCCGCGGCTTTAGCCCGGAGAGTATCAAAGCAGTTCAATGTTTCAAAAAATTATGACTATTCTTCCAGATGCTTCTTCCTTAATTACCATCGCCCAACAAACCCGCGCCTCTGCCAGTAAATTGGCACTTCTGCCCACTGATGCGAAAAATCAAGCTTTAGAAGCCGTGGCTCAAGCTTTAGAATTAGCAAAGGGCACCATAACACAAGCAAATATAGCTGATTGTCAAGCCGCAGCTGCTGAAGGTATTGCTAAACCACTGTATAAACGCTTGCAGTTAAATGAACATAAATTAAGAGATGCCATCGCTGGGGTGCGAGATGTCCGTAAACTACCTGATCCAGTTGGTCAGGTGCAAATTCATCGGGAACTTGATACAGGTTTAGTTCTCAAGCGGATTACTTGTCCTTTGGGCGTGTTGGGAATTATTTTTGAAGCACGACCAGAAGCAGCGATTCAAATTGTCTCGTTAGCTATCAAGTCAGGTAATGGTGTGATTCTCAAAGGTGGTAAAGAAGCAATTCGTTCTTGTGAAGCCATCGTTAAAGCTATCAAGGCAGGATTATCTCAGACTGCTGTTGACTCAGATGCAGTGCAGTTATTAACAACTAGAGAAGAAACTCTAGAACTGTTAAAATTAGATAAATATGTAGACTTAATTATTCCCAGAGGTTCTAACTCTTTTGTACAATTTGTCCAAGATAATACTCGCATTCCTGTATTAGGACACGCTGATGGTATTTGTCATCTTTATATAGATGAAGCTGCTGATCTTGCCAAAGCCATTACAGTTACTGTTGACGCGAAAATTCAATATGCCGCAGCTTGTAATGCCATTGAAACTTTGTTGATTCACCAATCTATAGCTAAAGAATTTTTACCCAAAATTGCCGCAGCTTTGCAAGATGTGAATGTGGAATTAAAAGGTGATGAACGTACTTTAGAAATATTACCCCACATAAGCAAAGCAACATTCACAGACTGGAAAACAGAATACAGCGATTTGATTTTAGCAATTAAAATTGTAGACTCAATAGCAGAAGCGATCGCTCATATTAACGAATACGGTTCCCGTCACACTGACGCTATCATCACAGAAGATTTAACATCGGTAGAAACGTTCTTTGGACTTGTCAACGCAGCTGGAGTATTTCATAACTGTTCCACCCGCTTCGCTGATGGTTTCCGCTATGGATTCGGTGCAGAAGTAGGAATAAGCACTCAACAAATGCCTCCCCGTGGGCCAGTGGGTTTAGAAGGATTGGTAACTTACAAATATCAAATGACAGGTAACGGTCATATTGTTGCTACTTACACGGGAGCAAATGCTAAATCATTTACTCATCAGGATTTAGAATCAATACAGCCGGAAAATCCACCTGCAACATCAACTGTGGTTAACTAAATAACCAAAACCGAAAAACTGGTCATTTTCTGAAAAAATAACTTTCGCTACAATACAAAAGCCTCAACCTTTTTTCTCAATATCATGGGCAATACTTTCGGACATTTATTTCGCATTACTACATTTGGAGAGTCCCACGGAGGGGGTGTGGGAGTTATAATTGATGGCTGTCCTCCCCAACTAGAAATTTCCCCAGCAGAAATTCAGGTGGAACTGGACAGAAGAAAGCCAGGACAAAGCAAAATTACCACACCCCGCAAAGAAGCTGACACTTGCGAAATCCTGTCTGGAGTATTTGCCGGCAAAACTTTGGGAACACCTATAGCTATTATGGTGCGGAACAAAGACACCCGCCCCCAAGACTACGACGAAATGGCAGAAAAATATCGCCCCTCCCATGCTGATGCAACTTATGATGCCAAATATGGTATTCGCAATTGGCAAGGTGGGGGCAGATCTTCAGCCCGTGAGACAATTGGTAGAGTTGCAGCTGGTGCCATCGCTAAAAAAATTCTCCGTCAAGTTGCTAATATTGAAATCATCGGTTACGTCAAGCGCATCCAGGATTTAGAAGGAGTAATTGACCCCAACACTGTCACCTTAGAACAAGTTGAAAGCAATATTGTTCGCTGCCCTGATGGGGAATGCTGCCATCGCATGATTGAATTAATTGAGCAAATGGGCAAAGAAGGTAATTCCGTTGGCGGTGTAGTGGAATGTGTAGCCCGAAATGTACCGAAAGGTTTAGGTGAACCAGTATTTGATAAATTAGAAGCCGATATTGCCAAAGCTGTCATGTCCCTCCCCGCTAGCAAGGGTTTTGAAATTGGTTCAGGTTTTCCTGGGACACTGTTAACAGGAATTGAACACAACGACGAATTTTACATTGATGAACATGGAGAAATTCGCACTGTAACTAACCGTTCCGGTGGTATTCAAGGGGGAATTTCTAATGGGGAAAATATTATTTTGCGAGTTGCATTTAAGCCCACCGCCACCATTAGAAAGGAGCAAAAAACAGTTACTCAAGGAGGGGAAGAAACTGTTTTAGCTGCCAAGGGCAGACATGACCCCTGTGTATTACCCCGTGCTGTACCCATGGTAGAGGCGATGGTGGCTTTGGTTTTATGTGACCATTTGTTACGCCATCATGGGCAGTGTCAAGTTTTGTTATAAATAGTTGCTAAAAATATAGTCAAATATTTCTAGCTTGGTAAGGGGTGAACCTTACTGGGCTAACTACAAGCCTCACCGATTAAAGCAAAGGAACTATTAAAATTTTGCTTGACAAAGGTCACTTGTTCAATATTAATGTTGAGGTTTATACCTATTGATTTTTATGCTACGGCGTTTTCCAGTCTAATGATGTACACTGATTAAGATCAGGTTGTGCATCTGCTTAATGGTAAAAATGAAAGCATATTCTCTCGACTTTCGCCAAAAAATACTTGATACATACTTGGAAAGTGGAATATCACAACGTCAATTAGCAAAAAGATTCTGTGTAAGTTTAAGTTTTGTGGAGAAATTACTAAAGCAATAT
>WGNO01000069.1 GCA_016124525.1 Nostoc sp. RI_552 | reverse complement strand
TACCTTCAAGCTTGTATGTGTCAACAAATCAGTTATGTTCATTGGATGGAAGATATTATGAGATGTTGACATTTTCACCTTTGATAGGACTACTATATCTAACTATGTAAAGTTTTGTAACGACATTCAACATTTCTGCCTGTATACAATGGTGAAAAATTTATCAAGTTAGCCCTTGATTCACTTCTAGCTCAGACCTTTACAGATTTCGAGTTAATCATCTCAGATAATGCTTCCACAGATAATACTGAAGCAATTTGTCGAGAATACGCCGCTCAAGACCAACGTATTCGTTACTACCGCAATGATACTAATCTCGGTTGTTCACGTAACTTCAATCGTGTCTTTGAATTATCTGTGGGCGAATACTTTAAATGGGCAGCTTATGATGATTTACACGCTTCAGATTTTCTCATCAAATGTGTTACGGTACTTGACAATAATCCCACAGTAGTGTTGTGCCATTCTCATGTATATTACATTGATGAAAACGGTGATTTTCTCCACAACTACAATATTAAACTCAACACAGATGCAGAAGAACCCTACAAGCGGTTTCACGAGTTGATGTCCAAACACCTCTGCTATCAAATGTATGGAGTAATTCGTGCCAGGGTTCTGAAAAAAATACCACCTATGGGTAGTTATGGTAGTGCCGATGCCATCTTATTGTTAAGAATTGGTTTACTTGGTGAATTTTATGAAATTCCTGAATACCTATTCTTTGCTAGAAGCCATTCCCAACAATCATTGACTATGTTCTTTCCGAATTATCATTTGTGGGCGAATAACCAAGGTCAAAATACTACGATGGTTTTACCTGATTTTTATGCTTATACAGTTTGGTTTGACTCAGCTAAAACAGGAAAACTATTATTCCCACATTGGAGAATACTTTGGGAATATATGGTTTCTATCTGGCTGTTTAAACTGACTTTGTATCAGCGTCTACGTTGTCACATCAGTATTTATCTCCATCTGCGAGGAACAGAATATTTGTTGCTTCAAGATTTACTCAAGTCTGCTCAAACTATCTGGCAACGTTGGCAACCTTCCGGTAATAAAAAACAGCAAATCATCCCTTAAAGGAATTGCTGTGGTAGATACTTTTCACGTAAAATCACTTTTTCAATTTACCAAAATATGTTCAAAATTTCTCATTTTATTCCTGTACTGCTGGCTAGTTTATTGAGCATTAGCTTTGCCAGAACGGTGAAAGCCGAGCAAACTGCAACACTTACGGTTGTAATTAATGGCATCACTAACCAAAAAGGACTGATTTGCATGGGAGTTTACTCTCGTGCTCAGGGATTTCCTATGAATACTAATAATGTCATCACCAGCGCTTGTGTTAAGCCTACAGGTAGTACTTTAACTCATACTTTTTCCGGTTTGAAGTCGGGAAACTATGCAGTGGCTGTAGTAGATGATCAAAATGGCGATCGCACACTCAATAAAAACTTTCTCGGTATACCCAAAGAAGGTTTCGGTATCTCCAAAAATCCCACTGTCTCCATAGCAACTGGTACACCAAAGTTTCATGATGCTAGTTTTTTATTGTTATCTAATCAAAATACCAAAATCAATATTTTGATGAAATACTCCCTTGATTCCTAAACCTAGGGATTAGAAATTAGGGATTGGGGATTGCTCGGGACTGGCCATTACACAAGGCAAAAACTAGCCGGAGACTATACATGAAAGAGTTAACGATATTCATAACTCAGTCTCTGCTGGGTTGGCTGACTATTCAAATGTGTTTAGCGCTGGTTTTTCTATTCTATGTGCGGTCATCGCGTCAACAAAATTTATTAGCCGATGACCAACTACCTAAAACGGCGGTGATTCTTTGCTTACGTGGAGCCGATCCGTATTTGCCTAACTGTCTGGAAGCCTTGTTCAATCAGAATTATCCAGAGTACGATTTAAAGCTGATTGTTGATAGTCAAGAAGATCCAGCTTGGCAAATTGTCCATGACACCATCAAGGAACAAAAAGCCAACAATGTCCAAGTCAGCCCTTTGCGGGCTATACGACACAACTGTAGTCTTAAATGCAGCTCGCTGTTGCAAGCTGTTTCCGACTTGGATGATTCCTATAAGGCCATCGCTTTAGTTGATAGTGATACAATCGTTCATGCTAATTGGTTACGTGAACTAGTTAGTCCTCTAGCTCATCCCCAAGTAGGGGTGGTAACAGGTAACCGTTGGTTTGCACCTAGAGATAAATATTGGGGTTCTTTGGTACGGTACATAGGTAATATGTCTACTGTCGTCCAAATGTACCTCTTCCAAGTTCCTTGGGGCGGGACCTTGGCTATTAAAACAGACCTGCTGCGTCACACAGGTCTACTGGACAAGTGGGGACAAGCCCTTGGCGAAGATTTTATGATCCACAAGATTATCAAAAAACATGGAATGCGGGTTAAGTTTGTACCTTCTTTGATTATGCTCAATCGCGAAGAGTGCGATTTACTAGGCTTAATAGAATCTCTCAAGCGACTCTTATTGTATTCTCGATTTTACCATCCCAATTGGTTAGCCATAGTTGGTGATGCAATTTCTAGTATTCTCTTTCCTTGTGTGGCAATAGTTTTGTTTTTGTTGTCGTTATTAGATGCACAATGGGATTTAACAATTTTATTGTTTGCTACCTATTGTATCTATACTGTAGGATTACTCTTATTAACACTAATTTTAGAGTTAGGAGTTAGTCAAGTGATTCGCTCCCATGGTCAGCTAATTCCAAAGTTATCAATGGATATCATAGGCAAAATTTTAATTGCTATTCCCCTCACACAATGGGTATATGGGTTAGCTTTTATAGCTTCCCTCTGGATATCAACGGTTCAATGGCGCGGTATTGTTTATCGTGTGCAAAATCCGTGGAATATCCGTTTACTCGAATACCATCCCTATGATTTTTTGGATCAACCTATTGATAGTAAAATTTCTCTCTGAGCTAAGTACAAAGTGCTCCCTTTCTCGGTGAGAAAAAAATCCAAGTGACTTGCCATAATTCATCTCTCAAGGTCAATCACACAGCAGGAATTAAAAATGAACGACTTGGTAATATTTCTATGTAGATGTTTAACTGTTGCCTTGGTTGTTCAAGTATGTTTTACCTTGGTGTTTTTATGGCGTATATGCTCATACAAAAAAAATCTCTTACCAGATGAAAAATTACCTAAAACGGCAGTGATTCTTTGCTTACGTGGTGCTGATCCGTTTTTGCGTAATTGTTTGCAAGCACTTCTAAATCAGAACTACTCACAATATGACTTAAAACTAGTCATTGATCGCATGGAAGATCCAGCATGGGCAATTGCTACTGATACTGTGCAAAAACATCAAGCAACTAATGTAGAAATAAGCCCTTTAAGGACTATACGCGAAAATTGCAGTCTCAAATGTAGTTCTATTATCCAAGCTATTACAGACTTGGACGATTCCTACCAAGCGATCGCTTTAGTAGATGCTGATACAATTGTTCACACTCATTGGCTACGCGAATTAGTCACTCCTTTAGCTCATCCCCAGGTGGGCGCCACCACCGGAAACCGTTGGTATGTGCCCACAGGTAGCCATTGGGGATCTATAGTCAGGTATATGTGGAATGTATCTGCGGTGGTGCAGATGTATTTATATAATATTCCTTGGGGTGGGACTTTGGCAGTGAAAACAGAAGTTCTTCATCAAACAAAATTGCTAGATAGGTGGGGAAAAGCTTTCTGTGAAGACACCATGATCAGTGACATCTTGGCTAAACATCACATGCAAGTCAAATTTGTGCCTTCTTTGATCATGCTCAACCAAGAAGAATGCAATTTATCTGAACTAAAATCCTGGATGCAGCGTCAAATACTGTTTTGCCGACTTTATCACCCCCATTGGTTAGCCGTAGTAGGTAACGCAATTTTAACAATACTATTTCCTACCCTTTTAACTGTATTGTTTTTGGCAGCTTTGCTCACGGGACAATGGTATGCTGCTATCTTATCTTTTAGTTGCTATGGCAGCTATGTGGTGGCATTAATGTTCATCGTACTTTTTTTAGAGCAAGCAGTACAACTCATTCGTTCTCATCATCAACCCAGCACCCAACTATCTATCGCCACAATTTTCAAAATGTTAATGGCAATTCCCTTAACACAATCGGTGTACGGGTCAGCATTCCTCTCTTCTCTTTGGATGTCAAAAGTTACATGGCGGGGTATCACCTATCAGTTCAAAGGTCCCTGGAATATTCGCTTAGTTGAATATCGTCCTTATCAATCCTCAGATACATCAGCTTCAAAAAACATTTCTGTGCATTAACCCTCTAATTTGCCCATCAGCAAATTGCAACAAAATACATCAATTCATTAAAATCATGAACAAGCAACCGCTTCGCATTGCGCTGTTTACAGGATTATATGCTCCTTTTTTAACTGGAGTTTCAATTGCAGTACACCAACGGGTGCAGTGGTTACTAGAACAGGGGCATGAAGTATTTCTCATCCACCCAGAAATCAACCACCAGTATCCAGAAAATGTTGGTAAACGTCCCATGCCAGGACTAGAGGAATTAAAATATTTTCCTAACTTCTCTGCTTATGCTTTCCCCACGAAGCCACTAATTTTTTATAAGTCTCTACCACAACCATTGCACTATCGACATTGGAGTGATACTAAATTATTAGAAAAGTTCCAACCCGATATTGTGGTAGTGGAAGAAGCGCCGCAAATGCGAGGCTTTTATTCTCTGCTCTTGCAAGGTTATGGTCGTCCCATTGGAGTTGAATACTGTAAAAAAACAAAGACTCCAATTATTACTATTTTTCATACTGATATTATTGCCTACATAGAATACTACCTGGGTGCTCATGTTTTGAATTTAATTCGTCCGATTATTCCCTTTTTAATCAAGCAGTTTACTAAAGTATATGATGTGAATTTATTTCCCTCTCAAGAACAACTTTTAAAGTACAAAAAGCTGAATTGTCAAAGCGCTGAATATGTTCCTTATCAAGGAATTGATTGTCAAAAATTTCATCCCCGTAATATCATCTACAACCCAATTCCTAATGACAATAGACCAACAATTTTGTTTGTGGGACGCATTACAGCCGAAAAAAATGTCATCCAACTCATAGATATATTTCCCTTTATCGCTGCCAAAATTCCTGATGTTCATCTGGTAATCATTGGTAGCGGTCCACTGGACCAAGAAGTGTATCGGCGCTCCCAAAAGTTTCCATCAGGTATTACTATCTGGGGTGAATCTCACGGTACAGAACTTTTAGGTTGGTTTGCTCGTGCAGATGTATTTGTTAACCCCTCTGAAACTGAAAACTTCTGCACCACCAATAACGAAGCCCTGGCTTCTGGTACTCCTGTAGTAGCGGTAGTTGCACCTTCAACTTCTGAGCAAGTTTTTCCTGGTTACAATGGGTTTTTAGCTGAACCTAATAACCCCAAAGATTTTGCACAAAAGGTAGTGACTATTCTCGAAAATCCTCAACTGAAAGCAGCAATGGCTGAACAAGCTCGTCCTTCCATACTCAAATATGATTGGTCAGCGTGCACAGAAAAATTTGAAGCCAAGCTTTATGAATTACTAAGTCTTGACACTCCCCACAGCTAGAAGCCGGGGGATTCTTACTTCAAAAGGATTCCAATGAATTTACCTGCGCCAACGGTAAGAAGCATCTTCACCGTCTGTTACGCCGCTGCAAGTCCTGTAAAAAAAGGTGCAGGGAATAAGACTGGTGAAGATGAAAACTTATGCACTGATTAATGATATGGGCAGATATTTTTACCAAGATAAATCCTCAAAACCCTGTTCCCTATCCTCACAAATAACTTTTTAAGCAAGCCTTAATTAAGAGTCCAAAAGCCCTACTCAGTATAATTACGAATTACTTTGATGCTTTCTCAATCTGCTCAGTAAAGTATTTTTCTTGATGTTTAAGTTGTTGAGCAAGTTCTAATCCTTTTTGAAAGGCTGTGAGCGCTTGCGGATATTCTTGACGCTCTAAATACAATTGCCCCATTTGGTCATAGGCTTCCATCATGCCATAATAATTCACAGCTTGCTCTTGTGTCTCTATCATAACTTGGCTTGTTTGTAAAGCTTCATCTATTTGTCCTTGGGTACGATATAGAGTAATTAACTTTTGCAAAGCTTCACCAGCACGAACATACTGGCGCGATCGCATAGCCATGACATAAGCTTCTTCATAGTGGTTAAATGCTTCTCTGAGTAAACCAGGATTTTTCTGTGCCAAAAATTCATAATTTGAGCCAATGGCTAGTTTTAATCCTGGTATTTGAGTTAAATTATTTTCCTGTTGGTAAATTTCCACTGTCCTCTTGAGAACATCTATTGCTGGCTGGGGTTGTTTTGCTTGTTGGTATATATAACCGAGTTGTTGCAGGTATGCTAACTGATTAGTGGGATTGCTTTGGGTAGCAGTTAAATTCAATAATCTCTCATAGGTGGCGGCTGCTTGAGGATAATCAAACCAACTCAAATGCAGTTCGCCAATTATTGTCAGGGTTTTTAAAATGGCTACCGCATCTTCTCGCTGTTGCACAACTGTCAAAACTTGATTATAAACTTCTAACGCTAGTTGAGGCGATCGCACTTTTTGGTATGCCTCACCAAGGGATTGCATTAATTTTAAATCCAAATTCTTTTGCTTTTGTGCTTGTTTCTGAATAGTTTGCAATCGCTGTGTAATATATCTTACCTGTTCCATAGCATTTTGACGAAAGGCAACTTCAGCAAAGCGGGATAATGCTTCCAATTCTGCCAATGAACCCAAATAGCGCCGCAAACGTGCTTCCCGGTTCCAAAGAGCAAATGCTCCTTGCTGATCTCCCCCTTGGAATTTTGCTTGAGCTTCCTGATTCAACTCATCCAAAGCTTTTTCTAGGCTTTGCAATTCCAACAGAGTTAACTGCTGTTTATCAGTCAAAGGCGGTAGCAGAGGATCAGGTGTGGTAATTTCTAAGGGGTTAGGTGGAAATTTATCCAGCTGTTTCGGTTTTTTACTCTCTGCTAGGGTTAACGAACTGTTAAGCTGACAAACAATAGCAACACTAATAGCAATAGATAAGGACCTAGGCATAGATAGTTTACCTGAAATGAGGATAAAGGGTAGAGTTACGAGCAGTTCCTTTAAATTATAGAAAATTGGATAAAGTTTTTTTAAATTGAAACATTTGTGTTAAAATTGGCGTTTAACAAATACGAATACTGGTTTAGTTTACTTTCTCCCGATGCTGCAAGACAAGTTATTAACAACCACTGAGACTTGTGAGATATTGGGAGTTTGTCGCTGGGATCTCTTAAAATGGGAGGAATCTGGCAAGTTAATACCAATAAAGACCGCAGGTGAACATCACACCCAAAGATTTTAACTGCCAAGTTGGTTGACCCAGTGAAGGTCAATATTTATCCCCATTTCTCATTTCCCATTACCAGCTTTAAAACTCATTACTATGGATATTACAACCTTAGCTCGCTGGATGGCAGCTGATTTTAGTAATCAAGCACAAGCTTTTGAAAACCCACCTTTTTTTGCTCATATTCGGGTGTGTATGCGTCCTCTACCTCTAGAGTTGTTATCAGGAATCAGTTTGTTTGTGGAACAGGCTTATGATTATATGCTCAATGACCCTTATCGCGTGCGGGTTTTGAAATTAGTCAATGCAGGCAATCAAATCCAAATTATCAACTACACTGTCAAACAAGAAGAAAATTTTTATGGCGCATCCCGTGAGTTCCAACGCCTCACAACTTTAACAAAGGATTATTTAGAAGAATTACCAGGATGTAACATGAATGTAAAGTGGTGTGGTAACAGCTTCAAAGGTCAGGTAGAACCCGGTAAAGGTTGTATTGTCTTTCGTAAAGGGCAAAAAACTTATTTAGACAGTGAATTTGAAATTAACGCAGAAAAATTTATCAGCCTTGACCGAGGACGTGATTTAGAAACCAATGAACATATTTGGGGGTCTGTCGCTGGACCATTTCACTTTCTGCGTCGAAACAGTTTTGCTGATGAAGTAATCCCATTTAGGGAAGTATAGCTAATTCCCCAGCTTTAGCTGCTAACCCCAATGGATTGACATATGGATTGACATAAGGAACTCGTTCAACCACAGTTTCCCACATCCCACTGGGGTATAGTTTCAACAACCGAAATCCGGGATCTTGTTTGTCAATAGTCAAAGTTGGAGTTTGAGAGCGAAACTGAAGCCCAGTTGACGGAGTACCGAGATAACTAACTTCATAGCGCCGGTGTTGAAATTCTTGATGGATGTGACCAAACAAAACTAACTTAACTTGGGGATAGTGGTCGAGAACAGCAAAAAATTCCCGTGGATTTTTCAGGATCGTACTATCCAACCATGCAGAATTCACAGCAAAAGGGGGATGATGTAACGCCACTAAAGTGGGAGCATCACCCAGAGTTTTTAATTCAGAGTTTAGCCAATCCAGAGTTTTCCCTGACAGGTAACCATGCAAACAACCAGCTACACAAGAATTAAGTAAGATAAAGTTCCAGCCACCACGTTTGAAAGACTTGCGTCGGGAAACCATCCCCACATTTAAGGTATCAGACATAGCGATGGCACAGTCATGATTTCCTGGTAACCAATAAACAGGTATTTGTAGTGAATTCAAGATACTTTGGAGAATATCATAAGATTCTGGCTTACCATCCCCAGACAAATCTCCCGTTAGCAGTATTAAGTCAAGTTCACTCTTTAGCTGCTTTAATCGTTCTACAACTGCCTGAAACGACTCTATAGTAGTCATTCCCAGCATTTTTTCATTTTCCGAAGCAAACAGATGTGTATCTGTTACCTGAGCAATTGACAAGGGAGAGACTTGATCCATTTTAAATGATTGCTATGTGTGCAACTTAACATGTGATTCTTGTTGTGGAAGCTAGCCGACCAAGCTCAAACAACTATGGATTGGTTCAACGGATAAATCTGGGAGATTATACCATTAGTTAACTATTGGTGATGATAAAGCTAAAAACCATCAATAAACATCTAATTTTCTTAAAAATCTGAATTTCCATCCATCTTAAGAGTGAAATTGTATTTTTTTTTGTATTTTACGTCACGCATCTTTGCCAAAAATTCATCAAGTCCTCACACCATACCTAAAAATCTTTATGTAGCGTTACCATCCCTGGAAATGTTAAAATTCCGTTAACCCCATAATCTCCCGAAGTACGGCAAAATTTCCTCATGAGTAGGGTACACATCCTCCTCAGATATGCTATTCTAAATGAGCGAGCGTGGGGCGACATAGCCAAGTGGTAAGGCAGAGGTCTGCAAAACCTTTATCCGGCGGTTCAAATCCGCCTGTCGCCTTTCAGAAAAAACAGCTAAAACCAAGCAATTCAAGGCTTTTAGCAATAATCACAGGGACGGGTCAAATACTCGTCCCTAATTTTTTGGAGTAAGTTTGGGGTAAATTCGGCTAGTTTGGCATAGTTATTGGGGTAAAATTGGGGTAAAAAGTAAAGTAAAGGTAGTCTACCCCAATGAAAAAATATGTATTCTCAAAACTCCCCTGGTAAAGCTTCCAAAGGTGCTGTCCAAATTAAAAATTCCAATGGTAGGCTTCAGTTAGTTTTTTCTCATCCTATAATCACGCAAACAGGAGAAATCAAAACAAAACGTTTTTATTTTTCTACAGGCTATGACGATACGCCACTGGGCAGACAGCGAGCATCTGTTTTGGCAGATACTATCCAACGTGATATTGATTATGGTGAGTTTGATATAAATTTAGCTAAATACAAACCAGCAGCATCTTTAACAACTCTTACCCCAATTACCCCATCGGTTAGTCCAAAACATGACTTAGGTGAACTCTGGGAACAGTATACAGAATTCAAAAAACCTCAAGTGAGTCAGTCTACTTATGCTGTAGATTATCGAAAGTATCGCAACCACATCGCTAACTTGCCAACAAGAAACGTAGAAGATGCGATCGCAATTCGTGATTATCTAGTAGCGAATCTAACCCCTAATGCTGCTAAACGCACATTAACTAATATTCATGCTTGCTGTGATTGGGGATTGAAAAGCAAGTTGATCGAATCTAATCCCTTTCAAGGCATGGCGCAGGAAATACAGATTCCTAAGTCAGAATCTGAGGAAAACGAGATTAATCCATTTACAAAAGAAGAAAGGGATGTAATCATTGTGGCTTTTGAAGATAGTAAATTATACAGCTATTATGCTCCTTTGGTAAAAATTCTCTTTTTTACAGGCTGTAGGCCATCGGAAGCAATTGCTTTGCAATGGAAACACATTAGTGATAAATTTATTACTTTTGAGCAAGCAATCACTATTAGTACCAAGGGTTTAGCTCTAAAAAATGGCTTAAAGACTCAGAGCCAAAGACGGTTTCCCATTAATAATCAAGTAAAGGAAATTTTAAGCTCTATTAAGCCTGAAAATTTTAATCCAGAAGATTTAGTTTTCACAAGCAAAAAAGGTGGATTTGTTGATTTTGGTGATTTTCTATATCATGCCTGGAAGGGATATAAAAATCGTCATGGCACAGTAATTAACGGGATAGTTACCCAATTAGTTAAACAAGGATTAGTCAGCGAGTACCGTAAACCTTATCAGTGTAGGCATACATTTATTACACTTTGCCTTGAAGCTGATATTGATGCAAAAGATGTTGCTAAATGGGTTGGTAATTCTCCAGAAATAATTTATAAGCATTATGCTGGTAATAAGCGTGACTTACAAGTACCTGAATTGTAGTTGAGTAAGTAATCAAATTTGGTTCTATCACTCTTGTAGCTTGTGGTATAAAGAAAATGGTAGAACCTAAAAACTACATCAAAATTATTCACTCCTGTTGATAATGTGAATTTTCAACAGTATCACTGCCTTCATCATCAGGAATCACTATTTCAGATTTTATCTTTTGTAATTCTAGTATATCTAAAGGAAGTAATTTGTTAACTTTTTGTTTGACAATCTCCAAAAATTCCTTAAACTGAGGACATTCCTGACATTTTAATTGTTTACCTGGAATTGAACAATCACATACAAGGTTTGGTTTTTCAAGAAACACTTGTTGACAATTTTTGCATAAATATCCTTGTACCCCTTTAATAACTCCATTTTTACAAATTAAATTAGAATTGCATTCTGGACATTCTATGCCAATACGTGGTGTTGGATGCCATGACTGTAAGACTTGTTGCATTGCTACTTCACATCTGAATTTATTTAAAAAGAAGTTTTCTTTAATGCTCATAACTACCTCTGTTATTGTTATATTTTCAAAATAACTGCAACAACTTCTTTATTGTGAATAAGTATGCGCTGGACAATCTGATGGTAAACTTTAACTTTTTCATCAGGCGTTAGTGTGTACCAGATAGCTAAATTATTGCCAGCAATAATTATTTCTTCCGTGGTTTTTTGTGCTATTGCATCAGATATAAAAGGATTTATTTCTTCAGCAATTTGTTGACGAAATTTATCTTTTACTTTTTCTAAGTCAGGATCAAAACCAGGAATTTTCTCCAAAGCTTCCAGACGGGATTCCAGAGCTTTCAAATTTTCGGACTTCTCCTGGCTTAAATGAGGTATTTTGTCCGATTCACTAGCAAGAACATGGGAACGTTGTACTAACGTATTGATCAGAGCATCTTCAATATTCTGTTTACGGGTAGATTTTTTATTAGAGCAACCCATACCTGCATATCTACAGGCAAAATAATAGTATTTTCCTCCTTCTTTACGTTTACCACTTTTAGTAATACACTTTGATCCACATTCAGCACAAAAAACTAATCCTGTTTGATAAGCATAAGGGCGATAGCAAATAGGGTTATCTAAGTCTTGATTAAAGTTAAAATGTCCAGTTTGAGAGTTAAATTTGAGAATTTCTTGAATCTCTGCTAATTCTTCATCAGTAATGAGTCTATGTTCTGGATGAGTGTCACGAATTATCATCCAATCTTCTGGCTTATTTCGTTTTCTTTTACCCTTACTAATAGTAATTCCTTGGAAATAGGCAGTATGTCCGCATAAAACTGGATTGGTTAACCAACGACTCAAGCCAGGAGGTGTCCAGTGTAATAAACTGTCTCTGCTATTTCTATTGTAGCTTCTTTTGCTAATTCCATATTTGTTGAAGATAGCCTTTAAAGCACGAGAATTTCCTTTCTTTTCAAGGAAAATCTCGATACAATCCCTGGCTATTTTTTTGATAGTTAATCCTGGAAGTTTTGTCAAATCATCTTCGTGATATAGTTCCAGATAATTAGCAGGTCTGTGTGACAGAAGACACAGAAACAAGCGATGATCTAATTTATATTTATCGTTAGCTACTTGATACCCCCAAGGATAAGATTCACTAGCGGCTTTTTTGTTGCGACGGTACGCTTTTCCATGTTGGATACGTTCTGATAACAGGTCTGTTTCCCATTCAGCAAGAGAGCCTAAAATATTGACCATTAACTTCCCTTGGGAAGTGTTCAAATCTATTTGCTGATCTAATATTTTTAGATTTACTCCAGCTTGTTGATAATCATATATACACTCACGGAGTTTAGGTAATGACCTTGCTAATCTATCTATGCGAGTGATAATTACTTCATCAACTTCCTGCTTATGGACTAAATCTAGCAGTTGTTTGAGAGCAGGTCTATCATCTCTACTACCTGACTGAATATCTTGAAATATTTCTGTAGCTCCTGCGGCTTTTAGCCTTGCTATTTGCTGTTCCAAACCATGAGAGTCTTCAGCTTGTTCACGGGATGAGACTCTCGCATATCCTACAACTCTTGTTATCTTCATTAGTTTAACCTCATTCAATATGATGATTTTTGTGCATACCCAGTTCCAGCCGGATATGCACAAAACAGGGTTATTTATGCCTAAAAAATTTCATAATCAATAGGTGAATTCCTAAAAAAAATCCTACTGCCAATCTTGTGTACCTATTTATCTTCATGGATAAAAAAATAACTCTGATATTTAGATATCAGAGTTCTGATGAAAGTGGATTTTTTGTCTAATTTAGTAAAAAAAAGTTAAGTGTATATTTCAAACATCTTCTTGTTTCTCTCTAAGTCCAATACCATTCAAAAAAACCTTCTTCATCGTTAACAATTGCTTTTATTGGTACTCTTTTATTTGTGACTTTATTTTTGTGAGGTATACTATTCTTCCAGAAATGTTGAATGTCGTTACAAAACTTTACATAGTTAGATATAGTAGTCCTATCAAAGGTGAAAATGTCAACATCTCATAATATCTTCCATCCAATGAACATAACTGATTTGTTGACACATACAAGCTTGAAGGTAG
>WGNO01000013.1 GCA_016124525.1 Nostoc sp. RI_552 | reverse complement strand
CTACCTTCAAGCTTGTATGTGTCAACAAATCAGTTATGTTCATTGGATGGAAGATATTATGAGATGTTGACATTTTCACCTTTGATAGGACTACTATATCTAACTATGTAAAGTTTTGTAACGACATTCAACATTTCTGGTATAATCATATATAATCAGTCGCCTATTGAAAGGGAATGAAATCCCATATAAAACTCAAATTTAAAAGCCCAGCTCTTTCCAAAATGCTGCCGCACTGGCAGCATTTAATCCTAGATAAAGCTGTGGCAAGCGCTAAAATACACCCTCAGATAGATGCAATTTTTTCCAATTACAATATTCCAGTGTGGGTTACACAAGAATATCAGCCTGCACATCAAGATTGGAATCAGGCTGAGTTGGCTAGTGGTCTCAATCGCATCTATAGATTGATCTTGCAACGAGACAGTCATATACCCCCAAAACTAATCCAGGAAATTTCCCTCCTTCCCATCGTGGAGTCGGTAAATATTGGCGAAATTGGTCAGGCTGAACTACCAGCGATGCGGTCTGCACAGATGAGTGTCACTACTGATTTGCGATCGCGCCAGTCAATTCACTTAAATGAAGCACACCAATTATTTACTCAGGGTCATCCTGAAATTACGGTGGCAATTCTAGACACTGGTGTCCATCTGAATCATTCTGAATATGAAGATACTTTGCTGCCAGGATACGATTTTGTTAATATTATTGACGGGGCTGGTAAATTTGTAGGGGATTTTCTTGGTTATGACGAAGACCCAGAGGATGAAGTTGGTCATGGAACTCATGTAGCTGGAATTATTGCAGCCCAAGGTGCGCGAATGCCTGTGGGAGTTGTACCTAAGTGCCGAATTTTACCCGTGCGTGTCTTGGGAGCGATGAAGCGAGGGAGTAAACGGGTGGGGGCTGGTTTGGTAGATAACATTAATTCTGGGATTAAGTGGGCTATCGACCAAGGATCTGATGTGATCAATATGAGTTTGGGCATTCAGAACACTGGAGGCGGATTACCACACCAAGAGGTGGTAGAATACGCACAGCGCAGAGGAGTAACTATTGTTGCCGCGTCGGGAAATGACGGTAGAGAAGAATTATACTATCCCGGATCACTTCCCTATGTGATTGCTGTAGGTGCAGTGGATGAGTTGGGTAATATGGCAGATTTTTCTACTTACGGAAAGGTGGACTTGGTAGCACCAGGGACAAATATTTACAGTACCTATTTGGATAATGATTATGCTTTTTCCACGGGAACTTCTCATGCTTCGCCATTTGTGGCTGGGGCTGTGGCGATGCTCAAATCCTATGCTTTACAAAAGCGAGGAGAGCGTTTATCAGATAGTCAAGTCAAGTATTTGCTCAAGCATACGGCGGATCGGATTGATACTCGGTTTAAGGATCGTAAGGCTGGGTTTGGCAAGTTAAATTTGATTGATGCTTTGAGACTACTAGATAACAAACTTTCTGCTTTCAAATAACTTCTAAAGGGAGATATCAAAGACTATGGTAGTGACAGTTTACAAAATCAAGGATTATCAAACAAAGCCCAACGCATCAGCTAGAGAATATCTAGTGGGTCAGGAAGATACGTCACTGATCAAAGGAGATTTTAATGAGAGAATCTCTTCACTGAAGGTAAAATCTGGCTATATAGCTATTCTTTATGAACATGAGAATTACAGCGGAGATGTCATAGTTATGGGTCATGACTGTAATAATCTTTCTGATTATAACTGGAATAACCGTGTTTCTTCGATCAAGGTTCGTTCTATATCAGAACTGTTGAAAAAAGAATCTGAATTCGACAACATGAAAAAGAGTCTAGAGTATGCAGAAGCAGAGAGAGACAGGTTAATCGAAAGAATTCAGAATTTAAACGAGATAGATACAGATAATGTAAACACACTGCAACAAGAAGTAGTTATGACTAGTGCTTCCAGGACAAGCCGATCTATAGAACAAGTACTGGATAATATTGACCTCATAAGTCAATCAACCAAACTACTTACCAAAGAATCTGTATTAGGAAATGTTGTAGCTGAAATAAAGCAATATATTCAAAGGATTAGGGTTCTGGAACCAGGTGATAAATTTCAAGGATTGATTAATACAGTAGATGAGTATTTAGTTAATTCTGATACATTTGCAGGATTAGCAATTGAAAGAATCAACATAATTAGACAATTACTTTCCAATATTAAAGTCGAAATCGAGGGAGTATTTCACAACGAAACCAAGCACTTAGACTATGATCTGTTGAGTCACAAAGTAAATCTTTTTTATAGTGAAACAATGGTAAAGAAAATATTAGAAGCTTTTGAATATCCACCTTGTGTAGAAGAACTTACGAGTCAGAATGAAGACGAAATCAAAAAAAGCATAGAAGCAATCAAGGAAAGCTTAGAATATATTTACTATATAGGCGGAAGTAATCTTGATACCGAAAACAAAGAATCAATCAACGAAGCAATCATCAACTTAATTAAAAATTATCACTACTTGATTCATCAAGCTAATCAGGAGAAGTTGAAGATTGAGCAACTTCGTCAAGAAGTGAAAAGAAAACTGGAACAATCAGGAAAACTCTACGAAAGAAATAGCAAAGCTCTTGATAAGTTATTTGGGTTATCAATAGATTCACCACATGATGAACCAGAAACTAATAATAGAGGAATAGTTTTTAATCAATTAGAGAAGTCTGTTAAAAGGCTATTTGGTTTTGATGATGCCAACACAGTTTCGACAAATATATATCCAGAAGCTGATAATTAGACAGTAGATACAGGTGTTTTAGCACCATAATCCCCTGTTGATAAAGCTCTAAGGGTATTTTGACGCAAAGGGTTGTAATTTGTTTAGGAGTTAAATACATATGATGGTCTTCAAAAATATAGGTTCAGAAATAACGGCCATAAATGGCTCAACAGTTCACGTTGTCGATGAAGCTCTGCGAATTGATAAACCTAAAGCCAAAATTGATAGCTATGCCATGATTGCCCTAGAAGATACAAAGGAAGATATCTTCGGCAATTCAAAGGCAGAACAAGAGGAGGCTATTTCCTATGCTAAAGATAGAATTATTAGCGATGGTTTAACAGGACTGATTGAAAATTTATCTCATCGCCTGAATGCAATTCGATTAGATGACATTAATCAGTTGCTGTTATCCACACCCGAAATATATGCCTACTTAATAATTAACTGCGCCATTGATAAAGACAAGGTTCCAAAAGATGATTTAGATGGACTTTATAGCTCTGTTGTGCGAAATGTTCGCGACACACCAAAACGATATTTCCTTTCTAATCTTTTAGCCCGTGTTTTATTTGATCTACAGACTAAAGTTGATTCGGAAAATCCTCAATGGAAACATCTTCCATCTCTGGCTATGAATCGGGGTATTAACATTCGTGATGGTCAGGTAAAACTAGGCATTCAAGATTTATTGAACAGTCTATATAAGGTAGGGAATATTCCTTACTATCTGCAACTATTCATTGAAGGGGACAAAAACCAAGAACGGCGGACAGTTCTTCCGAAAAACTTATTTACTCCAATTATTCAGCAGGGAATGCTTGATATCCTCGTTAGCCAAGGTATCAGGATTGATGATGATAAATTTAAAACAGGGGATTACGACAAATACTTCATTTTCTCTTATTATGAAGCACTAAAACGCAGCAACGTTGCAGATGATCCCATTGATATGGCTCGCAAGAAAGGGAGTCAAGTTGATTGGGATTTTTCCGTTGATGTCTTTGATTCTACCGAGCAACAAGGAGTTATTCCAGCTAATATTAAGGCTGCTGGGGCTTTAGATTATATTTACTATATCGGTGAAGGAATGCGGGTGTTTGATGTTGCTAATGCCTTGGTGTTGCGCTGGGCAAGTGGTGCGCTTGATATTCCTGAAGGTAAAGCGGCGGCAGCACTGTATCGTTTTCATAAACTGCGGAGCGATCGCTCGACACCAGAAGAACGGGCAATGCTCTACAAGCGGGTGCTGAATCGAGGTAACGGTCAACTTCTGTCTAGTATGATGCCCAATACAGTTTTCCCTCGGTATTGGCACGCTCTCATGTCGGAAGTAACGCAATATATCAGTAAGAAAGAAGGAATGGGAAAAGCAGACAATCAACCTTCACGCTCTCAACTTTACCAAGCAGTTAAAAATCTTCAGTACAACTTGACAGAATACATGACTGGGATGGCACATTTGCAAGTTACTGAAGACTACGCCCACTTGCAAGAAGCAATGGAACTGCTGAAGATGGAAGAGATTATTAACCATTTTGGCGGTCGGCGCAAGAGTCTTTGGAACGTAATTGAAAGCGTAGCCAAACAGGATTTAGGTGTGACTGTTCAAACTTCTGTAATGCGGGATTTGGCAGTGGAAGGAAATAAGATATATCAGTGGATTGCTAATTTCAACGAAGCGATGGTTAGAGAAGAAGAATTTAAAACATTTCTCAAAGCAGCAGAAGCCTGGATTATCGCTCAGGCTTCCTTACAAGATCCTAATGATAGTTCTTTCAATGGTAAAGGACAAGCACATTTTGATGCTTTTAATGATAAATTTGATGATGATTTGGACGATAATTTTGATAACTGGTAAGAAGTTATTTCTCATTGACACTGAGAGGGGTTATTATATTACTTGGTGACAAGAAAAAGTAACCCCTGGTAAAAGTCAAAATCACAGAAATTTAATTATTTATCAGGAGTAAATCCAATGCCTACTAATGACGATTTGGAAAATCAAGCCAGGGAAAAAGCTCGTTCTATTCTTTCTAAGTCTCAGTCTTTTCAAAGTTTGAATCGGGGAGAGCAATTCCAAGTTTATAAAAATGTGGTAGATGAGCAACGAAAAAATTTAGTCCAACAACAAAATTTGTCTGAACAAAGTGAATTGGCTAGAGGGTTTGCTGCTGCTGATTTACTGAAGAAACAAAAAAATGATCGCATAGACCAAGCTGGAGGGTTGATCGCTGATGCGGCACGAGATGTTGACTTTCCTGGGTTCGTGCGAGATTTGCTGACAGGGGTTTTTGATGCCAATCTGGATGCCAACGAACGGCAAATGCAGGCTTATCGAAATTTACTTAAAGAAGCAACAAGAGAAGTTTCTTCATTTGTTAATGACATTGATGATGAATCAGCAATGTATCGTCTGGTTCAAGATAACAACCAATTTCAATTATCATTTCCAGATGAAAATTTCTCAGATTCCTCGGTTCAAAATCTTCCAACCATAAAATATAAAGATGGGCAAGAAATTCCTTCTGATGAAATCAAAGCCAAAATCTTAGATACTAAATTGGCAATGGCAAAAGAGCGTCGAACCTTACTACGAGAAACCTTATTGATGGGTATATCCCGCTTAGTAGTTGAAAAAGGGACGATTAAAGCTAATGTGGAATTTAAAATCACCACCACTGAAAAAGAAAAAATCACCCAGCAGGGGAAAGAGAATGTTGATAAACTAAATCAAACAGCTTCCCATAGTGGATTTCGGGGTGGATTTTGGGGTTGGGGAGGTAATAGATCAAGTTTCACAGCAAGTAGTGAGAGGACTTCTCAGGTTAGTATTGCCGCTTCCACTAGCGAAACCAGTGCAGATTTGTCAGCGAAACTCCAAGGCTCAGTGGAAATTCAGTTTAAATCAGATTATTTCAAACTAGATAACTTTACTCAGATTTTTGATTTGGGAGAAAGGCAAGTTCCTCAAGGTGCAGCAACCCAGCCACAACAACTTCCTACTGATGGTATATAAAATCCAGAGGGGGAGCAATTAATAATGGCACTAGCAATTCTGCGATTTCAAGATAATGATGGAGTAAAAAGCCGATTTAAAGTGGATATTGGTGGGAATCGGTTTTATACTTATGCCATTGGTAGTGAGGAATTACAACGTTCTCAGGGGTTTAAGGTGTTGAGTAACCCCAAGCTCACTTCTGCTTTAATTGGTCCTATGAGTGAAAGTAGCTTAGGGAGGACAATTTTAGAAGTTCCCCATCAGCAATTTGATCGCGACAATCGCTCTATTCAAATTATCAGCTACCGCAACCAGCAACGAGAAAGTCCAGCCATCTCGGAAATTATTAAAGTAAGTTCCCTAAATTCAGGGAGTAACCCTTCTTCTGTAATGTCCTTTAGCAAAGCAACAGCTATGGAAAATCATCATGTTGATACCGTTCCCTTTGCTTATAACGAAGTACAACCGGTTAGTTCTGCCATGTTTTTGGGTGGAATTCTGAAAGTCGCTCAAACAATTGCTGCTCCTTTACTGAAACCTTTACTGAAAGCCGCAACACCCATTGTTGGGAAATTGGCAGATAGCTTTATTCCTGGGTCTAGTCAATTGATTAATGTAGCGATACCGGGGCTTTTGGATATCTTAACGGGGGATACTTCTCCCCAGCAGATTCTTTCAGACCCAGCTAAGGTACAAGCCATTTTCAACCATCCTGAAGTAGTGAAAAAGCTTTCCTCAGATCCTCAGACGGCTCAACTCTTTGGTAGTTTACTCCAACAACTCACCCAAGGTTTAGCAACAGCACAAACTAACCAAGCTGCTAGTGCTTTAGCTGTGGTGGGTAATGGAAAAGTTAGTCACAATAACAATTCTTTACTCAGTTTAGAGCAGAAACTAATCCCCGGAACTTCTGTAGCTTCTATTTCCACTGCAAAAAGCGTTTCCCCAAGCACTAGCCAATATGTGGAGGAAATGGCAATTCCCGTAGCTTTGGTGACAAATTTGCCTTCTCTCATGGGTTTACTAGAAAAGGTGATGACTCCCCCAACCAGAAGAATGTTGAGGGATTATAATATCCCTGAGCGTAAACGCATGGGGTTGATTACTCATGGCTTGATGGATGCGAGTCATAGTTTTCGAGGTGACTTGAACCGAGAAATTACCCAAGCTTTTTCTTTGATGGAAGAAGACGGGGACAAAACAGTTAATGCTCTGGTGCAAGGTTTAAGCGTGGGGCTTTCTGCTCCCAGTTCTACTCCTGATTATGAACGAGTTGAATCCGTCAAACTGAAGTTTAGCGAACAAAATACCTTGATGATGCAAGGACGTTCCCGTCTATTGTACCGTCAAGACCAAACTATTGCTTTTCCCTTAGAGGTGGAAACTCCCCGTACTATTACCAAGGGAATTTTACAACTTCTCGTGAAAGACCCTACAACCTTGGAGGTATTGATTGAGGAGAAATATCGTCTAGAAAATATTACTTCTGGTGCTTTGTCTATTGTTCCCAAATTATCTCCCCCAAGACTGAGGAGTCTCAAAGCTAATGAGGAATATTTGGTTTGTGCCCTGCTGGTATGGCAGGCAAAATCTAGCAAAACCAACCAGAAAAAACGCTTGGGAACGAGTATGTCTGAGCTTATCACTTTAGTGGGGGAATATTGTTTTGACCGCATTGAAGGAACAGGAGAGGTGATTCCCCTCAATGATGTGAATCTTTTTCGTCCTTATTGGCATAAGGTTTGGGAAGGGGATTTTGCCCATAATATTCGCCGGACTACCCTTGACTGTAAATATTACTATGCCCTAGAACCTGGACGCA
The DNA here is from genome assembly GCA_016124525.1 of Nostoc sp. RI_552. Lineage (GTDB taxonomy): Bacteria > Cyanobacteriota > Cyanobacteriia > Cyanobacteriales > Nostocaceae > Umezakia > Umezakia ovalisporum. Next base: position 89,752 of record WGNO01000013.1, on the reverse strand, counting down.
CCAATCACGCTCGCATGGAAACGGTGACGCAAATTGAACCTGAATATGGTAGTCGTGAAGTAGGTAAGTTAAAAACAGGTTTAATTCTCAGTCCTTATCGTTTAAATGAGTTGTTGGGGCAAATTTCTAGTTATCCTCTGTTAGATAAGGCACAATTAACTGCTTTGTTGTCTTGTGAGTTCCAGGAACAGTTTAGCTATTGCGCTCGTGATTCTGTGGAGTTTCAAGGACGTAGGGGGGATACGGTGGGGTTATGGGTGTATCCTGAGTTTAAGTTACAGCGTGTTTTACTCAAGCAGGTAGGGCAAACCAACAGCAATGGGCAGGTGTTGGCGTTGGTTGAACGGGCAGTTTATTTTCCTATGCCTGCTGTTGTTCATTTTATTGGAGTAGGTAATTAATTATGAATCAGCGTCAAAGTCAATTTCCAAATCATCAATCTGGGTTGAATTATGCTTTCTCAGATGAGCCGATTTTGTTGAATGGGATGAAGGTGATTTTTGATCAGTCTGCTTCGGTGTATCCAGTTAGTTTGGAGTCTAAAAATACTATAATATCTACTCAATTAGGAAACTTTCAGTTTAGCTTTGCAAAAACTACTATCCCTATATGGGCAAAAATAATCAGGAAAACAGAACTTGAAGAAATAGCAGGAAAAAGAAAAACTGGCTGGTTACACCGTAAGACTAATTATGACAACATAGTTGATGCCTTGGGAGAATTCCATGGCTCTAATACATTAAAAGGCCGATTAGAGAAAGCAGGAAAAGTTTTAGAATCAATTGATAAATATCTACAAAACCCAACAGTCCCCCCAGAATATCCAAAACGAATTGATGCCCTGAAAGCACTCAGAAACAATATCCAAAAAATAGTAGATATCGGAAAAAAAGAGTTACCAAGAATTACCTTACTTAAATTTATGTTCAATAATGAAGAGACAAGCAGGTTAACAATCTTTAGAGACTTTATGGAGAAAGAATATTCAGTGGAAAATTTTGATTTTTTAAAAGACATGACTGATTATCAAAAACAAAAGTCAACCATGACAGATACAGAAAGATTACAACGCTTGAATAATATTTATAATCAATACATCCGCGACACTGCTCCACAACAGATTAATATAGCTTCAGAAGTCCGAAATGCAATAGAAACAGCAATAGAACAAGTAAAACCATTTTCTCCTTCTGACGAGAAGGAGAAAACAGAAGATGGTGAACAAAACCAAGCGACCAACAGCAGACCAAGAAGAAATGCTTTTGCTTATAAGACTCGAGCGAATACTGTTGTTGATAGTATAGAGAGGGCGATGAATGTAGCTGTTGAAAAAATATACAACTTAGTTGCAACCGATACATTCCTCAGATTCAACGAGAAGCATTCTGATCTAGTTCAAGAAATTAAGATGCTGACACTTTCTGAAAAATGCGAATGGGATGAATATCCTAAACCGCAAGATGATGAGAAGAAGGAATAAGTAAAAGTTCAGACTTAGAATTATTAAAGTTAAAGAAAAGGTGGTAAGAAGAAATTAAAATACTGATAAAGATGATTGACGCTAAATGGGCTAAATATCCTAAACTTCCAGAAAATGACATTAATACCAGAAAAAGATCCCAACGACATCCTCATCCCCTTCGCCGAAATGTTACAACAACTCGTTGACTACGGCGAAACCCTTGAGGATCCCTTTTCCAATCAAGCCATGATGATTGAGAAAGTTAAAGTTGAGATGCCAGTAGAAATTAAAGTTTTAGTGGAGGATGATGGAGCAACCACCCTTAAAAGTAATGCACCTACCCAAAACAGTGAAACCACAATTATGCCAGTGTTTCATCGGATGAGACTTACGGTGGAATTGAGTGATGAGTAATGAGTGATGAGTAATGAGTAATGAGTAATGAGTTAGGAGTGATGAGTGATGTAAATGTTAGTATTCAAGAGAGAACAGAAAACTTTGCTATAAGAGTGGTAAAGGCGTATTCTGAGCTTAATAAAAGACATTTTGATGATGCTGTTTAGATTTTATCTAAACAATTTTTGAGGAGCGGAACATCAATTGGTGCAAACTGTTCGGAGGCTAAATATGCACAATCAACCAAAGATTTTATCAACAAATATTCTATAGCTCTAAAGGAAGCTAACGAAACTCTATATTGGATAAAAATCATGATCAAATCTGAGATAGTCTCAAAATCTAAATTTCAAAATATGATAGAGGAAAATGAGAAAATAATTAAAATACTAACAGCCTCAATAAGGAAATTGAAAGAAAAACAACCCACTTAAATAACAACAAACTCACCCATCACCCATCACCCATCACTCCTAACTCATTACTCATTACTCATTACTCATTACTCATTACTCATTACTCATTACCCATCACCCATTACTCAAAAAAATGGTCACCAAAAGCAACCGTCCCTGGAATTTAGAATCCTTCCTCAACTCCCTCATTTTTGAATTAGACAAAGCACAGGACACTCTTTCTGTCAAGGGAATGAATCGAAAATTAACCTACACCGTTAAAGATGTCGCTCTGGACTTGCAAATTTTTCCAGAATATGACGGTGAGACAGTACGCTTTACTACTGCTAAACCAGGAGACACAGGAGCATCAAAAGTATCATTGCAACTGGGTTCTATTCGAGATCACCAAATTCGAGAAGTCACTAAAGAACCCCTCACTCAAGATGATATTGCCATTGCAGAAACGAATTTGCCAGAACCCGCACGAAAAGAGCTCAAAAAACTGGGTATTCTATCCGCCGAAGACTTGCGACGAACTGTAGAAGAGCGTAAAGTCGATTTAGATAAAGTAACCGACCAAAAAATAGATTATACAAACCTAGCTGACATTATTAATCAGTCTCGTCGCAGAAAACAAGCTCCCAGAGTTTCTAGGGTCAGTGTAGCAAAATCAGCCTCCGGTAAAGCCATTTTGACTCTGGAAGGGGATAATTTAGCCATCGCATCTTCCTTGGATGATTTCCCTGTCGCAGTCATTAATGACGAAAGCGTGGAGGTAGTGTCAGCAAATCCCAATCAATTGCGGATTCAAGTTAATGAAGACCAAATCCAAGGTACATCAAAGCAGTTAAAAGTCGCTCTCGATCCCTATGCCATTGTAACCATGAACCTGAAATCCTAGAATAAAACCAAATGTTTAATTACCGACCATCCAGTAACAATCGTTTACTAGCCCTCGAACAAGAGTTGCTGGAAAAGAAGCGATTGTTTGAGGAGTTTCAAGGTCAGCAGGACATAACTGATGGAAAAACAAACCAAATTTATAGAGGTGGTAATAAACAAGATACAAACAATCGGTTATTGGAACTAGAACAAGAACTTTTAGAACGATATAGCAGTAAAAAGATTAATCACAAGACATCTGAGACGTATAGTTTAAGGGTTGAACCAGATAATGGCGATGGTCTAATCAATCATAATAATCGATTACTAGCACTGGAACAAGAACTGTTAGGACAAGGGCATAAACCCCATAAAAGAAAACGGAAATCAAAACACAGTGGAGTTAAGTCCCAAGTTTTTGACACGGGTGAGTCCATTATTTTGCAATATAACAGTGAAGCTTTCCCCGTTGCCCTGGGTCAAATAGCAACTATTTCTGTTTTACCAGAAGTAGCTGATGATTTCTCCAACTCTAAATCCCCATTTTTAGCAGAGACTGAGGTAAGTCCTAAAATTGAAACTTTAGAACCAGATTTACTAGCTAGCTTATACAAAGAGATTTCTAAACCCCAAATTTCAGAACAAATGAGTCAGGAGATTAAGAATTCCCTATCTCAAAGTGCTGAATTCGTCTCTGAAATTGATGCACCATCCTATCCTTTACAACCAGAAGATATTCCCGCTATCCTAGCTGAACTTAAAACCGATAGCCAAGGAACACCAGCTACACCAATATCTTCTCAAAAGGAAGCGAAAAGCGATGGCGAAGTGGTAGTTGTGGGCGATCGCAATAACCCCCATGCTATTTTTGATCGCATGGGCAAAAATATGGCTTATGCCACCACCTTCGATGTGGGTACAATTGAACTAGAACAATTGTTTGATGAGTTTAATCGTACTTTAGACCAACAAGAACAACTAAATCAAGGTGATTCTCTTTCCCAGACACAAGGCAATTTAGAATTAGAACAACGTTTTGATGAGTTAGACCGCGCTTTACAATTAGAACAACAAGTAAATCAAAGTGATTCTGTTTTTCACAAACAAGGGGATTTAGAATTAGAACAACGCCTCAGTGAATTTGACCGTACTTTAGAGCAACAGGAGAAGGGTACAACACCTATAGAACCAAATCCTCAAACAAAATCCCCCTTAAAAAGGATATCAGAAAAGACGGATGCAGGGACACAAGAACAGGGGAATACAAAGACAACAGAAACAGCTAAAATTACTTCTAAGTTAGGAACAGAGGCAATACAGAACCAAAATCAACAGTCCATAATTGCACCTTTAGCATCTCGTCCGGTGGAATTATTGCAGCCTTCTAGTCATGTTACCAAATTTCACCCCAATACCTCACGGAAATTTGACTTCAACTTAGAAGGTTTAGTCTTCCATACAGGTATAAATATTATCTCCTTAATTATGCAGTTGCTTAATTTTATACGTCGCAATCAGATACCCTTACAACCTGACATTGATTCACAACCAATTTTATCAGTGATTCCCTATGGCGATGGCATCAAGAGCGAACTAGAAAACCCAAATTCCCAAGTAATTGATATCCGTCAAAATGATTTCATAGATGGGATTTTACCCCTGATTTTATCGAGTCAGAAGTCAAGTTTTATGACAACATCAACACCAGTAGATGGTTTGACAGCTGATAGAGATTCCCTGACGGGACTGTTGTATGGTGAATTCAGTGGACACAATAGCTATCCGTTGACAGATTACTCCAACGTGATAAAGGCTGAGAACAAGAGTAACCCTAATAAGTCAAACCTGCATGAAAAACCCTGTCATCCTCCTAAAGAGGGAAAAAATGATAGTAGCTAAAAGTTAAGTCTGCAATCCCAGTTAATTTTAGCAATCTTTGACTCATGACTTAAAAATCGGTAACTAAAAATGAAAAACAACAACAAACGAGACAATAGCCTATTTGCGTTAGAACAAGGACTTTTTGGTGACAAAACCTCTGAAAAGCAATCTCACCAACCTACAGAAAAGAAAAAACCCAAGGAACCACGGGAGGAAGCACGGGCATTTGATTTTGATGAGGCGATTGAATTCCAATACGATGGAGACGCTTTCCCCACAGCTACCCCAGAGGTGAGGTCATTTTCTAAATCTAATTCCTTCGCTTCAGAATTAGAAGATGAAAGTTTGCCTTTTGAAGTGGAAGGGTTTGAGGTAGATAAGGACGTTATACCTGTTAGTAAGCCAGTTACAGCAAAACGGGAAACTCCGGTACAGCGGGAAATTGTTGAGGATGTCACCTCACAACCCAAGATGCAGCCAGTCAAAGCGACAGTAGTTCCTTCTTCAGAAATACCGTTAAAATCTGCTCATCCTGTGAAACAGTCTACTACGGTTGAGCCAACTCCCTCTAAGGAAGAATTGTCTGATGCACAAGCCTTTGCTGCGGATTTACAGGCGATTCTCAATGGAGAGAAAACCTATGATTCTGAGCAAAAACAGGTAGTTCCCACTTCATCAATTGCACCACCAGCACCAGCAGCACCTACACCCCATCCCCACGATATTTTTGACAAAGGACAAGCTGCTATTCCGCCTCAGAAGCCAGCAGAACCTGTGCAAATGTCCCGTTCCCATGGGGTTTTTGACCAAATGGGTAAAAATCTAGCTCATGCGACTAATTTTGACCAGGGAACTGTGGATTTGGCGTTGGAGATGAGGTTTGATGAGTTTGATCGGGTTTTGGATGGGGAGGAGAATAGGTCTTTAGCTGAGGCGAAAGTATCCTCAGAAAGTAAACCTCAAGTTTCTAGTTCTCCATCTTTAAGTAAAGGTTTAGAGTTGAGTCCAGATGAACTTAAAAAACATTTTCTTAGTAAACCCCAGGAATTCTTAGAACGCTATCCTACATACATGGGCATTAAGGAAGGCATTGTTGATATTCTTAAAAGATATCCTAAGGATGATATTGTATGTTATGAGGTTAAGCCCTATGTAGATATCATGTTTAACACGTTACGATGCATACCCAATACTCAAATTAAAACTGATACAGAAATAGTAGAACTTGCATTTACTAATACTAAGAGCAACGGTGATACTGGAATTCGGATTTTACCCTGGGAAGAGGATAAGATAACTTATTGTAGTCTTGACAACGAAGCCAAATGGTTCTTCACAGGACCATTAACAGGATGCCATATCTACGTTGGCTATGACAATGATAATACACCGTTCATTTTTCATGCGAATGCTAATACTCAGAACTCTAGCCTTGATATGAATATGATGGAGAAAGATAAAAGAATGTCTAAACTTATTGCAAAAGATGGCCTCTTCTCTAATATCAAAATTCTACATCGGTTAGGAAGAGATGAGTATAGGTCTGAAGATAAAGGCTTTTTAGCTTTTGCCTATGGATATAAAACTATGGATGAGAAAAGTATAGATGAGAAAAAGCCTGAAAATCCCTCATGGAAATTCTACGTCCATTGCTTTGAATTTGATATTGATACGAAAAATGTCGTAAACTCTGTTCCTGTAAAAATAAAATTTCCATCCGAAGAAATAGTAAAACATCAACTTCCTAAATTATATGATGAAAAATTACTAGCAATGGCTTCAACATATGAAGACAAAAAAAGTTCTAATGAATTAGAAAAATTTAAAGAAAATCCAGTAAAATATTTAGGCTGTAATAAGCTCAAGATTCAATGTAAACTTCCTAATGACGAAGGGTCTAGTTCCACTACTATTCGTGTCCAAGAAGAAGAGGAAATTGAGCTTATAAAGATTATTCCAAGCAATAATATAATTGATATGTATTTAAACCATGAAAGAAATGGTTCGTTCGGTTTTTATGAGAGTGCCAATGATCCTAAGAATAATCGTAAAATTAAGACATATTACCTAAGATGGGGTAATGGAAAAGCCTATTCAGTACAACTATCAAATGATAATGATGTGGACTATTTTCTCTCAGCAGAACTCAATTCTTGTTGCGTGATGATTAATGGTTCTCAGGAAAATCCAACCATCATTCATGCTAACTATAATTCTCAAAAGTTAGAACTACATCTTCCGGAAGATATGCCCATGCAAGAGAAGGGTGCTGAAATGGCGAAACACCAACATCGACAATATAAACTTTTTTATGGAAATATGGCACATAAATTGATTGATGAAAAAGTGTTTGATCCTAAATTACCTACCTCAATCTTTGATCCAGAGTTCTATATGAGTGGAGGTGGTAGCCATGCTGCTGTTTTTGGAATACGAAAAAATCGTCTATGGACTTTCTATTACAACCTTCAAAAAGGAAATGAATTCGTTACAGCAGAATTGTGGCCTAGTTTTTTGGGGCGTTTACCTTAGTGTCATCATCTTTACATGGTTGAAACAAGACACACAGACGCCTATTTTAAACCTTCAGAATAGGATTCAACACTTCTGGGTTGAATCCTGCAATAAAAATTTACAATTTTTGCGTTTTACCCAGATAAAGTTCATTGTCTATTAAAAATAGAGTCATTAATTCCTCAAATTTTGTATCACCGACGCACAACTTGGACAGTCAACAGTCAACAGTCAACATTTCTAGTTTCAACCATCTCTAACAAAATCCCAAACAACCCATGCAATCAAACAAGTTTAGCTAATAAAATTCTGATTATGATTTCCAATTGTTCAGTAACTCGGTAAAGATTGATTCCCTCACAAATAGATTTCCCTTGACGATCTAAAACACCAAATTGCCAAACATTACCAGTAGTCACAGCCCCTAAAATTTCAGTTTGTGGGGAATCAATTACCGTAAATCCCAACTCAAAATAATTGCTGAAAGTATAGGAACCATTAGGATCTAGTAATGGCTGACGAGTCATGGTTTTTCCATGTAAAGTAATATAAAAATGTTCATAATTTCATCTTAATTAAGTAAACTTATAAACTCCTGCCAAAGCAATAATGCTCCTTGGTCCCCCTTGAACAATGATACACAACCCCAGCCACACCAACATTCTTTTAGAACACAATCAACCCCTTTCTCAATCTCTCCTGTGGAAACTCCAGCGCAACTTCTTCCATCAACAGGGTATCCAAGCCTGGAATACAGGTACAGTACCCCACTACGTCACCAGCAACCCCTTTATTGCCAACGCTTACGCCAAAGTTGTCTTTGGTTTTCTCCGGGATTGGCACAATACCCTAGACCTCAACCAACCCGTCTATATCCTCGAACTTGGTGCAGGTTCGGGTCGCTTTGCCTACCATTTCCTGAAAAAATTCTTTGGTTTCTTCCCCCATTCTACCCTCAAACATATTCGAGTTACATATATTCTCAGCGATTTCACGCAACAAAACCTCAACTACTGGCATTCTCACCCTTTCCTGCAACCCTTCATCCAACAAGGTATCCTTGAGATTGCCCGTTTTGATGCCCAACAAGACCAAAGCATTGAACTCAACTATTCCAGAGAAATCCTTTCCCTCGCAACCCTGAAAAATCCCCTCATTGTCCTGGCTAATTACTTTTTTGATTGCCTTCCCCAAGATATATTTACCCTTAGCAATAACCAACTTTACGCAACTTTAATTAATCTTTCTTCCTACTCACAACCCAATTACAAGGACCCCAACCTAATCAAACATCTTCATGTTACCTACGAAGACCAACCCATCACCCATAATTATTACCAAGACCCCAACTTTAACCAAATCCTCAGCTACTACCAAGAACACCTCACCAACACCACCATCCTCTTTCCCAAGATTGCCCTCCATTGCATCCGCAACCTACGGAACCTCAGTAGGGGAAGAATGTTGTTTCTCTCCGGTGATAAAGGTTATAGCCAAGAATCAGACCTCCATAACCGTAGTAAACCAAATATGACCTTTCATGGTAACTGCTTCTCGATGATGGTTAATTATCACGCCATAGGACAATATTTTATCAATCAAGGAGGTCACGCATTACACACCACTTACCACCACTCTAGTCTTAACATTAGTGCTTTTCTTTTCGGTGGTCCCCCCACCAACTATATTGAAACTCGCCAAGCCTATCGAGAATACATAGAAAAATTAAGCCCCGATGACTTCTTCAGTGTCAAAAAAGCCATTGAGAAAAATTACGAAAGCTTGACTTTGCAACAAATTATTGCATATCTACGCTTTAGTGGTTGGGATGCGAATATTTTTTTCGGCTGTTATTCGGTCTTAATGTCTCGCGTTGAATCAGCTTCAGATTTATTAAAACAGCAATTATATTCAGTGATTACAAATATCTGGGATACCTACTACCCCATTGGTGAAGAACAAAACCTCCCCTTCCACCTGGGGATGTTACTCATGAAAATGAAATATTATGCCGAAGCTGCTAATTATTTACAGCAATCCATTCAAATTTACGGACTTGATGCTAATATAATTTATAACATCGGCACATGCTATCAGTATTTAGAATACCAAAATGCCGCTCATTATTGTATGACGAAAGCGATCGCATTAAATCCTGCCCTTGAAGCCACCTGAGAGAAACGGGATTATCATCATTTCCCGAAAGCTGTCCCTACAAACTCACAGAGATTTTCTCCCCTGAATCTTTACCACAGTAAATTATGGAAGTCGAAGATATTGGCCTTAGGAGCGATCGCACATTTCATAGTTGACCAAATACCAGAAACTGAGTAGATTTTCTCATGGGTGTATCGGTAAAATGGCAGCAAGGTAAAAATATGAATTTACTAATTTACTAATTTACTAATTTACGCAAAGACGAAATTCTATACTAAACTGAGGTAATTTAGTATCGGTAAATGCTGATAAACCGCACCTGTGGAAGCAAGATATTGGTCGGTTAGTAGACTTTTACAACAGTTGGTTCATGCAATTTGCCCCCAGAGCTTACCGGGATACTTGCATTTCTAAAGCGCAACAGGTTGAATCTGCATTGATTTGGACAGCCAATCTGACCAACAGCCATCGTTTCTCCTTATACTGCGGATGGTAACAGCACCACCCATTGCCCGGGAGCCTGATCGGACTAGCTGGTGCGCTTGCCCAGCTTGATAAAAAAAATATGGAAGTTGGTCAGCGCATTCCACCAAAGATGAACAGTACAATTGTGGATGCCGAACTGGAAAAAATCCCTCAAGTAATTGCACGGCTAATTATAAAGGCTGAGAACAAGAGTAACCCTAATAAGGTAAACCTGCATAAGAAACCCTGTTATCTTGGGATAAAGTTATTGCCAACTCACCTTTAATCATGACTTTTTAACAATGCTACGGGAAAGTGCTTCAGGGCTTCGCCTATTAACATGGTTTTATCAGTGTAGAGTGTTTGCTGAGTGATGGTGTTTTGCCAAAGTGACGGCGCTGCTGGTGGTAAGTGAATATATGTATCATCCCAGACTTGTATGTCTAGAGGATATTCTCCAGGTTCAATTAAGCTAGTAAAAAAGCGGGGTGCTATGGTAATTATTGTCTGATTACTATGAATCCTAGCGAAGGCAATAATATGATCTGAATATTTTCCCTTAGCTTCTAATGGTAGGTAGTCACCTTGTTGAAAAACTGTTAAATTTTCTTTTCTGGCTTTTAAGGCTTGGACAATCACAAACAGCTTGATTCTACTATCTTCTTTAGTTGCTAATAGTTCATCTACGAATTTTAAAATATCTTCCTGGGACTGTTTTTTAATGACTTTGAGGTGAGATTGTCTTATTTGAAAATCAACGGGACGACGATTATCAGGGTCAACCATGCTGAAGTCCCAAAGATCAGTTCCTTGATAAAAATCTGGAACTCCAGGAGAGGTGATTTTTAATAAAGTCTGAGATAAAGAATTAAAAATCCCATAGTAGGCTACCCGTTTTTGAAAGGGTAGAAATTCCTGTAAAAATTGATTTTGATCTGAATTTTCCAAAACTGCAGCCACAAATTTAGTTAAGGCTTGTTCATAAGTTGCATTCGGTCTTAGCCAGGCTGTGTAGACTTTAGCTTCTCTAACAGCTTTGAGAACATAATCTTGAATGCGTTGGCAAAAGTCACTATACTCATGTTCAAAAAATGGAAATGCACCTATGAGCATCTGATAAAACTGATACTCATCATTTGTATCTGGCATGGGTAAACTTTTACTTACACTTGTTTTATGAACACGGTTAATTTCATAAAATGCGTAAACTTGTTTTTGCCACTCTTCAGGAATTTCTGACAAAACATTTAATCTGGCTCGGATATCTTCACCTCTTTTAGTATCATGGGTTGAAGTAGTATTCATTGAGTGTAGCCAACGGTTTTTTCTGTGTTGATTAAAGTTGTGAAAATCAGTAATACTTATGCCAAAATTATCAGGGTTTCCACCAACCTCATTTAAGGAAATAAAGCGGTTATAAACGTATAATGCTGTGTCTTCTACTCCTTTGGCCATTAATGGGCCTGTATATTGTTGTAATCGCATGACAAAATAAAGCCATTGCTCTTGATCCTCCGTTGTCAGAGAATGTTCATATTCCAGTAATAAGAGTTTTTCAATAAAATTTAATTCATGGTGTAGTAGGGGAAGATGTGATTTTGCTTGTTGAATTACATCCTGAATATATCGACGATCTGCGGGTAAGATACCGTTTTGATTTGTGTAAGTGCGATAAATGGGAAATAAAGTCAACACTTCTGCAAGGGCTCGTTTTAATCCATTAATGGTAAAGTCATTGCCATAACGATGTCTACTGGCTATTTTTTTTAATATATAAGTTAAATTATCAACATCTCCGGCTAAATTTCTTTCTAAAATTAAATGCTTTTTATCAATAGCAAGTTGCTCATAAGCTGTTCTAAATCCTGTTACATTCCAGTAAATTTGAGTAAATTCTTTTTCCTTTGCAGTTTGACAAAAAATGCCATTGAGATAATTTAAGAAATCATAACCTGTAGTACCCTGAATTGACCAGTGGTTAGGTAAATCTTCCCCTGAATGCAAAATCTTTTCCACAGTGATGTATGTATCACCTGTTTTTTGTCTCAATGTCTGTAAATACTGGCTAGGGTTATACAGTCCATCAATGTGGTCAATTCGTAAGCCAGTAATTTGATTTTCTTTGACTAACTTCATAGCCAAAGCGTGGGTGTGGCAAAAGACTTGATAATTTTCGATATTCAAAGATATTAATTCATTAATGGTAAAAAATCTCCTGTAATTAATTTCTTCTGCCCCAACTTTCCAAAAAGCAAGACGGAAAAACTGTTCAGAAAGTAAATTATCTAAAAGGTTAAAGGTATCTGGTTTACCTGGTTCACCATTAAAAATTCGCAAATTTTCATCAATAAATCCTTGGATGTTTGTATTATCTGTATAAATTTCCCACAACAATCCTTTCACGAAATTAACTTGGTCTTGTCTTTCTTTTGGTGTGACATCAGCAGGTATATGTTTTACCATATAAAGGATGCCAAGTAATCTGACAAATATGGGATTATTTCTCCCTAATATTTTAGATAATTTGCCTATATTATAATTTAGAAATATAGCGTAAGATTCTAATTTTATGGGAAATCGCAAATCGTAATAATTAACACTCAAACCGTGTTGGTCATATTTGAGTTTAATTTCCCCATTTTCTAAAGAAGCACCATAAAAGTTGCCCAGTAAAGGTGCTAAAACTGGTTGTTGACTATCACCAAATCCGTTGATTATGGCATTATTCCAGGCAATGTCAAAGTAGTTAGCATAAACAGAATTAACACCATTTTCTAAAACATCCATCAAATATTGATTTTGGCTATCATAAGCCATGTGGTTGGGGACAATATCTTGTAACCACCCCATATGATGCTGTTTTATTTGTTGAACTAAAGTGCTAAAATCTTCTTGTGTTCCTAATTCTGGGTTTAGTTGATTAGGGTCAACTATATCATAGCCGTGAGTACTACCTATTCTTGCTTTAAATATTGGTGAGGCGTAAAGGTCAGAAATGCCTAATTCATCCAGATAATTGATAATTTTTTTAGCTTCATTAAAACCAAATTTGGAATTAAATTGAATGCGATAAGTAGCTGTGGGAATTCGCATAGGGAAACTAACTCCTTGTTGATCCAACCTCAGAGGCCCAGGGTAAACAGAGAAAAGTTTTCGTTTTCTCTATGGTTCGTTATCATTTAATATTTTTCATAAACGGCAAAACTCTGCTTAGTTAGGGTTAATTGTTGACACAATTTAGGTTTTTGTGGTAAGTTTGAACCGCCACCTAACCATTTTTTTTGAGCAGAATCTAAAATTTTTACCCAATTGCCACCTGTAAACTCTTGACTAAGAGTAACATCAGAGTTATTAAAATTCATGGCACAGAATATCTGATTTTTTCCACTAAATTTAAACCAGGAAATTAACTGTTTTTCTTCTTGAAAGTTTATTTTTAAATTGTGTCTTTCCCGTGGCAATAAAGCTCGGTTTTGGCTGCGGATTTGAATGAGTTTTTGGTAGAAGGAAAATAAAACTTGATGTTTGCCTGATTTGCGTTTTTGCCAATTGAGCTTGCAAGTGTTAAAAATATCAGCAGATTCTGGGTCCGGTGGTTCTCCTTGGGAATGAAAGGCGAAAAATTCTTGTTTACGTCCTTCTCTAACTGCTTTAATTAAATCGGGATCCGAGTGACTAACAAAGTACATAAATGGTGATTCTTCACCATATTCTTCTCCCATAAATAACAAAGGAATGTATGGAGAAAGTAATAGTACTCCAGCAGCTAATTTTAATTGTTCAAAGTTAACAATTTGCGATAATCTTTCACCTAAAATTCTGTTCCCTATTTGGTCATGATTTTGGATGGATACTATAAATTGATATGAAGGGCGATCGCCTGGGTAATTGCCATGAAAACGTTGGCGATAATTTGAATATTTCCAGTCGTAAACAAAGCTGTCTTTATAAGCTTTAGCCAAATGTTCGCACTTGCCAAAATCTTGGTAATAACCAATGCGATCGCCTGTGAGCAAGGTATATAATGAATGATGAAAATCATCACTCCATTGGGCATCAATTCCATAACCGCCTGATTGATGAGGACGAATTATTTTAGGGTCATTTAAATCACTTTCAGCAATTAAATAAAATTTTCTTCCCTGGTGCTGAGAAAACACAGCCACATTTTCTGCAAGTTCAGCTAAAAAGTGTTTTGCACCCAAATCATAAATAGCGTGAATTGCATCTAAGCGTAAAGCATCAATATGAAATTCACCTAGCCAATAAAGTGCATTGTGAATAAAAAATTGACGGACTTCGTAACTATGAGCATCATCAAAATTAATGGCAGTTCCCCAAGGAGTACGATAAGTTTCTGTAAAATAAGGGCCAAAGCGACTTGTATAATTACCTTCAGGGCCAAAGTGGTTGTAAACCACATCTAAAATTACGGCGATTCCTTGTTGGTGACAGCCATCAACCAATTGCTTTAATTGATGGGGAGTACCATAAGAATTTTGTACGGCAAAGGGATACACCCCATCATAACCCCAATTGCGATGGCCTGGAAATTGAGCTACTGGCATGAGTTCAATGGCATTTACCCCCAACTCTCGTAAATCTGGGAGTCGGGGAATAATTGCCTCAAAAGTACCTTCCGGTGTGAAAGTACCAACGTGCAACTCATACATAATCATGGTTTCTAAGGAAACACCAGACCAATTACTGTCGCTCCAAGCAAAGTTGTGATCGATGACTTGGGAAGGACTGTGTACACCATGAGGTTGAAAATTGGATGCTGGGTCAGGTCTGGATTCGCTATTATTTAATTGATATAAATAAAGTGTTCCTGGCTCAATATCCCTAGCAATAACTTGCCAATATGACCCTAGTTGCTCCATGGGAAGCAAGCGCTGGTCAGGAGAGACAATTTCCACAGCGACGGTGTTTAAATTTGGTGCCCAAACCGTAAATTCACAAACACCATCACCTAAATAATGAGCGCCAATTTTCATACAAAATCCTCAAGGAACTTTCTGCTACCCAATACGGCGTAATACCACAAGCGATCGCTCAACTAGTGGTATAGTTTGATAACCTGTGAAAAACTTCCCTGGTGGGACAAAGCGCGGTTCATTGGTATCAATTACCATTTCCCATCCCCTTTCTTTAAAACCTTTGGGTAGGGCGAAATCAATCGGCTCATAATGAGCGTTATGAAATAGCAAAAAACTCTCATCGATAATGCGCTCACTATGAGGCCCTGGAGTGGCAATTCCTTCGCCATTCAAGAAAATTCCCATGACTTTGGCATAATTAACTAGCCACTGCTCATCACTCATTTCACTACCATCAACATTGAACCAACCAATATCACCAATGCCAAAACCGTAAATCGGTTCACCCTGAAACCACTTGCGCCGTCGAAATACTGGATGTTGATGGCGGAAATATATCAGTTCACGAGTGAAATTCAATAAATCGGCATTTGCTGGTTTTAAATCCCAATTGCGCCAGGAAATCTCATTATCTTGGCAGTAGGCGTTATTATTACCATTCTGACTAAAGCCAAATTCATCTCCGTTCAGCAGCATTGGTACACCCTGAGATAACATCAAAGTTGTTAAAAAGTTGCGTCGTTGGCGTTCTCGCAAGGCCAACACCTGTGGGTCATCAGTTTCGCCCTCTACGCCACAGTTCCAAGAATTGTTATGGTTTTCCCCATCTTGATTGTTTTCTTTGTTGGCCTCGTTGTGCTTTTCGTTATAACTGACCAAATCATTGAGGGTAAAGCCATCGTGGGCAGTGATAAAATTAATACTTGCATTGGGACTGCGCCCATTTGTTTGATACAAATCAGGGCTACCAGTGAAAGAGTAAGCAAATTGCCCCAAGCTGTGGTCTACACCACGCCAAAAAGAGCGTACAGTGTCCCTATACCTACCATTCCACTCAGACCATCGTAAGGGAAAGTTTCCTACTTGATAGCCGCCATCTCCCACATCCCAAGGTTCTGCAATGAGCTTCACATCTGCAAGCACCGGGTCTTGATGAATAATGTCAAAGAAAGCTGCTAGGCTATCCACTTCATATAATTCCCGGGCTAACGCCGAAGCCAAATCAAAACGGAAGCCATCCACGTGCATTTCTGTTACCCAATAACGGAGGCTATCCATGATTAATTTCAGGACTTGGGCATGACGGACATTCAAAGAATTACCACAGCCTGTAAAGTCCATGTAGTAGCGGGGGTCATCTTTAACTAGGCGGTAGTATACAGCATTATCAATACCTCGCAGTGATAACGTTGGCCCTAAATGATTGCCTTCGCCAGTGTGGTTATAAACTACATCTAAAATCACCTCAATTCCCGCAAAGTGCAGATCCTTGACCATCTGCTTAAATTCCGTCACTTGTTGTCCCAATGTTCCACTGGAACTATAACTAGAATGGGGTGTGAAATAGTTGATAGAATCGTAACCCCAGTAATTAGTTAGTCCTTTTTCCATTAAATATCCAGGACAGGAGTAAAACTCATGCACAGGCATTAATTCCAAGGCTGTAATTCCTAGTTGCTGGAGATATTGAATTACTGCTGGATGGGCCAATCCGCCATAAGTACCGCGTAGTTCTGGTGGAACATCTGGATGTAACTTGGTCAACCCCTTGACGTGGGTTTCATAAATGATAGTTTCGTGCCACGGCCTATATAACAGTTTATCATCTCCCCAGTCAAAAGACTGATCCACCACAACACATTTAGGCATCATTTGAGCATTATCTAAATTAGAAAACACCAGGTCTGGTTCAGGTGCATCCCAAGAATAGCCAAAGATAGCTGGACTATGTTGAATTTCGCCATCAATTGCTTTAGCATAGGGGTCAATTAGCAGTTTATTCGGGTTAAAGCGATGACCCAACTCCGGTGCCCAAGGTCCATGTACTCGAAAGCCATAGCGTTGTCCTGGTCCTATTCCTGGGACATAACCGTGCCAAACAAAATTATTTTTTTCCCTTAGAGGTAAACAAATTTCATTGTCTTTTTCATCAAAAAATAAACACAAGTCTACCCCAGATGCATTTTCTGAAAATAAGGCGAAGTTTGTGCCTTTTCCGTCCCAACTAGCGCCTAAAGGATATACGTTCCCCGGCCATAGTGCTACATACATAGATATATTTTCAACAGTTAGTGTTTACTGCGAATAACAAAGTTTGATGCCTTGGATGTAGTTTTTTAATTAATGACTTTAGTTTGAATTTAACTCGATATTGCTGCTAGTTATTCCATCAGTGGGATGAAGAATTATTGATTCCATAAGATGGAATTAGTTAGGTTTATGTTAAATATTTATGTATTATAAATTACCTAAACTTTTATGAAATTTTGAACAGTAAAGCTAATATAGCTCTTTTTTTTGAGAAAAATTTATTAATTTTAGTTTTATTGGGTATAAATTTAAAAATTAGCTTATTGTGTTAATTTAAACAAAATTGCTGCAAATTAAAAATATAGCAATCCTAAATCATTTATGAGAAAATACTATACTCATGAAGTTTAGGGAAGTCAAAAATTTGACAATGGATGGATAGTTCAAATAACGCCTTGACTACAGTAAAAGAATGACAGAAAAAATAAAACTCTCTAATTAATCGTTTTGCTTGTAGCCACATATCTTCTACAGGATTCTGTTGTGGTGCATTCGGTGCAAATCTCAAGCAGGTAATCCACCATCCACCTAATGCTTGAGCAATTTCAATCCATTCTTGCATAATAATTTTTACATTTTGCAGTGCTTCTTGATAAGTTTCCCCATCCGCAGCACATCCAGGTAATTCTAGAACCTCGGCAATAAACTCTTGGTCTTCTTGACTCCAATAAAGTATGATTTCATAATGAAGCATCATTTTAACCTCCTAGCTGGTATTTGAGAATTACTGCACGAACTTGTTTAACTTGATACGCTTTGGCTTGAGAACCTTTAGGTTGAAGATTCAGAATTTCTTCTATTCCTTCTTGGGTAAAATATGATGACTTCCGCGAACACGTTCATCGAACCCTAAACTGCATAACAGTTGACATAGTTGGGTAAATGGAATGTTTGCATCAAATGTATCCAATAAAAATTTAGCGAGGAGTTTGTCTTGTTGGCTCACAACTTATGATATTTTCCCTGAAATGCTTATAATAACCCCAACCTATCTCCCCTGGTAAGCTTGGCTAATGCACCCTTTGCAAATTTGCCAAAAGCGTAGATACTCACAGGACAATAATCTGTGTATTGCGATCGCACCCTTCATATTATCAAAGGGATTCCTACGGAGCGCTTCGCTATCGCACAAGTCTTGATGTGCTGGTTTCTTTTGTAATCCCAACCAACCCCGCAAAAGCTCATTTTTACAGTAGTTGGGTATAAACCTCATCCAGTGATGTTTGACTAGCTTGAAGCCAAAATTCAGTTTGATCATCAGGAAGCAGAGTCACTAGCACTCTTGTTCCTTCAGGTAACTGTGCTGACTCCAGCAGTTCGATTTTTCCTTCCCAAAGGGTAGCCCAAAGCGTTTTTAGCATATCCGTTTTATGAATGGTTATGTTTTTATTTTATGCTTCGATGCTAAAAGAGTGTAGATGCGTAATTTTACTAGATAGTAAATTTGTACTCACAAAAATTTTACACCGCGCAGCAAATAAAACTTCTGTGTAGGTTACAATGTGGTGCATAATTTTGGGTAACAAAAAGAACGCCCAATGGGTTAAAAATCACTTTGATGCCTACTGAATTACTTGCTGAAACTTTAATAACACTTTCTGTCCGAGAACGGAAAGAATTAATTTTACATCATGCTTCATTAATTGATGTGACTCACATCGCAGATGAAGATTTACACATAGCATACAAATATGGAAAAATCATTTCCTCAATAGCACCTACTTACTTTCAATATCAAATTGCACAAGATAAACAGAATGGATCAGTTTTACAATTAGATAGATAATCTCAGTTAATTGCTAGTAAAACAGAGAAGTTTGGAGATGATTTTATTGCGTGGTTAAAAGCAGACTTTGAAAATAAAAGTGCAATACTTGAGCATCATCCTAACCCACACAATCTTTTTGAACTCTGTGGAGCTAAATTCCTAGTTACTAGCAACTCAGTAACAAGAAGCCTTAGCACTAAAATAGCCATACTGTGGGAACAAATAGCTGATATTAGTCCTTATGTAATTGTTCCTGAATTTGAATTTGAAATCAAAATTAAGGCAATAGATATTATTATTTTGGCTGAAGAAACAGTTCAATTTGCACAACTTAAAACTTTAAAGGGAACACTGACATGTTCACAAAATAATAGAGCTAAAAAAGAATTAAGTATTCATGATAATCCATTATTTGTATCAGCTTTTGATTTGGGTGACTGGACATTTAACAATCCTAAAATAAATCGTATTGCTGATAAGAATTTTTGGAATAATATTTACATAAATTATGAGATTTTTGAAGCCCACGTAAGAACTCTGTTACAGAGAATTGATAAAGCCTTTGCCGAATTGGCTACAAAATAAGCCGTTTCAATTTTATAGCGAAAAAAGAGAGAGTTGTTCAGCTATTTCTTTACCTTTTGGCTTGTTTCCTTGAATTAAGCTAAAAATATAACTACCAATCTCTTTTGCAAGTAATATCGGAACTGCATTACCAATTTGTTTATACTTAGAACTTATTGAACCATAGAAAATCCAATCATCGGGAAAAGTTTGAATTTTTGCAGACTCAGTTACAGTTAAAGAACGCAACTCTACAGGATGACACATATCTGTAGCTTTTTGATGTGGACTTGTAGTTATTGTCGGAGAAGGTTTATCCCAGGATAATCTTCTATAAAAACCCACTTTTCCGCCTCCCGATTCATAAGCACCTCCCATAGCCTCTTTTTTTAATTCTTCTGGTAAATTTCTCCAATTTTCTCCCGCTTCCAATAATCTTAAATATTTTAAACGACTTTCTGAATAACTAATAAACTCTGGTTTGGGATCAACTAAACCTGTTAAAGCATCTCTTAAAGTTCGCCATTTAGGTAAATTTTGACCATCTTTGCAATATTTAGGAATAGGAAATGTAGCAGCTTCACCATCTCTAGAACCAATAAATACTACACGCTGTCTATTTTGTGGAACACCATAATCTGCGGCTTCTAAAAGGTTATAAACTACGTTATATCCTAGTTCTTTCATTTCGGCTAATACCACCGTCAAAGCCGCACCAGCCATTTCGTCAGCTTCTAAAGGTGGATAATTTTTTCCTCGTTGATTAATTGGCCTGTGACGAAGAGAAGCAGAAAGTAAACCTTTGACATTTTCCATCAAGAAAAAACGGGGCTGGACTTCTTTAACTATGCGGATAAAGTCCATGAATAAACTACCGCGAGGGTCCATGACTGAACCCCTTTTTCCGGCTGTACTAAATGGCTGACAAGGTGGACCACCTGTTACTAAGTCTACTTCACCAGGTTGTAAAGCGCGACCTAAATTTAAAACTCTCCCCCCTTCTTCAAGTAGGTTTTGGGAACTAACTTTTTCTATTTCTCTAGGAACAGCACTTTCTGTAAGATAAGGTCTATTCAGAAGAATTGTTTTTGTAGCATCACTGTCTTTTTCTACTACACTTACTGTATGAAATCCTGCTGCTTCCATACCCAAGTCTAGACCAAATGCGCCTGTAAATAAGGAAATAGAAATCGCTTTACCATCTATCATGAGAAACACTACTAAGGTAAATAAATATTTTGTAGAGTACAATTATACTATAGCAATCCTAAATCATTTATGAGAAAACATTATACTCATGAAGTTTAGAGAAGTCAAAAATTTGACAATGGATGGATAGTTCAAATAACGCCTTGACTACAGTAAAAAAATGACAGAAAAAATAAAACTTTCTAATTAATCGTTTTGCTTGTAGCCACATATCTTCTACAGTATTCTGTTGTGGTGCATTCCGGGCAAATCTCAAGCAGGTAATCCACCATTGTTCTTTTTCAAGTTCACGATTTAATGAATCTAGATAATCTTGAATTTCTTGTGAACGATGATAACTTGCACCATCCCAAATTATTAAAAGTTTGGCTCCAGGGCGCTGTTTTTGAAGATATTCTAAAAAATTAATTGTGTTTTTAGAGTCACCTTTTTCAGCTTTATACGTGAGAAATTCTTTGGTTTTATAATCCAATGCACCGAAATATGTTTGTTTATCACGAGCATTTACCACTGGTATTGTTACTCGTTCACTAGTTTTCCACCAAACATACCTTATTATGTCCCCCCAAAGTAAATGACATTCATCTACCATGAACACAACTAGGTCTCCTGTCTCTATTTCAGCCCGTCGCGTCTCCAGCAACTCACAAATCTCTTTTTTTTGAGTCCACTAATTCTTGGTTATATTTCGGATTATTTGCTTGAGTTTTCTTCCAACTAATACTGGCATCATCAAATAAATCGTAGTAACTTTGTTTCGAGGAAAATGTTACTCCATATTCTGAGGCGATATGGTACTCTAATTTATTTAAAGTCCATCTGTCTTTGGTTTGCAACCATTTTATTACCTCGGCACGTTGAAGATCATCCAGAAACCCTTTACTTCCTTTATGCCCTAGTTTTAACCCTTCCACCCCCAGTTGAAAAAATGCTTTTTTATAGGTACTAATGAAGCCAGATGAGACACCTAATATTGGCATTATCTCTTCATGCTTGTATCCACATAACAGCATTTTCACTGCTGTAGCTCGTTTGATTTCACGCCGCTCTTTATTATTTTTGATAAAATCTTCTAATAATTGTATCCACATCACCACACCTACACCTTAGTTTTAAACGTTACTTTTAAGCTCTGTCCGTATTTACTCATGAATGATTCCGGATGGCTATATTTGTAGTTTCAAGCTGTATTAAATTTTAATTTAATTGATTTTACTTAATTTCCATAGTTTTAATTTTAATAAGAATTTAGCAAAACTTGAAATAAAATAACCAACATCTATCTTAAGACTGTAATAAAAATGTAAATATTTTTTGTAAGATTGGTAAGAATATTTTGAAAACAAAACTCAGAAATCAATAGCTATAAAAATAAAATGCAGTGATAGTTCCATCCAGTTAAAAGGCAAAGACAATCAAGCAGGAATTGCATAACAACTGCAAATTTGCCTTAAATCAGGCCATCGCTTAGGGAGAAAAAAAGATGCCACGACGGATCAGAAATTCAGTCATCGTGATAACAGGAGCCTCCAGTGGAATTGGACGTGCCACAGCGTTAGAGTTTGCTCAACAGCGCGCCACCGTTGTGCTAGCAGCTCGAAATGAACAAGCTTTGCAGGAAGTAGCCCAAGAGTGCCAACATTCAGGCGCAACTGCCCTCGCCATACCAACAGATGTTAGTAATGAGTCAGCAGTTAAAGAGTTAACACAGCGTGTGATCGCCTCTTTTGGGCGAATTGATGTTTGGGTGAATAACGCCGCCGTCAGTTTGTTTGCGCGGTTTGAGGAAGCACCCCCGGAAGTTTTTCGCCAAGTAATTGAAACCAATTTATTTGGTTACATTTATGGTGCGCGTGCTGTATTACCCCACTTTCGTGAACAAGGTAGCGGTAACTTAATCAATATTTCTTCGGTTGTTGGTGTAACTGGTCAGCCATATACAAGTGCTTACACCATCAGTAAGTATGCTATTCGCGGACTCTCTGACTCTCTCCGCATGGAGCTCTATTTAGATAACGCTAGGGATATTCATATTTGCACAGTCTTACCTGGTTCAATTGATACACCCATTTTTCAACACGCAGCTAATTACACTCGTCGTCAGACCAAGGCCATGTCCC
This sequence comes from Nostoc sp. RI_552, assembly GCA_016124525.1. GTDB lineage: Bacteria > Cyanobacteriota > Cyanobacteriia > Cyanobacteriales > Nostocaceae > Umezakia > Umezakia ovalisporum. The sequence continues at coordinate 66,746 of WGNO01000013.1, read as the reverse complement.
CTGTATACCCAGCTAAACAAGTGGCTGAGTCTATTGTGGGGTTAGTGGATAGACCACAGCGAGAAATTATCGTCGGTGAAGCTGTTTATTTGCAGATTTTGCAGAAAACCCTAGTGCCGGATTTATATGAACCAATGATGGCCAAGCAAGTAGATCAGGATCACTTTCAAGATCACAAGCCAGCCCCCCTAAATGATGGCAATGTGTTTGAGCCAATGCGTGATTATACGGGCATCAGTGGTAATTGGCTGGGCACAGGTGGTATTACATCCCAAGATGTCTGGGATATGGCCAGAGAAACAGCACAGAAAATTGGTTTACCCCTTTCTTGATGAAGAGAAAATAAACCATGAGCCTACCTAAGGAGAGATTAAACAGCCAACATAACAGCATTAGTTGTACGTGGCAAAGAAGACCCAGTTGTACCCCAAGACTGGGCAGAAGAAGTGGTGAATCTTTTGCCCGATGCTCCACTCGTAGTGATTCCCGGTGGTGGACATACTCTCAATTACAGTAAACCTTTATTGAAGCGACAAAATCACCTTTTGTTGATCAGGAGAAGTTAAATGCAAATGCCCAGATATAATCAGATTTTTGCTTCTTTATGGGCACAATTGCGGTTATGTCCGCCTTATTTGGCCGGATTTGACTCTAGTACAGCCATGCTCCGCGCTACTGCTGCTTACCTGGGGGGAAATGATTTTCCAGGAATGGGGACATTGCCCACTGGGTTAGAACCAATTGCCACTGTTGTTAACCAATTCCCGCGGCAATTTAAAGAATTAATTTATACAGTTGCTAGCGCAGGGGAATCAATTCCCCCAGGATTATTGGGATATGTCAGTTCCGAGGCAGTTTCAGAGTGGATGGTCAGTGAATATCCCCAAAATGAGTATCAAGCGGTAGCTATTGGTTCTACAAATGGGGCTTTGGTGCATTTGTGCGCCGCCTTGGGTATGCCTTGGTTACCACAAACTTTTCTCATTCCTGTGCTGTATCCTGAAATACATCCCGACGAACCCAAAAAGGCCATGGCGTGGGGTAGAGAGAAAGGGGGACTGCTTCTGGATGCTAATCCTGATGTGCAACTACATCATATGTATGACCCCAGTCAAGACCGGTTGACTTTGCGGGGGATGACTTATTTTCGGGTGAAGTACTTGCGTCTGAGTTCAGCTTACAAACGCTTTATAGAAAAAAACTTATCCAGAGGCGGGACTATTCTTATTGTGGATTGTCAACGCACCTGGCCGACAACGCAAGTGGGCGATCGCCATATATTTCAGTTTGGGGCTTTGGGTGGGGCGACACCAGAAGAATACTTTAATAACAGCGATCGCGTCAGAAGATATTTAGAAAAATATCACTCACATCGGCGAAATTGGGACGCACCAATACCAGACAAAGACAGTCCGGAAGCAGAATGGGGTTTTGAACCTAGCTTACGGGAAGATGTGGAAAACTTTGCTCGCCATGGCGGCTATCGTGTTCGGCGGGTCATATATCAAGAACCAGAATATCTCAGTCCCTTCGTAGCCGAATTTTATCGCTGGTGGTACAAACAACGAGGAATCATTGCTAATCGGCTACTATTAGAGTCATTTATTTTACTAGAACCTATGTGGACTTTACGTACTGCATCAGTACCATTCTGGATGAAGTTTAATATGGAACCTTCCCTAGATTGGGTTAAAGATTATTTGAGTAAAGCTGAGATATATGATGAAATTTTCATGATCCTTTTTTCTCATGGGGTGGAATCAGTTGGTTTGCCTAGTATTGACCAATGGGGTGAAGTGTTCAAATATGCACGCCAGCGCGGCGAATTCATCGGTACGGTAGCAGATTTCCCCAGAAACTTTATGACATTAATTCGCTATTATACTGACCTTAAGCGAGTGATTTCAGCCCGTTACCCAATTCCAGGTACTTTAGCCTTAGAGCAACTAGATAAGTTCATTGAGCAAACGGGCGACCGCTTTCCGGTACAATGGCAATAATTAAAAGTTTCCAACCGCGATGACAAATAAGTTCCCCCATAACCTGATCAGGCAGTTTTTGATCCTGAATCGCTATATTGTTTAGCTCCAATACAATTGCATTCATCAAAAAATGCCCATAATTAAAACTTATGGTTTACTAGGGTGTTTGCGGGGTTGGTGTAGCAATGAAGTTGTTTGTGGCTTTTGAAATCTAAGGGGACACAGATTATCAATCTGACATAATTGGTATGCCACAATTGCTATATATAAACCAAATGTTCCCACTGCTAACAAAGTTAGTAGACCCACAAATTGAAGTACATCTTTGAAGATTCTCTTAAACATAATTTTCACATTGTAGAGAGGGTTTATTTTACATATACAAGCGCTTCTGTAGTGATTTCGTCCAACACTAGCAAAAAAATATTTGGTATTCTATAGTTAGAATTTCCGAAACAAAACAGACAAACACTGTATAAATAGGATATGTTATTATTTTAATGTTTCTCTGACTGTAGCAGCTATGGTAAAAGAATTAGCGATTCGTACCTGGGGGTTAACTAAGCAATTTGAGGGACAGGTCGCTGTTAATAATGTTGATTTAGAAGTCCAATGTGGTGAAGTGTATGGGTTAATTGGCCCCAATGGTGCGGGGAAAACAACTCTAATCCGTATGTTGGCCGCTGCGGAAGAACCAACTACAGGTGAAATTCATATTAATGGCTATCCCTTGCGACTTGACAAAAGTAGTTCTCGCCTCAAAGGTCGTACCGGCTACCTACCTGATGACTATCCCTTATATGAAGATTTAACAGTTTGGGATTACTTAGATTATTTTGCCCGGTTGTATCGTTTGCGGGAACCACGACGCACTCAACGGTTACATGAAGTTTTAGAACTGATACAACTTGGCAATAAACGTCAGAGCTTAATTTCTACCCTATCCCGGGGGATGAAACAGCGTTTGAGTTTAGCGCGGACGATTATTCACGAACCAATTTTACTAATTTTAGATGAGCCTGTTTCTGGACTTGACCCTATTAGCAGAATGCAGTTTCGCCAAATCATCAAGACCTTGCAAGAAGCAGGGATGACAATTTTAATTTCTTCCCATGTTCTGAGCGATTTAGCTGAACTGTGTACTTCTGTAGGAATTATGGAGTTGGGTTTTTTAGTCGAAAGTGTTTCTCTGCAAGGACTTTACCATCGACTAGCCAAACAACAAATTATTTTATCAACTCTGGGTAATTTAGAATCTCTGGAGAGTGAATTAAAAAATTATCCCTTAGTGGAACATTGGGAGAAAATACCAGGTCAAAACAGCTTGCGAGTCAATTTTTCTGGTACACAAGAAGATTCTGCTAATTTATTGCGGTGGCTGATTTTATCTGGGATTCCCGTAACTGATTTTCACTGGACTAAAGAAGATTTAGAAAGTATTTTCTTGAAACTAGGACACAAACAAGCATCTTGATCAGTCAATATTTATCAATATTTTTTTGGAGTTGTTAATTATGCTCAATTTCATATCAAAACTCAGGGAAGTAAACCCTCAATTTATCCGAGAAATTAAAGGGCGTTTAAAAATTACTAACCTTTTTTTATCAATATCTGTATCTGTCCTTGGTCAGTTGATATTCTTACTGATATTCCAAGGAAAACTTCCTCCAAGTGACGTGACTTTGCCATATGGTCATCTGTATTGTACAGGTCAATCATCAGAATGTGTGTTAAATGATTACGATAATGTAATTATCAACTGGCAATTGTGGTATCAAGATGCTTTTCATGGGCTAAGTTTGCTAGGAATATTTGTGATTTTAGTTGTGGGGACCTATTTAATCATTAATGATTTAGCCACGGAAAAAATGCGAAATACACTAAATTTTATTCGTCTTAGCCCCCAAACACCTCAAAGTATTCTGTTTGGAAAAATCCTGGGTGTTCCGATTCTTTTGTATGTGCTAATTTTACTAGCAATTCCTTTGCATTTATGGTTAGGATTGCAGGCAAAAATTCCCTTGAATCAGATTTTTATTTTTTATGTTATTGTGATTTTTTCTACTTTTTCATACTATAGTGGCGCATTACTATTTGGCTTAATAGCATCTTGGTTGGGTGGTTTTCAATCTTGGTTAGGAAGTGGATTTCTTTTGGTGTTTCTGGCTTATACATGGCAAGGATTAAAAGATATCAGATTGTTTGATGGATTCGTATTCCTCAAGCTAATTACGCCAATATATTTTATTCCCGAATTTTCAGCTAGTTCTCAATTTCCTGGGTTTCGTTGGTTCCAATTACCATTAGGAAATAGTTTTGTCAACACCAGCGTGTTAAGTTTATTAGTTTACCTCATTGGCATTTACTTTATCTGGCAATCTCTAGAACGTTGCTATCTTGATGGCAATGCCACAATGTTGAGTAAAGGTCAGAGTTATTTATTAACTACCATCTTTGCTATTATTACATTGGGATGTTTTAATTTGCACGATAGTGTGGATAAAGTAGAGAACATAAAAGACTATTTATTTAGTGCGATGTTTCTGTATTTCTGGTTATTTTTGTATCTGATTGCTTCCTTGACGCAAAATCGCCAAACACTACAAGATTGGGCTAGATATCAACATATTTATCGTGCAAAACATCCAGCTAAACAAAACTTAATCAAGGATTTAATTTGGGGTGAAAAAAGTCCGGGTGTACTGGCCATAGCCATCAATGGTTTAATAGCCGTTTGCAGTTTAAGTACATTGCTGTTAATGCCAGTGGTTCCTGTATCCTATGATAAGTTATACGGTTTTGCAGCTTTAATTTTCGCCTTTAGTTTAGTGGTTATCTATGGAGCTTTAGCCCAACTACTGTTGTTTATGAAAAATCCCCGGAGGTTATTATGGGCTAATAGCATTGTTGGTGCTGTAATTTTCTTACCACCCATTGTTTCCTTGATGTTATTTTACAATTCTGGAAACCTAACTTTTCTGTGGTTTTTCTCTATATTTGCACCATTGCCTTTTTTATACCCAGAAATGACTAATTCCTCAGATATTATGACACCTTTACTCGCAATTCTGGGACAACTATGTATTTTAAGTTTGTTGCTGTTTCAAATCAAGCGCCAGTTGGGAAAAGCAGGGGAATCAGCAACAAAGGCATTATTAGTCAATGATCATTGAGAACATTATACTTTTTTGACTTTTGACTTTTCTGATTTACCAATTAAAACTTGTTTTGTTTCTACTACTGTGGGGATATTCTGTTCAGTGGCTAATTCGTGGTACACAGCCAGAGTTTCTTCATTCACCCGCGCCGCACTGAAACGTTCTAAATTCTCTTTGGCGCGACATTTCCATCTTTGTAGATTTGCAGGATCTCTCAGCAAGATAGTCAAAGCTGTAGCTAAACTTTGACTATCTTGAGGTGGAACTAAAATACCAGCTTGTCGATTATCTAAAGTTTCAGGAATACCATCTACATCGCTGGCGATAATTGCACAGCCAGCTTCTCGCGCTTCTGTAAGGACTAAACCAAAAGATTCGCAATGAGAAGCCAAAACAAAAATATCGGTTGCTAGCATATAGCATTGCGGTTCTGGCTGGAAACCTTCAAAATGAATGCGATGGCTATATGGTTTATTTTGCACTATTGCCTCAAACATTGAGCGATCAGGGCCGTCTCCCACTAAATATAGATGCGCGTCGGGAAATTCCGTAACAATTTTGCCAAAAGCTGCTATTAACTCAGCAATTCCTTTGCGAGAATACATCCCAGCGACAGTGGTAATTGCTGGACGATGTAGGGGTAGTGGTTGGTAATCTTCAATGTGGCGATGTCGGGGACTATTTAATGTACCGTTAGAGACTACCCGCAGGTTTTTATGTGGTATACCACGCCACACCATTGAGTTAGCTACTGCTTGGCTAACTGCAATTACTCGATCTGCTAATCCCATGATTACTGCACTACGCTGGAACTCATTATGTACTGTGGAAACCAAAGCGTAGTTAAAGCCGATTTTGCACATCCTTGCTATTACAACCCCTGTCATCATATGTGCATGGACAATATCTGGCTGAAATTCATGCACGATCTGCCGATAACGCCAACCAGCTTTGAGAATATTGAGGAATTGCCTTGACTGATTTAATTGACAGTGTGTAACATCATAACATCTTAATAATGTCTCATATTCTCCTCCCTGTGAGACTACGGCAACAGTATGACCATCTTTTCTTTGTAAACAAGCTAAGTCTACTGCTACATTGACGATACCATTACCTATGTTCTGCACATGGTTGATAATATGTAATATTCGCATAAAACTTTTGTCCCCAGCAGTTATTCAACCTTAAAAAAGATTTCATAAGAGCCTAAAAACCGCTTCATGAAGCCACGAGGTAGGCTTTTAATTTGAGAGCGATAGGAAGCGATCGCTCTATTTTTCTTTTCTTGAACTAATGTGATGGAAAAACAGTAAGCTGCTGCTAAATCCTGTAATTTGAGGAGAATAAATAGGGGCGCTCTCCAGAACAACCAGATGGGATATTGTAATAATTCAACCCTTGTATTATTTGCCGCCATGGCCACCTTAACTAATTCATATGTAGCTTCATGATCTCTGTGACAATCTTTTCTGTGAGGTACATAAATTTCTTCTGGTTGATAATATTGGATAAGTTGAGCAACCCGAGAAATTATCTCTTGTTGCTCATCATTGTTTAAGTCTTGCAAAGTCCCATCAGGTTTGTCTAAAAAGTGAATCTCTGATGCTTTGACGCCTAAAATTGCTAACGCTTCTAGTGCTTCTTGTTTGCGAATTTGAACGATAGTATTTTTAGTATCTGAACCTCCTGAGCCTTGTCCATCTGTGAGAAACACCACTACAACTGGTATTCCTTGTTCACGCTTGTGAGCAATCATTCCTCCACAGCCAAAGGTTTCATCATCTTGATGAGGAGAAAAAACCATTGCTGATTTTTGGTTAAATTGTAAAGGCTGACTGCCACAAAGGAAAATCCATTGACATAGTAAGCTACAGTGGATATATTGAAATTGCTCAAGCCAGCTATGAGGCAATAATTTTTGTAAGCCTTGAATATAAATTTTCACTTTCATAAGAAACTCAGCTATTTTAGTGGAATTGGCAAGTTAATTTCATACAACAATGTTGGATTAATTAATTGTGATATCATAATCAATCTCAGAAATGTTGACTGTTGACTGTCCAAGTTGTGCGTGGGTGATACAAAATTTGAGCAATTAATGACTCTATTCTTAATAGACAATGAACTTTATCTGGGTAAAACGCAAAAATTGTAAATTTTTATTGCAGGATTCAACACTTCTGAATCAATCTATAATTGTTCCATCCACAGTTAACTATGTATTTACGGGAAGCTGATTTCACAATAGAGACTATTTTCACAAGAAGTCAACCCACGAAGTCAATAGAAAACCAGTGTAAATTTATGCACATATTTTTACTCTGGGCTGGCAATCAACTCACTTAATTATTACTGCTGTAAAAACAAAGAAATTTATTTTTTTCGTAAAAAAAATTTTTTACAAATATAAACTAATGTCTTTATTTATAAAATAAAAATTAATGTTTTATCTCTTAATGGTCTTGCTTGTTTAGATAAGTGATATAGTCTGATTTTTTTTCTAGTGTGTAGTTTTAATTTATCTGTGCAACCAGAAGTGTTGAATCCTGCAATAAAAATTTACAATTTTTGCGTTTTACCCAGATAAAGTTCATTGTCTATTAAGAATAGAGTCATTAATTGCTCAAATTTTGTATCACCCACGCACAACTTGGACAGTCAACATTTCTGCTGTGCAACCATTCTCTATGGAAATGATGTCATGGGAATATGGGGTCTTATTCAGACCTAATTTGCGATAAAAAGCCGAGTTCCTAAATATAAATTTTCTAGAAACTCGGTTTTTATAATTTATATACTCACTTAGTTAGTTAACTCTGTGGTAATCTATAGCTTCAGCCGATAGACAATCACTTTCGCTTTGGCATCTTCTTCCACAAATACCACATACTCACCATCGGCTCGCCGCATCGCACGAATTCCATAGGGGATATCAATCCACCCACTTTCACCTACAACTTCTGGACCCGGTTTTAAATTTTTGACAAAAGCCCCTGTTTTGGCATTATATATGTATACTTCTGCGGTTTTAACTGTCACGGCAAAAACATAGTCTCCGGCTACACTCATAGCTGCGGTGGAAACTTCCCGTTTACCAGTCCTATCATGAGGAACTACTATCCGCCAACGGGGTGTAGTATTATTGCCCTGACTCCAATTATCAAAACGTACAATCTCAGACCCTACAACTTTTGTATCATCCCCAACAGATGGATGGTCTACTGTGAAGCCTGATAAATACATCGTATCGGTTTCTGGCAAATACTCGATACGTCGCAAATCGGTAAATAAGCTGGGGGTTTTTTGCTTTTGCATGGAACCATATGTGTAGATGGGGTTACCATACTGGTCTAGTCCCTGGAAAGGATAATGGCGAATACCATCTTTAGTACGCAAGGTTTTCCACACATCGCCTTTACTATCTACCCACCATCCGCCGATGTAAGGATAATCTTTACTGGAATCGTATTCAGCTTTGTCAAATTTACCATTATTGTTGCCATCGCGCCAAATCCATTCTCCTGTTTCTGGTTGCTGGGGCGGCCAATTTCCTCTGATTGATTTTCCACCCCCGCCATGAGTCCCAACAAACATTCCCGCCGGAATTGCAATTTTGCCATCTGTTTTTGGATTGAAGCGATAAATTTGTAAAAAGCTTTCATACATATCGGTGATAAAGATAAACCTTTTCCCTTGGATGCGGCGTACCCAAGTAGCATCTGGGGATGTATGCAAACGTGGATCTTGTGGATACTTAAAAGGATTTAATGTGTAAGCTTTGTAAGTCCATTGTCTACCAGCTGGCTGGCTATAATCCATCAAAAATTCTTCTTGTTTGGTAAATACATTTACTCCATTAGTCTTAGGGTCAGCATCAGCGTTATCAACGAACTTCAATCCCAGTAATTGCCATAACAGCTTCCCCGATGATGAAAACTTGCGTAAATCTGTACCTGATTTATTGAAACCATTACTATTTACATAAATATTACCTGCGGAATCTGCACCCACTGCGGTTAAACCGTAAAGTTTTAAATCTTTAACTTCACCGGGAACACCTCCGTAAATTCCCCTTTGGCTTCCAAAAGTACCAACTTGCACTGGCTGGTCTTTAATTTGGTAAATCAGCACTTGCTGACGAGGTCCATTTTCCGCTACTAAAAGTCTGTTTTGAGGATCAACTGCGATGGCGGTTGGTTCTACAATATCGGTTATTTGTTGGGGTAATTGCTTTCCCTTGGGGGAATAATGCACAATTTTCGCAAAGTTACTACTATTTTTGTTTTGAATAATCCATAGATTCCCTTGTTTATCAACAGTTATTCCTGCGGGTCTAGCAATACTAAAATTGCGTATTTCCTTCATTGTATCAGTATCATAAACACGCAGGCGATTTTCACTAGCATCACTGACATATAACTCTTTTCCCCTGGTTGCTAATCCAGTAACTCCACTTTTGCTACTGACAATTAACATACTTTTATCCCAACCACGTCCATCGGTAAAGGGTGCAGATTTACCAGATAAGTCATAGCGTCTGACGCAATACCAATCTGTGCCTTCTGGAGGATAGTCTTGATCTTTCCTATTAACATAACCTTGGCGCATGGCAATGTAAATGTATTTATTATTTGCCGTTACAGCTTCACCACCAAGACGACTCCAACCGTGGGTATCACTCAATTTACCAATAACATCACCGTTTTTATATATTCCGGCTTCTCTACCTGCTTCATCCCAGATACTATTAGTGTAAACTGTACCATTGGGTGCAACATACATAGCCTCAATATTATTTTGTACCCACTTTTCTCCCCCAGGAAATGTATTACCGATCCAAGATGTTTGATATGTGGGTTTAGGTATTTTACTGTTAGCCCCATCCTTAGAAATTGCACTGGAAGTAACAATTATTCCCAAGGCTATAATGATGACAAAATTTACAAATTTTACCTTCTGAAAAGTTTTATTTTGATATATTTTCTTGATGTGATGATTCAGCTTGTGGTTAATTTCCTTAAACTGTTGTATTAATTTATTTCTCATTTTATTGTCAGACCTTATGATTTATGGCATTCAGTGAATGGCATTAAATAGAGATAATTAGAAAAAAATGACTTTTAAAATAGAGACAATTGATAAATTGTCCCTAGTATAAATCATTATTTAAACCTTCTCGCACAACAAAGAATGTTCAAGCCCTTATTTCCCAGTATGGAGTGGGGTAAAAAGGTTATGTTTATCTGCACCAGTTTGAGCTTTTATATTACCCAATCTTTGTTTTGATTAACTAAGTGGGGGAGAAAAATTCAATGTAAAAAACTATCAACTATCTGTACAGTAGATAAATGCGGTGTGAATTTTCCTCCAATTTTATTAATGTTGTGTTATGTGGTAGATTGTAAATTAACGCACCTTAAAATGTTATTGGTGCTTTGCCCTGGGGGCTAGAACACTCTACATTTAAATTTGCTGACATAGCTCCTGGCAATATTAACACTGACTTATTCACTATATATAGACTTAATCATAAGTACTTATGATAAAAAAAAATCCTATTTACAAAAAATTTACTAAAAAAATATATAATATTTATTTTTTAATACTAAATATTAGTAAATATGAATACAATCAAAATTTCACACAGTTACCTAGAAATTCCTTTAAGTAATTCCATTAATAAAACAGACTATTGACAGGTTAATATAAATAGTTTATAAATTATTTTTTCTTAAGTTATCTACAAAGTAAAACGTGAAAATTACTGATTATGTAGATAATCCAGGATAAAAGTACTAGCAGCATCAACTAATGTGCGGCAGGCTTAAAAAAGCCTTGATTGAGCTTGGTATTAAAGTAAACATATGCACCCTCTATATATCTTAGGAGTTCAGTAGATGGAAGGTAAAAAAGAAAATTTTAATTCAACCTCTGCATCTATTCTCACTCTGGGAATAGGCTGGTTCCCCAAAACTCCCGGCGGAATGGAAAGGTATATTTATGAACTCACTCATAGATTAGCAGCCTATGAAGACCAAATAGAACTATGTGGAGTTGGTTTACCAGAAACAAAATTAAATTTACCTATCAAGCTAACTAATTTGGCTGACCCAAACCAGGGAATTTGGCAAAGATTGCAATCTATTCGTCATAAATTTAAAAAGACACGAGTCAGTAAACCAGATGCAGTTAATCTGCATTTTGCATTATATAGCTTTCCAATTATGGATCTTTTACCCAAAGGTGTACCCATAACTTTTAACTTTCATGGACCTTGGGCTTCTGAAAGTCAGCAGGAAACGGTTAATAATCAATTCAGTGTTTTTATCAAACGACGGCTAATAGAACAAAGTACTTATAATCGGTGCGATCGCTTTATTGTTCTCAGTAAAGCATTCGGTAATATTTTACATCAAAAGTATCAAATACCTTGGCATAAAATTCATATTATCCCTGGTGGAGTAAATATTAATTGGTTTCAAGCTAACTTATCACCTCAACAAGCACGTCAGCAGCTAAACTGGCCGGAGAATCGCCGTATACTATTTACATCCCGGCGCTTAGTACAACGAGTAGGTCTTGATAAATTATTACAGGCATTGGCAATAATTAAGCCACAATTTCCTGATGTTTGGCTAGCTATCGCTGGTCGTGGTCATCTGGAAGCTGCACTACAACAACAAGTTAAAGAATTAGGGTTAGAAGACAACGTTAAATTTTTAGGTTTTCTACCTGATGCACAATTGCCATTAGCTTACCAAGCTGCTGAATTAACAGTTATGCCCAGTCAATCTTTTGAAGGTTTTGGATTAGCAATTATTGAATCTTTAGCTTGTGGTACTCCTGTTTTATGTACCCCAATTGGCGGGATGCCGGAAATTTTATCACCATTTTCCCCAGATTTAATTACTGCTTCTGCCGAAGCCTCAGCTATTGCCGAAAAATTAACACAGATACTTTTGGGCAATTTATCAATTCCTACAGGAGAAGCCTGTCGTCACTATGCAGTTAATAATTTTGATTGGCAACAAATAGCTGAAAAAGTGCGGCAAGTTCTTTTAGCTTGATATTACTATTAACTCCATGGCAATTATATTCAGGAAATTATAATATATGAAAATTCTGTTTTTAGACCAAAGTGGTAAACCTGGTGGTGCTGAACTTTGTTTAATGGATATTGCTAAACTCTATGGGGATGGCGCTTTGGTAGGCTTGTTTGCAGATGGTGATTTTAGAAAGTTACTAGAACAACAACATATCCCGGTAGAAGTTTTTGCAACTCAACCAGTTCAAGTTCGCAAACAAAGTAATTTGCTGACAGCTTTGGCGAGTTTGGGAAAACTTGCACCACTATTAGCCAAGGTGGTACGAACAGCTAAAAAATATGATGTAATCTACGCCAATACCCAAAAAGCATTAGTAATTGGCGCAATGGCTAGCTTTTTAGCCCGCCGTCCATTAGTTTATCATTTACATGATATTCTCTCCTCAGAACATTTTAGTCAAATTAATTTGCATATTGCTGTTACTTTAGCAAATCGTTTTGCCTCATTAGTAATTGCTAATTCCCAAGCTAGTGAAACAGCTTTTATCCAAGCAGGAGGAAACTCAAAACTCACAGAAGTTGTTTATAATGGTTTTGACCCACAAAGTTATCAAGTTTCTGCATCTGAAGTCAAAAAATTACAGGAAAAATTAGGGCTAAAAGAAAAATTTGTAGTTGGACATTTCAGTAGGCTTGCGCCTTGGAAGGGTCAACATATATTAATTGCTGCTTTGTCTCAATGTCCGCCAGAAGTAACAGTAATTTTAGTTGGTGATGCTCTTTTTGGTGAACAAGATTATGTCCAACAATTACATGAACAAGTAGCAAAGTTGAAACTAGAAAACCGTGTTAAGTTTTTAGGATTCCGTGGAGATATTCCCCACTTAATGAGAGCTTGTGACTTGATAGCACACACTTCAACTGCCCCAGAACCCTTTGGTAGAGTAATTATTGAGGGTATGTTATGCGGTAAACCTGTGGTGGCGGCTAAAGCTGGAGGCGCAATGGAATTGGTGGAACACGGTGTTAATGGTTTTCTAGCTACACCAGGGGACAGTGAAGAATTGGCACAGGTGATTAACACCTGTGTTACCCAAAAAGAAATGGCTGCAACCATAGCCAATCATGCCACAGCCATGGCTAGTCAGCGGTTTGACATTATGGTTATTAATCGGCAAATTGCTGAACTATTGTCTCAGAGGTTAAAAAAACCAGCTCATCCCTAATCTATCCCCCTGGTGAGCAAGGTGTGGGCTGGAACAGAAATTATAAACCGACTAATTCACGAGATTCAAAATCAGTGAGTTGTTGCGCGATCGCTAATCTGGCTTCTAATTTAGCGACAGTAAACTGGTTACGCAAATATTCTACATGAGCGATGGCATTAGCTTTTTCTGCCATTAACCGCATCTGAGTATCCATAGCCTGTTGATATTCTTGATTCACCAGCAAAACTTCAAAGCGACGAGCTTTGCGTTGAGCATCATTTTTCAAATCCATATCAAAAGCAGCAGCGCGATCAGCATTACCTTCAAATCTGGAAATCTGCTGCTGCACAGCCATTAACTGAGAATCTATTTTATTCACGCCCTGGGCCGCTTCAGCGATGGCGGTTGGATAATGACTTAGTTCTTCCATCAAATCATCTTCTTGTGTTGTGAGTCATAAGTGCAACATACTGAGTTTTGGGTAAAAAGTACACCTTACTTTCTACTTAGTAATCCTCATCTTTTACGCCACTTCTCGCAGTTGGGACGGAATATTTACTTCTGGAAGTGGTAGGGAGAGTTGTTCGCATGGAGCCGCAGCAGCTTGTTCTAAAATTTGTACTTCAATATTTACACTCACTAAGTAACTACCAGAGTCAGTACTAACAGCTTCAGCTATTAATTGAGCAATGTCCGGGCGTTTCCCAGTGAGTGGATCACGTAAAATACATCGATCCCATTCGTGCTTGGCAGCCGGATTGAGGTTGAGAATATAATGCTTCATCATGGGACTAACTGTTAAATCCATCCTCCAGAACTGTTGTTTGGAGCCGTTTTGCTCTTCACTAGGCTTTGTCAGCGCTATGGTCTATTATAGTACAAATGTTCTGATATAGCCAGAGGTTATTTGCTGCTTATTAAAATAAAAAAATGTAGAGACATTACATACAAAGTCTCTACAACAGTTTGGTAATAATTTGACCAACGACTAATGACTACTCAGATTTACCATTAACTGGCAAGTGCTGCAATTGAGAGTCATTGAGCCAAATACCTTGTTGAGGTACAGGAATAGAAAATCCAGCTTGGTCAAAGGTGATTTTCAAGCGACGACGAAACTCTCGTCCCACATCCCATTGCTTGAGTGGTAGTGTCTTAATCCAGACACGAACCATCAAACCGCGATCGCCAAAGTTATCTATTCCGAGAACTTGAGGAATTTCCAGAATTTGACGTTTCCAGTGGGGATCTTGACTCATCTCCGAGCCTACCTTTGCAATTAATTCCAATGCTTCATTAATGTCATTTTGATAAGCAACTGGAATAGTTAAATCAGCTCGTGACCAACGGCTAGAAAGATTAGCCACAACTTTAATTTCACTATTGGGAATTGTAATTAAACGCCCTTCACTATCTCGCAACTGAGTAATCCGCAGATTGAGATTTTCCACCAAGCCTCCCACATCTCCCACAACAATCACATCGCCTAAAGCATACTGGTCTTCAACGATGACGAGAAAACCGTTAATGGCATCTTTGATTAAACTTTGGGAAGCCAAAGACAATGCTACACCGATTAAACCAGCACCTGCTAATAAGGGAATGATATCTATACCCAAAGAAAGCAGGGATAGTAAAACGCCAACTCCCACCCAAATACCAGTAGTGATACTTTTAGTCACACCGGAAAATGTGGAAACTCGCAGTTCCATTCGCCTGGAAGCTTCTGAGTTTAATAAGACACCACTGTTAATCAAAGTAGAGGTAAAGCGGTCAATGAGAGCATAGGTGAAACGAATTGCCACATAACTTCCCAGGAAGATAATCCCCAATCTTAAAGGAATTTGGGCAGCTGAGACAATCCCCAGCTGAAGCACTCGAGTATAAGGAAATAGACCCAAGATGAAAACAATTCCACTTCCCCAAATCCCGAATTGAGTTAATTGAAAAAGTCTTTTCTTGACTTCTTGAATATGTCCATCTTGTTGTTGATTTAGTTGAGTTGTCAACTGTTGAGCATCATCTGAAATCGCCAAGATTGAATGTTGTAAATCAGGTTTTAAACGTCTTTGTAAATAATATACCCCCCCACTCGTTGCAATTATTAATAGTGCAACACTACCGGCGGTTTTAGCTTGATTGATTAAAAATTCACTAGTTCGCTGTTTGCTAGCTCTTTGCAAGCCTGTTTTCAATTGTTCTGTGATTTGAATTGCCGATATTGGTGGCTCTTCTTTTCTTAGTCTCGCATCTTCAATGGTAACGGTCATGAGGTATTGACCATTAACATGAATTACTGGTAATCCATTTGATGTCTGAGTTTCAATTTCTATTTCTGGGTTAGATGACCTTAAGTAATTTTGGCGGATTTGATGAAAATTTTGTTGGATATTTTGGGAACGCTCGGGAAAATTGCTTCTTGTTGCTGCTATCTGAAATACTGGGTAGCCGTCTAAATAAATCCATCCAGAAACAGTTCTGTTGTCGGTATCGCTACTACGAACACTGGGAGATTGGAGAAAAGGCAAAATGGGAATCTGAGCTGAGGCTTTCGGTATAGAAACAACAGCTATAGTCATTGAACCTGCCATTGTTGCTATGACACCTCTGCCGAAAATCCCTTTGATTGATATCCGCCTCCTAGGTGGGTGAAAGGCTTGATTAGATATTTCTAAACCGAGCATCCCCTTTGTCACAGTCCTGATATTACCAAGGTAACTTTCGTTTAAAAATGCCTGTTGATCCTCAATAGAAGCAAATTTCGACAACAGGAATTCTTTGGCCATCGCCAAAAATTGCCAGGACACTCAAATACCTCCTTAAACAAAATTTACCATCGGCTACTTCCAGAGCCATCCTCCAACAGTGGCTTGTGTAAATGTACCTATCTAAAATGAAATATTGAAATTTTAGGTATTGTTGTAACTTTTGATAGGTGACAGTTTCCTTCATCGCCTGTGGGTAACAGATAGATTAGCCCTGTTAATACTCTTAGCAAAAATTATGTCAAAAAATAAAAATCAGGTATGAATTTGGTCTGAAGGTTATCCAATGTCAAGGAACAACAGAGTACGATTAGTAAGCTTGTTGGTGAATACAAAGCAAAATCACCAATTTTAGAATACTCTAGTAAAGTACGTAACTTTTACGTAAGTTTTTTATTTTTCTGAGGAAATTTTTGATGACTGCAATTTCTCCCCGATTAAAGCACGAGGTTAAAGACCTCGCCCTAGCTATCTTGGGAAGACAGCGCATAGAGTGGGCTGGACGCGAAATGCCAGTGTTGAAGCAAATCCGCGATCGCTTTGAGAAGGAAAAGCCCTTTGCAGGTTTGCGCCTTGTGGCTTGCGCCCACGTTACCACAGAAACAGCACATTTGGCCATCGCCCTCAAAGCTGGTGGTGCAGATGCACTCCTGATTGCTAGTAATCCCCTTTCAACTCAAGATGACGTAGCTGCTAGCCTCGTGGCCGATCATGAAATTCCAGTATTCGCCATCAAAGGCGAAGACGCTGAAACATATAACCGCCACGTCCAAATTGCTCTGGATCACCGCCCCAACATCATTATTGATGACGGTAGCGATGTAGTTGCTACCCTTGTCCAAGAGCGCCAGCACCAAATTAGCGATTTAATTGGGACAACCGAAGAAACCACAACCGGAATCGTGCGGTTACGCGCCATGTTAAAGGATGGGGTGTTAACTTTCCCCGCCATGAACGTTAACGACGCTGACACCAAGCACTTCTTTGACAACCGCTATGGTACTGGTCAATCTACCCTAGACGGCATTATCCGCGCTACAAATATCTTGTTGGCTGGTAAAACCATTGTTGTAGCTGGTTATGGCTGGTGCGGTAAAGGTACAGCACAACGGGCTAGAGGTCTTGGGGCTAACGTAATAGTCACCGAAATCGACCCCATTAAGGCCATTGAAGCGGTCATGGATGGTTTCCGTGTGTTACCTATGTCGGAAGCTGCACTTCATGGTGATTTATTCATCACTGTGACAGGTAACAAGCACGTAATTCGGGGCGAACATTTCGGTATCATGAAAGACGGTGCGATGGTTTGCAACTCTGGTCACTTTGACATTGAACTTGACCTCAAATATCTAGCCAGTCAAGCAAAAGAAATTAAAACAGTCCGTCCTTTCACCGAAGAGTATTTACTCAACAGCGGTAAATCCGTAATTGTCTTGGGTGAAGGTCGTTTAGTTAACCTTGCTGCTGCGGAAGGACACCCCAGCGCAGTAATGGATATGAGTTTTGCAAACCAAGCGTTAGCTTGTGAATACCTAGTGAAGAATAAAGGTAAGTTAGTACCTGGTTTGTATTCTATTCCCACTGAAGTTGATCAAGAAATTGCCCGTTTGAAGTTGGAAGCAATGGGTATTGGTATTGATAGCTTAACCCCCGAGCAACTTGACTACATCAATTCTTGGCAATCTGGAACCTAATCTTGGTTGATTAATGAATTTTTTGGGGATAGGCTTGATAGCTCTATCTCCTTTTTTTGTGTTTTGCCCACAGGAGCAAAGACCCAAAGGAAGAAAGCTATAATTTTGCTTCCTTTAAACTTAATTCCAATAAATCTAATGCCTTTAGCTGTGGATATCTTCGTTGAGAGAGCGACATAAATAAAAGCCTCAGTTGTTTCAGGTAGAATTTCATCATCTTTCCTTAATCTTCGCCACCAATTGAACCAACCAAAAGTCCTCTCAACAAGCCAACATTTGGGGAGTAATACAAAACCTTTGTTTTGTTCACAATGAAACTCCCTCATTGAAAATGCCATCACGCCAGTTTTCCCCTAATCTTTTAATAGTAACTACATCCACTATAAAATCCACACCCCGTACTACTGATCCAAATATGCGTATATTTGACCCTCCATGTTTAGCAGCAATCTTGAAAATATCTTCTCGCTTTTGTTTGAGTAATTTCCAAATATTCATGATTAAATCCTCCTAATTTTCTCAATTAATGTAACAGTGAAAAAGCAACACTGTACATTTAGTCACGACATTCAGTAGAGTTACATCTAGTAGCATTACCAACCATTCCCAAAATCTGTTAATTAACTGAAGTTTAGGCCTTTCAATGGAGCTATTGCCAATAAACCAAGTTTTTCACCCAGGCGCTGAGTCAGCAAAATACAGTTATCTGGCAATTTGGCAGACATATATTTTTTGAGAGTGGTATCTTTTGATTGTGCAAGGGGTGTAGCAGAAGTAGCCTAGATTAATCAGTCTGGGCTACTCCTGCAATTTTATATTTGAGATTATAAAAAAATAGGCTGAAAACCCTTGAGGTTAAGTTGATGATTTGCTGAACTCCTTGAGCCATTCCTCCGGTAAGAACTTTTTTCCGGGGTTTAGGTATAAAAGCCAAGTGATAGTCAAGTAATGAAACTACGTTGCCTTTATGTATCCATCTAGAGAAAAATTAGCCATTTTGGAAATTACCCTAAGTAAGGGTATATGCCACAACTGTTGAATATACCTGGCTTAAGCCCGGAGACTGTTAATTAAGTACGAGTCAACAGTTCTAAATTATGACCATCGAGGTCATAGAAATAAAAACCACGCCCTCCCATTCTATGATTGATTTCACCTTTGTTTTGATGCATGGGGTCGCTGCTGTATTCAAGTCCTTTTTCTTTAATGCGTGTAAAGATGGCATCAAATTCTTCATCACTGACATGAAAAGCATAATGGTGAGAGTCAAATTGTTCTCTGTCAGCAAAATCGAAGGTTAACTTGTCATTGACACGCACAGCAGCAAAATGACCAACAGAAGTTTCAAGTTTTAGTCCAAAAATTTCTGCAAAAAAGCGTGCCGATTTTTCCTTATCACGGGCAGGCACTATGGTATGGTCTAAGATAATTGTCATGTCACACCTTCCCTATTTTTGGGTATTGCTCTTGGTCAAATCTGCATAAATAGCAAAGTAAACATAGGTAAACAGTAATGTTCATCCATGGTGAAATTGCCAACATCTTGATTAAAGTTGGTGTAGTTTCTTCATTTTAGCCATCAATTCTTTCTAGGTTTGAGAAACTGGGCAAATTCTTCTTTACGGTACCAAAGCTAAGATTCCCACAGGAGACCCTGAACCATTCCGCAACCTCAAAACACCAATTATTACAGTAGTACCCCTAGCTGGTAACTCGTGTAAATTTGTCAGATTTTCCAAAACAATCCCTTGCTGTGCCAAAACTAAACTGTTAATACTAAAACTGTTATCCTGTCCGGGGTCTACACCATGGGTATCAGTGGCTAAACCAGCAATTTGCCGTTGCTGCAAGAGAAACTGAGTTGCTTCATAGCTAAATCCGCAAAAGTGCATAATTCCTTTAACATCTGTGTTAAAAAAGGCATTTTTATCTAACCATTTATTTTGCCATCCTGTATAAAGTATTACTAAACTTCCCATGGGAATTTCACCGTGTTGTTTCTCCCAAGTGAGAACATCGCCAATAGTTAAGCTGTAATCAGCATTAACAGCTGCGGCTTTACAAATATCAATAACTACCCCCGGTAACACCAAGGACTGAGCCGAGTATTGGTCAATTCCCACTTTGTTCTGGTGAAAACTGTTTGGTGCGTTGATATGAGTGGCGCTGTGTTCTCCTAAGCAGAAACGCCGGAGGTAATAACCATCCTGTGGGATATTGGCGACATTGGTAAATTCCACTGGGGGGTCACCAGGCCATTGGGGAATATCCGTATCTATTATGTGACTTAGATGTATAACTCGTGAATAAGTGATAGTATTTTTATTTTTTGTCATTTTTTGTCATGTATCAAATTATTTACGAAAATAGGGAGTGTTTGATGTTTTACTAAGGTAGAGAAAGCAGTATAGTTTTAAAGTTACCTTTTTACTCAAATTTTACATTGGAGATTGAGATAAATGTCTACTGAAACAGTTGCTTATGTGGAAGAAAGGGAATTTGATACTCTTTTAAGTGAAAACAAAATTGTTGTTGTTGATTTTACTGCTACTTGGTGTGGACCCTGTCGTGTTGTGAGTCCGTTAATGGATCAACTTGCGGAACAATACAAAGGTCGTGTTCAGGTGGTGAAGGTAGATATTGACAATAATAAACCTATTTTCAAAAGATTTGGTTTACGTAGTATTCCGGCGGTTTTAATGTTCAAGGATGGTGAGTTAGCAGAAACCATTGTGGGTGTTTCTCCTTATGAACAGTTCAGTGGTGCTGTGGACAAGTTACTCTAGCTTGTTTATTGGTACGAGTTGATAATTAGCAATGCTTGCAAATTACATAATTGACAATTAAGTTACTGTGGACTTTAGATCAGTATATAAATTAACTGTTAGTTATTTATAAATCGCCTGATATTATAGGAATTTAATTTAATTTGTCATAATTATTTGACTCAAATTCCCGACTTTGTTCACAAAGTCGGTATTTTTGTTGTAGAAATGATTTATGGCAATCATCAATAAGTTAGTAACTTCAAGACCCCGACTTCTTCAAGAAGTTCTGGGGCTGGACATCTAGGTGTTGGTAAATTAAATAGGATTTCTAGATAAAATTTTAATGCAATAAATTTAATAATATTCCT
Source organism: Nostoc sp. RI_552 (assembly GCA_016124525.1). Lineage (GTDB taxonomy): Bacteria > Cyanobacteriota > Cyanobacteriia > Cyanobacteriales > Nostocaceae > Umezakia > Umezakia ovalisporum. Next base: position 45,755 of record WGNO01000013.1, on the reverse strand, counting down.
GTTATGAATCTACAGCTATCGAAGAATTACATGGGGAATAAATAATATTTTTGGGATACAACAGTGATAAAGATAGGACGTTTTAAAAGTTTGACATAAGTATACTTTGCTACTGCCTCAGTAAGTTCCTTTGAGGTGGAGTAAGCAAAAATTAAGGTTTTTAATCCCCCAGCGGGTTTTTTTGGGGTGGTTCCGGGTTTTATCGTCGCTATGGCCAGTGATAAATTAGACTTTATCAACATCTACATCTACTAACAATGCCAATATCGGCAGACAATTAAATTGGGTGACATCAGTCTATTAACCTGATATTAAAATTTTTCGGCGATATGAAATTAAGTCTCTGCATGATTGTCAAAAATGAAGCAGCTACACTGCCTAAATGTTTGAGTAGTGTGCAAGGTTTGGTAGATGAAATTATCATACTTGATACTGGTTCAAAGGATGGCACTCCTGATGTTGCTCAACTATTTGGTGGGAGGGTATACTATTTTCAGTGGTGTAATGACTTCAGTGCAGCTCGTAATGCGACGCTAAAATATGTTACTGGTGATTGGATTTTAGTGTTGGATGCTGACGAAACTATCACCCCAAATATTGTGCCGCAAATAAAGTCAGCAATTCAAAATGAAGAATATCTTTTAATTAATCTTCTGCGTCAAGAAGTTGGCGCAGCACAATCTCCTTATTCTCTGGTATCTCGACTGTTTCGCAACCACACTCAAATTCACTTTCAGCGACCTTATCATGCTTTAGTGGATGACAGTGTAGCAGCAATATTAACCCAAGAACCCCATTGGCAAATCGGTTATTTACAAGGAGTGGCAATCCTCCATCAAGGGTATCAAAAAACTGCTATCGCCAAAAGTGATAAATACGCCAAAGCCCAAACTACAATGGAAGGATTTTTGGCAACTCATCCTAATGATTCCTATGTTTGCAGTAAATTAGGGGCATTGTATGTACAAACTGGTAAACTCACTCAAGGTTTAGAGTTATTAGAAAGAGGTTTTAACCAGGCAAATTCTCAGCATCAGGGAATAATACCAGAAGAAAACTATGAGACTTTGTATGAACTACATTACCATTTAGGCATTGCCTACAATCATTTACAAGATAGTCAAAAGGCTATTTATCACTATCAAGCTGCTGTTAAGCAGCCAATTTATCCCATGCTCAAATTAGGAGCATATAACAATTTGGGCAACTTACTCAAAGCCTCTGGCGATATCAACGGTGCTAAAGTTGCTTATGAAACATCCTTAAAAATTGACCCTACTTTTGTCATGGGACACTATAACTTGGGAATGATCTTTAAAACTTTGGGTTTATTTACTAATGCACTCGCCTGTTACCAAAAAGCCATCAAGCTTAATCCCAACTATGCACAAGCTTATCAAAACTTAGGGGTAGTACAGCTAAAAGTTGGTAATGTTCAAGGAAGTTTAACAGCCTTTAAAAATGCGATTTTACTTTACGAACAACAAAACCCCGAAGAAGCCCACAGACTACGCCAAGGTTTACGCGACATGGGATTAATGAAATGGTGAATGCTCAAAGGTCAGCATAAATTATAGATTTTATACTCACGCAACCTAAAATACATAATTTTTTCATAAATCAAACCGTACTAGTATCTTAGTATCTTAGTATATTACCATATGTTTAATTTTACTTAGATACTTATGGTTGTCAATAATTCCAGTTTTCAACAAGAGTCTATTCTTAACGCCAGTGTAAGTGACCAAGCCGCAGCAGAAGATGACCTTGGTTTTAAACCTTATGTAGAAGCCATTGCAGAGTTCTTAACTAACCCTGTAACCCAACCTCCATTAACCATTTCTATAGAAGGTGAATGGGGTAGTGGCAAATCTTCTTTTATGAAGCAACTCCAGAAAACTATTGAGGAGTTTCAGCATAAAAAGTTGGAGAAAGAGTTACAAGTAAATTTAGCAAAAGGACAAGTACAAGCTGAGAGTTTTATTAGAAAATTCAGAAATACAAACAAACTGCCTAAAGTAATCACTGAATTGGTGGCATTTATTTTAAAAGTATCTTCCTCTGTTTTACTTAACATATATAAATGGATAAGTTTAAAGCTTAACAAGCTGGAATCCAAGCCTAAAACAATCTGGTTCAATGTTTGGAAACATGATAAAGCAGAAGCCTTATGGGCAGCTTTTGCCCTAGAGTTTCTCCGCCAGCTTTCCATAGACCGTAATATCATTTTGTTCATGCTGCGCTATGACTGGAAAAATGGGTTTCGGTTTATATCTTTGGCACTGATTGGTCTTGGTACTATAGTCATTTTAGGAGTTATAGCGCTACTAAAAGGAGAGGAATTATTGCAGCCAGGAGGTGAAATTCAGCAAATCCTTACCCAAATATTTCAAAAGCCATTCAATATTCCCATTCAGCAAATATTTCAACCACCAGTCAATGTTCCCCTCTTACTTCTGAGGGGTGTAGTTTTTCTGTTTTCAGGTATCGGCTTTATTTCCCTACTGCTGAAACTTCTCAATGTTGGTGATCCTAAAAATGAATTGGCTAAATATCTTCAGACTCCTAATTATGAAAACCAAGTTCCTTTTGTTGAGAAGTTCCACGAAGATTTTGAGAAAATTGTTCAAGCCTATGCTGGTAAAAGAAAAGTTTATGTTTTTATTGATGACCTAGACCGTTGTGAAGTTCCTAAGTCTGCCGAACTAATGCAGGCTATTAATATGATGATAGCTAACGATCCACAGTTAATTTTTATTTTAGGTATGGATCGAGAAAAAGTAGCGGCGGGGGTTGCACTTAAATATAAAGATTTGATTCCTTATTTGATTCCTTATTTATCAGTTGATACTGACCATCAAGTAAGCTCCATTTCATTTAGAAAGAGTATGGAATATGGTTATGCTTTTTTGGAAAAGTTTATCCAAATACCTTTTCAAGTTCCACAACCTACTCAATCTGAATTTGAGCGTTTCCTAGTCAAGATTTCTCAACCACAAAGAAAGAAAGATAGTTTTTGGTATTCCCACCGACAAAAGATTGCTAAATTCCTAAAATCCGTTTTTCAGCGTATAATTACACCAGCAAAAGACGAACCAGAACCAGAAACACCAATACCACAAACTCCCACTACATCAACACAAAGACAAAAAATATTAAAACGTCGTGAAGAATTAAAAATTGAAGTCACAGAAGATTCCCAAAAGGTGCGGGATATTATCTTAATGATTGCCCCAGTTTTAGATTATAATCCCCGGCGTTTAAAGCAGTTTATTAATTTGTTTAGACTTAAAACTTATATAGCCAGTAATACTGGCTGCTTTGATGAATTAACTGATGAATCCACAAGTATTTCTTATAAATCTTTAACATTAGAGCAGTTAGGGAAGTTTACAGCTATCAGTTTAAAATTCCCTAGATTGATTATTGATTTAAATAGCGACCGTCAGCTACTCAAAAATTTGCAGCATGGTGCCCTCAAAAATCCTGCTGATTTTAGCCCATATAATGAAACTACAAAATACTGGGGTGGGTATCAAAAACTAGTGGAACTGCTGCGTTCTCCTGCTGTATATCTCGAACCAAAATCAGAGAGCATGGTTATTAAAGATGAATATAGTTTTGCAGAAGTTGATGTAGATAAACTCCTACAAGTTTCCCCAGGAACACAAGATGACCTCAGTTCAGAAAGAGGTATAGACTATACCAAACTCCGGGACTACTTAAAATCCCAACAATTGCAAGAAGCGGACACAGAAACCTATCTGGTAATGCTTCAGGCTGTAGGACGTGAGCCAGACGACTGGTTGAGAACAGAAGAATTATTAAACTTTCCCTGTACCGACCTTCACACAATAGACAAGTTGTGGCTAAAATATAGCGGTGGGAAGTTTGGCTTCAGCGTCCAAAAAGAAATTTACTTGAGCGTTGGTGGTAAGCTAGACGGAAGCTATAGAAAGGATGGTATTGAAGCTTGGGAGAAATTTTGCGATCGCGTAGGATGGGTGGAGAAAGGATGGTATTTATCGGAAAAGTCGGGAAACCTCCCGCTTTATTCATATTATATTCATATGGATAGGATTTTTATAGGTGATTTAGGTATCAGGATGAGGGATGGATCATGGATGATTTCTTCTCTCGCATCGAGACTTGTAAACTGTAACATTTAACGCTTTCCGAAGTTTGTAAACATTTATCACAGCCTCCTTTCCCACGCATTAATCAACATTTCATAAATCCGATACCTGGCACTGAGGGTAGATAGCAGTTCGCCTGAATAAATTTGGGTTAATGTTGCTACCTCATGCACCTCCGTAGATTCCGTCACTCTCTGCTTGTCCCAAGGTAAACTCATCTGCCCAGGGGAAGACTTTTTCGCCTTCCCAACCTTCATCACCGATGGCAAAAAGCGACTCCCCCAATAACTTTTCTTGTCTGGTTTTGCTTTTGGTATGTATTTCTGACAAAACCGCCGATATTTAGCCGCGCACTCCTCCAAAGTTCGCCCTAGTAGTAGGAATGCCCGATGCCATTGCGTGATGCCATCATTGCTCAAGCGGTCATGAGTGCCATAGTTGCTGAATTCGTAAAAAAAGCCTTGATACATTCCGGCTGCTTTAGGATTAGCGTGAATGTATCTCAGAGTATTTAAAACCCGTCGCTGATCTGTATTAGCAAAACCGATGCTGTGATACCGCTTTTCCCAAAAATGTCCTGTGCGGTTCAACATCCGGTTGAAGCACATAGCAGTGTACCAATTGAGCCAGTGCATGATTGTGGGTAGTTCCTCTGGCTGCTTTGGTTCCAGTAGGTAATGAACGTGATTTGACATTATGCACAGCGCATACAGCTTAAAGCCGTACTTGTGTTGTGCCTTTTTTATGGCATAGAGCAAGACTTCACGACATTCCAGATGTGTCAGGCGAAATTCCCTATTGTTGCAACGGGTAGTGATGTGGTAGCAAAAACCTGGTCTGAGGTCACGTTTTGGGCGAGACATTGCAAATACGTAAATTACAATTTGACCTCACCCTACCATTGACTTTTGTTAACGTCTCCTCTCTTCTGGATAACAATAAAGTTGAGGGGGTGAGGTTGTGTACTTAATTAAATCCGCACTCCTAAATCAGGGAACTAACAAACTTCTCCAATCTATTCATCCCTTTTTCAATGGTGTCCATATCAGTGGCGTAAGACAGGCGAATGTTTTGGTCAGCACCAAAGGCAATTCCCGGAATTACAGCTACTTGCTGTGCTTCCAACAAAGCGTTACAAAAATCCAGGGACTTTAGACCTGTTTTGCTAATATCTGGAAACAGATAAAAAGCGCCATTTGGTTTAGCACAACTCAATCCAGGAATGGCGTTGAGTCTATCTAACATCACTTGTCGCCGTTTCGCGAAAGCTTGGCGCATTGATTCTACACAGTCTTGGGGACTTTCTAAAGCTGCCACCGCTCCATATTGGGCAAAGGTGCACACATTGGATGTGCTATGCCCTTGAATAGTACTAGCAGCGAGAATAATCTCCACTGGCCCAGCTAAATAACCCAGTCGCCAACCAGTCATTGAATAAGCTTTAGCAAACCCGTTACTGATTAAGGTTCGGTCACAAATTTCTTTACCCAGGGAACCAATACTGAGATGTTCTGCACCGTCGTAGAGAATCTTTTCGTAAATCTCATCCGACACCACAAAGATATCTGCATCTACTACTACTTGGGCTAGTGCTTTAATTTCATCTGGCGTGTAAACCATCCCCGTGGGATTGGATGGGGAGTTGAGAATAAATAATTTTGTTTGCGGTGTAATTGCTTGACGTAGTTGTTCCGGAGTAATTTTATAATCCGTCCCTGGATCTGTGGTTACAATTACTGGGTTACCACCAACTAAAGTCACCATTTCTGGGTAACTTAGCCAGTAGGGAGCCGGGATAATCACCTCATCACCCGGATCAATCAGGGCTTCCATGAGGTTAAATAGAGAATGTTTACCGCCGTTAGTAACAATTACATTCTCTAGTTGATAATCAAGACCGTTCTCAGTTTTCAGTTTATGGGCGATCGCTTCCCTTAACTTTGGTTCTCCAGCTGCTGGTCCATACTTGGTTTTACCTGACTGCAAAGCTTTCGCTGCTGCGGCTTTGATGTGGTCTGGGGTGTCAAAATCCGGTTCTCCAGCGCTGAAACTACAAACGTCTATTCCTTCAGCCTTCATGGCCTTAGCTTTAGCTGCGATGGCTAAGGTTAAAGAAGGTGTCACCTTACTTACTCGTGCTGCCAGCTTCATTCTTAGTTTATTTGGCAAATCTCTCACTTATCTAAGGATATCTCACAATCCCTACCGAGACTTGTCTTTTTCCAATTCTTGAAAAGTGCAGCCTCCATCAAGCACATAAGCTTATTTTCAACCCCTCACACTAATTATCAAAGATAATAGAACATATGTGTAGGTTTGGTTGTGGAACCTAGGCCCAGGGTTATCGAAGAGTAACCCAAGGAAATTCAACGCCAACAAAGGGGATTTTGTTGAATTTCACTGCTTTCAAACCAACCTACCTCTGTTGCCAACATTTTGTGAATTGCTATTACACAGTCATTAATCCTGATGTGTCATTTGTTCTACTCCTTTACCACTTTCAATAGCGTGATCTTTCGTTGCTGGTGTCTTAATAATTACTCTTTCTTTTTTTCTTTCTTTGGTAGAGTAGTAGGGTTTATTTGGTTCTGTTTCTATGAGAATTTTACGTTCTTTGGTGGCATAATAAGGTTTAGCTATTTCTGCATTGTGGTTTTTTCCTTGATAATAACCAGCAGCCTGTACTACAGCAGTAGGTAAGGTCATAAACCACAATAAACCAGCTACTAGTACTATCACTAATTGATGATGCCATTTATGAATATTGTGAGAATTTTTTTGAATTTCCAACATGGGAAAAGCCATCTCCTAATACTTTCCTAAATGCTTGAATCTTAGGAAAGTATTTATTGAAGTAACGTCTTCCTCTAGGCTGGTTATCTATATATAAATAGTATTTATTTTAAATAACAAAAATATAATCAGATATAGTCACACACAGAAGTGTTGAATCCTGCAATAAAAATTTACAATTTTTGCGTTTTACCCAGATAAAGTTCATTGTCTATTAAGAATAGAGTCATTAATTGCTCAAATTTTCTATCACCGACCCACAACTTGGACACTCAACAGTCAACAGTCAACATTTCTGAATCACACCCAATCATTTATGGTATAGTTCACCAATAAAACTATCTGACTACGCCAAATTAAAAACAATAGTAACTAGTTTTTCTTTTGTACAGACAGGATTTATCGCGTCTTTATCCACCTTCTCCTAAGCTATAGTCACATCTGGCGACAAATAAACATCCTGAATTGTATGAAACAGTTTCACACCTTCCTCAAAGGGACGCTGGAAGGTTTTGCGCCCAGAAATTAAACCAGTACCACCAGCTCGCTTATTAATAACTGCTGTGCGAACGGCTTCGGTAAAGTCATCTTGACCAGATGCACCGCCAGAACTAATTAGTCCCCCACGGCCACAGTAGCAATTAAGCACCTGATAACGAGTCAAATCAATGGGGTGATCACTTGTCAATTCTGTGTAAACTCGTTCATCGGTTTTACCGTAACTTTTATTAGTTGCTTGAGCTACTGACCTGTAACCATTATTACATTCAGGTAACTTTTGTTTAATAATGTCTGCTTCAATGGTGACCCCCAAATGATTTGCCTGTCCGGTGAGGTCAGCCGCAACATGATAATCTTGTTCCTGTTTGAAAGTGCTATTACGCAAATAGCACCAAAGCATTGTTACCAAACCTAATTCATGGGCGTATTTAAAAGCTTGGCTAACTTCTTGAATTTGTCTAGTAGATTCCTCTGAACCGAAGTAAATTGTCGCCCCTACCGCCACTGCACCCAAGTTCCAAGCTTGTTCTACATCAGCAAACATGATCTGGTCATATTGATTGGGAAAACTTAACAATTCGTTATGGTTAATTTTGGCGATGAAGGGGATTTTGTGGGCATATTTACGGGAAACACTTCCTAATACTCCTAAAGTCGTAGCAACAGCATTACAACCTCCTGCTATCGCCAACCTGATAATATTTTCTGGATCAAAATAAATTGGGTTAGGGGCAAAGGATGCACCAGCGGAGTGTTCAACCCCTTGGTCTACTGGTAGAATAGACACATAGCCAGTATTTGCCAAGCGACCATAAGAGTAAAGTTGCTGAAGATTACGCAAAACCTGAGGATGGCGATCGCTATTTATCCAAACTCGATCTATAAAATCTGCACCTGGCAAATGTAGTAAATCCTGAGAAACTTTTGCTTTGTAAGTGAGTAGGTTTTCTGCATCTTTACCCAACAAAGATTGGAGAGAATTAACGTCTACAAGAGTTGTAGTCATTGAATTGTCCTCTAACTTTATTCCATCACAAAAATAATTCCTAATTTCTAACGAGTTAAATTTATATCAATTAGCAATTTTTAAAGATTATGGCGAAAAAACCACAGATAAACTGATCCGTACTCACCGCAGGAAAACATTCCATATTTGACAATGTCTCTACGTTCAAAACTTACGTTTATCTGTGGTTACAAGTAATAATTAGGATTCTTGCCATAATTCCATTTTAAGTTTTCACCATATCAAGTCATATACCAAAAGGCACAAATATTGTGGCTCAGAGGCAAACCTATTATTTATTACTCCCTCTTAACATGGCATCTATATCTTCAATAAACTAAGTTTTTCTCGTATAATTTTCGTATAATATCGCGCCAGGTTTTCAATCTGTAACATAAGAAAATTTTTCTTAGCACTTCGCCTAAAAACTATTGTAAATAATATCTAGCAAATTTGAAATGTTGACTGTTGACTGTTGACTGTCCAAGTTGTGCGTCGGTGACACAAAATTTGAGCAATTAATGACTCTATTCTTAATAGACAATGAACTTTATCTGGGTAAAACGCAAAAATTGTAAATTTTTATTGCAGGATTCAACACCTCTGGGTTGAAGAATGTGCTGGTGAAACATCCAGTTTATGGCAATCAGATTTCTACCACAGTTCTCAAGTTTAGCTTGAGAACTGTGGAAGCCTTTCAATCCTAATTACATCTGACCGCTAAAGACAGGCTTTACTTTGCGGTCAATCCTTTCCCCCAAGTCTTCGGCAATTGTTAAAGTGCTTGGTTTACAGCGCTTAACATTCACGACTATTCCTTGTGCTCCTTCGACCTCCAAATCTTCTATGTAGCCTTTGAGAGCTACCTTGGCGTCAGCAGAACTCAAAAATGGCCCGAAGTAGTAGGTACAACGGGGACTTTGCGTCACAATTTCCACCCACCAAGCTAGGCCTAGGTTGTGAAATGTGTTAATCAATGATTCCTTCAGGTGATTCCAAATCGTTTGCATGGTTGTCGCCAATTTATCAATGTGGTACTGGATATTAAAGGAAAGGATATGGTGTTGTTTTTTCTTTTACATTTCTTTATACTCTGTTACTCTCTTTTTTTAAAGAGGTTTTTGTAATTTATCTAGGTACAAAGTGTTAAACGACCGTTGGCGATAGATTTCATAAAGCGCCATACCTGCCGCCACCGAGGCATTGAGACTAGGGGTTTTGCCCAGGAGTGGTATTGAAACCAAAACATCACAGGAGCGCTGTGTGAGCATACTCAGCCCTTCCCCTTCTGAACCGATTACCAGAACCATAGGGCCACTGAAACTAATTGTGTGCAGAGGTTCGCTGGCGGTGCTAGCAGTACCATAAATCCAAAAACCAGCTTCTTTCAATTCTTCTAAAGCCCGGCCGAGGTTAACCACTCTAGCTACAGAAAAGTGTTCTAAAGCACCTGCTGCCACTTTCATCACAGCGGAAGTGATTCCCGATGCCCTTCTTTGGGGTATCACTAATCCCTGAGCCCCTATTGCTTCAGCAGTGCGAATAATTGCTCCCAAATTGTGGGGATCAGTAATTCCTTCAGCTACTACAATTACGGGGTCAGTAACAGATTTCGCTTGTGCAATCAAATCGGGCAGCTCAATGTATTCGTGGGGGGCCACCTGGGCGGCGATCCCTTGGTGATTAGCTCTATCAGTAATTTGGTCTAAGCGTTTTGGCTCTACTTCATCAATAACCGTGCCATTTTCCTTGGCTTGCATGAGTAAATGATGAAAGCGATGGTCGTAACGCAGACGAGTAGTGATCCAAATGCGGTTTAGTCTCCGCTCAGTTTCTAAAGCACTGAGAACTGGATGGCGACCGTAGATGAGATCGCTATCTTCTGCTGGTTTTAATGCTGGGGATGAGGGCGGGTCAATGCGATGTTTGCTTGTGCCTCTGGAAACAGGCTTTTTATCTCTATCGCTGACACGGGGACTGCGAATAGAACTGGGAATAACACGCTTGCTCTTGAGTTTTAGTGGTTGCCCACGATTAGGCTCGCTAGGGGTTTGGATTTTCCTCGGTTTACTAGTCATATAAGTTGTGGGTATAGTTTATTGTCTGGACATTGGGATTTTTTGAACTTACTGAACCCCACGTGCTGAGTTTCCCATCACGAGGTTGAGTCATTCACTATTTCTCTAGATGGAGTTTTTGCAATAACTCGGTTAAGCGTTGGGAATCGGTGAGATAAAGGTAGCCAATTAAGGCTTCTAAACTTGTTGCCTGTTGATAAATTTTGGGATCAACCCGCTTAGGTCGTCCTGAAGAGGCATTACGCCCTCGACGGACAATTTCTAACTCGGCTGGTGTCAGATGCGGAATCAGCGATCGCAAATGTAGCGCTTGTGTTTCGGCTCTTACCTGTTCTACTACCAAACAGTGGTAGGTTTTTGTCTGCTGCATTGGCAACAGATAGAACATCCTAACATATAATTCATAAATTGCATCGCCTATATAAGCCAAAGACAAAGGCGAAATTTGTTGTATTTGTGACCGAGAAATTTTTAGAGGTAATGTTCTGGTGGTTGCCAACAATGCTTCATTCCAAGACAAACCAGGCGTAAGCCCTTCATCTTGTCCATCCAATAGCTCCTTTTCCTTCGATGTCACAAATTCATCATTCGTTAACGGACCACAGTTGGCAGGCATCTTCGGAAAGATTTAGTTTATTTATTACTTCTGCACCCAGTGATGTTGGTACACCTAACATAATGGATACTGTAAAACATTACTTACCAATCTTAACTTTTTTCATTGGTAATTTATCTGAATAGGTACTTTATTATATTAAAGTATCAGATTATTTTATTCACTTGCCGGGCATTCACTACTAAATTCAAACCTACTGCACTACTCATCGGTGAAGTAAGTAGTTTTCCGACAAGGGTTCGCCATTTGTAAACCTCTCTCCTAGTGAGAGAGGTTACTTGTCAGAGTTACTAAAGATTTAGCCACCCAGATTTGACATACTTCCTCGTCTTGGAGGAGTCCGCCAGCTATTCAGGAGCATCACACCTCACCTTAGCGATTTTACGGGTTAGAGGCGCAATTTTCCTCATGCCATCGCCTGCTAAAAACCTTGTTATTTCGTTAAAATGCGGGGTGTAACCCTCCGTCGGCCAGATGTATCCTGAAGAAGCGAGGATTCCTTGACACATAATCTCGCACTGCTGAGTACACCTTTTTAGGTCAAGGGATCAAGACTTGTTGATGTTTTCTAAAGCCGCATCAACTGAAGTTTGCAGGGCTAGAAACTTTTCTAAGCGAACAAGCTTGACCGTTTGAGTGACGCGGGCATTTGTGACAATTTGCAAAGTACCGCCGGCAGTTTGAGCTTGTTTAGCTAGCTGCACCAGAGCACCCAATCCGGAGCTATCAACAAAGTCAATTTGTGAGAGATCCAGGATAATATTCTTGGGACCATCTTCAATTTTATTGCCAAGTACCTTGCGAAACGTCGGCTCAGAAAATGCGTCTAACAAACCTGTGAGGCGGAATAGCTGACAGTTATCCCGGGCTTCGCGAGTGCCTCTCAGGCTCACGGTTAGATTTAGTGGTTCAGCAATAATTCCCTCCTCATGGTTAATGTGAACGCTCGAGTATAGACGGTTTTAACACAAGTTGTCTACGATCCGCTGGGATAACGGGAGTAGCGGAATGGGTAGATACATGATTAATCGCTTCTGCCATTATTCCCTTGATTACCCATTTCTCTTTTTACCTTACCTTAGCTGTAGTAGCTTGAGGCAAAAGAAGCGTCTCACCTTCTGCAAAACGAAGATCAATCAAAAACTGAAGAAATTTCCTATGCAAGAGCAGGAATTGCTCAGAGGTTTAGACTGTGGGGCAATGTGATAGTGTCATGATTTTATATAAATTTACCGCGCTGTTCGCATAGCTTGGACAAATTGCTCAAATAAGTAGTCAGCATCATGAGGTCCAGGACTAGCCTCCGGGTGATACTGAACAGAGAATATGGGCAGAGACTTATGACGTAGACCAGCAACAGTGCCGTCATTGAGGTTCAGGTGGCTAATTTCCACCATTGTGGTAGGTAATGAATCTGGGTTAATAGCAAAACTGTGGTTTTGGCTAGTAATTTCCACCTTCTGCTGTAGTCCTGCCGGTTGATTTAAACCACGGTGACCAAATTTTAGTTTATAAGTTTCCGCCCCTAGGGCATGACCTAAAATTTGGTGTCCCATACAAATGCCGAATATGGGTTTTTTAGTTTGCAGTAATGTTTTGGCAGTTTCTATGCCTTCAGTAACGGCCGCTGGGTCCCCAGGTCCATTGGAAAGAAAAATACCATCTGGATTGTATTTGAGAATTTCCTCTGCCGGTGTGTCCACAGGAACAACAATCACTCGGCAGCCGTGACTTGCCAGGCGACGCAAAATATTACGTTTTACACCAAAGTCAAGGGCAACAACTGTAAAAGACTCTTCAAAACATTCTTCGCCATTGGCCACAGACTCCGAGTTGAATTCCCAACCAGGGATTGTGGCATCTGTCCATTCATACACTGTGGGAGTGGAAACTTGACGCGCCAAGTTCAAACCAGCCATGCTGGGCGCTGCTAGTACTTGCTCTAACAATTCGCCTTCATCCAGAATTGATGTAGAAATACCACCATTCATGGCTCCTAATGTGCGAATTTTCCGGGTGAGAGCCCGGGTATCAACACCGTAGATACCAGGTATTTGGTGCCGATTGAGGTAGTCAGGTAGGGATTGTGTTGACCGCCAGTTACTGGGGGAATAACAAATGTTGCGAGCGATGGCTCCTTGTACTTGCGGCCGATTTGATTCTTCATCCTCAAGGTTAATGCCAGTATTACCTAATTCAGGATAGGTAAAAATGACGATTTGACCGCAATAACTGGGGTCAGTGAGGACTTCTTGATATCCAGTCATGCCGGTGTTGAATACTACTTCTCCGATTTTGGTCTCCGTTGCACCAAAAGACCAACCACGATAAGAAGTTCCATCAGCCAACACAAGTAGAGCAGGTATTTTGTCAGGTAGGGGCATAGGTTATTAAAACAAAATTAGGGTTAAATATTAGACATGGGGTGTAGCATTGGTTTGAGAAGAAGTAATTCCCCCACGAAGTTTAGCAAAGCTTGAGCTTGGTTATAGTGGAAGAGTAATTTTTTTGGGTGGTTAAATTTATTAAGTGGTCGGTAGTTAATAGCAAGCTGTTTTTAGTCCACAATTGAGCTAATACTCCGAACACTAATTATCTCACGTGAAACTCCCTGCACTTGATATTCGTGGATTTAGTCAGCATTGGTGACAAAACCTAAGTATATTGGCAGTCCCTTACGCATTTTAAATTGAAGTTAATTATGCTTCGGTCGTTTTTATCTCCTGCAACCCTGATTTTTATCTCCAGCACCCTCGCAGTTTTGGGTGTTGCTTGCCATCAAAAAAGTCAGATTTCTGAGACTAATAGCAGACAAACTTCTAGAGAAACTGACAATTTGGCAGTGTTGTCTCCTGTTGTACCCATAGCAGCACAACCATTGCCAGCAACCAAAGCATCACCACCGTCAAAACCCAAAATAAGTTTTTTTGAAATGGGTCTAGATCAGGCTGTAGGGGCTTGGAGTATCAGTCAGTCTGCTGAATCCCCAGACGATTGGAACTTGGTAGCCAGTCAGTACCAAGACGCAATCAGGCTCATGGGAAAAGTGCCCCAGGACAGCCCACAGTTTGCTGGAGCCCAAAGGAAAATTTTTGAATACCGTACTTTAGTCAAGGCTGCCCGACAACAAGCTATTCATCCCCCTCTGCCGTCAGTAGAGGCAAATAATCAGGGTATTCTAGTGGCTGTTCCCCCAAACCAAACTCAGCCCTCGGTTCCTGTTCTAATTCCACCTACACCCACACCACAGTCACCAGTAAAACCTGTTCCCCCGATATCAGCATTCCTAGCACCGGAAAAAAAAGTATTTATTGCCGCGATCAAAAGACGTATTGGTGGAACACCCATTGTGGAAGTCACCTTTAACAACCGACAGAAATTTGAGATGATTCTTGATACAGGAGCCAGTAGTACGGTCATCACCCCAGAAATGGCCGATGTATTGGGAGTTGTGCCAGTGGGAACAACTAAGGCAAATACTGCCAGTGCTAGAACAGTAGAATTTCCCATTGGTTATGTTGATTCCATGGCAGTTGCTGGAGTGACAGTCAATAGAGTAGCAGTGGCCATCGCGGGACCAGAACTAGAAACCGGATTATTAGGTCACGACTTTTTTGGCAATTATGATGTCACTATCAGACGTGATGTTGTCGAGTTTAGCCCGCAATCACATTCACAAGTTAATTCTGTAGAAACTGGACTAGCTGTTCCAATTTTTCCCAAGCCGAACCACTCTGAATAATTTGTCTGGACAAACTCACACCTTGAGCATGGTCTAACCAGGGAATTACACCCGCCACTTGCAGTGCGAAGGAAGCATTTAATGCCACAGCATCTTCTTGTGCCTGAGTGCCCTTGCCTTGTAGTACTGCCTTAAGAATGGCTGCATTTTCTTGGACATCCCCACCCCGAAGTGCCCCTATGGGGGCGGTTGTTACACTTGCTTCTTGAGGATTTACAGTAGTTGATTTTACTTGGCCTTCTGATAAAACTGCCAAGTCAGTTATATCTCCCAAGCCGGCCTCATCAAGTTTTTCTCGCCCATGTAAGACAATCGCTTTTTCCTTACCCAAATTATGTAACGCTTGGGCTACAGTTGTTAAAAGTTTGGGAGTAAATAGCCCTACTACTTGTCCATTGGGAAACAACGGGTTGACCAATGGACCCAGTAAGTTAAATATTGTTCGTACTTTCAAAGTTCGTCGCAAAGCAGCAACAGATTTGAGTGCTGGATGCCACCCAGGGGCAAACAAGAAGGTAATCCCTACTTCTTTTACTGCCGCTCGGACTTTTTCACTAGACGCACTCAGATTTACTCCCAAGGCTTCCAAGACATCGGCGCTGCCTGTGAGGCTTGACATGGAGCGATTGCCATGTTTGGCAACAGGGACACCGTAAGCAGCAGCAACAAAAGCAACTGCTGTGGAAATATTGAAGGTCGATGACCCATCGCCCCCAGTACCACAAGTATCTATCATATTCTTAAGTGATGTTAGCCCAGCCGGGGGTGACCCATCCTGTGTGCTGAGTGCTGTGGATTGGGATTGTAGTACTTGAGCCATCCCCGTTAACTCTTCGGCGGAAATACCTTTAAAATTCAGTGCTGTTAAAATTCCCCCTGATAACTCTGGTGGAACAGCCTCAGTTAACCACCCTTGCATTAATTCAGCAGATTGAGTGCGAGACAATGATTGACCATCCATTAATTGTTCCAGCAAGATATGCCAGTTAGCAGGGGTTTCTTGAGTGGGAGTTGAGGAAGTTGCCATAGTATTACTTAATTGTAAGGTGTAGCTCAATGGAGTACATGGGAGCTATCCTACCGAAAATTCAGAACTTTCACGACTAACTACCATCAATGTGATTTACCAACAAAAATATCATATGGAAGCTTTTTTATTATTGGTGGCTGGTGGCACATAATAATATCCCAATGGCAGTTGATTTTGGTGGAATGAATACTTCGGTTTTAAATAATTCTGGCTCAAAACAATCCTGTGTCCAAGTCCGCAGGTGAAAAGGCCACGGTCAGCAATTGAGGATTTTTTTGTTGCTATGGTAACGTGTGACCCATGATTTATAACAATCTTAGTTAAGAAAAGATTATAAAACAAGAAAATTTTAGTTAAGCTAGATTAGTTGCTGGTTTTTACTCGTATAATTTCATTTTTAAAATGTAGAATTTATAGGGGGGATATTGTATACCTCAAATAGTGTTCGACTTGGAGATAAAGTCTTGATATTACGTCCAGCGTACGTAATCGGAAAAGTTGGCATAGTGCGTGGAATTGAGTCCAACTCACACAGCCAAGCTAACATCCGTTGGATTATCCAAATAGAATCTGAAAATATAGTGGTTTCACTGACCCCAGATGAGTTTCAGAGACTTTAGTCCGGGACTTAAATAATTTCAAGGTGTTGTGGGGGGTTCTGGTTGTTTGCCAGTATTCAGTTGTTTTTTGCTTCCTTTTAAGTTTTGCCAAAGAGTTTCTATTTTTTGATAAGCTTGTTGGGGGGTTATTTTCCCAGAGGTTTCTAAACTGGAGATGTAGGTAACTTTTTGAGCAAATTCTTGGAGCTTTGCATTAAACAGTATGTTCTCTGGCTTAAATTGACCATAGTAGGCACTGCGAGGGTAAATAAATTGGTTTTTATCTTCCCGGTGAAATTCTGTCATTAGTTGACCTCGGTTAATTAGTTTTAATGAATAATCAACTAATGTAGCAACTGATGTAATTGACTCTTTGCCAATTTGTCAAAAGTTGTTTTCTCAGTAAAAAATGTAGAGACAGGAATATTCAAGTCTCTAACAGATTTTATAAAGTGATTTTAAGAGTGCAATTTTTTACAAAAAATTTTTTTCTTGATGGCAACTTACGGCTAATACAACTTGTTGTGGTGACAATTGACTAATCGGGGCTGGTTTCATATCCCGGTAGTCCAGCAATTGAACTAAAATTAAATAGGCCATGGCTAAAAAAATAGAAATGGCACCTGTAATCACTGCAACTATTTTTGAGCGTGTCATCAGTATTTCCTCCCGATGATGTTTGTGCGGATGATAAAACTTTACCGTAAGGGCAAGCTGAAAGAAAATTGGTATAACAGGGAATATATGTTAAACCAGAGCGTTGATGATTGTTGATACATATTATTCCCAGCAAATTGAAATTGGGTAACTGAACTTATAAGCATGAATATGCATAAACAACCGATACAAGTAATTGGAGGTGGACTAGCTGGGACAGAAGCAGCTTGGCAAATAGCCATGGCTGGAGTTCCTGTCATTCTCCATGAAATGCGCCCAAAACGTTTTAGTCCTGCCCACCATACAGAACATCTGGCGGAATTAGTTTGTAGTAATTCCTTTGGGGCAATGGCAAGCGATCGCGCTACAGGATTATTGCACCAAGAACTACGTGAACTCAATTCAATTGTAATCGCTAAAGCCGATGAACACGCTGTTCCTGCTGGTGGGGCGTTAGCTGTAGACAGAGGGAAATTTAGCGAAGATTTAACGGAAACTGTATCAAACCATCCTTTAATTGAATTTCGACGGGGCGAAGTGCGGGCTATTCCTGAAGGAATTGTAGTTTTGGCAACGGGTCCTTTAACTAGTCCTGATTTAGCGGCAGACCTGCATCGCTTGACGGGGATGGAATACCTCAGCTTTTTTGATGCGGCTAGTCCCATTGTTGTGGGAGAATCCATTAACCATGATATTGCTTTTATGGCATCACGCTACGACAAAGGTGAAGCTGCTTACCTTAACTGCCCGATGAATAAGGAGCAATATTTGCGCTTTTGGTCAGAACTTCGTCAAGCTGAACAAACTGAAATCAAGGACTTTGAACGGGAAACGGCGAAATTTTTTGAAGCTTGTTTACCCATTGAAGAACAAGCACATCGGGGAGAAGATACGATGCGCTACGGACCCCTCAAGCCTGTGGGATTGTGTGATGGTCGTACGGGGGAACGTCCCTATGCAGTGGTACAGTTACGACAAGAAGATAAAGCTGGTCAACTTTGGAATATGGTAGGATTCCAAACTAACCTGCGCTGGGGTGAACAAAAGCGAGTTTTTCGCCTAATTCCCGGTTTAGAAAATGCTGAATTTGTACGCCTGGGGGTGATGCACCGCAACACTTTTATTAATGCGCCGCAATTAATTTACTCTAGTTTGCAATTTAAGCAGTGTCCAACTTTATTAGCGGCCGGACAGTTGATTGGCACTGAAGGCTACACAGCAGCTGCAGCAGATGGTTGGTTAGCAGGAACCAATGCGGCGCGAATAGCTTTGGGTAAAGAACCACTGACAGCACCACCAACTACTATGATGGGGGCGTTATTGGAATTTATTAGTTCGGCTTCACCGAAGCATTTTCAACCAATGCCGCCTAATTTTGGCATTTTGCCGGATTTAGGGGTAAAAATTAAAGGTAAGCCAGAGCGTTATGGACGTTATCGCGATCGCTCTTTAGCTGACTTGGCTAGTTGGAAACAACAGTTGTGAACTACTCCTATTCAGTCAACGCTATAGTTGGAGCTTCCCTACTCACAAGGGAGTGGGGCAAATGGGGGTTTGGCCCCATCTTTTGTCTTACCTCAGGTTAGGGAGTTGTATGTTTGGGAAGGCAAATTTGTAGAACAAGGACAAGTAATCGCTGCTGTGGGTTGTACGGGTTTATGTATCGGGCTTCATCTGCATTTTGAAGTTGGTAGCGATAGTACTTCCGTCAACCCTGCTAATTTATAAATCTGTGCTATAGTGGAGTAGATTTAGGGCGCGTGGCTCAGTGGATAGAGCAACAGATTCCGGTTCTGTGGGTCGGGGGTTCAAATCCCTCCGCGCTCGTTTTTATTCGTTTAACAGAAGAATATTTGAAGGTAATCGTTAAGTGCGTAGGTACTCACAGGGCAAAAGGAAAAGGTG
The DNA here is from genome assembly GCA_016124525.1 of Nostoc sp. RI_552. Classification (GTDB taxonomy): domain Bacteria; phylum Cyanobacteriota; class Cyanobacteriia; order Cyanobacteriales; family Nostocaceae; genus Umezakia; species Umezakia ovalisporum. The sequence continues at coordinate 26,692 of WGNO01000013.1, read as the reverse complement.
AGAAACTAAGCGCTGGGTTATTTGACCAATGTTCAGGACCCACAAGGGTTTTCGACATTGAGCTTGAACCTCCTCTACCTGAAGCTATGAAAGATTTTTATCCTCTAGCTAGCATTAGTGCCGAAAAAGAAACAGGATTATCATTATTTCCTCCAACCTATCCCTACACCTTCACAGAAATTTTATCTACCTAATTTTTACCGGAGTAAATTATGAGAAAAAAAGGATTAATTATTGACCTAAAGTTTTTTGAGTCATCATTTTTTGACGAGAAAATATGCTGTGACATATTCTGGTAACTGTCTGATATGCCGCGTAAACTCTCGTCGATTCTTAAAAGTTCCCGCCAAGAAATCAAGTTGATAAAGATTAGGTAAAAATGCCCCACCGGTATCGGCAATAACTCCCATCTGTAAATGTTTGCCCTTACCTCTACTGTGTTCAATCACGACTATTCTACCTAACCCAATATTGAGGATATCTCCAGCAAAAGTTACTCCTGGCTTGATGGAAATTTTTGCGTTTATATTATGTCCATAGCCTTTGATAGCATCCACTTGTCTAAAGTACCAGTAACGCTTTTGTGCCGTGGGTTTTAATCCCCGGACATAGGAAATCCCGTTATTTCTATCGACATTAAAAAATCCTTGAGTTCCATCGGTAAAATTAATTAGGATGGTTCCTTGCATTAAGGCTTCTTCTAAGCCATCGCGGGTTAAGTAAGCCAAAGCCGTAACTCTACCATATTCTTTGCCACCAGGCTCATAAATACCTGATAAAACATCCTGTTTTGTATATCTGGTGTAAAATTTATCAACAATTTTGTCTTCTTTTAAACTGTAGATTGGTATATTGTAAGTAGAGGTTTTAGTCCGAGAACCTGTATGCTCAAATACAGCATATTTTGTCACTCGTACTTGTTTTTGTTTCTGCTCCCTAGGATTATGAGCAGACCATTTAATTACTCGAAAATTGTTATTAATAAAATCGGGGTTTTGTAACCTTGTGGTGCGATTGTTGCCAATATCCTCCATTAATACAGTAATCATGAAATCTAAAGTTTTGATAATATCTTCTACAGTCACGCCTTGAGTATCTAAAATACCTCTACGGAAAATTTTTGGATCTTCTGGTCCCTGATCTTGGAAATATTTTCTGGTGTTAATCAGTACAGTTAATAAATCTGATTGGTTAAAGTTAATATTAGATGTTGGTAATTTTCCCGGACTAAAAACCTGAGTGCCTTGAATGCTAAATTTATAATTCTGCCACTCATCAATGACTGGATAGCTGACTGATATGGATGCTGTATATTGCGGAGATGTAGAGGTTTTTTGTTGAGTGATACTTTGATGAGATATTTGGGAACCAGTAAAAGAGTTATCAAAAGTTGTGCTTAGTATATCAATAGGCTGGGGTTTTTTAGGTAAAAATTGTGGTTTGGTAAAAAAATAATTCTCTGATTTCTCAGAAAATAAAGGTTTCTCTGGCTGATGTTCGGTAATTTGTTGTTGTTTTTTCCCGTGGGTATATGAACTACTGATAGCAAGATTAACTAGCAATAAAGCAGCAAAACTTAATGTGAAGCGAAGTTTTTGGGTTGAGAAGATATGCATAAGTTGTAAAACCAGATTATAATCTTGACTAATTTGGGCTTTTTAGTATTCTCTTTTTAGAGAACAACTCTCTTTTGCATAGTCAAAAAAGCCCTGTAGGTATAGGCAAAATTGAGATTTAGCTGTTCCTTGAGCTTTTTAGAAATAAACGATGACCAAAATTCATCTGTGAAGTTGTTAATGATAATAAATGGAGAATTATTCCCATGGAAATCATGACAAACGATATGCATCTATTTTTCAATGTCAAACTTACTACTGACTTAAAATCTATTATTACAAAATTTGCAGGTATAGCGGCAAATCATTTAAGGAAAAAGCTAGCCGAATTCCTTGTATTTATTAAATTTTTAAGGAAAAAGCTAGCCGAATTCCTTGTATTTATTAAACTTTCGACTTGGGATTATGTTGTTAGCACTGCTGGTAACATTTCTAGAGAAGCGGTAAAAAACTTATTGCAACCGGAAGATAATAAAGTAGTTGGTTTTAGCCTACTCTATCGTTTTCATTCCTGCACTAAAGTTACAATGTGTTTCAACTATCCTTTATAATAGTAAAAAAATCTACACCTTTACGGCTTCATTAGGGCATAATATCTAATTTTGAGCTAGCAGCCCCAAAATCACCTGGGGTTGATTACATTGTTGGTGAAGTTGAGAATAAATAGGCGAAGCGCACGGGGAAACTAACGTGAGTTATGGATTTGATTACGATTTGGTCATTATAGGCGCGGGTGTAGGCGGACATGGTGCGGCCCTGCACGCCGTTGGCTGTGGACTGAAAACAGCGATTATTGAAGCTGGGGACATGGGAGGAACCTGTGTCAATCGTGGCTGCATCCCTTCTAAGGCTTTGCTAGCAGCATCTGGACGTGTAAGGGAGTTGCGTAACGCCCACCACTTGAGATCTCTGGGGATTCAAGTTGATCATGTGAGATTTGAGCGCCAAGCCATCGCGGATCATGCTGGCAATTTGGTAGCGAAAATCCAAGGGGATTTAACCAACAGTCTCAAACGTCTAGGAGTAGATATTATCAAAGGCTGGGGAAAAATTTCCGGCACCCAAAAGGTATCTATTACGGGGGATAGTGCTGAAAAAACAATCACTGCTGAGGATATCATTCTTTCCCCTGGTTCAGTACCCTTTGTACCTCCAGGAATTGAAGTAGACGGTAAAACCGTTTTCACTAGCGACCAAGGCGTAAAATTAGCATCTCTGCCAGAATGGGTGGCAATTATTGGTAGTGGTTACATTGGCTTAGAATTTTCTGATATCTACTCGGCTTTGGGCTGTGAAATCACTATGATTGAAGCCCTAGACCAATTAATGCCAGGATTTGACCGGGATATTGCCAAACTAGCAGAACGGGTATTAATTACTCCTCGCGACATTGAAACTAAAGTGGGCATATACGCGAAAAGAATTATCCCTGGTTCACCAGTGGTAATTGAATTGGCAGATTTCAAAACCAAAGAAGATATTGATGTGATTGAAGTGGATGCTTGCTTAGTAGCTACAGGACGCATTCCCGCAACTCAAAACTTGGGTTTAGAAACTTTAGGTATAGAACTAGACAGACGAAATTATATCCCTGTAAATGATCAGATGGCAGTACTGTCAGCCGGGGAGGTAGTACCTCATGTATGGGCAATTGGTGACGCTACTGGCAAAATGATGTTGGCACATGCAGCTTCGGCCCAAGGCATGGTCGCTGTAGACAATATCCTAGGGCGACGGCGTGTGGTAGACTATCGCAGTATTCCCGCGGCCGCATTTACTCACCCAGAAGTCAGCTATGTTGGTTTAACGGAAGTAGCCGCTAAAGAATTGGGACAAGCTGAAGGTTTTGAAATCGCCAGTAGTAAAAGTTACTTCAAAGGTAACTCTAAAGCCTTGGCAGAAAACGAAGCCGACGGTATGGCTAAGGTGGTATATCGCAAAGATACTGGTGAAGTTTTAGGTGTCCATATATTCGGAATGCACGCCGCTGACTTAATTCACGAAGCATCAGCTGCCATCGCTAATCATCAAGCTGTCCAAGATTTGGCACATTTAGTACACGCTCATCCGACACTTTCAGAAGTTCTAGATGAAGCTTATAAACGAGCCCTAGTTTAGGAAGTCAGTCAGTAAGTAGGGATTAGGGGGTAGAGAGTAGGGGGAAAACAGTTCCTCTTCTTTGCTCTCTCGTCTCTATATTCTCATTCCCCAATGCCCAACCCCCAGTCTTTAGTCTCTAGTCCCTATTATGCAAATTCGCCGCCGTTCCACAAACACTACAATTAATGTCTCTTTTGTGCGTTATCAGTCCACCTTGCCAGATATGGAACCAAATAACATTTTGGAAGAAATTGTCTGGCATAAGGAAATTGAGGTGGAGCAAATGCGGGAAAAGCGACCTTTGGCACAGTTACAAAAGCAGGCGCTCTCAGCACCACCAACTCGTGATTTTATTGCCGCCCTCAGACAAGGTAAAACTAATCCAGCGTTGATTGCTGAAGTCAAAAAAGCTTCCCCTAGTAAGGGCGTTTTCCGGGAGGATTTTGACCCAGTAGCCATCGCTTCCGCCTATCAAAAAGGTGGTGCTAGTTGTCTTTCTGTTTTGACAGATACCAAGTTTTTTCAAGGAAGTTTTGAAAATTTAGCTAGAGTGCGTGCTACCGTGGATCTACCACTTTTATGTAAGGATTTTATTATTTATCCTTATCAAATGTACTTAGCTCGCGTTCAAGGTGCAGATGCAGTTTTGTTAATTGCGGCCATTCTCAGCGATCAAGATTTACAATACTTTCTGAAAATTATCAAAGCCCTAAATATGACGGCTTTAATTGAAGTTCATAGTTTGGCAGAGCTTGACCGGGTGTTAGCTTTAAATGCTGAGTTTGTCATAGGAATCAATAATCGGAATTTAGAGGATTTTTCTGTTAACCTTCAAACTAGTTGCGAATTACTAGCAGCGCGAGGTAGTCAATTACAAAAACGGAATCTCCTAGTTGTAAGTGAGTCAGGGTTACATACACCAGAAGATTTGTACGTAGTACAACAAGCAGGAGCAGCAGCTGTATTGATTGGAGAATCTTTAGTAAAACAAGCAGACCCAGGTTTAGCGATTGCTGATTTGTTTACAGAATTTTCATCTCCAGCTAGGTCTATCTAATCAACAAGTACCGCTTGAGTGTGTAACAATTTTGCCAGGAGTTAAAACTCTGGTCAATAAAAAATTACCAATTTGTAAAGAGAAAGATTAGATTAACTACATGGAGCAAATTCCCTTACCTTCACCTATTCACTACGAACTTTTACTTCAACTCTTAGAAAGACAAACCATGTCAGCCGTCAGTCAGAACCCTGATTTGCGGCATCAAGTCAATCAACTAATTATTACTCTTCGTAAAGCCGCAGTACAACAAAAGCAGCTGGAAGAGATCTGCCAATTTTCTTCTCTGGGAGTAGACTACCGTTGGTCAATCAATCATCATTCTGGTTAAGTTGCTAACTCTGATTCACTAATCACATAAATAATCTTGGATAGACGCGATTCATCGCGTCTATAATTGCACCTCTACAAATTGGTCGAGACAAAATTTAATAATTTGTTGTATCCGTACCCCAATTTGTGAGAGTCTAGATGAGATCCACTAAAGAACTTAGATAAACTGGGTAAAAAACTAGATGTCTCTTTGCTGCTAACTAAAAAACGGAATTTTAGGTTATTGTCAATATACATAGGTTGTTGCAAAAGTCAAGCTATTAATTTGGCTTCAACGAGATTTTTCCTATAGATTTCCTATAGAGTTGCAGAATATAGCAAAGTACTTTGTATGTATATGTAGGTAAAACCAAAATTCGCTTCCTGAAATTAAGTATCCTCCTACACATTTAACTTTTATTTGACTTTAGGACAAAGACATGGACAATAAGCTGATGCTAATGATTCCTGGCCCCACACCAGTTCCAGAGGCTGCGCTGCTGGCATTAGCCAAGCACCCAATTGGACACCGCACCAATGAGTTTAGTAACATCATGGCGGAGGTGACAGAAAACCTCAAGTGGTTGCACCAAACTCAAAATGATGTACTGATGCTCAATGTGAGCGGTACTGGTGCAGTGGAAGCTGGAATCATTAATTTTCTCTCTCCTGGTGATCGCGTTTTAGTTGGTTCCAATGGTAAGTTTGGAGAACGCTGGGTAGAAATATCTGAAGCATACGGTTTGAACGTCGAAGCAATTACCGCAGAATGGGGTAAGCCGCTAGACACAGCTTTGTTTGCAGAAAAACTGCAAGGGGATAGCGAAAAGCAAATCAAAGCCGTAATTATTACCCATAGCGAAACCTCAACAGGTGTGTTGAATGACTTAGAAACTATTAATTGCTTGGTGAAAGAACATGGTGAAGCTTTAATTGTGGTGGATGCAGTCACTAGCTTAGGTGCATTTAACTTACCCATAGATACCTGGGGCTTAGATGTAGTGGCTTCTGGTTCCCAGAAGGGTTACATGATTCCCCCCGGATTAGGTTTTGTTGCTGTTAGCCCTAAAGGGTGGGAGGCTTACAAAACTGCGAAATTACCTAAATATTATTTAGATTTGGGCAAATATCGCAAATCAACAGCCAAAAATACCACTCCATTTACTCCACCTGTGAACTTGATTGTGGCTTTACACACCACGTTAAGAATGATGAAAGATGAAGGGCTGGAGTCGATATTTGCTCGACATGAACGGCTCAAAAATGCCACCCGTGCGGCTGTTCGAGGCATGAATTTACCTTTATTCGGAGCGGACAATTATGCTAGTCCTGCAATTACGGCTGTAGCTCCACAAGGGATTGAAGCCGATAAAATTCGTTCATTGATGAAAAAGCGTTTTGATATTGCCCTAGCAGGGGGTCAAGATCATCTGAAAAACAAAATTTTCCGCATTGGGCACTTGGGTTTTGTCAGCGATCGCGATATTCTCAGCTGTATAGCAGCTTTGGAAGTTACTCTCACTGAACTCGGTCATGAAAACTTTACTTTGGGCGCTGGTGTAGCAGCAGCAGCTCAAGTATTTAATCATTCCTAACTAAAAATCACATTAAATACGCTTGTACAATTACAGTACATTTAACAATGTCGGCGTAATTCCCCACTTATAGGAATGTTAGGTGGGGATATAAACCCGGCAATGACGATTCCATCCCCCAACAATATCTACCGCTTTTTGGTTGGTGAGTGCGATAGATGGGGAATTGCCAAATATTTTGTCTGAATGCTTTACTATAAAGCTTACATCTTAGTAAGGTAAAGGTAGTCGTTTCAAGGAGTTAATATTGATGAGTATTTTCTTCTACTCGGAATTAAATTACAAAGAGCAAGTTAAATATCAAACTCGCTCTTTGAGCGTGTATTTAAATAAGTCAAAATGGTAACAGTCAATTTCCTTGCCTATCAGCCCTACTACAAGGCGGAATGGACTTGACATACCTCAACTCTCCTGTATGAAATCCATACTTGTATCAACTAAAACAATAACTACAACGTAACACTTGTGCCATCAAACTTTTATTTACAGACGCTATGGGTTGACGTGGACTGTTGATTAGACTTACATAATCTCAAATCCTAAATTGTATTACGCTGTTTCCAGCCAATCATAAATTTGTTCCAACTGATCTAAAGTAATTAAGCCATACTGCCAAAGAATCATGGGTAATGGGCCTGGATCTTGCTCCCGATGTCGTAGGGCAACAGCAAGGGATGCCGCAGATATTGACAAATCTTCCTGTAGAAAATGAATCAGTCGCGAATATGTTGATGGTGTCATTTGTAATTCACCTCCTTTAATGGAATGTATTGTCATATAACGATTTACCATTTCTCAGTAGCCCGCAGCTAATATTTCATTGGTAACTGGTAATTACCGGATAAACACTTGAAAAAATTTGGTTTTAACTTGTCAAAAAGATTGATTTCACAGATAAAGCTAGAAGATTTCAAGTTTAGACCATCATTGATGCACTTAGTTCTCTAGCTATAAAATATTCAAGTCTAATTTTGGTTCATCTTTGTGACTATGGTGTTTGCTTGAATCAGACATTCTCGTAACAAAGATTCCATAGCTAATACTCCCTTATGAGCGTCCGTTTACACTTACGCCGAAAGGAATATTTTTGACATCCACTGCGTGGAAATGTGATTGTACATTGAAAATGCAAGTTTTACTGTGATTGAAAACAGAAGAATGGGAGCGGCTCAATTTGCTTTTTTATACCTACTTGGTAGTTTTTTGACACAAAGATATCTATTCAGGATTTGTCGCAGTGATAAGACAAGGAGGGGTAACATTTATTCCCGTAGATTTCCCTGGTCTAAAAACTCAATTTTCACTCGCTCACCTTCCTGCAAATTTAAGTTTTTAGCTCTTCCAGAGCGTAATTCAATTACCATATCAATTTGTACGTCAGGGCCATAGCTTGGACAAGGCTCACTAAGACAAGGAGGTGCAGAAGGTTGAATGTACTTAATTACACCATTTTGCAAAAACACCATATCCAGAGGAACTGGGACATTTTTCATCCAAAATTTCACTGGTTGTGCATCAGGGAACTTAAATAACATGCCGCGATTATCTGGTAAAGCTGGACGATACATCAAGCCCTTTGCTTGCTCTTCTGGTGTTCCTGCCACTTCCAATTCAACTCTAGTACCATTAGGCACTATTGCCACCGCAGAAATCGGGAGCATTTGGCCAGTCTGGATTTGTGTGCTTGGGGCGGGTGTGGTAGATTTTGCTGTTGTTTTTAGAGAACAGCTGATGAGCAAAAGACTCAACAGCATCGGGATTAAAGTTAACCAACGCATCATATAGTTTTTCATTTTGTAATTTAAGTTTCGATTTTACAGAACTTAAGTCAAAAATCACGTGGAATTTAGTTGTTTTTTCTATGCTGGAGTTAACTGTTAAATGGGATTTTACAGTGATGGATAAGATCAATACTTCTACTTTTAACAGCAGTCAAAATTGACGATTTTTCTTTGTAGCTGCTAGCAACATTTCATCAGCTAATGTACTTATCTAGGCGGGCATAATGCTGAACCCATAAGAGTTTTGTTGTTCCGCAATGGTAAATTAAATATTTATCAGTTTAGCGGATAGCATTATCTCCAGTATGATTGCCTAAAAATTCACTGTCAGTTCTTCAGAAAACAGTTATCCCTGGAGTGGAGCTAAATACACTGAATTGTGGCTACCAAGTTATGACCTTATTGATCAACTTAGGAAAGTATGGACAGAAGTTTTTTAAATGGGTATAGAAAATCTAGCACATGAAAATATTCTTTTGCGGATAGAAAAAACTTTTATCAGAAATCAACAAAGTACTGATCTATCCTCCGGTATACTTCCCCATTTTGGAAGATTGGGAATGACAATTTAAAGCACATAGGCGAGGATATCCTCGCCTATGTTAGCGCGACGGAAAATGGCAACTTACGGCAGGTGAGTATATGAAAATATGATTAAGCAGCAAATGATTGATGATTGGGGTACCGTCACGCGGTCATGACCACAGTATTTTTAATTCGGCCTTTAAAAAATTATGTCTTACACTTCTTTAACAACCGCAAACCTCAACGTCCACATCCAAGGTCAAGGTTTCCCTATTCTCGGCTTACACGGTCATCCTGGATCTGGTCGTAATCTTTCTGTTTTTACCAATCATTTATCCAAGCGTTACCAAACCTTCGCCCCAGATTTACGCGGCTACGGCAAAAGTCGCTGCAATGGCACTTTTGAAATGTCAGACCACTTGACTGATTTAGAAGCCCTACTGGACTGCCTTAATATCGAAAAATGTCTGATATTAGGATGGTCACTTGGGGGGATTTTGGCAATGGAAATGGCCTTGCGACTAACACATCGGGTTACTGGTCTAATTTTGGTAGCAACAGCAGCCAGACCTCGTGGCAATCATCCCCCGATTACTTGGCAGGATAATCTGTACACTGGCATTGCGGGAATTTTAAATCATATTCAGCCGAGTTGGCAGTGGAATATAGATACTTTTGCCAAGCGATCGCTGTTTCGTTATTTGATTCAACAACATACGCCCACAGTGTACAATTATATTGCCCAGGAAGCAGTACAGGCTTATTTGCAAACGTCCTCTTCAGCAAATCGCGCTCTTTATACTGCCCTCAAATCTGGTTACAATCGACTCACAGATTTACAGCAAATTCACTGTCCTAGTTTAGTTCTGGCTGGTGAAAAGGACCGTCATATCACGCCTGAATCTAGTTTAGAAACTGCCCGATATCTAAAAAATAGTCAGTGGCGTTGTTATCCTGATACCGCACATTTATTTCCTTGGGAAATTCCCCAGCAGGTACTGGATGATATTGATGTTTGGCTAGAAGTACATCCAGAGGTAATCGGCAATTAGTCCCCATTGTTAAGGTCTACAGAGATCCTCTCAGATGGACTTATTTAGTCAGATGGAAATAATAATTGTAAGATCAGTTTCATGGGAATTTCTGCGTAATCTGGGCGATACTTGAGTTCATGGTCTAGTGCTTCCACGGCTTTTTCCAAAATATAGGCAAACAGTAGTAGTTGTAGTTCTGCTTCAGTCTTTGGTAAAAAGGCATTTTTACTGGCAGTTGCTAAATAAGAATTGCAAAAAGCAGTACTTACCCAGATATACCAAAAATGCGCCCATTGCTCCATGAGGGGAAAGCGTTCGGAACGAACCATGCCAGTTTCCATCTCATAGCGCAAACCTTGATTCACAGCATAATAGAAGGATACCAACATTCCTGCTAGATCTCGTAAAGGCGATCGCTTGCGACGGCGTTCACTCAAGCTGCGAGCTGCTTTGCCTTCAAAATGAGTAATAATAAAGTCTTTACCAGTGTAGAGTACTTGCCCCAGATGGTAATCTCCGTGATAACGAGTCCGTAAGGCGATAATTTTTTGATTCACAATTAACTGGAAACGTGCCAAAATTTCTTGTTGGTTGTTGAGAACTTGTGCTGCTAACCCTTGGGTATGAGAGGGCAAGTGTTGTGTTCTTTCTCTGAGCAATCGAAAAACTCTGCCTGTGAGGTTGCGCGCATCTTGATAGATTGAACGTTGGTAAAACGATGAAAAAGGTTCTGGAGCAAAGTCGGGATGATCTGTATCTGTAGCCAAGGCAATATGAAGTTCAGCTGTGGATTTACCCAACATTTCCGCATTGGGAAGGTAAGAATTGATGGTTTGGGTAGCTAAGTCGGGAATATCAGTTCTTTGTAAATCCAGTAAAGAACCTGATGGAATGGGAACTTCGGTAATAGTTACTTGTTGTGTGGTGACGATATCAAAATAGTGACGCAGGGTATCAAGGGTGTAATCCCAGCCACTACGGGTATCTAAAATCAACTGTTGTAATATGCCTACTGTCATCGGTAGGACTTGATTGTTCCTTAATCTATTCGGGCGGCGGTACTCTAAAGCCCCTGCTACAGGTACAAAATGTTGCGCGCGTTTTTTCTCCCCCAGAAATCGCCGAATTTCTAAATCTGGGTGCATACCTTCGTCAAATTTACGGAACATTTTTAAACATAGGTTTTCTCCATAAACTATATAAGTATTTCCTTGTTCTTCTTCCTTGAGGACACTTGTTTCATGGTCGCTGTCCTGTGAGTATAACTGTGAAAATACATCAGTAGTTGTGGTAAATAATTCTCCTGTTATTCCCTTGTACAAACGATTATCCGCGATGGCATCTAACAATGAAGCGAGAAAGTTTTTATCTACCAAAGCATCAAATAAAATTCCCACTTCTGAATTATTAACCGGGGGACTTTCTTTTTGCACTTGCAAACGTGAAATCACAGCTTGGGGCATTTCTGTTAACAGGTGCATTGCTTGACTGCCTTCAGCATAACCTAGAAATAATAAATAGGTTTCCCGGTTTTTCTCGATATAATCTACCTGCAACCAAATCATTTCTGCTAAATGCTGATTGTATGGTATGGCAACACTTTCCAGAATTTGTACTGATTGCAAAGTTTGGGTTTTGCCGCCAAACCATTCACAGGTATAGAGGTAATCCCGCAGTGTTGATTCCAGAATTTCTTTTGTGTCCCGTTGGGAAATCACATTTTGCCAATGCTCATGAACAATTAGCGTGGTTAATTCGGCTTGGGGTTTAGGCGGTTGAGTTAAGCTATATTTACGTTTGAGGATAAACCAGTAAAATCCGTAAGGACCAAGACTGAGAAAATAAGGTGATTCTCCAATGCCGGGAAATTCCGTGTAACCAAAAATTTCCACTGGTACTAGTCCATTGAAGTATGATAAATCTAATTCTGCGGTTTGCACATAATGGGATAAATTTGCTACTACAAGAATATGTTCCTCCTCGTAGGTGCGGCTAAAAGCAAAAACTTTGCGGTTATTGGGATGTAATAGTTGAAAATTGCCTTTACCCAAAGCGTCAAATCGATTCCGTGTAGCAATTAATCGTTTCATCCAATACCAGAGAGAATTAAAGTTAGCCCGTTGTGCTTCCACATTTACCGCTTCATAGTGATATTCTGACTCGATGATCACAGGTAAATATAAGCGGTGCGGACTGGTGCGACTAAAACCAGCGTTGCGGTCCGAGCTCCACTGCATGGGGGTACGTACACCATTGCGATCGCCCAAATAAACATTATCGCCCATGCCAATTTCATCGCCATAATAAAGTACGGGTGTTCCTGGTAGCGACAATAACAAACTATTGAGTAATTCTATTTGGCGGCGGTCATTACCTAACAATGGTGCTAATCTACGGCGGATACCTAGATTCAATCTCATTACGGGGTCCTGGGCATAGACACGATACATAAAATCTCGGTCTTCATCTGTGACCATTTCTAAGGTCAATTCGTCATGATTACGCAAAAACAACGCCCACTGACAGTTATCAGGAATATGTGGAGTTTGTTGCAGAATATCTACAATGGGAAAGTTGTCTTCCATCTGTAGGGCGATAAACAAGCGCGGCATTAGGGGAAAATGAAAGTTCATGTGACATTCATCCCCGTCTCCATAATATTGGGCAGCATCCTCTGGCCATTGATTAGCTTCAGCTAATAGCATTTTGTCAGGATGTTTCGCGTCTATGTGCCCTCGCAATTTCTTGAGTAAAGCATGAGTTTCCGGTAGATTTTCGCAGTTTGTCCCTTCCCGTTCATATAAATAAGGCACTGCATCCATCCGTAATCCATCCACACCCATGAACAACCAAAAATCTAAAACCTCAAATACTGCCTCCCTCACCAGGGGATTATCATAATTCAAATCTGGCTGATGAGAGTAAAAACGATGCCAGTAGTAAGCTTTGGCTATTGGGTCCCAAGCCCAATTAGAGGTTTCAAAATCTTGGAAAATAATGCGCGCTTCTTGGTATTTTTCAGGGGTATCACTCCATACGTAAAAATCACGTTCTTGACTGCCTTTCGGGGCGCGGCGTGCCCGTTGAAACCAAGGGTGTTGGTCAGAAGTATGGTTGATAATTAACTCTATAATCACCCGGATACCGCGCCGATGGGCGGCTGCCAATAACTTTTTAAAGTCTTCTAATGAGCCATAAATAGGGTTAACACTGATATAATCGGCAATATCGTAACCATCATCTTTCAATGGTGAGGGAAAAAATGGTAGTAACCATATAGCAGTAATACCTAAGTCTTGCAGGTAGTCCAGTTTTTCTATTAGTCCCCCCAAGTCACCAATACCATCACCATTACTGTCAGCAAATGCGCGAATAGGCACTTCGTAAATAATGGCATTTTTAAACCATAGTGGGTCATTTTTTAAAATTACGTTGGGCATTTTATTTTTTCAAACTTAAAAATCTTCTTACTCCTATCCCGCGAAAAGATTACTTATATATTTTTTCTGTGGGTTCTAGAGTGCCTCTGTAGTTCCTTATGAAAAATTTAAGTGGTTTAACACTGGCAAGGGAGTAGCTAATTGACGCAGCAATGTCTTCATATAAAAAAATAGCCAAAATGACAAAATTATTTATCTGACATAAGTTAGATAAATAATTTTTACCCAGATTACTGCTTGTTTGGTATGAAACAACCTGGTACATTAATATTTTTTTATACTGGAATTTTCATCCCTATTTTGTTACTTTAGGAAAATAAAAATTACTAATTAATACATCTTACTGGATAACTTTGAATAAATTACAGTACAATTTCTTTCATTCTGTTGTTTGTTGATTGGGCGTGAGGCAGGTTTGATTTACAAAATCACACTGATAAATATAAGGTTCTTGCCAACTCAAAGGAATTTGTAACAAGTCTCGTGTTCCTGTGATTCCTTGTCCCATAAATAGCAATAAGGCGATGCAGTTTAATATAATGTGAATCAACCGCCAACGATTAGACTTATCCTGATAAATATCTTGGAAAATAGCAACAGAAAATATCATCAGCAATGAAGCAGCAATTCCTATATAGTAATGTGACCAATACCACTCATTAGTCCGACGAAATACTCCATCCTGGCAACCAAGAATTACCAAACCAGCACTGGTTAACGTGGCAAAAATTCCCCGCCATAGACGGTGCTTTGCCCGGTAAAGAAATACTAAAGAAGCAATAGTTACAACCAACATTAATAGAATGAACACCACTGATAAAGGTGACTGAATCCATAATTGCTTCTTGACAATATTTTTGCCAATTGAGTAGGCTATTGCTATTAAGGATAAACCCACAACTGAACTTGTTAAATACTCGCCAAATTCTTTATGTTCTTTACCAACTACAGCCGGAATTTTGCTTTTATTTCCCGCCAAGGTTTGCAAACGACGCTGGCGAGTTTGCCAAGCAAAATTAACAACAATCCCTATCAAGGGAAAAACAAACACAACAGCTATGGCTGGATGTATCAGCCTGAAAAAATCTGCTATTTGCATAACACAATATCAAGTATGAATAATTTTGGTTTTTATTTTTAGAGTGTGCTTCAAAACTTTTTAATGGTGATGTTAGACAACGATTTATCTCTCCAGTTCCACGACCAAGCACCGACTAAATTGGTTAAACTCCCCCTTTTTAATGGGGGGGAATCAAAAAGTTTTTGATAGGTCTAGCGGGATTTTAAAAAAATCCTATATTTATAAAACCGCATAGCCAAAAGTAGCATTAAACTTACGACACCATATAGCCACAGATTTAAACTCTGCTAAATTCACCTGATCAGGTAAAGCATAACGTTGAGCACCACTTATTTTTTCTAATGCTGCAATGCTAACGTAATCTTTTTCTACAACACCATAGATGGGCGGTTTTTTAGAACGATGCAAAATCACAAATAAATCAGGTCCATTATCTGTTTTGAAACCTTGATCAAACGCTAGGTAACGTTTACCGTTTTCAGTAATTACATTTACTTTTCCTTGAGTGGGATGTTCTCCGTCCTGAAAAATTGCCGCATCAGTAACATCAACAGGATTAGCTATATTTGTTGCAGGTGGCATCTGGTTATCCACTTGATTTGAAGCTACCTCTGTGGTACAACCTAGGGTGATAATGGCAGTAATACCTAAAATTACTAAATGCTTCAGTCTCATAGCTGTAATATCTTTAGACAGATAAAGGATAATTTATACCTTTATATTTGACATAAGAATTTAGTAAAAATTTACAAATATGTGTGTTTCAGTATACTCTAAATATTATTTTCATTTGATAGATCTTATTTTTTACCTTAAATCCGTTAGTATCCTTTACTAGCTTTTTTTCAGACGTTTTGTCAACCCGTCAGGTAGGAGACCAAATTGATAGAGACAACTACTGAAAAACCCCCGAACATATCCGGGGGGTGTATATTTTTAGTTTCACAGAAAACTGACAACAAAAGCGTTCGGTATGAACCTCATAAATCAATTATGGTGATTATTACTGTAGCGAACCCTTGTACCTGCCCAAAGAAGCTTTTCTCGCAGCGTCTGATAGTAGGAATTGTTCTCACGCAAAACGATAAATTTCGCCCGATAATCAGCCATGCGTACATCAACCCGATGTCCTGGCCAAATTGAGGTAGATAATACCCCATCCATCCACAATTTTGTACTCAGCTCATAGTCTCCCAAAGGCCAAATGCTGACCACAGAACCAGGAGGTAAAACCAGGGGACGACTAGAGAGACTCATAGGACAAATGGGAGTGATGGTAATCGCCTCCATGCCATCGTGCATGATGGGGCCATTGGCAGAAACAGTATAACCAGTAGAACCGGTGGGAGTGGAAATAATTAGACCATCCCCCACATATTGATCGACCACCTCACTATCAATTTCCATTTCCAGAATAGAGGTGATCATGCGGTCAGCAGAGGCGGGTTTGACACAAAATTCGTTCAAAGCGAGGTAACATTCAGTCACAGGTTCCAAATTGGTACGATGACCTTCATACACTGCCGCTTGTAACATCATCCGCCTCTGGATAGCGTAGCGATCCTCAAATAGGCGATCCCAAATTTTCTCTGTATCTTGAAACTCATCTACTGACTCGGTTAAGAAGCCCAGATGACCCCCAACATTCACGCCCAGTATGGGTATACCAGCCGGGGCTAGATGTCTGGCACTGGTTAAAACAGTGCCATCACCACCGAGTACCAAAGCCAAATCAATTGGTTGACTTGCAGAAGCCAAAAATACCGGGTAAGGGTTATCTTTCGGCCCACTAGGTCCCATCAACACTTGACACTGGCGGTTTTCTAGTTGTTGAGCACAGAGTTCTGCCCAGCGCTTACTCTGGGAATCTCGTGCTTTATAAGCAATGATGACCTGCTTGAGTTGCACGCAAAATTACCACTTCAGGAGATTAAACTGCTCCATGTCAACGGTATCACGGTTGCGATAAATTGCCAGCACAATCGCTAAACCAACCGCCGCTTCAGCAGCTGCCACGGTAATCACAAATACTGTGAATACCTGACCCTTAATTAAAGTTGAATCAAGAAAGTTGGAAAATGCCATTAAATTAAGATTAACAGCATTGAGTAATAACTCAATTGACATCAACACCCGTACGGCGTTACGACTAGTAATTAAGCCATAAATGCCAATACAAAACAAAGCTGCTGCTAGTAATAAAAAATACTGAAGTTGCATGGATTTCCGTATCCCTATCGCAAATTTTACTCTTTGGTTTGCCCAACCACAGATACCAAGTCTCTGGGGCGCTCTGGCAAAGTCAGAACTGTTTGTGGCAGTTCGGATTGTGTTGGTTTTTCAGGCAAATACTCGCGACGAGCTAAAATGATGGCTCCCACCATGGCTATCAACAACAATACTGAAGCAAGTTCAAAAGGCAGTAAAAAGTCAGTGAAGAAATGTTCACCAACTATGACTATAGAACTTTCTACAGCTACAGGAGCAGGTGTCGAGTATGACCAAGGAGTTCCCAATACCATTGCACTCAACAAGGCAAACAATCCTAGACTGACCACCCCCGTGAGTACTTTCCGCAGTCCAGCACTGGGAAATGGTACAAAATCCTGGCGCTTGTTCACCAACATAATAGCAAACAAAATCAGCACGTTAACTGCTCCAACATAGACTAGTACCTGTGCTGCTGCCACAAAGTCACCATTTAGTAACAGGTAGATTCCTGCCATGCTGATAAACACGCCGCCCAGCATAAAGGCAGAATAGACAACGTTAGAAAACAGCACTACACCTAGGGCTGCTCCAATCATCATCACGCCCAATATGCCTAACGAAACAAACTGTACTCCTTCAGCTAGATTCACTTTTTCCGATCCTTTTTGATTTCCAATAAATGGTAACTGGTAATCGGTAATAACAATTACCCACGAATAAAGCCAAGGGTAAATAGAAATATGACGCCAAAAAGTGCAGAAGAGCATTAACTTTTGACTTTTTACTTCCGCGTCACAGCCCTAGCTACTTGTTTTTTCTGTTTGTTGTAACAATTCTTCTGGACGAGACCCGGCACGAGGCGCATCAGCAGGTAAGTCGTGAGGCTCCATGACACCCTTCGGCAAGTAAGCTAGTTCTCGCAGTGGGGTAACCATCGGGTCATTTGTGACTTTGTAAGGCAGACGACCTAGGGCTACGTTGTCATAGTTCAATTCATGGCGATCATAAGTGGATATCTCATACTCTTCTGTCATGGATAGGCAGTTAGTTGGGCAATATTCCACACAGTTGCCACAGAAGATACAAACTCCAAAGTCAATGCTGTAGTGTTTGAGTTTTTTCTTTTTGCTGGCTTTTTCAAATTCCCAGTCCACTACAGGCAGATTGATTGGACAAACCCTGACACAGACTTCACAGGCGATACATTTATCAAATTCAAAGTGAATCCTGCCGCGAAATCGTTCGCCAGGAATCAATTTTTCGTAAGGGTACTGTACAGTAACTGGGCGACGCTGCATATGGTCGAAAGTTACAGCTAACCCTTGACCAATGTAACGTCCGGCTTGTACTGCTTCTTTGGCGTAATCACCAATTTGTTTGAGGAACTTGAGCATTGTTAGTGTTTCTCTCTCTTTTCAATTCTGAATTTAAGGTTTTAGATCACATCTAAAACCTTAAATTGGTTTATCCGCCAAAGGCGACGGGAAAGGCAAGTTTCAGAGCTGCGGTTATTAGAAGATTAACCAAAGCGATTGGTAACAAAAACTTCCATCCTAAATCTAGCAGTTGGTCAATTCGCACCCGTGGTACTGTCCAACGCACCAAGATAGCGATAAACACTAGTACATAGGCTTTAATTAGGGTCATGACGATACCCAATGAAGCGGTTGCTACCTGCAACACGGGATTAAATTCACTGACTCCCAGCCAATTAGCTATTACATTAACGGGAATGGGAAAGTCCCAACCACCTAGATATAAAACTGCTACTAGTAGAGCAGAAAGCACTAGGTTGACATAGGAACTAAGGTAAAACAGGGCGAATTTCATGCCAGAGTATTCGGTTTGATAACCAGCAACAAGTTCTTCTTCCGCTTCGGGTAAGTCAAAGGGTAACCGTTCGCATTCTGCCAGGGCTGCTATCCAAAAAATTAGTAACCCCACTGGTTGGCGCCAAATGTTCCAGCCGAGGATACCATAGCCAGACTGCTGGTTAACAATATCAATGGTGCTGAGACTGTTAGACATCATGACTACAGCCAACACGCTCAAGGATAAAGGAATTTCGTAGCTAATAGATTGGGCAGCTGCCCGCAAGCCACCGAGGAGGGAATATTTATTATTGGATGCATAACCAGCCATTAACAACCCAATGGGGGCAATGCTAGAAAACGCAATCCACAAGAAGATTCCCATGCCTACATTTGTAATCACAATATTTTGTCCAAAGGGGACAATCAGATAGGACAGAAATACCGGCAGTACAACTAAAATGGGTCCGATGGTAAATAGCCAAGGGTCAGCCTTGGCTGGTACGATGTCTTCTTTAAATATCAGCTTGAGACCATCGGCTACCGGAGCCAGTAAGCCAAAGGGTCCAATAAATTCTGGACCAATGCGCTGCTGTGCTGATGCCGAAATTTTCCGTTCTAACCAAACACAGACTAGCACCCCCACTGTTGCTCCAATGAGCATTAGTATCATTGGCAAGGGCATCCAAATGGCTTTGGCTGTCCCGGCTGGTATCCCTAAATCCATCAAGGATTTAATAAACGTTCCTTGGAGGTCAATTCCTGAGTTCATGTTTTCGCTCTTTAAGTCAAGTGAAGTATGAAGTGTGAAGTTATGAAGTATAAAATTTCAGCCTTCATGCTTCATTCTTTTATGCTTTGATGAAGACGCTTGATTGGTAGCTTGCGTGGCTTATCCAGAGATTTTTGCCAATTCTCATGCCTAGTATATCCTTGGATAGCTTGCGTGGCGTAGCCATTGGTTCTTAACTTTGAAGCTATACAAGAACTTCTACTTATGGTTAGGATTGAGATTTCTTTAGCTTGGCGGGGAAAGATAAGGCAGTGAATGAACAATCAATCTCCCCACAACTTTCTTATTTGTTTATCCCCGCTTCACAAAGCAAGATGAAGTGTCCGTTCACCTTGTGGCAAGGGTTATCCTCTGAGATACAGTCACAGTCACATGGGTGACAACGCTGCTGACTGCGAGAGAGCAATGGATCTTGCACCTTGCCATAACTAACTGCTGATTAGTGTGACTGGCAATCAAACTGAGAGTTAACGTTGGTCAATGGGGGTATAAGAAACCTCATGCTTACCGTTATAAACTTGGGTTGGTCGGAATATGCGGTTTTCTGCGAGCTGTTCTTTCCAGTGAGCGAGCCAACCTGCTACACGGGCGATGGCGAAGATTGGGGTAAATAAGTCTGTAGGAATCCCCATTTTTCTGTACACCAAACCAGAATAAAAGTCAACGTTGGGATAAATGCCTTTGCCAGCCAATTTTTCCGCCACTACCCGTTCCATTTCTACGGCAATGTCATAGTACTTATCATGGCCAAACTTGGCAAACAATTTTTCTGCCAGGTTTTGTAGGACTGTGGCTCGTGGATCTTTCACTTTATAAACACGGTGGCCAAAGCCCATAATCTTCGCTTTGCGTTGCAGCAGGTCTTCTACGTAGGGACGCACATTTTCTGCTGTGCCAATTTCCTCTAACATCTGAATCACTTCTTCATTGGCTCCACCGTGCAGTGGCCCTCCTAATGTGCCCACGGCGCTAGCAACTACAGCGTAGGGATCAGTCAAAGTTGAAGCAGTTACCCTGGCACTGAATGTAGAGGCATTCATTGTATGCTCGACATGAAGGATCAAGCAGATGTCAAAAATTCTTGCCGCCAAAGGATCTGGTTCTTTCTCGTTGAGCATGTAGAGAAAGTTAGCGGCGTAGTCTAAGTCATCGCGAGGCTTTACGGGGTCGTTGCCTTGTCGCATCAACTGAAATGCCGCCACCATTGTGGGAATAGTTGCTAGCAGGCGCACTACGGCATCCCGAATATAGGCAGGATTGTGTAAGTCTCGGCGGGAATAGAATAACCCTAAAGCCGCAGCTGAGGCTTGTAGAGCATCCATCGGGTGACCGCTCTCCGGAAAGCATTTCATCATATCCCGAATACGATATTTTATCCGCCTGTGGTAGCGAATCTCATCCTCAAATGCTTTCAATTCCTCTTTACTTGGCAATTCACCCCAGATTAAGAGATAAGCAGTTTCCAGAAAGGAACTTTTTTCTGCCAGTTCCTCAACCCGGATGCCACGATATTCTAGAATTCCCTTTTGCCCATCAACATGACTAATACTCGATTGGGCTGCGGGAATGCCTTCTAAACCAGGCTTGTATTCGCACACCATCATGGCAACACCATTTGCTTGTTGAAATATCTGATGACGCTAACTTACCAGAAATGATTGTCGCCATAACAGTAGTCGATGTCGCAACATTCGATAAAAAAATGTTGAAAAGCTGTTAAAGCAAGTACCTGGGCGGTATCAACCAAAACATTTGACTACGACCCAGAGGTGAACCCATTTCTGGTAGTTTTATCCCGATCATACCTGTTTTTTTCAAGACTAAACTGTTTTTGACTTCCCCCCAAAGCAGAATTTCTGCCCAATTGCTCAGACAAGGTTCATGTCCTACCAAGGCAATTTGGCTTTTTTGGGCATAATTTTTGGGTTCTAACCACTCATTTAGCCACCGATGGATATGACCATTGGGAGCAAGATGGAAAGATTCTTCCCAGTCGGTGCTGAGTTTATTTGCTACGAGGATTTCAGCCGTTTGCCGGGCCCGTACCAAGGGGCTGGTGAGAATAACATCAAACTGCAAACCCAGTTTTTTAATTTTACGGGCAACTTTTTCGGTTTTTTGCCGTCCTTTTTGTGTGAGCCGTCTATCTTCGTCTTTAATATCTGGTTGCTTTTCTTCGGCAATACCATGACGAATTAAATACAATTGCATTTGTTGAGTTATGTGAGGTTAGGTAAAGCTAGGTAAAGCTCTAGGCGCTGGTTTTTAGTTAAAAATTTACTGCCAAAGAGTGTATTTTTTAACTCTGAGATCAATTTCCTAGTAGGGGTATAATTATGCTTAATCCCTACTTTATCCATGTTTTTTGAAGTCCCTTGAACCGCTTTTCTTAAGATGGTTTTGAGTAACAATGCAAGGGCTACTAAGACTGAATTGGGTTATCTTTGGGATTGACCAACTTGAGTAGTTTTTGTTTAACTTGAGAATCATATACTTCCCATTTCATTTTTGCATAGGCGGAATTTTCGTTACTACCAGATAAGAAGCCCATGGGTATTTCAAAGCCCCCCGCCCCTGTACGTCCCCCACCAAAAAAACGCCCTGAGCTATCTTGTCCAAAGGCTTCTTTAATAAACTCATCGGGGTCAAGGGTGAGTTTAGCAGTTCTGAGGGAACCAATTACTACTTCTAGCTCGTCTTCGTCGTGAACAATGCCGTACACTACTGCAGTGTGTACGTTTTCTTCTGTCACCAGAAAATCAGCTGCTTGGGGAATAGCGTCCCGGTCTTCGTACCGCAGATAACCAACGCCAGCAATGGAAAAGTTATTTTGCACGATGCGATTTTTTAGCGATCGCTCAATCACATCCATCACTCGCTTGGAACGATTGGCTTGTAAAATGGCGTTCAGCAGTTGAGCATCATAAAATCGACTCAGATATGCAGCGGCCATGAAATCTTCTTCTTGGGCTTGCATTAGCCGATTGGTATCTGACCGCAACCCATGCATCAAAGCAGTAGCACATTTGACGTGCTGACCAATGCTGCTATCTAATGAGAGTAAACCCGATTGTAAATACTGGGTGAAAATTGTTGAGGTGGCTCTTACATTAGGACGTACATCAACAAACTCTGATTTGTGTTCGGACTGTAAGGTATGATGGTCAATTACTGCAATTAGTGGAACTCCTGCTTGTTGCACTGCTGTCAGTAATTGACTTGTTGTTCCCTGGTTGTCAATTAAAATGCAACCTTGATAAGATGACAAGTCCTTGCTTTTGAGGACTTGCGATGTCCAGCGTTGGGCAGGTAATCCAGTGAGCTTAACTAGGGCAATATTTTCTTGATGACTCAGAGTACCAGCATAAACAATTTCGCATTTGATATCATACTGTTCGACTATTAACTGGTAGGTCCAAGCACAAGAAAGAGCATCAGGGTCGGGGAAATCTTGTAGAATTACCAAGTGGCGCTCATGTCGGTGTGCTAAAAGAGTCTTTTGCAGTTCTTCGGATTTCTGAAAAGCCAGGGAATTTCCCCGTTGACCTAAATTTTTCCTATTGTTTCCTTCTCCATTGGATGACGGCAAGGATGGCCTAGTGAGTGAAACTTCCACATCAGCATCCTCTCGGCTAGTTTCTGTGGTCAATAAAAAACTTTCTGATTGCTTTGAGGAAGAATTCAATTGCATAAGGGACATCTTGATAAGTGCGAGCCTCCATTGATTTGTTAAGAAGTACTACAACCAACACTCAACTTTTTTAGAGACACATTCTGATCTTCGCAAAAATATAGCGTTGTTGGCATACTCATCTGGGTTTATTTTCTGTCACTCAAATCCGTGAGCAATCTGCCAAAATTAACTAAATTGCTGCAAAAAACTGAAGACAAATATTTATAGCTTCAAATATAAATATAACTTTTAACTAAATTTCTTTGGTATTTTTAAATATCATAAAAGTTTTTGTACATACTCCTAATTTTACAGGAATATTTGCCAATGACCGAACCATCTTACAATACTCTGGGGTAAGATAATAAGCCTGTATGTTATCTGTCCAAATGTTTGTCACGAAACTTAATCACATGCCATCCGACATGCACGATTTTCCGTAACTCAAGTTTGCTCAAGCCAGATATTACCTTTAACCATACTGTAAATTCATTTTAACACCCGGGAGGATATAACACCTAATAACAGGTGGCAATTTCTGGAGGTTTTCAGAATTATACCCTTGGCGTTAAAGACCGATTACATATTTTTGCCACTCATTGTGCAGTCCGCTCTTGAGATGTTTGCTCACTTCAAAATAAAGACTACTGTAAGGTTGGCGTGGAGGATGACGCAAAGGCATATGAGCTTCGTAGGGTGTGCGGTTCCCTTTTTTGACGTTGCAACGGACGCAAGCCGTCACAATATTTTCCCAGGTATCCCCCCCGCCGCGTGATCGAGGTATAACGTGGTCTAATGTCAATTCATCCCCGATGTAGCCACAGTACTGACAAGAGTGACTGTCACGGTGCAAGATATTTCGACGGGTAAGAGGAATTTCCTTGTACGGGACGCGTACATAATGCCGCAACCGAATTACAGTCGGCAAAGGAAAATCTGAGTACAGGAATTTACCCTTGTGTTCAATGCGTTCTGCTTTGCCTTTAATTAACAGAATCACAGCGCGACGCCAGCTCGTGATGTTGAGCGGTTCGTAAGAGGCGTTTAGGACTAAAACCTTCCCCATTGGTTAGCGCTCGAGGTATTAGTTTTGCATATATTAACACAAAAATATTCTCTTTGGGAGATGAGAATAAATGATACTTCCGAAATGATTCAGAAATGAAAATGAGTTACAGATGATAATTTCTAACAAGTCCTCATGGTACAAAACTCAGGCCAATTTATGTTAAACCACAGAAAATAGTCTTTATGTGGCTATCAACCCTCCGTAGTAAAAAGAATTTACTCAATAATCACCAATACGTAATTTTGCCAAGTTGGTACTATTGGCGAAACTGATGGAAATCAGATGTGATTACCCATAGCTATTGAAAAAAGTCAAGTTTGACACCCCAAGTATCTTGTTTAAATTCCAGGTTCAAAGGTAAACTTCCTGATTAACTCTGATGTTGCTTCTCCAGGGTGAATAAAAATCAATAAAGAATCACCGAAGCTCACCAGTGGTGTGAGAGGAGTATAAAAAATGTTAAATCGCAAACAAAGCCCCAGTTTTGCTGATAATCAGGAGTGTGACACCTATGCTTGGTTCTCCCAACGCGCTTGGGTGGAAATTGACTTGGAGGCGTTATCGCATAATGTCGAGCAATTGATACAGTTTTTGTCGCCACGTACCCAATTGATGGCAGTGGTAAAAGCTGATGCTTATGGACATGGATCGGTTACAGTTGCTCAAACAGCACTGCAATCGGGAGCCAGCTGGTTGGGAGTTGCTACAGTTCCAGAGGGCATTCAATTAAGGGAAGGTGGAATAAAAGCTCCGATTTTGATTTTAGGTGCAACCCAGACACCAGAGCAAATTCAGGCCATCGTTCACTGGAATTTACAGCCAACTTTGTGCAGTCCCAAACAAGCTTTGATTTTTTCGAGTCTTTTAGAAAAAACTAACCATAGTTCTCCCTTACCCGTACACATTAAATTAGACACGGGAATGTCCAGGTTAGGAACTAACTGGCAAGAAGCCGTTGAATTTGTGCAGTTAGTACAGAACTTACCTCATCTTGATATTGCCAGCATTTATTCCCACTTGGCAACAGCAGATCATCTTGACACCACAGTCATGGAAGAACAGCATAGAAGATTTGAGCAAGCAATCGCCCGAGTCAAAACAATGGGAATCAATCCACCTTGTTTGCATTTAGCCAACTCAGCCGGCACTCTGACGAATCCTGCCTTACATTACGACATTGTGCGGGCGGGTTTAGCTATCTACGGACTTTATCCTGCCCCTCATTTACAAAATGTGATTAACCTCAAGCCTGTTTTGCAATTGAAGGCGCGAGTTACTCAAGTAAAAACAATTGCCGCCGGTACTGGCGTTAGTTACGGTCAACAATTCATCGCCCCCCACGAACTCCGTCTGGCAGTGGTTGGCATCGGTTACGCTGATGGAGTCCCCCGTAATCTTTCCCAGAAAATTCAAGTTTTAATTCGCGGTCAGCGCGTGCCACAAATTGGGGCAATTACAATGGATCAGTTGATGCTGGATGTCAGTAATGTTCCAGATTTACAGGAAGGGGAAGTAGTCACCCTACTCGGCACACAAGGAAAAGAAACAATCTCAGCTGATGACTGGGCAAGAACATTAAACACTATTTCTTGGGAAATTCTCTGCGGATTTAAGCATCGTTTACCCCGTGTGGCAGTGATATAGGGGTATTGGGTATGGGGAAAATAATTTTCCCCATACTCTCTTCCCATATCATATTTTATATGTTAGGATTATGTTCTATGCGGATGTGGCGGAATTGGCAGACGCGCTAGATTTAGGTTCTAGTTCCGACAGGAGTGAAGGTTCAAGTCCTTTCATCCGCATTTCAAAGATTGTATTAACCCAGAGAAAGCCATTCCACAGCACTACGGAAAGAGTTGAATTTTGTAGAATAATTAAATTCAATTGCTTGTCAGTTTGCTACAAAAAGACCATGGTAAGGGATTCAAAGATTTTAGGACGACTGTAAGAAGAAATTTCAAGGAAAGGAGGGATGTCCCCGGTTTCAAAAGGATAACCTTTCAGTTGAGTATAAAATCTCTCGATGGTCATTACACCCAATAAAAAGACGCATCAGTTTTACTGATAAAAAAGTTGTTCGTGAACTTAAATTATTGGTTAAATGGCATACCCGTACATATCCAATTAAGTTAACTAAGCGAGTCAGAATTGTTAAACGTCCTGATGGTTTATATGTTCAATTCTGTGTAAATACAGAAGTTAAACAACAACCCAGGATAGCTGATGGTGAAATAGGTTTAGATGTGGGTTTGGAGCATTGTTACTCTGACTATAATGGATATCATTAACCAAATCCTCAGTTTTTCAGAAAAGCAGAAAAATCCATCAAATACTCTCAACGTCGAATCTACACGAAAATAACGACCAAGAATTACTACAAACCCTGGAAGAAATTATTGCTAATGTTCCCGGGACAGAAACAAGTAATCAATTCGAGGATCATGGAAATATTCAGAAATGTTGAATGTCGTTACAAAACTTTACATAGTTAGATATAGTAGTCCTATCAAAGGTGAAAATGTCAACATCTCATAATATCTTCCATCCAATGAACATAACTGATTTGTTGACACATACAAGCTTGAAGGTAG
>WGNO01000079.1 GCA_016124525.1 Nostoc sp. RI_552 | reverse complement strand
CTACCTTCAAGCTTGTATGTGTCAACAAATCAGTTATGTTCATTGGATGGAAGATATTATGAGATGTTGACATTTTCACCTTTGATAGGACTACTATATCTAACTATGTAAAGTTTTGTAACGACATTCAACATTTCTGGTGAAAAATATATTACCCTAGGTTATTCACGGCAAGAAAAATAGATATAAATGTTGAATCTCGCAACAAAGTTTTACATTTAAAACTTTACGCTTACCGGGTTATTCTATAAATTGGCTACAGTATTAAACTTTTGTATAGCCTAATTTTATTTCGTTTTAGGCTCTTTTTCTCCTATTTTAGTGAATAATTCGGTATAAGCGAAGATGAGTCAGCCCAACTATGGCATTTTGATGAAAAATGCATTGAACGAGATAAATAGCCTACGATCGCAACTAGCTGCGGTAGAAATCCAAAAAAATGAGTCTATTGCCATTGTTGGTATGAGTTGCCGTTTTCCAGGCGGTGCCACTACTCCAGAGCGTTTTTGGGTATTACTGCGCGAGGGTATATCAGCCATTACAGAAATCCCTGGTGATCGCTGGGATGTTGATAAATATTATGATGCTGACCCCACATCGTCGGGTAAAATGCATACTCGTTACGGCGGTTTTCTGAATGAAGTTGATACATTTGAGCCATCATTCTTTAATATTTCTGCCCGTGAAGCCGTTAGCATGGATCCACAGCAACGCTTGCTACTTGAAGTCAGTTGGGAAGCTCTGGAATCCGGTAATATTGTTCCTGCAACTCTTTTTGATAGTTCCACTGGTGTATTTATCGGTATTGGTGGTAGCAACTACAAATCTTTAATGATCGAAAACAGGAGTCGGATCGGGAAAACCGATTTGTATGACTTAAGTGGCACTGATGTGAGTGTTGCTGCCGGCAGGATATCCTATATCCTGGGTTTGATGGGTCCCAGTTTTGTGATTGATACAGCTTGTTCATCTTCTTTGGTCTCAGTTCATCAAGCCTGTCAGAGTCTGCGTCAGAGAGAATGTGATCTAGCACTAGCTGGTGGAGTCGGTTTACTCATTGATCCAGATGAGATGATTGGTCTTTCTCAAGGGGGGATGCTGGCACCTGATGGTTGTTGTAAAACATTTGATGCCAATGCAAACGGCTATGTGCGAGGCGAAGGTTGTGGGATGATTGTTCTAAAACGTCTCTCGGATGCAACAGCCGATGGGGATAATATTCTTGCCATCATTCGTGGGTCTATGGTTAATCATGATGGTCATAGCAGTGGTTTAACTGCTCCAAGAGGCCCCGCACAAGTCTCTGTCATTAAGCAAGCCTTAGATAGAGCAGGTATTGCACCGGATGCCGTAGGTTATGTAGAAGCCCATGGTACAGGCACACCCCTTGGTGACCCTATTGAGATGGATTCATTGAACCAAGTGTTTGGTCGGAGAACAGAACCAGTTTGGGTCGGCTCAGTTAAGACAAATATTGGTCATTTAGAAGCCGCGTCCGGTATTGCAGGGCTGATTAAGGTTGTCTTGATGCTAAAAAACAAGCAGATTCCTCCTCACTTGCATTTCAAGACACCAAATCCATATATTGATTGGAAAAATCTCCCGTTCGAAATTCCGACCACCCTTCATGCTTGGGATGACAAGACATTGAAGGACAGAAAGCGAATTGCAGGGGTTAGTTCTTTTAGTTTCAGTGGTACTAACGCCCACATTGTATTATCTGAAGCCCCATCCAGCGAACCAATTAGTAATCATGGGGCAGTGGAAAGACCATGGCACTTGCTAACCCTTAGTGCTAAGAATGAGGAAGCGTTGGCTAACTTGGTTGGGCTTTATCAGTCATTTATTTCTACTACTGATGCAAGTCTTGCCAATATATGCTATACTGCTAGCACGTCACGTACCCATTTTTCTCATCGCCTTGCTCTATCGGCTACTTCACACATCGAAATAGAGGCTCTTTTGTCCGCTTATAAGGAAGAGTCGGTGAATTTGAGCATCAATAAAGGTTGCGTCCTTTCCAAAAGTCGTGCGCCGAAGGTCGCTTTTCTCTTTACAGGCCAAGGTTCGCAGTATGTGCAGATGGCTAGAGAACTTTATGAAACCCAGCCTACTTTCCGTAGTTGCTTAGATCGCTGTGCCGAAATCTTGCAATCCATCTTTTCATCGAGAAACAGCCTGTGGGGAAACCCACTGCTTTCGGTATTATATCCAAACCATGAGTCAAAGGAAATTGACCAGACGGCTTATACCCAACCTGCCCTTTTTGCTGTAGAATACGCCCTAGCACAGATGTGGCAGTCGTGGGGAATCGAGCCAGATATCGTAATGGGTCATAGCATAGGTGAATATGTGGCAGCTTGTGTGGCGGGGATCTTTTCTCTGGAGGATGGTCTCAAACTTGCTGCCGAAAGAGGGCGTTTGATGCAGGCGCTACCACAAGATGGCGAGATGGTTGCTATATCGGCATCCCTTGAGGAAGTTAAGTCGGCTATTCAATCTGACCAGCGAGTTGTGATAGCGGCGGTAAATGGACCACGAAGTGTCGTCATTTCGGGCGATGGCCAGGCTGTGCAAGTCTTCACCAAAACCCTAGAAGATCAAGGAATCCGGTGCAAGAGATTGTCTGTTTCACACGCTTTCCACTCTCCATTGATGAAACCAATGGAGCAGGAGTTCGCACAGGTGGCCAGGGAAATCAACTATAGTCCTCCAAAAATAGCTATTGTCAGTAATCTAACCGGCGACTTGATTTCACCTGAGTCTTCCCTGGAGGAAGGAGTGATCGCTTCCCCTGGTTACTGGGTAAATCATGTATGCAATCCTGTCCTATTCGCCGATGGTATTGCAACTATGCAAGCGCAGAACGTCCAAGTCTTCCTTGAAGTTGGCCCAAAACCGACCTTATCAGGACTAGTGCAACAATATTTTGACGAGGTTGCCCATAGCGATCGCCCTGTCACCATTCCCACATTGCGCCCCAAGCAACCCAACTGGCAGACACTATTGGAGAGTTTGGGACAACTGTATGTCCTTGGTGTCCAGGTAGATTGGGCGGGCTTTGATAGAGATTACGCCAGACGCAAAGTAAGCCTACCAACCTATGCTTGGAACCGTCAACGTTATTGGCTAGAGAAACAGGCCACTCCACTTTTAGAAACAACACAAGTTCGTCCCGCAACTGCCATTGTAGAGCATCTCGAACAAGGCAATGTGCCGGAAATCCTGGACTTGTTAGCGGCCACGGATGTACTTTCAGGCGAAGCACGGGAATTGCTACCCAGCATCATTGAACTATTGGTTGCAAAACATCGTGAGGAAGCGACACAGAAGCCCATCTACGATTTGCTTTATGAAGTGGTTTGGCAACCGCAGTTGCCGACCCCATCTACCTTACCTGCGGTGGAAACAGAGGGTAGACAATGGCTCATCTTCGCCGATGCTAGTGGACACGGTGAAGCACTTGCGGCTCAATTACGTCAGGAAGGGGATATAATTACGCTTGTCTATGCTGGTCAAAAATATCACTCGGCTAATAATAAACAAAATACCGAGGGGGACATCCCATATTTTGAGATTGATCCGACCCAAAGGGAGGATTATGAAAGGTTGTTTGCTGCTTTGCATCCACTGTATGGTATTGTTCATCTTTGGAGCTTAGATATACTTAGCTTGGATAAAGTATCTAACCTAATTGAAAATGTACAATTAGGTAGTGGCACGCTATTAAATTTAATACAGACAGTCTTGCAACTTCAAACGCCGGCCCCTAGCTTGTGGCTCGTGACAAAGAACGCGCAAGCTGTGCGTAAAGACGATAGCCTAGTCGGAGTGCTTCAGTCACCCTTATGGGGTATGGGTAAGGTGATAGCCTTAGAACACCCTGAACTCAACTGTGTATCAATCGACCTTGATGGTGAAGGGCTTCCAGATGAACAAGCCAAGTTTCTGGCGACTGAACTCCGCGCCGCCTCCGAGTTCAGACACACCACCATTCCCCACGAAAGTCAAGTTGCTTGGCGTAATAGGACTCGCTATGTGTCACGGTTCAAAGGTTATCAGAAGCATCCCGCGACCTCATCAAAAATGCCTATTCGACCAGATGCCACTTATTTGATCACGGGCGGCTTTGGTGGTTTGGGCTTGCTTGTGGCTCGTTGGATGGTTGAACAGGGGGCTACCCATCTAGTGCTGATGGGACGCAGCCAACCCAAACCAGTTGCCCAAAAACAACTGCAAGAGATAGCCGCGCTAGGTGCAACAGTGACGGTGGTGCAAGCCGATGTTGGCATCCGCTCCCAAGTAGCTGATGTGTTGGCACAGATTGATAAAGCATATCCTTTGGCTGGTATTATTCATACTGCCGGTGTATTAGACGACGGAATCTTACTACAGCAAAATTGGGCGCGTTTTAGCAAAGTATTCGCCCCCAAACTAGAGGGAGCTTGGCATCTACACATACTGACTGAAGAGATGCCGCTTGATTTCTTTGTTTGTTTTTCCTCAACAGCAGCATTGCTGGGCAGTGCTGGACAAGCTAACTATGCTGCCGCCAATGCTTTTTTAGATGCCTTTGCCCATCATCGGCGAATACAAGGCTTGCCAGCTCTCTCGATTAACTGGGACGCTTGGTCTCAAGTGGGAATGGCGGCACGTCTCCAACAAGCTTCTTCACAAAGCACCAAAGTTGGGCAAGACAGTAGCACTTTGGAAATTTCACCAGAACAGGGATTGCAAATCTTTGCCTATCTCCTGGAACAACCATCCGCCCAAATTGTGGCCATTTCTACCGATGGGCTTCGCAAGATGTACGACACAAGCTCGGCCTTTTTTGCTTTACTTGATCTTGACAGGTCTTCCTCCACTACCCAGGAGCAATCTACACTTCCTCATGAAGTTGGCCTTACCTTACTCGAACAATTGCAGCAAGCTCGGCCAAAAGAGCGAGAGAAAATGTTACTGCGCCATGTACAGACCCAAGTTGCTGCGGTCTTGCGTAGTGCCCAACTGCCCGCAGTTCATCAACCCTTCACTGACTTGGGGATGGATTCGTTGATGTCACTGGAATTGAGGCGGCGTTTGGAAGAAAGTCTGGGGATTCAGATGTCTGCAACGCTTGCATTCGATTATCCTATGGTAGACCGTTTGGTTAAGTTTATACTGACTCAAATCTATATAAATTCTGAGCCAGATACCTCAGCAATTCTCGCACCAGATGAAAATAGTGAGGACAAAGACAGTAATAAGGACAGAAGTATCAGCACTTCTGTTGACTCAAATATTACTTCCATGGCAGAAGATTTATTCGCACTCGAATCCTTACTAAATAAAATAAAAAGAGATCAATAATGAAAGTACCTATAACAGCAAACGAAGATGCAGCTACATTACTTCAGCGTGTTGGACTGTCCCTAAAGGAAGCACACCAACAACTTGAGGCAATGCAACGCCAAGCGCACGAACCGATCGCAATTGTGGGGCTGGGGCTGCGGTTTCCGGGAGCGGATTCACCACAGACATTCTGGAAACTACTTCAGAATGGTGTTGATATGGTCACCGAGATCCCTAGTGATCGCTGGGCAGTTGATAAATACTATGATCCCCAACCTGGGCAACCAGGCAAAATGTATATTCGTGAAGCCGCTTTTGTTGATGCGGTGGATAAATTCGATGCCTCGTTTTTTGATATTTCGCCACGTGAAGCGGCCAATATAGATCCCCAGCATAGAATGTTGCTGGAGGTAGCTTGGGAGGCACTCGAAAGGGCTGGCATTGCTCCCAGCCAATTGATGGATAGCCAAACGGGGGTCTTTGTCGGGATGAGCGAAAATGACTATTATGCTCACCTAGAAAATACAGGGGATCATCATAATGTCTATGCGGCAACGGGCAATAGCAATTACTATGCTCCGGGGCGTTTATCCTATCTGTTGGGGCTTCAAGGACCTAACATGGTTGTTGATAGCGCCTGTTCCTCCTCCTTAGTGGCTGTACATCTTGCCTGTAATAGTTTGCGGATGGGAGAATGTGATCTGGCACTGGCTGGTGGCGTTCAGCTTATGTTAATCCCAGACCCTATGATTGGGACTGCCCAGTTAAATGCCTTTGCGACCGATGGACGTAGTAAAACATTTGACGCTGCCGCCGATGGCTATGGACGCGGCGAAGGTTGTGGCATGATTGTACTTAAAAAAATAAGTGACGCGATCGCGGCAGACGATCCAATTTTAGCCGTAATCCGGGGTAGTGCAGTCAATCATGGCGGGCGTAGCAGTGGTTTAACTGCCCCTAACAAGCTGTCTCAAGAAGCTTTACTGCGTCAGGCACTACAAAACGCCAAGGTTCAGCCGGAAGCAGTCAGTTATATTGAAGCCCATGGCACAGGGACACAACTGGGTGACCCGATTGAGGTGGGAGCATTAACGACAGTCTTTGGATCTTCTCGTTCAGAACCCTTGTGGATTGGCTCTGTCAAAACTAATATCGGACACCTAGAACCAGCGGCTGGTATTGCGGGGTTAATAAAAGTCATTTTATCATTACAAGAAAAACAGATTCCTCCCAGTCTCCATTTTCAAAACCCTAATCCCTTCATTGATTGGGAATCTTCCCCAGTTCAAGTGCCGACACAGTGTGTACCCTGGTCTGGGAAAGAGCGCGTCGCTGGAGTTAGCTCGTTTGGCATGAGCGGTACAAACTGTCATCTAGTCGTCGCAGAAGCACCTGTCCGCCAAAACGAAAAATCTGAAAATGCACCGGAGCGTCCTTGGCACATTCTGACACTTTCAGCCAAAAACGAAGCGGCTCTCAACGCATTAGTAGCCCGTTATGTGGAATTTCTTAGGGAATCGCCCGACCTATCCCTAGCTGATCTTTGTTATAGTGCCAATGTCGGGCGTAATCTTTTTGCCCATCGCTTAAGTTTTATCTCCGAAAACATCGCGCAGTTATCAGAACAATTAGAACACTACCCACAGCAGGCTACAATGCCAACGCAACATAATGTGGTACTAGATAATCAACTCATCCCTCAAATCGCTTTTCTGTTTACTGGACAAGGTTCGCAGTACATCAACATGGGGCGTGAGCTTTACGAAACTCAGCCCACCTTCCGTCGGATTATGGACGAATGTGACGACATTCTGCATCCATTGTTGGGTGAATCAATTCTGAACATACTCTACAATTCCCGTAGTAAACTTAATCAAACGGTTTATACCCAACCTGCCCTTTTTGCTTTTGAGTATGCCCTAGCAAAACTATGGATATCATGGGGCGTTGAACCTGATGTCGTACTGGGTCACAGCGTGGGTGAATATGTAGCCGCTTGTCTGGCAGGTGTATTTAGTTTAAAAGATGGGTTAAAGCTCATTGCATCTCGTGGATGTTTGATGCAAGCCTTACCGTCAGGGAAAATGCTTAGTATCAGAAGCAATGAGATAGGAGTGAAGGCGCTCATCGCGCCTTATAGTGCAGAAGTATCAATTGCAGCAGTTAATGGACAGCAAAGCGTGGTGATCTCCGGCAAAGCTGAAATTATAGATAATTTAGCAGCACAGTTTGCATTGGAAGGCATCAAAACACACCCAATTACAGTCTCCCACGCTTTCCACTCGCCAATGATGACCCCCATGCTGAAAGCATTCCGAGACGTTGCCAGCACCATCAGCTATAGGTCACCCAGTTTATCACTGATTTCTAACGTTACAGGGCAATTGGCAACCAAGGAGGTTGCTACACCTGATTATTGGGTGCGTCATGTCCATTCTGCCGTCCGTTTTGCCGATGGTATTGCCACATTGGAAGAACAGAATACTGACATCCTTCTAGAAATAGGACCCAAACCAATATTGTTGGGTATGGCAAAGCAGATTCATAGTGAAAACGGTTCAGCTAGTCACCCGCTCATGCTACCCAGTTTGCGCGAAGATGGCAACAATTGGCAGCAGATGCTTTCTACTTGTGGACAACTTGTAGTCAATGGAGTCAAGATTGACTGGGCAGGTTTTGACAAAGATTATTCACGACACAAAATATTGTTGCCCACCTATCCATTTCAGAGAGAACGATATTGGATTGAAAGCTCCGTCAAAAAGCCGCAACAACAGGGGTTGCGCCCAATGTTGGATAAGATGATCCGGCTACCATCAGAGAACAAAGTGGTGTTTGAAACCGAGTTTGGCGTGCGACAGATGCCTCATATCTCCGATCATCAGATCTACGGTGAAGTCATTGTACCGGGGGCAGTATTAGCCTCCTTAATCTTCAATGCAGCCCAGGTTTTATACCCAGACTATCAGCATGAATTAACCGATATTGCTTTTTATCAGCCAATTATCTTTCATGACGATGATACGGTGATAGTGCAGGCGATTTTCAGCCCTGATAACTCACAGAAGAATCAAAGCCATCAAACGTTTCTACCCATGACCTTCCAGATTATTAGCTTCATGCCGGATGGTCCCTTAGAGAACAAACCGAAAGTCCATGTCACAGGGTGTTTGAGAATGTTGCGCGATGCCCAACCGCCAACACTTTCCCCGAACGAAATACGTCAGCGTTGTCCACACACCGTAAATGGTCATGACTGGTACAATAGCTTAGTCAAACAAAAATTTGAAATGGGCCCTTCCTTTAGGTGGGTACAGCAACTTTGGCATGGGGAAAATGAAGCATTGACCCGTCTTCACATACCAGATGTGGTCGGCTCTGTATCAGGACATCAACTTCACGGCATATTGCTCGATGGTTCGCTTTCAACCACCGCTGTCATGGAGTACGAGTACGGAGACTCCGCGACCAGAGTTCCTTTGTCATTTGCTTCTCTGCAACTGTACAAACCCGTCACGGGAACAGACTGGTGGTGCTACGCGAGGAAGATTGGGGAATTCAAATATGACTTCCAGATTATGAATGAAACCGGGGAAACCTTGGTGAAAGCAATTGGCTTTGTACTTCGTGAAGCCTCTCCCGAAAAATTCCTCAGAACAACATACGTACACAACTGGCTTTTAGACATTGAATGGCAAGCTCAATCAACTTCCCTAGTCCCTTCTGATGGCACTATCTCCGGCAGTTGTTTGGTTTTATCAGATCAGCATGGAACAGGGGCTGCATTGGCACAAAAGCTAGACAATGCTGGAGTGCCAGTTACCATGATCTATGGGAAGCAGATACTGGACAATTACGAATTAATATTCCGTACTTTGCCAGATTTACAACAAGTCGTCTATTTATGGGGGTTGGATCAAAAAGAGGATTGTCACCCCATGAAGCAAGCAGAGGATAACTGTACATCGGTGCTATATCTTGTGCAAGCATTACTCAACACCTACTCAACCCCGCCATCCCTGCTTATTGTCACCTGTGATGCACAAGCGGTGGTTGAACAAGATCGAGTAAATGGCTTCGCCCAATCGTCTTTGTGGGGACTTGCCAAAGTTATCATGCTAGAACACCCAGAATTGTCCTGTGTTTACATGGATGTGGAAGCCGGATATTTACAGCAAGATGTGGCGAACACGATATTTACACAGCTAAAAAGAGGCCATCTATCAAAGGACGGACAAGAGAGTCAGTTGGCTTGGCGCAATGGACAAGCATACATAGCACGTCTTAGTCAATATAAACCCAAATCCGAACAACTGGTTGAGATCCGCAGAGATCGCAGCTATTTGATCACTGGTGGACGGGGCGGTCTCGGCTTACAAGTCGCACGGTGGTTAGTGGAAAAGGGGGCTAAACATCTCGTTTTGTTGGGTCGCAGTCAGCCCAGTTCCGAAGTCCGTCTGGTGTTGGATGAGCTAGAATCAGCCGGGGCGCAAATCATTGTGGCTCAAGCTGATATTAGCGATGAGAAGGTATTAGCGCAGATTCTGACCAATCTAACCGTACCTCTGTGTGGTGTAATCCACGCCGCAGGAGTGCTTGATGATGCGAGTCTGCTCCAACAAACTCCAGCCAAGCTCAAAAAAGTTCTATTGCCAAAAGCACAGGGGGCTTGGATTCTGCATAAGTTGACTCTGGAGCAGCCAATAGACTTCTTTGTTCTCTTTTCTTCTGCCAGTTCTCTATTAGGTGCGCCAGGCCAGGCCAACTATTCAGCAGCCAATGCGTTCCTAGATGGTTTAGCTGCCTATCGGCGAGGGCGAGGACTCCCCTGTTTGTCTATCTGCTGGGGGGCATGGGATCAAGTCGGTATGGCTGCACAACAAGGGCTACTGAACAAGTTACCGCAAAGAGGTGAAGAGGCCATCCCGTTACAGAAAGGCTTAGACCTCTTCGGCGAATTACTGAACGAGCCAGCCGCTCAAATTGGTGTCATCCCAATTCAATGGACTCGCTTCTTGGATTATCAAAAAGATAATTTGCCTTTTTATGAGAAGTTTTCTAAGTCTAGCCAGAAAGCGCAGACTTACGATTCGATGGCAGTCAGTCACACAGAAGATATTCAGAGGAAACTAAAGCAAGCTGCTGTGCAAGATCGACCAAAATTATTAGAAGTGCATCTTCGCTCTCAAATCGCTCAACTGTTAGGAAAAAACGTGGCAGAGCTACCAAGTGAAGAAGGAGTTGGTTTTGTTACGTTAGGGCTTGACTCGCTCACCTCTATTGAACTGCGTAACAGTTTACAACGCACATTAGATTGTTCATTGCCTGTCACCTTTGCTTTTGACTACCCAACTATAGAAATAGCGGTTAAGTACCTAACACAAGTTGTACTTGCACCGATGGAAAGCGCAGCATCCCAGCAAACAGACTCCTTATCAGCAATGTTCACAGATACTTCGTCTATCGGGACAATTCTTGACAACGAAACAGATGTGTTAGACAGCGAAATGCAAAGTGATGAAGATGAATCTTTGTCTACACTTATACAAAAATTATCAACACATTTGGATTAGGAGTGATCAATAATTACACATTGCGGACGTGAGCATACAAGTAGAGGACAAGTGAATGAACGCTTTGTCAGAAAGTCAGGTAGCTTCTATAGTCAAGAAGGCATTGAACAAAATAGAGGAGTTACAAGCCGAACTTGACCGTTTAAAATACGCGCAACGGGAACCAATCGCCATCATTGGGATGGGCTGTCGCTTTCCTGGTGCAGACACACCTGAAGCTTTTTGGAAATTATTGCACAATGGGGTTGATGCTATCCAAGAGATGCCAAAAAGCCGTTGGGATATTGACGACTATTATGATCCCACACCAGCAACACCCGGCAAAATGTATACACGTTTTGGTGGTTTTCTCGACCAAATAGCAGCCTTCGACCCTGAGTTCTTTCGCATTTCTACCCGTGAGGCAATCAGCTTAGACCCTCAACAGAGGTTGCTTCTGGAAGTGAGTTGGGAAGCCTTAGAACGGGCTGGGCTGACAGGCAATAAACTGACTACACAAACAGGTGTCTTTGTTGGCATCAGTGAAAGTGATTATCGGGATTTGATTATGCGTAATGGTTCTGACCTAGATGTATATTCTGGTTCAGGTAACTGCCACAGTACAGCCAGCGGGCGTTTATCTTATTATTTGGGACTCACTGGACCCAATTTGTCCCTTGATACCGCCTGTTCGTCCTCTTTGGTTTCTGTGGCATTGGCTGTCAAGAGCCTACGTCAACAGGAGTGTGATTTGGCATTGGCGGGTGGTGTACAGATACAAGTGATACCAGATGGCTTTATCAAAGCCTGTCAATCCCGTATGTTGTCCCCTGATGGACGGTGCAAAACATTTGATGTCCAGGCAGATGGTTATGCCCGTGCTGAGGGGTGTGGGATGGTAGTTCTCAAACGCCTATCCGATGCCATTGCTGACAATGACAATATCCTGTCCTTGATTCGTGGTGCTGCAGTCAATCATGATGGCTACACGAGTGGATTAACCGTCCCCAGTGGTCCCTCACAACAGGCGGTGATCCAACAGGCATTAGCGGATGCTGGACTACACCCAGATCAAATCAGTTATATTGAGGCACATGGCACAGGTACGTCCTTAGGCGACCCTATTGAAATGGGTGCGATTGGGCAAGTCTTTGGTCAACGCTCACAGCCGCTTGTAGTCGGTTCGGTCAAGACGAATATTGGTCATGCTGAAGCTGCTGCTGGCATTGCTGGTCTCATCAAGGTTGTACTCTCAATGCAGCACGGTGAAATTCCACCAAACCTACACTTCCACCAGCCAAGTCCTTATATTGACTGGGATCAATTACCAGTCAGTATCCCAACAGAAACAATACCTTGGTCTACTGGCGATCGCTTTGGAGGAGTCAGTAGCTTTGGCTTCAGTGGCACAAACTCTCATATCGTACTAGAGGCAGCCCCAAACATAGAGCAACCTCCTCATGATATTAATCAAACGCCGCATATTTTGACCTTAGCTGCAAAAACACCCGCAGCCCTGCAAGAACTGGCTCGGCGTTATGCGACTCAGATGGAGACCTCTCCCGATGTTCCTCTGGCGGACATTTGTTTCACGGCACAAATAGGGCGTAAACATTTTAAACATAGGTTTGCGGTAGTCACGGAATCTCAAGAGCAACTGTGTTTGCAATTGGAAGCATTTGCACAATCAGGGAGTGGGGGGCGAGAAGTCAAATCGCTACCAAAAATAGCCTTTCTTTTTACAGGTCAAGGCTCACAGTATGTGGGAATGGGTCGTCAACTTTACGAAAACCAACCTACGTTCCGAAAAGCACTCGAACATTGTGATGACATCTTGCGTGCTGGTACATATTTCGACCGATCACTACTTTCGATTCTCTACCCAGAGGGAAAATCAGAAGCCATTCACCAAACCGCTTATACTCAGCCCGCGCTTTTTGCTCTTGAGTATGCGATCACTCAGTTGTGGCACTCCTGGGGTATCAAACCAGATATCGTGATGGGGCATAGTGTAGGTGAATACGTGGCCGCTTGTGTGGCGGGCATATTTTCTTTAGAAGATGGGCTGAAACTAATTGCTACTCGTGGTCGTCTGATGCAATCCCTACCTCAAGACGGAGCGATGGTTTCTTTTTTAGCCAGTGAAGCTCGTATCCAGGAAGCTATTACACCTTACCGAGATGATGTGTCAATCGCAGCGATAAATGGGACAGAAAGCGTGGTTATCTCTGGCAAACGCACCTCTGTGATGACAATTGCTGAAGAACTCGCAACCGTTGGTATCAAGACACGCCATCTGACGGTTTCCCATGCCTTCCACTCACCACTCATGACACCCATCTTGGATGAGTTCCGCCAGGTGGCAGCCAGTATCACCTATCACCAGCCCAAGTTGCTACTTGTCTCCAACGTTTCCGGGAAAGTGGCCAGCCCTGAAATCACCAGACCAGATTACTGGGTACGCCATGTCTGTGAGGCAGTGCGCTTTGCCGATGGAGTGAGGACGCTGAATGAA
The DNA here is from genome assembly GCA_016124525.1 of Nostoc sp. RI_552. Taxonomy (GTDB): domain Bacteria; phylum Cyanobacteriota; class Cyanobacteriia; order Cyanobacteriales; family Nostocaceae; genus Umezakia; species Umezakia ovalisporum. The sequence goes on along the minus strand of WGNO01000079.1, from coordinate 9,172 downwards.
CAAGGTGTCAATATCTTTCTGGAAATCGGTTCTACCGCTACCCTGTTGGGCATGGCACTGCGAGTAAACGAGGAAGATTCAACTGCCTCAAAAGGAACTTCGTCTTGCTACCTGCCGAGTTTACGGGAAAGCCAGAAGGATTGCCAGCAGATGTTCACTAGTCTGGGTGAGTTATACATACATGGATATGATATTGATTGGGATGCATTTAATCGGGGATATCAAGGACGCAAGGTGATATTGCCAACTTATCCGTTTCAGCGACAAAGTTATTGGCTTCCCGACTTTAAGTTGGCACAAAGTTCCGATCTAGATACCCTTCAAGCTCAGGGCAGCGCATCGTCACAAAATCCTAGCGCGGTGTCCACTTTACTGATGGAATATTTGCAAGCAGGTGATGTCCAATCTTTAGTTGGGCTTTTGGAGGATGAACGGAAACTCTCTGCTGCTGAACGAATTGCACTATCTAGTATTTTGGAGCTTTTGGTAGAGGAACAACAGCCACAGGTAAGCTCAACCATAACTCCTCAAACAGTTTTACAAAAAATAAGTCAAACTTCCCATGAGCACAGATATGAAATATTGAAGAACCTGATCAAATCTGAAATCGAAACGATTATCAAAAGTGTTCCCTCCGATGAACAAATGTTTTCTGACTTAGGAATTGATTCCTTGATGGCGATCGAACTGCGTAATAAGCTCCGTTTTGCTATAGGGTTGGAACTGCCAGTGACAATAGTATTTGACCATCCCACGATTAAGCAGTTAACTAACTTCCTACTTGACAGAATTGTGCCACAGGCAGACCAAAAGGACGTTCCCACCGAATCCTTGGTTGCTTCTAAACAGGAGATATCAGTTGAGGAGCAGTCTTTTGCAATTACCAAGCTGGGCTTATCCCCTGCTTCCCGCTCCCTGTGTCTTCCTCCATGGACGGTTAGACCTGCGGTAATAGCAGATGTAACAAAACTAAGCCAACTTGAAAGAGAGGCCTATGGCTGGATCGGAGAAGGAGCCATCGCCCCTCCCCATCTCATTGCCGATCGCATTAATTTACTCAACAGTGGTGATATGCCTTGGTTCTGGGTAATGGAGCGATCGGGAGAGTTGGGCGCGTGGCAGGTGCTACAACCGACATCTGTTGATCCATATACTTATGGAACTTGGGACGAAGTAACTGACCAAGGCACACTGCAAGCAACCTTCGAGCCAAGTGGACGCAATGTGTATATTGTCGCGGGTGGGTCTAGCAACCTCCCCACGGTAGCCAGCCACCTAATGACGCTTCAGACTTTATTGATGCTGCGGGAAACTGGTCGTGACACAATCTTTGTCTGTCTGGCAATGCCAGGTTATGCCAAATACCACAGTCAAACAGGAAAATCACCGGAAGAGTATATTGCGCTGACTGACGAGGATGGTATCCCAATAGACGAGTTTATTGCACTTTCTGTCTACGACTGGCCTGTTACCCCATCGTTTCGTGTTCTGCGAGACGGTTATCCACCTGACCGAGATTCTGGTGGTCACGCGGTTAGTACGGTTTTCAAGCTAAATGATTTCGATGGAGCGATCGAAGAAACATATCGTCGTATTATCCGCCATGCCGATGTGCTTGGTCTCGAAAGAGGCTAAATTTCAGGCGTTGGTGAATAGAAAGTATGAATTTCTCTTACGCAGAGACGCTCCAGGTACAGAGAGGAGGGGTCTGAGACATGGAATTTTTGATTTTCATACTTGAATTCAGTAACGCCAAATTTCAACTATGCTTGATGGTGCAAATAATATGTATATGGCAATAAGCTGCATATCTATGTGTCACTAATCGCCATAATAGAGTAATAAAAGGTCTTATGAATAAGAAACAGGTAGATACATTATTAATACACGCTCATCTCTTTACTATGCAGGGAAATGGCGTGGGATATATTGCCGATGGGGCAATTGCGGTTGAGGATAGACGGATCATAGCAGTTGATTCGACAGAGGCTTTGCTGAGTCAGTTTGAAGGAAATAAAACAATTAATGCCGTAAATTGTGCGGTGTTGCCTGGACTAATTGATGCTCACATACATACGACTTGTTCTATTCTGCGTGGAGTGGCACAGGATGTAACCAATTGGCTAATGGACGCGACAATTCCCTATGCACTTCAGATGACACCCGCAGTAAATATAGCTGGAACACGCTTGAGTGTACTGGAAGGGCTGAAAGCAGGCACAACGACATTCGGCGATTCTGAGACTCCTTACCCGCTCTGGGGAGAGTTTTTCGATGAAATTGGGGTACGTGCCATTCTGTCCCCTGCGTTTAACGCACTTCCACTAGAATGGTCCGAATGGAAAGAGGGAGACCTCTATCCCTTCAATGTGAAGGCGGGACGGCGTGCAATGGCAGAAGCTGTGGACTTTGCCTGTTCATGGAATGGAGCAGCAGAGGGACGTATCACCACTATGTTGGGACTACAGGCGGCGGATATGGTACCACTTGAGGTGCTACACGAAGCCAAAGAGATTGCCCAACGGGAAGGCTTAATGCTGCATATTCATACGGCACAGGGAGATCGGGAAACTAAACAAATTGTCAAACGATATGGTAAGCGTCCGATCGCATTTCTAGCTGAGATTGGCTACTTGGACGAACAGTTGCTGGCGGTTCACCTGACCGATGCCACAGATGAAGAAGTGATACAAGTAGCCAAAAGTGGTGCTGGCATGGCACTCTGTTCGGGCGCTATTGGCATCATTGACGGTGTCGTTCCGGCCGCTCATGTTTTTCGACAAGCAGGCGGTTCCGTTGCCCTCGGTTCTGATCAAGCCTGCGGCAACAACTGTTGTAACATCTTCAATGAAATGAAGCTGACCGCCTTATTCAACAAAATAAAATATCATGATCCAACCATTATGCCGGCTTGGGAAGTCCTGCGTATGGCTACCATCGAAGGAGCGCGGGCGATTGGATTAGATCACAAGATTGGCTCTCTTGAAGTTGGCAAAGAAGCCGACCTGATCTTAATAGACCTCAGCGCCCCTAACCTCTCACCCACCCTGCTTAACCCCATTCGTAACCTTGTACCTAATTTCGTGTATGCTGCCTCAGGACATGAAGTTAAAAGCGTCATGGTGGCGGGAAAACTGTTAGTGGAAGACTACCAAGTCCTCACGGTAGATGAGTCCGCCATTCTCGCTGAGGCGCAAGTACAAGCTCAACAACTCTGCCAACGTGTGACCGCTGACCCCATTCACAAAAAAATGGTGTTAATGGAAGCGATGGCTAAGGGTAAATTGTAATAGATACAGGCTTATCTACAACAACATTTCTGAATCAAACTTGGAGGGGCAAACCAATGACCATATATGAAAATAAGTTGAGTAGTTATCAAAAAAATCAAGATGCCATAATATCTGCGAAAGAACTTGAAGAATGGCATTTAATTGGACTTCTAGACCATTCAATAGATGCGGTAATAGTACCGAATTATTTTCTCGAGCAAGAGTGTATGACAATTTCAGAGAGAATAAAAAAGAGTAAATATTTTAGCGCTTATCCCGGTCATCCATCAGTGAGTCGCTTGGGACAAGAACTGTTTGAATGTGGTGAAAGTGAGCTTGAATTAGAAAAGCAGCAGGAAAAAGCACCCACATTGATGAAAGAAATGCGGATGCTAATACATCCATACATAAGTCCAATTGATAGGATTAGGGTTGAACTTGATGATATTTGGAGTTATGGTTGCAATCTAGCGAAACTTGGTGATAAAAAAGTATTTGCTGGGATAGTTAGAGAGCATATAGAAGATAACCCTGGTAAACCACATTGTGATGTAATGGGATGGGGTTTTCTAGAATCCTATAAAGATAAACCAAATCTCATCAATAACATCGCAGCAAATGTATATTTGAAAATGTCTGAATCAGGAGGGGAAATAGTGCTTTGGGATGAATGGCCAACTCAAAGTGAACATTTTAATATGTCACACAACACAGATGATCCAGCTAGTTTCGGTCTTGATAGCAAAAAGATCGGACAACCAAAACTTGAGATCAAACCGAACCAGGGAGATTTAATTCTTTTCAATTCAATGAGAATTCATTCGGTAAAAAAGATAAAAGCAGGTGTACGTATGACATGGGGATGTTTAATTGGATACTCTGGAACTGATGACCCGCTTGTTATTTGGACTTAATATTTAATTTCTTCGGATTAAAAGAGGGAAAAATTTTGGCTCCTTTAACTTTTAAAGGTTGTTGTAATCGAGATTTATTTGAAGCTTGGTTATGTCAAAGTTTGATTCCTCAAAACGTTTTTGCGTAGTGATACACTTAGCTTCAGTCTCTAATCTCAAGTTCATGTTCTTTTGAAGCGAGCATGAATCTAATGACAAAACAACAGGTAGATACATTATTGATACACGCTCATCTTTTTACCATGCAGGAATCTGGCGTGGGATATATAGCTGATGGGTCACTTGCGATTGAGGGTAGCCGTATTGTAGCAGTTGATTCGACAGAGGCATTGTTGAATCTTTTTGAAGGCAGAAAAGTGATTGAAGCCGCGAATTGCGCCGTCTTACCTGGGCTGATTAATGCTCACGTAGACACAAGTTTGGTACTTATGCGTGGGGCGGCGCAAGATGTAACCAATTGGCTAATGGATGCCACAATGCCTTATTTCGCTCATATGACACCCGAAGCAAGCATGGCGGCAACACGCTTGAGAGTGGTGGAGGAGTTGAAGGCAGGCACAACAACATTCTGCGATAATAAAATTATTAGCCCCCTCTGGGGGGAATTTTTTGATGAAATTGGTGTACGGGCTAGTCTGGCTCCTATGTTTGACGCACTCCCACTGGAGATGCCATCGCTTCAGGAGGGGGAGCTTTATCCCTTCGATGTAAAGGCAGGATGGCGTGCGATGGAAGAGGCTGTGGACTTTGCCTGTGCGTGGAATGGGGCAGCAGAGGGGCGTATCACTACCATGCTAGGGATGTATTCGCCAGATATGATGCCGCTTGAGATGCTACGCGCAGCCAAAGAGATTGCTCAACGGGAAGGCTTAATGCTGCATTTTCATGTAGCCCAGGGACATCGGGAAACGGAGCAAATCGTTAAACGATATGGTAAGCGTCCGATCGCATTTCTGGCTGAAATTGGCTACTTGGATGAACAATTGCTGGCAGTTCACCTGACAGATGCCACCGATGAAGAGGTGATAGAAGTAGCCAAAAGTGGCGCTGGCATGGTACTTTGTTCGGGAATGATTGGCACTATTGACGGTATCGTGCCGCCCGCTCATGTCTTTCGGCAAGCAGGCGGATCGGTTGCGCTAGGCAGCAGCTACAATAATATTTTCCATGAGATGAAGCTGACCGCCTTATTCAACAAAATAAAATATCACGATCCAACCATTATGCCGGCTTGGGAAGTCCTGCGTATGGCTACCATCGAAGGAGCGCGGGCGATTGGATTAGATCACAAAATTGGCTCTCTTGAAGTTGGCAAAGAAGCCGACCTGATCTTAATAGACCTCAGCGCCCCTAACCTATCACCCACCCTCCTTAACCCCATTCGTAACCTTGTACCTAATTTCGTGTACGCTGCTTCAGGACATGAAGTTAAAAGTGTCATGGTAGCGGGAAAACTTTTAGTGGAAGACTACCAAGTCCTCACAGTAAATGAGTCTGCTATTGTTGCTGAAGCGCAGTTGCAAGCCCAACAGCTTTCTCAATGTGTAGCATCTGACCCTATCCACAAAAAAATGGTGCTGATGGAGGCGATGGCAAGGGGTCAATTGTAGGAATGGTCTTGAGTTATCTAGTAAGCTAAGTTGCCAACTAACAATTAAAAAGAATAGACTACTGCATGAAAATGCCAAAAAACACATTAATCAAATGGTGGCATCAGAACTTATTACAGAGTGAGAGTCCATGACTAAAACCTTAGCGGCACGGCCTGTCTTTTCGCTTGATTCCTTGGCGCAAAAAACTTGGATTGCCCTGGCAACGCAGCTTGCGGGGGTAATACTCACTTATCTGACCCAGGTGTTGCTGGCTCGGTGGATGGGAGAGACGGAGTATGGGGTTTATGCCTATGTCCTCTCTTGGGTGATGCTGCTGGCAATCCCTGCGGGCTTGGGGTTGCCTTTAATTGTTCTGCGCTCGATTACCCAGTATCGGGTGTGGGAAGACTGGGGCAAAATTTGGGGTATTATCCAAGCCAGTTGGCTCATAACAATCTTATTTAGCTTGGTCTTAGCCCTCGGTGAGTCAACTGTGGTCTTCTGGATTAACCGCACCCAAGCCTTTGTTTATGGAACAACCTTATTAGTCGGTCTGTGGATGGTTCCCCTGCAAGCCTTGGTTAAACTCCAACTAGAAATAGCTCGGGCTTTAGAAAGTGTGTTGCTGTCCTATGGTCCCTCCCTAATTCTTTGGCCTGCTTTGACTTTGGTGGTTAGTGGGTTAGTTTTCAGCCATGAACATATGCTCGGAAGTCTGTCTGGAATTCTAATCTCTGATGTGACTTTGTCTTTAGTGATCGCCCTACAGATAGGGATTATTGGGGTGCGCTTGCAGCGAGAGTGTGTTTCTACTACTCCGGAATATGACCTGTGGAACTGGCTAAAGCAATCTTTCCCTTTGCTGTTACAAGACGCTTTTCTACTGATCTTGGAACAAACAGATATTTTGATGGTGGGGTCAATCGTCGGGCCAGAGGCTGCCGGATTCTATGGAGCGGCAGTTAAAACAGCCCTTTGGGTAGAAATAATCCTCACCACCGTTAATGTGGTTGCCGCACCAACCTTTACCGTCCTCTACGAAGCAGGTGATAAGGCAGAATTACAGCAGGTTGTCTTTCGGATCGCTCGTTGGATTTTTGTACCTTCCCTAGTCATGGCGATCGCCCTCATCGTCTTCGCCCAACCCGTGATGAGCCTGTTCGGTGCAGAGTTTGCTGTGGCTCATTGGCAACTGCGTATTCTTGTTTTTGGGCAACTGATCAATGCCTGCTATGGACCTGTGTGGTACTTAATGATGATGACAGGTCATCAACGGAAATCTCTAGTGGTCTTCGGCTCTAGTGCGTGTCTAAATGCTGTCTTGAATGCCATCGCCATTCCACGCTACGGGGCAACAGCTGCTGCCGTCACCACCGCCTTAACCATGATTTTGTGGAATATCTGGTTAGGGCATTTGGTCATTAAACATATTGCCATCTACCCTTCTATTTTTCATAACATACTGGGGAAAATGCTGGGTAAAAAGTATGCCGAGACCATCCCTCCAACTGACTTGTCATGATAGGCATGGTGCGACTTTGCCTTCGGTACTGATAAACTGAGAATTGAATTCCTTTCACAGTCATCATGATAGATTTGGGAAGTCTAAATGTGGTCGAGAAGAAAGTGCTTTTCCCACGTTGAGAACAGTCACATTAACACCAGCATCAACATGCCTAATTCTAGATTTTACCTATGGTTCCAGCCAAGGTAAAGGAACTGAGTCTAAATTATACGCCGTCATGAGATAATATGATTATTAATTTTCTGTATGGCATTGTTAAATATACTTGATTGTAGGCTCTTTTTATTCTCTTCTAATGAATAATCCAGACTAATCCTTATGTACGGGAATATGTTATGCAAGAAAAACGAATCGCAATGTGGTCTGTGCCACGAAGTTTGGGTACAGTGCTGCTACAAGCCTGGTCGAGTCGGCCAGATACCGTAGTCTTTGATGAACTTCTCTCCTTTCCCTATCTCTTTATCAAAGGGAAAGATATGGGCTTTACTTGGACAGACCTCGATTCTAGCCAAATGCCCCACGCAGATTGGCGATACGTCGTCGAGCTGTTAAAGGCTCCCATGTGCGATGAGAATTGGCGATCCGTCATCGATATGTTAAAGGCTCCCCTGCCTGAAGGGAAATCAATTTGCTATCAGAAGCATCAAGCGTATCATTTAATTGAAGAGATCATGGGGCTTGAGTGGATATTGCCCTTCAGCAACTGCTTTTTGATTCGCCAACCCAAAGAAATGCTCTTATCTTTTCATAAGGTTGTGCCACATTTTACCTTTGAAGAAACAGGCTGGATCGAATTAAAACGGCTGTTTGACTATGTAAATCAGACGAGCGGAGTAATCCCGCCTGTCATAGATGCACACGACTTGCTGAACGATCCGCCGAGAATGCTCTCCAAGCTTTGTCAGGTTGTAGGGGTTGAGTTTACCGAGACAATGCTCAGTTGGCCCCCCATGGAGGTCGAGTTGAACGAAAAACTAGCCCCTTGGTACAGCACCGTAGCAAGTTCTACGCATTTTCGCTCGTATCAGAAAAAAAATGAGTCGTTGCCGCTATATCTTGTCGATATTTGTAAACGCTGCGATGAAATATATCAGGAATTATATCAATTTCGACTTTATTAGAGAGTATTGGTAATGAAAATTTTGAATTAGTGAATTTAGGTCGGTTCTTGACCCGTTGGTTGTTTAAATGGGAGCAAATCTGGAACGACAAAGAAGCTAGAAATCAGGTAAATCAAGAACTTGGTAATTGGAAGTTTAACCGATTTGCCAGCTTGGTTAGAGGATGTTTGGAAAGTATTAAACAACTCAATTAAGCGAGTCTTCTGAGCATTAACCGAACCATGGCGATTTGCACAAATGTTTCATGGGTTTAGGGTAAAATTTTGTAGTCCTTACTCAATGGACGACACCAATTAAACCAACCAAAACTACGCTCAACAACCCAACGCTTTGGCAACAGAACAAAGCCTTTAGTATTAACCGGAGGACGTACAACCTGCAAAACCCAGTGATAAGTATCCATAACAATCCCAAAGTGTCAACTAAAAAATGCCGTTTACGTCCCTTAACCAGTTTCCCAGAATCAAAACCGACAGATTGGGATACCATTTTAGTTTGTGGGTTACGTCAGTTTAAATCCTTCCTTCAGGGCTGGAAACTCCCTCTGGGTTAGGATGTGTGTACACCCTAGGTCTTTAGCCAGGGGAGAGGTCAATAATTCCAATTGACGCCTAATGTGAATTAAATAGGTTGAGACTGGAAAGTGAGAACATTAATACCAAAACGGCGACGAAGCAAAAGACGTAGAGTGTGAGAGGCAATTTTAGCCGCAATATGGACACAAAAGCCGTCAACAGTTTTGTTGAGT
>WGNO01000029.1 GCA_016124525.1 Nostoc sp. RI_552 | reverse complement strand
GTCAAAACTCTTTACCAAAATAATGGTAACTCCATTACTGATTTACAACCTAATTCGCCACTTAATCATATCGTCCTCGCTCATAGTAATGGACAAGGGTTGATTGCTACTGCTGAATTTATTAAACCCTCACCACAACCCTCACCACAACCCCTAGCAGAACCCCTAGCAGAAGTTAAACCACAACCCGTAGCAGAACCAGTAGCAGAACCCCTAGCAGAAGTTAAACCACAACCCGTAGCAGAACCCCTAGCAGAAGTTAAACCACAACCCGTAGCAGAACCCCTAGCAGAAACTTTAGTTAGTGACGCAGAAGAATTTACCATTACCGTGACTAAAGATGTCACTATTTCTAGACTGGTTTATAAAGGTGAAGTCAAACGCACTCAAGCTGATGAGTACATAGAGATTACCAACCTGGGTAACAGTACAGCTGATATCTCTGGGTGGAAAATCACCTCGGCGGGTAGTGCTAAACAAGTATTCACTTTCCCTCAAGGAACTATTTTAGAAGGTGGTAAGAATTTCCGGGTTTATACAAATCAAGAACATTCTGAAAGTGGTGGTTTTTCTTTTGGTAGTAAAACTGCTATTTGGAATGATGCTGGGGATGAAGCTAAACTCTTTGATGCACAAGGAAACAATGTTTCTACTTTCGCCTATGGAAAGAACACCATTGGAGGTATCAAACAAGAGTTGAAAGTTCCTCAATTGCAGTTTATTGCTACTCATGCTGCAATTAATAAACAAATGTCTTTAGGTGGAAAGGTAACATTTACTCAAGCTTTATCCTCGGCGATTAAGAGTTTTATTGAGGATGACAGCGACGTTAACAGTCCTTTAGCACAGATTCTTAATCAACCTCATAATTTTGGATTTGCTGATGGTGTTACCAAAGCAATAGCTGGGGAAAAAGTCCGTTCTCTTCTCAATGGAGGCGGAGTCTTGAGCTTATATCCTACTGCTAAAAATGCTGCTCCAGAAAATGGAGAAACTGTAGACAAATATTGGATTTTTGCTCTATCACTAGGGGTGATGGGTGAAACCACCTTCTGGGCTATTGTACCCCGTTGTGGTGAGCCGACAGCTTATAACTACAGTTTGCATAAATAGCGCCCCAGTCCCTATACCCCTTCCCTGGGGATAGGGAAAGATGGGACTCAAAGGGTTGAGTGCTGAATGTGCAAGTCCTTTACCTTATACCTTATGTGGGATAAAATTAAAGGGTAATCAAAGACAAAGCATTGCAAGTTAGAATTTCTTTGCTTCCAGCGACTAGAGATGTCAAGAGTCTCTACCCCGCTTTGGTAAGGGTAGGAACTTCCCCAGGTTTAGCGGGAGAAAAAATAGCTGAAGCTGAAGACTTAAGTGGATAAGGTTGAGTTAATTATTGTTAATATTAAAAGCAGTGTTAGTACTTCGTTCTTAACTAGCCATACCCTACCTGAGAGAAACTTGATGCTGCGACTAGAACATATCAGTAAAATTTATCCCACAGGCGAGGTTCTCAAAGATATTAACTGGGAAGTCAAACCAGGCGATCGCATTGGCTTGGTGGGTGTTAATGGTGCGGGAAAATCTACCCAGCTAAAAATTATCAGTGGGGAAATTGAACCAACCGCCGGCGAAGTAATTCGTCCGTCAAATTTGCACATAGCTTACCTCAACCAAGAGTTTGAAGTAGATCCGGGGCGTACGGTCACAGAAGAATTTTGGCGAGTCTTTGCACAGGCGAACCAAGTACAAATGTCCTTGGCCCAAGTACAGCGGGACATGGAAACCTCCAGCCCAGAAGAACTGGATAAACTGATTAACAAACTAGATAGGTTACAGCGTCAGTTTGAAGCTTTAGATGGATACAACTTAGAGGCACGCATCGGGAAAATCTTACCAGAAATGGGGTTTGATGTCGAAGATGGCGATCGCCTCGTCAGTGCTTTCTCAGGTGGTTGGCAAATGCGGATGAGTTTGGGGAAAATTCTCCTGCAAAAACCGGACTTATTACTACTGGACGAACCGACGAACCACTTAGATTTAGAAACCATAGAGTGGTTAGAAAATTACCTGAAAGGACTGACTACCCCCATGGTGATAGTCTCTCATGACCGGGAGTTTCTGGACCGGCTCTGCACTCAGATTGTGGAAACAGAACGCGGTGTTTCTACCAGCTACTTAGGTAATTATTCAGCATACTTAGAACAAAAAGCCGAAAATCAACTAGCACAGTTAAGCGCCTACGAACGCCAACAAAAAGAAATAGACAAACAGCAAGCATTTGTAGATAGATTCCGCGCCAGTGCGACCCGCAGTACCCAGGCTAAAAGCCGGGAAAAACAACTGGATAAAATCGAGCGCATTGAAGCACCCACAGCCAATGTCAAAACTTTGCACTTCCGCTTTCCTTCGGCACCCCGCAGTGGTAGAGAAGTAGTGGAAATTAAAGATTTAACTCATGTCTATGATGATAAAATCCTATTTCTGGGAACTAATCTGTTAATTGAAAGTGGCGATCGTATAGCCTTTCTTGGTCCCAACGGTGCGGGCAAATCTACCCTCTTACGGGTAATCATGGGTATGGAACAACCCACGGAAGGCACTGTGAAACTAGGGGATCATAATGTGATACCCAGTTACTTCGAGCAAAATCAAGCGGAAGCCTTAGACTTACAGAAAACAGTCATGGAAACAATTCATGACGAAGTATCCCAGTGGACAAACGAAGAAGTACGTACACACTTAGGAAGGTTTCTGTTTACTGGAGATATGGTATTTAAAGCAGTGGGAGCCTTAAGTGGGGGAGAAAAGGCGCGTTTAGCCTTAGCAAAAATGCTGTTACGTCCAGCTAATTTACTGATATTAGATGAGCCAACTAATCATTTAGATATTCCAGCCAAGGAAATGTTGGAAGAAGCGCTACAAAACTATGATGGTACAGCCATATTAGTTTCCCATGACAGGTATTTTATCTCGCAAGTGGCCAACAAAATCGTAGAAATCCGCGATGGTGAATTTCGTGTGTACTTAGGAGACTATCACTACTACCTGGATAAAATTGCAGAAGAAAAGGAACAAGCTAAGTTAGCTGCAATAGCCGCCGAAAAAGCGGCAAAGAAAGCTGCCAAAGCTGCCAAGTCTTCTGGAAAAAAGAAATAATAGAACTACCCAGTGGTAGCCATTAAAGGCTACTATTAATTAATAACTAAATCACCTCAGAGAAAAATAGAGATAACAGTTATTAAATAAGCAGAAATTCACTTGCGCTAGAGATTAGCAGTGGTATTATTCGGATATTACAAAAAGTAAAGGGCAATTTTACTATGACCAAAGCACCTGTTGCTCCTGTGGTGCTAGTCATTTTAGACGGATGGGGCTACTGCGAGGAGCAGCGAGGAAACGCTATTGTCGCTGCTAAAACTCCCATTATGGAAAGCTTATGGAGAGCTTATCCCCACACCCTCATCAGCACATCAGGAAAAGCCGTAGGGTTGCCAGAAGGTCAGATGGGCAACTCGGAAGTGGGTCATTTGAACATTGGCGCTGGACGAGTAGTACCTCAAGAATTGGTACGCATCTCCGATGCGGTGGAAGATGCTTCCATACTCACTAACCCAGCACTTGTCAAGATTTGCCAGGAAGTTCGCGCTGGTAATGGCAAGTTGCATCTAGTGGGACTTTGTTCTGAGGGAGGGGTACACTCTCATATTACCCATCTCTTCGGACTGCTGGACTTGGCCAAAGAACAGGAAATTTCACAAGTTTGTATCCATGCTATTACCGATGGTCGTGATACAGCCCCCACCGAGGGGATAAAAGCAATCAAGCTATTGCAGGATCAGATAGACGAAAAAGGAATCGGGCGCATAGTCACCCTTAGCGGTCGTTACTATGGTATGGATCGGGATCATCGCTGGGATCGTGTGAAACGCGCCTACGATGTGATGACACAAGATACTGGGGTTGATGGTCGTCAGGCCGTGGAAATCCTAGCAGCATCCTATGCTGAAGGTGTGAAGGACGAGTTTATCAATCCAGTCCGCATTGCCCCCGGCGCTATAGAACCAGGGGACGGTGTGATATTCTTTAACTTCCGCCCAGATCGTGCCAGACAGTTGACACAAGCATTTGTCAGCCCTGACTTTACAGGTTTTGAAAGACAGCGAATTCAGCCGTTGTCCTTTGCTACCTTTACTCAATACGATTCAGACCTATCGGTAACTGTAGCTTTTGAACCGCAAAATTTGACTAACATTTTAGGTGAAGTAATTGCTAATAATGGTTTGCGGCAATTTCGCACTGCTGAAACTGAAAAATATGCTCACGTCACCTATTTCTTTAATGGTGGACTGGAGGAACCTTTTGCTGGGGAAGACCGAAAACTCGTAAGTAGTCCCACGGTGGCAACTTATGACAAAGCCCCTGCAATGTCCGCAGCAGGAGTTACAGATGTGGCCATCGCTGCTATTAATCAAGGTATTTACTCTTTAGTGGTGATTAACTATGCTAACCCAGACATGGTAGGGCATACTGGTCAAATAGAAGCCACGATCACAGCTATTCAAACGGTGGATCAGTGCTTGGGTGCCTTACTCACCAGCATCAGCAAAGCCGGAGGTACAGCAATTATTACTGCTGATCACGGTAACGCAGAGTATATGCTAGATGAAGAAGGTAACCCCTGGACAGCTCACACCACTAACCCAGTGCCCTTTATCTTAGTAGAAGGAGAGTCCATAAAAATCCCTGGACATGGTACAAATGTTCAGCTGCGAAGCGATGGCAAGCTAGCGGACATTGCACCTACCATTCTAGAGATTTTACAGTTGCCGCAACCATCAGAAATGATGGGGCAATCGTTATTGATACCAGCCCGATATGACATGCAACAACGCACTCGTACTCCCGTGGAAGCTGGTATGTAAAAAGCTTAGGAGTGGAGAGTTTTCTCACTCCTACACTTGTGAGTTTTCATCCCAATTTCAAATTTGTTATAAGAGAGTTTGCTACCATGACAATTACTAATGTTGTGCAAAGCGTTTGGGCACTTTCTGCCATTGGTTTAATTATTTTGGTCTTGTTACATAGCCCCAAAGGCGACGGTATTGGAGCCATTGGTGGACAAGCCCAATTATTCAGCAGCACTAAAAGCGCAGAGGACACATTAAACCGAGTGACCTGGGTACTGACAGTGATTTTTATGGGTTTAACAGTGGTCTTAAGTGCAGGTTGGCTACCTAAATAAAAAGATGGGAATAGGATGATGGGCACAAAAATTCAATACCCAAAACCTAAGACCCGCCAAAAATTAAACACAGGACCCTTCCTAGCAGTTCTGAGCTTATTAATTGTCCTAGGGCTGCTAGTTACTTTTACTAGCCTGCCATCTATGGCTGTATTAGAAAGCACAGACCAAAACAGTTCTCGCCCCACTGCCCCATATCCTCATCCTCTACCACCCACACTAGCGCAATGGCAAGATCAAACAAACAGTGGTGACTACTTTTCCCAACTGGAAAAAACCCAGGTAGGTTATTTAATCTGGTCGCAATTTCCTATTAGAGTGTACCTAGAAATACCACAACTAGCCAATCATACCCATGCTCAACCATGGTTGAGCAGTGTCTTACAGATTGTGCAAGAGTGGAATGCTTATTTGCCCTTGGTGGTAGTGGAACAGCGGAATATAGCTGATATTGTGATTGTACGCCAAGCCCCGGCTCTGCAATTTTCCCGTGGTCATAATTTGCCCCGTGCCCGTTCTGCACAAACAAGTTATGAGTTATACACTAGCAACAATGTTTTATTCCACCGTTGCACTATTTTATTAAGTCCTAGCCAAACAGGAGTGTATCTACAAGCAGCCGCTCGCCACGAACTCGGTCACGCTCTAGGAATTTGGGGTCACAGTGACTTACCCAGTGACGCTTTATACTTTTCTCAAGTTCCCGACCCGCCGCCCATTTCTCCCAGAGATGTGAATACCCTCAAGCGAGTTTATGAACAGCCAACAAATTTGGGATGGTCTTTAAACAAATTGTTTTAGCTGTGATGGTCATTGATGGTCATTAGTCGTTAGTTAACAGTCATATTCAATGGTTAACTCAAGACTAATGACTGATGATTCCCTGTAGTGTATTGATATTTCACCCTATGGGACTGAGAGGTACACGGCGCTGTGCTAAAACTTCTTTGTATAATTCTTCTAGTTGACTAATATTTTTAGTCAGGGTATAGCGTTCTAATACACGCTGTCTAGCTTTCTCTCCCAGTAGAGTGGTTAACTCAGGATGGTCTTGGAATAGTGGTAAGAGTGTTCTTAATTGGGCTCGCACAGTTTTAGTATTCAAAATTACACCTGCCCCCCCTTCTAATACCTCTCCATCTGCACCCACATCTGTGGCTAAACAAGCTATTCCACATGCCATTGCTTCTAAGAGAGATAAAGACAACCCCTCCACTAATGAAGGTAAAATAAATACATCCGCATTCCGTAGAATTTCGATGCGTCGCTGTTCTTCTGCCACAAATCCCAACCAGACAACGCCGGATTCCAAACCATAAAATGCTTCCAAAGAAGACTTTAGGGGACCATCACCCACAATCAGCAACTTACTACCAGTCCTCATTTTTGATTGCTTCCAAGCACGCAGAAGGGATTCAACGTTTTTTTCTGGTGCTATGCGACCTTGATAAACAAACAAACGTTCGGCTTGGAACTTTGCTTTGATTGTAGAGTCACCAGGAGAAAACTTGGTAGTATCAACTCCATTGGGAATCACGGCGATATTGTGTTCCCCCACACCCATACGTGCTAATAATTCTCGCTGAATTTGGGAAAATACAATTACACGGTCATAGTGACCCAAAAAAGGTGCGTAGAGTTGATAAGCCAGAAGCTGTGTCCCCGATATAAATTTTGCCCCCTTACCGGCAAATGGTGTGTGAAAAGTAGCTATGAGAGGCAAATTCAATTGTTCGCAAATTTCCGGGAGTAGAAAGTCAAGGGTAGATAAAGTCAGGGAAGCATGAACTAAATCCGGCTTAATTTCCCGTAGGGACTCGGTTAACAGTTTGGTCGCCTTAAAACTAGGGATTGTATAAACCTGGGATTTATAGATGAAGGGTAGGGAAACTTCTTGGAAATTTGGCCAATTATCAGGTTCAGATTCTTCTTGAGCGAAGTGGAGAAAACTAACTTGGTGTCCCCGGTCAAGCAAGGAATTGGTAACTTCTCGACTGTAGGTGACATTGCCACAAAAGGGTGATTTCTTTCCAATCCAGGCTATACGCATTCTTTATTAGTTGTCAGAAAAGCGGGTTTGATATATCAATTTTTTACTTGCTTGTCTTTGATTCTGTTGTAATTTTTGGCTGTTTAGGTTGCATAAAACCTCACACTACCCCAGACAGTAAGGCAAGCTTTTTTATTATTAAACCTGTGCATTGATAGATGCAAACTTCAAATATTAATTTGTTAATGGTTCTTTTTAATAAAAGATTAGTCTCACTAATATCAAATTGATACTCAGCAAGTCTGTGATGGATTTTTTCTTAAATAAGTTTAGCACGAAACCACAACTTTTTGGAAAATTTGTGATGCTAAGAATGTATGAAATTATAGCTCGTTGAACATTGATAACTATTCACGAGAGTTATACAGAGTTAATATACCTCCTAAGAAGACAGTCACAGCTAATACCAAAAAAACTACTTGTAATCCCATGAAAGCTTCAGCAACCCCGGCTAACCCCAAGGGCAAAGTCAGGGCAATATTAATGACATTATTTTGTAGACCAAATACCTTACCGCGCATATCTGAAGGAGTTTCCCTTTGGATAGCAGTTTGCATAGGGATACCCACTAGCGCCCCAAAGGCACCCAACAAGGCTACCAGCACCAGAATTATCCATAGTTGTGTAGTGAATACCGATAGACCAGTCAGAGACCCTGCCATACCCAGGCAACCGCCGAAACTCAGTTGAGAGTAGGAGAAGCGTTGACCAAACTGACCAAGAATTGTCGCCCCAGCAGCCATGCCAACACCACCAAATGCCAGTAAAAAGCCAAACTGAGATGCTTTTAAGTTAGGAATTATTTCTGCCATCCGTACCGCGAGAACAGTTAATGCCGCAAAGACAGAAAACAAAATAGTTAGTTGTAGTAAAGCATTGCGGACACGAGAATTAGCTTTAAGGTAGGAGAAACCATCTCGCAAATCAGAGAAGACGTGAGGAAATTCTGTGTCGGGGTGGTGGGGTTTTTCTTGAGTTACCAACAACAACAAAATGAATCCCGCGATGGCATAACTACCACCTACCAAAAGTTCTTTACCTAATCCATCGCTGCCACCGATTTTTAGCCAGATTGTATCGGCGATGGCTAACAGTGGTTCTCCAATGGCAAACCCGACAATCACCGATGCCATCATTGTTGTCGTATACAGAGAATTAGCCGAGAGTAAATGCTGTTCTTCTACCACCAAAGGAATTGCTGTTTGTTCGGCGGGAGCAAAAAACTGTGTCAGTGTGGAAACCAAAAAAGTCACAACCAAGATAATACCAAAACCCACTGGTAGAATACCAATGGGCTGCCAATCATGAGTCAACCACAGTAACAAGGGAATTGACAAAACCAAGATACCACGCCAAGCATTAGTTGTTACCAGTACAGTCTTTTTTGACCACCGGTCAACAAAGACACCCGCCACAGAACCAAACAGTACAGCGGGAATGGTAAAAGCCATCATTAAAGCTGATACCCAACCGCTAATACTTTGATCACTCCCCTGAAACTGAGTATTAATCAAACCAATCATTAGCACTAAATACACCTTATCTGCCATCTGGCAAAAAACCTGACCACCCCAAAGAGCAAGAAAATTGGGATTTCGTAACACGGGTAAAAACCCTTGCTGTTGACTATTGTTTCCTGTTCCTGTACCACCATCAAGATCAGACCCATGTATTTTTGCCTGTGCTGTTTCTGAGGCCATGGCTACTGACAAACTTTTGCCATTGCCATTGATGTGGTCTTGAGATTCTCTTGTAACATCAGTTTTTGGTATTTCCAATGTTTTGTTTTGCTTATTTTCAACAACTGTAGGCTTTTCTTGGCTATTGATTTGGCTGTTTGTAGACTTGGGAACAGCACTCAAGTGATTTTTAACTGTAGGATCTGATGCTCCATTCTGTGTTTTGGTGTAGCTTGGTGACGAAGGTAGGATTTTTCTATCCAAATCAGACGGTTGCATCATGGTTAGCAGCAAAATAAGAGTCAATCAAGGTGGCAGAGCGAATAGGGCGACCCAAATGATATTGAGCATACTGGCGCAAAATCTGCTCAACAGATAACCAGTTGTTATTTTTGGTAGCATCCATTCGGATCATATCGGGTTGTGACAGTTGTTGGAGCATACCTAGCTGCGTAGCATCCAAGCGACAAGAAATAACTGGTATGTCTTGCCGATGAACAACTGTTTGGTAACCTAAGTTTGGGTCATGGGTTGATGGAGTGAGAAGGGGTTTAACTCTATCTTTTCCTAAATTTTCCCAAGCCTGTAAACAGACTGTACCACCAGCCGTAACACTAAATCCTACTCGCCAGTTCTGGTCTGTAAAATCTGGCTTTAAAGACTGTTGCGTTAAGCAACAGACTTGTACTTGAGGTGACAGACCTGCTAGAGCAAAAAAGTGAAACACTCCATGAGCTAAGTAAGCATAAATACTAGATTTATCTGTTTTAGGCAATACTTCCAATTGATGAAGATATTCATTCAGTAACTCATAAAGTTCTCCTTGGGGTTGTTCACTCAAAGCCTGACACAGGACTATCTCTGCTAAGTACTGACCTGCGGCAAGTTTCCCCAAATCTTCAGCTAGACCTGGATAAGTTTTTACAGTTTGTGCTTGTGTAATTTTATCAAGCGATCGCCCTTTAGCCATCAGTAGTTCATTAACCACGAACATGGCACTCCTGCTCCCAAGGCTGGAGTTTTGTTTGCGTGCCCCTGGTGCAACTGCTCGAATCAAACCGAACTCTCGTGTCAAAATCGTCACTATTCTATCTGATTCTCCCAGTGTTTGGGCCTTGAGATTAATTCCAGTTGCTTTATAGGTTCTACTCATTAGTTATTAGTCATAGGTCATTAGTCATTCATCATTAGCCATTACTGAGAAAAAACAAATGACTAAGGACAAAAAACGCATGACTACTCACCGAAACCTCAGACCGAAGAAGCCGTTATATAAAACCCACTCAAATCTACTTCGAGCTTTGTTTACTTCCTGCTTCATCTTGGAAGTGTCGGCACTACTCAATCCACAGGCTAACACTGCCTAACTGGCAGCTTTTGATACACCAGTTTCTCCACTGGGGGAGACCCCAAGACCCTTTAAACCTCTTTAGTCCTCGATTTCTAGAGCAGGGGACTTGGCACTTTCCTTGGTAGGACTGGAATGATAGTCCTCAAAGGTAGTATGGAAGGTACTGAATTTGGTCAGATGATGGCAATTTATGCGCCCTCCCATTTATGGGAGGAGTTTCTGACCCCTTTCCAGGCTATCGCGTTGGCGGATCAAATCGATACTCCGAGAGGTGCCTAATCTAGTAGCACCGACTAGGATTAACTCTATAGCTTCATTGTAGGTGCGAATACCCCCAGAAGCTTTAATTCCCACCCTCTCTTTTGTAATTTCCTTCAATAACCGCACATCAGCCACGGTAGCACCGCCATTCCAACCTGTACTGGTTTTTAAGAATCCTGCTCCTGCTTCCATAGATATTTCTGCGGCCAATTTTTTTTCGGCATCAGTCAGGAGGTTAGTTTCCAAAATCACCTTGACTGTTTGCCCAGTTTCTTCGCAAATTTCCGCAATTTCGCGGTGAATGGCTTCTGTATTGCCCACCTTCAACCAACCTAAGTTGATCATCAAATCCAGCTCAGTTGCGCCATTTTCTGTAGCTTCTTGAGCCTCATACAGCTTAACCGCTGAAGTTGTCGCCCCCATAGGAAAGCCAATCACCGTGCAAACTTGGGGCTGTTTACCGTGGAGCAGTTCCGCTGCTTGCTTCACATAGCAAGGGTGGAGACAAACTGCGGCAAAATTAAATCTATATGCTTCTTCACACCATTGCTCAACCTGCTCTGGAGTAGCCGTTGGCATCAGCAGAGAATGATCGATAAATGGCACAATATCAATATCAGAGTAATTTGCTGCCATTGTGTGTTTTGCCAATCATAGTCGTTGGTTATTAAACTTTATAAAAAGTTTGTTAATTTTTTATATATATATTAAAGCATATATATCGTATCATAGCCATCAAGTTTTTGAGATCACCCCTGCTGTCACTTCGGTTAAAGTCCTCCCTCTGCTCATTGGTCAGGATTGAAGTTGACATCAGACATTTCTCATATAGTGAGGGTGAGGATATTTTTTCACCCCAGTTGGTAAGAAGTCCAGGATAATTTGAGCTAGTGCCTTTGATGCCAAATAAGGTACACCATTGCCGATGGTTTTAAACATATTAGTTAGGTAAATATCCTCTGGAAGGATAAAGTTTGCAGGCAAAGATTGAATAGCTAAAGCTTCCGCTACGGAAATTCGCCGCACTTTATAAGGATGTAAATGTACTTCATTATTACCATAGCAAGCTGTGGGAGAGTAACGCCATCTGTGCAAACGTTTAAAAGATTTCTTAGAAACATCTCCCTCATCAACAACAGCAAATTTAGCTATACCTGCCCTTGGTTTAAAATAATGTTGGGCATTGGGATGATTCAACACGTCATTTTTTCTAAACCAATATTCAACTGTTAGTTCTTCCGGTATATTTTCTGGGCAAGGTGTTATAGAATTTTCTCGGAATGTTTCGCACTTCTGCCAAGGGTAATTAAAAACTTGTTCTTGGGGATATAAAACTTTATTTTGCCAATTAAAATGTCTTTCAGCTATTAATTGGTTAATACCAATATCCTTAAGGAAATTATCTCTGAACCCAACCAGAATAATTCTCTCTCTATCCTGGGGTACACCGTACTCAATAGCATTAATTAACCGTTCTGTTAATGTATAGCCTGTTTGGATTAACTTGTGCTTGAGGTATTCAAAAAATAATCGGTGTTTTTTCGTCCGCCACAAACCTTTGACATTCTCGAATAAAAAGAAATCTGGTAAATTTCGACAAATTAATTCTACGTAACAAGCCGAAAGTTTACCATTATCTCCTAAAATTCCTTTATTTTTTCCCCCAACAGAAAAGTCGGGACAGGGAGGACCACCAATAAAACCAAGGATAGGATGAGAGTTGCGGCAATCTTTAACTAAGTCACAGAGGCGTTGTGCTTCCACCCCTTCCATAAGTTTGCTGACATCCGCTGCTTCTCCATGGTGATATCCATATTCTGGCTGTGGGAGTTGAAGAATTTCCCGTGCATAGCGGTATGCTTTCATGAACGGTTCAAATATTTCGTTGACGTAGACAATATTAAAACCGCTAGTTTCAAAGCCTAAGTCAAGGAAGCCTGAGCCAGAAAAGAAGGAAAAAACACAAGGATAAACAACCGTCATAATATTAAATTGAAGATTATGCTTACTGGAATCCTCCCCTCGCCTAAAGGCGAGGGGATTCTAAACTGTTGCTACGGGGAGGGCTAAAGCCACTCCCCTCCTCTTAAACAAATCATATCGCTGTGGCAGAGTGAAAAATGCCCTACCCACCTCCACCAGACTTAAGTCTAGCTGTGTGGCTAGTTTTCTCAAAATGTTTGCAGCAAAACTCCCATGTGCGGAAGTTAATAGTCCCCTTGCAGATTTATATAATCCACCCTTTACCCTTTGTCCTGGGGGTTTCCATCGTGGGGGTTTTTCACCATACTTGTAGAGGTTATAGTCATCTAGGTCAGACCCTTAATATTTTAAGTCTTGCAAGACTTCCTAGGCACCGGCATTCCCGAAGTAACCCTCTCCAAAGTTGTAACCTCTACTTTGGTTGTCGAAGGACTACCTCAGCAAGTTAGGACGTAGATTACAAAATCACCGTACCTTTAGGTTAACAAAGTGTGAACCCACAACTTCAGCCTGTGCTTGTGGTAACAAACGGTCTACACCCTGGTTAACAAACCCTGGCAAAAAACTCATCTGCTGGTTATGCTGAAAGACATTTTCTAAAGTTTGCCGCAATTTGTCCCAATTCAAAGCATTTCCTGAATTCATCGCTAATTCCTGCTGTTCAAAATATTCGACTAAACTTAACCCTGCTACTCTGGTCAGGTAAGCTGCACTGACACCCTGAACTAAACCACCAGCAACAAAGGTGACAGCATTACTTTTCAAAATAGTGCTCACAGCTTTTGTGGAAAGTTCGACTAAACCTAGTTTCAGCATCAAACTACCCATGGTCCCGGCTAAAGTTTGCCCTTGTTCCAGGGAAAACTTCTGCTGATAGATATTAGCTAAATCCATGACCATTTGAGCATTAATTGCCGCAGTGGCCAGAATATCCAATGCTGGTACTGGGTTTGCAAAGGCAGCAGCTGCAGTTACCCATTGATATTGTTCAATAATAGGGGTGGCGCCATGGCGTCTGGTGGTATTAAGGCAGTTTTTGGCTTCAGCTTTCAACAACTCGGCTGTTCTCAAAGTAGTTGTCCACACTAGTTGTTGTCCTTGCTGCACCAAAACTTCTCTCAACTGGTCTGTTAATTGCTGTATATCTGGCGCGGGCTGTTCCATCCACTCTTGCACAGTACCATCACCTTGATGCTTCCGGACTTTAATAGCCATGGGAGAGGCCGCAGTTGCAACTACATTTTCCCGCATTCGCTGTTTTAAGGACAGCAAAACACTAGCACGTTCATCTGCTAAATACTGGTCTTGTTTGTTGAAAACTACGATAGCAGGCTGATTTGCTGCTTTTAACTGCTGTAAGCTTTGAAATTCTGAGTCTGTTAAATCACCATTGGTTAGGAACAGAACAAAATCCGATTGTTGGACTGCTGTTAGGACAGCCGCATCTGAATCGTCAGCCAATTCTCTAAACAAAGGCTGTGTTTCCCAGAAACTGACTTTTTGCTGTGGTTCTTGCCAACTGCTGGACTTTAGTACTTGAATTAAGGTGCTTTTGCCTACAGATTTACCACCAGTAACAGCTACTTTAATTTCTTGTCTGTCTAATTCCGGCAGCAATTGGGCAACTTGTTCTTCTAATGTCTTTAAGGCTATGTGGTTTTCTGCTTCTATTGCTAATTGGTTAATTATGGTTTTAGTTGTGGCGATGGCAGTTTCCACCATTGCCCGATGTACAACAACAGCATCTGGCTGCTTTGAAGTATGTTGGGGGCGATGTTTTTGCAATAACCACAAACCACTACCCACAGCCACAGCACTAAATAAACCAAATTCACTCAGCTGCACTATGGAATCATGCCAGCTTTGTAATATCCACAGGGAAAAGGATAGTCCCAATCCTCCCACCAAAATCGGTCGCTGCAAATTCACAACCATGATTCTCCGCGCTTGTTGTCAGGTTTCTCTTACAGAATAGATCAAAATCCTGCCTTTCCATCTTTAACAGAGGAACACACACATTTTATTTACCTATTTCCTCACGGAGTAAGCACTATATCTCAACGTAGTTTCTCTCCCACAGGCTTTAACAGCATAAAACAAAAAACCGCTTACCCTATATTATCTAGGGTGAACGGAATTTTGTTCTTTCTTTTATTTGGTGGCGGGAAGTGGATTTGAACCACTGACCTTCGGGTTATGAGCCCGACGAGCTACCAGGCTGCTCTATCCCGCGTCGCCTCTTCACTCCTCTAGTATAACCACAAAGTCAGAAGTTTGGCAACTATAAAAGTGACAATTCTCCAACTACTTCTAACCGCTTATATTTTCCTAAAGTCATAAACTTCTCTGAGAGGCCATCGGCGGTGCTGGGACTAATCCAACCCATTTGTTGGAGCAAGTAAATCGCCACGGCATATTTTGCTCGTTTTGCTCCATCCATGACTTTAATGGTCAATCCCATACCTTCACCCAGTCTGCCAATACATTGCACTCCTTCAGCACCGGATTTACTTACCAGTTCTCCTGGAGCTAAACGCATCAGTTCTGTGTCAAATTCACCTTCTCCGGCCACCATTGCTGGATGATGAGTCATGGAGCGAACAATTCGCTCCATATCCACATTGTTACTAGAAGCTAAAAGAGCATACAAAGATGCCATTTGACTGATTTGCATTAGATAGGTGGGTGCGCCGCAGTCATCATGAGCGCTGAGAAATTCCTCCGCCGGCATGCGTAACAATTCTGCGACTTTGCTCAAAATTAACTGCTGTACTGGGTGTTTGCGTTCCAAGTAGTTATTTAAAGGCCAATGACGTTGTTGGCAAACAGCTAACATTCCCGCATGTTTACCAGAGCAATTATATTCCAGTGGGCTTTTTTTCCCTTGAGGAATCGGACACTGAAGTGCGTTCGGATCAAGGTCAGCCCGCCACAGAATGTTAAATGCCTGTCTTACTTGTTCTATTGTACCCTGGTGAGAACTGGTAATAATGGCTAAGTCGCGATCGCTGAGATGATAACGTTCTAGTGTGCCTGTGGTGGTGACTGCGAGGGCTTGAAATGGCTTCAGTGCTGAACGGACAAATGCAGCAGTTTCCGAGTTGCCTGCGACGGACAGAACCCTTGCGCGTTCGTCGCACACAACGGCCTGCACTATATGGCGCGATTCAATAATCCCTTCCCGGAGGAGCCGGACTTCTAGGGGGGTGGCTTGAGTTCGTTTTCCCATTGTCATGGGTTAATATTTATCACCTTTTTTTATTAATTAGTAGAATACGGCGGCCATGGAACCACCGTAAAAAACTGCCAACAAGACCAAAGTAGGATTCTTTGACTTTTGACTGCCAAAGCGGCTGTATTAGTTCCTATTTGTTGGTCATTAGTAGTTAATTACTAAACACCAATGAGGGTTTATGACAATTGCCAAACTATAGTACCAATAACAAACATTCCCGCCAAGCCAGCGAAGGTAAATTGTAATCGTTGGAGAATCGGTTTGATTTCGTATGTGACTATTAGGCGATCGCGCATGATTACTTCTTCTGGCTTAGTCCAAGTTTGTCCGTCGTACCAGCCTGACTCTTCATAAAATACCGTTGGACTGTAGAGGCGATCGCGTACATAGTTCCACCCCAAAAACAACCGCACCAGTACCAAAACCACCCCTAAACTCGCTCCTGCTGCACCGGAGAGGATAAAGTGGACGAGTTGCTTGTGCGGCGGGAAACTAGCGGCTGCTACTGGGCCTGCTACCAGCCACGATAAACCCCAAATCCACAGCATTTTCATGATATAGTCTCGCCAATTTAAGATGCAATCACAAAATAGCCAGGATGTTTTTAACTCTTCGTATTCATTGAGTGGTTGTTGGTCTATGGGAACTGGACAATTGGAAACCGAAGGCCTCATCATTTTACCTTACCCCCGCCCTCATCAGAATTTGCCAGGGAAATACGTTCTGCATGAACCCAAAATGCTTCTAAATTATAAAATTCTCTCTCAGTGGGCATCATGATGTGAACAATCACTTCGCCGTAATCTAGCAATACCCAACTACTATCCGCTTTTCCTTCTATTTGCAAGGGTCGTCGTTGCCAATCACTTTCTACCCTAGCTTCAATTGCGTCGGCGATAGCCCTGACTTGCACCCTAGAGTAGCCGGTCATCATCACAAAGTAGTCTGCCAGATAAGATACATCTGCTACCCCCAGAACCAAGATATCACCCGCTTTGCGGTCTAAAGCTGCTTCGGCAATAGTCAAAGCTAAATCCTTGCTCACCTCTTTGGCTTCAGCCTCTAGTCCTCTGAGTGCGCTCTTGATCTCTGAGACAGATTGTAATGGGAAATTTCCTTGGAAATAATCAGACATTAAACCTCAGGTGTTTTATCCCTTTTGTTACAATTTTCTCCAATCACTTACTTACAAACAACAAAATTGAATAGCAAGTGTATGTGTTGGTTTTTTTGAATACTAACAAAAAAACGGCTGTCTATGGGGTTGAATAAAAACTCATAGGGGTATGTCCTATGGTAGTATAAATCAACTAATGACTGTTTTGCTAGGATTCTTAGTAATAATCTTTGTGAGTGGAAAGCTGGCTCATTCTCAATGTTCATACACAATTCTAGGGGTTTTGCTACGGTAGGACAGAAGTTAAACTATCAGATTCTGTCTATACGGATAGACTTGACTCCATCCTTGATGTGATGAGAGGATTTTTGGTACAGCTAAGAAGGAGTTTACTGGGAAATGAATCAGGTATCTTTGCCCTCAACTCCCACTGAGAGGTTTTCCCAATGAGTGAGGCGAATCATCACTGAAATAGCTATACTCCAAAGTGATACCCTCACTATATACTGAAGTTTTTTTTAGGACTGGATTTTATGACATCCTATGCAACCTCTTTTGCCAAGGCGGAAATGAGTGAACTGCGGCGGTTAAAAGGCTTACTACCGCCAGAATTGCAGAGCTGGGTCACGGTTGAAGGTACCACCGAGGTTAATCCACCTATGATCCGTTGCGAAGAAATTGGTAAAGACCAAGTGGAAATTCAAATAGACTTGGTGAAATGGGATGGTCTGGCAATGGATCAGCGTAATCTGCTGTTCTGGCATGAAGTTGCTCGTATTCAAAATGATACTATTCCCAAAGATGGCTGGGAAATGGCAGCATTAGCTATTGGTTTAGGTGGTGCTGTGGGCGAATTGTGGGTTCAAGATGGATTATTGCTGGTATTAGCTTTGGCTCTATGTGGTGTCTCTGGCTGGCGATTGTATCAAAAGAATAATGGGGAAAAACAACTCAGGGAATTGATAGTTGCCGACGAAAAGGCGATCACATTGGCAACTCGCTTTGGTTATAGTCTCCCTAACGCCTATAAGAGTCTGGGTAGTGCCTTAAAAACTATGATTGATAACACACCTAGCAAACGCCAACGGTCTCGCTACGAAGCAAGACTTTCTGCACTCAAACGCAGTGCTAACAAAGCCAAGGCTAAATCTAGAACTACAGATGAGGCCGGACTGTAGAATGCAGTCTCTGGGGTGGGTATTTCCCATCCCCAAACA
Organism: Nostoc sp. RI_552; assembly: GCA_016124525.1. Taxonomy (GTDB): domain Bacteria; phylum Cyanobacteriota; class Cyanobacteriia; order Cyanobacteriales; family Nostocaceae; genus Umezakia; species Umezakia ovalisporum. The sequence goes on along the minus strand of WGNO01000029.1, from coordinate 55,619 downwards.
AGATTTGATTACAGTTGATTTAACATTTTATGAGTTTGAGGTATAACCCGGACTTGTGCTAGCAACTGCTTCATTAAAGCTTGCCACATCAAGACTTTCTCGGGAGTGGGTGCTAGTACAGGTGTTTTAGTGAGTTGTTGAGAAGCTGGCAAAGGGGTAACAGGTTGTAAAAATACGGGGATATGTGGGCTGATTTGTGCCACTATTGCCGCACAACGTTGTAGTTCAGCTGGATCTGTATTTTCAGAAATTATAATTTTGACAAAAAGCTCTAAATCTGAATTAAAACATAATTGTAAAAATTTTGTATGTTCTTGCCAAAGAGTTTCGCCACTCACACTAGGTAGTTTTAAGTCCATGCCCACAGAGTCTAAGTAGGGTAAAATCACCGCTAATTGTTCTGGGCGATGTCCACCGGACTCTAAATATATGGGTAAATTGGTAAGGGATCGCACTTGGGGCAAAAATTCTTGTAAGAAAGCTGCATGAAGAAGGGGTTCGCCGCCCGTTAAGCTAATGCTATCGTGTAGACAAGGTAAATTCTGCCTTTCAACCCATTGGATTAAAATGGGTAGTGGGACAGGATTTGAGTGGATTTCAAAGTCGCGCAATCCTGGCCATCGCTCTATCCGACAAGTAGCGGGTGCATTCCAAGTGTGGGCACTATCACAAAAGTCGCACCGCAAGTCACAAAAAGCAAAGCGAATAAAGAGTTGGCGTGTCCCGACATTCAGTCCTTCCCCTTGAATAGCAGAAAAGACCTCAATCAGGCGTGCTGTAGGTTGAACCTTAGTTTTAACAGTCATGGGATAATGACAGCGCCATTGCGCTGCGTCGGCACAAAAGGTGAGATATTTTTTAGTTCTTTTTCTATTGTGAATCGTCGCTGGCAATCTCCGCTCCCATCCTCAGTAACTATTAGTGTTTATACCTACTAATTAACTATTAAGTTCCGATGAGGTTACATAAATTACCAGAGTAACATAACTTTTGGCAGTTTAAATTTACATGGCAACGAAAGTGCACAGCTTCATGACTAGCCAACCCACACAGGAAGACTTTTCAGTTAGTTCCTTCAAGGAAACTGCGATAGTGCAGGTTTCAGCGAGATTAAGCGTGCTTGAAGCCGTAGGCTTTAAGCAAATCTGCCAAAATTTAATGCAAGAAAATACACCTCCCAAACAAATCATTATTGATTTTCACCAAACCATTTTTATGGATAGTAGTGGTTTAGGTGCGCTGGTGAGTAATTTCAAAAATTCCCAGGAAAAAGGAATTACCATGACTTTGCGGAATGTTACTCCTCAAGTTATGGCAGTGCTTAATCTTACAGGATTAGATGAAGTTTTTCCCATTCAGCCTAGCAGGGAAAAATCGCCAATAGAAACTGATAAATCTACAGATACCCATCAGAGTAATTCTCGGAAAGTAGAGCAACTACCAACCCCAAAGACTCATCCATCTGTAGCATCTTGGATGAAAAGATTCATAGACATTATTGGCGCACTGGTAGGTTTGGTAATTACAGGATTTTTGTTTATTCCCATTGTGGTGGCTATCCGAATTGATGATCCTGGACCTATTTTCTTTGGTCAAATTCGCTGCGGTTGGATGGGCAAACGTTTTAAAATTTGGAAATTCCGCTCTATGTGTGTAGATGCGGAAGCGAAGAAATCCCAAGTTGAAAATCAAGTCCAAGGTGCCTTTTTCAAGAACGAACAAGATCCGAGAGTGACTCGGGTGGGGCGATTTTTGCGGCGAACCAGCTTGGATGAATTACCGCAATTTTGGAATGTCCTCAAAGGAGATATGAGTTTAGTGGGTACTAGACCACCCACGCCCGATGAAGTAGAACGCTATGAAGTACCCGAATGGCAACGTTTAGATGTTAAACCCGGTATGACTGGGGAGTGGCAAGTCAATGGGCGGTCTACGGTACGTAGTTTTGAAGATGTAATTCACCTGGATTTAAAGTATCAAAAAAATTGGAGTTTGTTATACGATGTGAAATTAATTTTCAAAACTATAGCAATTCTATTTAACAAAAATAGTGGTGCTGTTTAGTTAATTGCTCTAGTTTCTTATTTATTGCCCACTGAGAATCTACTGGCATTTTTGGCGATTCCCAAGCTTTTCATAAGTTTGGGTATTGCTGTGTTTAGCTTTGGTTTAACTAATACCAGAATAAAATAGAGTGGGGTTGGTATCATTTACCCCACTCCATGTTACTAAATCTTCGCTTCTTCTTTCACCAATTTATCCCAACCCAAATCTTTTAAATTATTATTGCGACGTAGAGGACGGGTCACCAATTCCAGAAGATCACGCGCATTAGTAAAACCGTGAATTTGAGCAAAAGTGAACTCTACCGACCACTTAGTATTTATCCCCCGTGCTTCCAAGGGATTAGCGTGAGCCATACCGGTAATTACCAAATCCGGCTTCAATTCATAAATGCGCTGAACCTGGTTGTAATTATCTGGTTTCTCAACAATCTTCGGTAGGGGTACACCCATTTCTTGACAAGTTTTTTCTAAGAGCGCCAACTCAGCAGCTTGATAGCGCTTATCCATATAGGGAATACCGACTTCGTGAACCATCATTCCACAACGTACCAAAAATCGCGCTTGGGAGATTTCCAGCAAGTTATCACCCATGAAAAATACAGACTTGCCACGAATTAGTTTGACATAATCTTCTAAACTTGCCCAGATTTGCGCCTCACGCTCATCCAAACCTTGAGGAGTAATACCAAACACAGAGCAGATTTTTTCTACCCAGGCGCGAGTACCATCAGGTCCAATGGGGAAGGGTGCGCCAATTAATTTACATTTGCGGCGACGCATTAAAGTGGTAGCAGTCCGACTGAGGAAGGGGTTGACACCAGCGACATAATACCCTTCTTCAATTATCGGCAGTTCAGTGAAACGCTTTGCAGGTAGCCAGCCGGAAACCTTAATTCCTTGTTTTTTCAATTCCAAGGTTAACTGCGTGACCACAGGATCAGGTAGGGAACCAAAGAGAATTAGAGGTGGATGATCTACATATTCAGATTCTTCTTGGATAACTTCTTCTTTCTTCTTACCGAAGTTAAGCAGCTTTTGAATAGGGTTGCGCTCATCGCTCTTGTCTGTTTCGGTTAGCGCCTTAGGAGCTTTACTAGGACAACGATTAGCCATTGCTGCTAAGACTGTATCTTCCCCTTGGGTAAAAGCGTAATCAAGACCATTAGCACGGGCTACAACAATGGGTATACCAATTTCTGCTTCTAACTTCGGTGCTAAACCTTCTAAATCAGTTTTAATAATTTCTGTAGTACAAGTACCAATCCAAACAATAACACTAGGGTTGCGATCGCGTTTAATTTGCAAACACAACCGCTTTAACTCTTCATAGTCGTTCAGCTGTGCCGAAATATCTCCTTCTTCCAACTCTGCCATTGCATAGCGAGGTTCAGCAAAAATCATTACCCCCATAGCGTTTTGCAGGAAATACCCACAAGTCTTCGTACCAATTACCAAAAAGAAGCTATCTTCGATTTTTTGATATAACCAGGCCACGCAGCTAATTGGGCAGAAGGTGTGGTAATTTCCCGTTTCACACTCAAAGTTTAAAGCTTCTGGTTGTTGAGCGATAGTCATTTAAATTTTTCTCCCCTTGATATTTAATGGCAGGTGAATACAGGGTAGGGATTAGGGGGAAATTATGTTTCCTCCCAAATACCGTAGTTTGTGGCACATAACACCAATTAGTAGTCCCCACATTTAACAGGAACGTGAATAAATCAAGCTTTGGGGAAGAGACGGGCTATTTCTGATTCATCAAAAACGCCTGATGGCAGTTCTTCCCCTAAAAAATCGATATTTTCTCCACTCTTGGACAAGGCTGTATCATCCCAGACATCAGATGACACCTCTTTCAAAGCGTTATCGTCTGGTGTGTTGAGATCATCGAGCATTTCCTCATTCAGTTTTTCTACCGATACAGTTGATGAGTCGAAGGAAATTTCACCAAAATCATCTGCTTCGGCATTTAGTGGTTCATTAAACTCATTACCCAGTTGATTTTGGCTTTCGTCAGATTCACTGACTACAGAACTTTCCAAAGCAGAATTTTCATCTGCTGACTGGTATTGATTGATTTCTCCTGCTGCTGGTATTTCTTCTGTTTCATCTGGGGGAATGAAACGGTTACCGAGAGCAATATCTGGGTCAAAATGCAAATCGAGCACTTCAATGAGAGTATCAACGTCAGAATTCAGTCTCGAAAAGGGCATCATTAACTGTGCCAATTTTGGTTCCAGCGCGTTGACAACCCCTAGGATGAGGTATGAAGGTGGTCGCTTTCCGCCATCAGGAGTGTTAACCGAATCTGCTTTCATGTGTAGGATAAGCCAATCACGGTTTACCTGAAAAAATTGCAACCACTTCTGTCTTATTGAATTTGTAAAGCTATTAAAGAAAGCCATATTTTTCCTCATCCTGAATATTGATGATGTTACACAGTCATCAAGTCGAGTTGCTCTTCCGAATTAGGAACCTGGTGTTGACGGGGATTGAGATAAAAATCAGACAACAAAGAGAACAATTCACGATCTGGAGAATCCTTAGGTACAACACCTTCTGGACCCGCCAGAATTTGGTCAGCGATGTTGAGGTAGTAATCACAAACATAGCTCAGAGAAGGGTCATGTTCTGCCATTTCAAATAAAGTTTTACCCTTCACCCGGGAAATACGGATGTCTTCAATTAAAGGTAAGACTTCTAGAATTGGCATAGGAACTGATTCTACGTACTTTTCGATCAAGTCACGCTTAGAAGTGCGATTGCCAATTAAACCAGCTAAACGCAGTGGGTGAGTTCGTGCTTTCTCCCGCACTGATGCAGCAATTCGATTCGCTGCGAACAAAGCATCAAAGCCATTGTCAGTGACAATTATGCAGTAGTCAGCATAGTTGAGTGGGGCTGCGAAACCACCACAAACAACGTCACCTAGTACATCAAACAGAATTACATCATACTCATCAAAAGCGTTGAGTTCTTTCAGTAACTTTACTGTTTCGCCTACCACGTAGCCGCCACAACCTGCACCAGCCGGTGGACCACCTGCCTCTACGCAATCTACACCGCCATAGCCTTTATAAATCACATCTTCTGGCCAAACATCTTCGTAGTGGTAGTCCTTTTCTTGGAGGGTGTCGATAATGGTGGGAATCAAAAAACCTGTGAGAGTGAAGGTGCTGTCGTGTTTGGGGTCACAACCAATTTGCAGAACTTTTTTGCCGCGTTTGGCTAGGGCGACGGATATATTACAGCTAGTTGTCGATTTACCAATACCACCTTTTCCGTAAACTGCTAGTTTCACTGTTGTTTGCCTCGGATAATTTTTTGTCAAACTCGTGGCTCAAGCCTTGGCTTTCACCTAGGGCAGATGGCGATGTGTGAGCTATGTGATTGCCATTATTGTCGAAATTACACAGAAAGAAAAGAGGTCTTAAATATGAAAAATGAAGTTATTCATTTTATTAAAAATAATTAAAGACAATATTTAATTCTTACATAAATAAAAAGCTTATTTTAGTTTATAAACCTAATTATTTTAGATTTTATATAACTTTTAAATTAAAAGAGTTACAAAAGACAAAAAAACCTATATGTAGTTTTGTATATAGTTTTCAGGTATTTAAACTACCCTCAACCAGGCTGATCCCCAACCAAATAAACTGAAGTTGAAAGTTAAACAGAGAGATTTGCTACGGAATGCTAAAAATCTACTGTAAATGTGAAGAGCAGGTGTATTGGCAAATAAAAGGTTTTACCAACACCGTCTCGGTTATGGTTTGGGTGGGTTAGTGATTTTTTTGTAATGAATTATTAATTTTCAGATATGGGCTGATTTTTGAGGTTCCGCCGCTTCAATTTCCTGTAGTGACTGCCAGCCAGCTTGCCACTGAGAGTTATCTTGTAACAATTTTGCATTTAACCAAAAGCGAACATTGGGGTCGCAGGCAGCAACCATTTCAGCATACACCCACTTACTTTGATTTTTACGGTTAAGTACTTGAAAGTGTCGCCAGCCATCTATTTTTTTCCGTGCTGTCCACTTAGAACCAACTAGGTGAGGAAATTTTTGTTTTTTAGGCATTGAACATAGGAAAGTCGTCATGGGATATGGGAAATGGGGCTTGGCAAATCACGTTATTGAAAGGCTGATACAACACAACCTGTATGTAGACTTAAGTCCATAAACCTGGATTGTCTCAATTACGAATTACTCTCAGGTCTGACTAAATCGCCGTTACGGGTACACTTATGGCACTACAGTTTACCATCTTCCTCAATACATAGTGATAACCAACGGATATGACTCCAACAACTGCTGATATTGTTGTTAATTTTGGGTTTTTTTCTGTATGAGGGTTGTTTGACAGCTTCATTGGGGTAAAGAATCTCTAATGTGCCCATACCATCTTCGTGATTGACAATGGGAAATAGGCAATTTTGCAACATAGCACGACTACTGCTGTGGGAAAATTGCTTAAAGCGCTGTAACCTTTCCCCTTCAGTCATTGCCAGCGTCCATGATTAAGCTGGGAGTGGGTGTTTTGAGACCAATTATAATTTATTTTAATTCCTCGGTTTTGCATGGCTTGGATAAATAAACTTGTTGGTAGTGCTTCTTCTACAGGTGAAACACCGGGTTTTTTCAGATTGCCTTCTAATAAGAATTGGGCAATGCTACCTGCACCACAACCAGAAGCTACTGCTGTATTTTCGTGTATGATGGTGGAAGAGTAAACGGCTGTTTGACCATTTTTTTTACCTGTGACTTCTGAACGTACTGCTACACCAATTCCACTGAAATTATCGGTTAAATCTGTCATTGAATGACTGACCCGGGACAGAACTTCAACTATGTAACGACGCTGGATTAACCACTTAGGAAATATATGTGCGGTCATCCAAGTTAGGTGGTTATAAAAGTCGGGAATGGAGCCAAACTTTGTGACTACAGTTTTAACTGATGGAAAGGCGTGGGGGATTGTCAAGGTTTCTGGCATATCAAACCAGTAAACGGCACTGGGTCCATAGGGAGAGGGAAAATCAACAATTTCTCTTTCACTATAGGGCTGAGTTTTTTGCCATTTATTATCTATCCAAGCTTCAAAAGGATATTGTAATCCTAAAAAAGTTGTCCGCATGACTGTGATTCCCGCACCACCAGAACCAGATACTAGATAACTTAAGTGTATTTTTTCTGGTTCATGGAATTGTTCAAGACACTGACGGGCCATGCTGTTAGAAATTCCGGGGAAAATACCAGTATTAATAATTGCTGTCACCCCAGCAGCAACAGCTTGTTCATGGTACTTTAAAGCCTTGGTGGTATAAGAACGATGGTCACTGACATCTATATAGTTGACACCTTGTTCAATGCAAATTTTAAGAACATTAGCATCTCGGTAGTGAAAAGGTCCAGCACAATGAATAACTAAATTAGAGTTGGCGATGGCTTCCCTCAATTTATTAACTTCTGCCAGGTCTAACACCAAAAACTGAACTTTGTTACCCAAAGAAAAACTGACGCAGCTTCCTTTCTCTGGGGAACGTCCAGTAATTGTAATTTTTGCCTGGGTGTGGCTGGCCAGATCGGCAGCAACATGGCTACCGATCCGCCCTGTGCCACCAAGTATCAAAACGCGGTCTGTCATTACTCGAGTATAAACAACAGTAACTCTTATTTGAGCAGTTTTTTGTCCTATTTGTCATCCGTTACAAGTATGACTTACGGAAAAACAACTGAGGAAAGACTTTTTTTCAGATCAAGGTGATCAAGCCCAGATATGATTAAGTGTATAAAAAATTTTGTATGTATTGAGGATTCTGCTTCTAAGTTGAAATAGTTTAAATAATTATATATATAGTAATTATCAATGAGACTTGAATATATTCATTGTACATAAATATTCTATCTTTTTATAGGGATAAATTTACCACTTTCAAAAGCTTAACAAATACATATTATTATTCTAAGAGAATGCAGCAATTATAACTCTCAGGATAAAAATTTTATTGGTATTTGTCATCACCATCCTGTTTAACATTATCTTATTCTTTAGACAGACGTTCTGCAAGTTTAACAGAATTAATGTTGAGAGTAAATGCAAAACTTAATGTAGTATTTCTGACTGAATAAGAGTTAACTACAGTTCAGAATACTCCAAGACTTTGCATACATTTCGTCAAATTACTTCGTAATTTAAAAGTTTTGCTGCTTTAATCTCAGGAGATGAAAATGAAAGCCAACAAGAATACAAGATTCTTCAAAATGCTTGTTAGCCTTGTGGGAGTCGCTGGTGTCAGTGCCTTGATCAGTTTCCCCGCATTTGCATTAACTAATTTAACTAGATCTACAACTGGCACCATACACTCCCAAGCACAACAACCAGGAGATGAGACTGCTCCTGAAAAACAGCCTGGTCAAAGTGATCAGCCTGGTCAGCCTGGTCAACCTGATCAGCAAGATCAACAAGGTGAGCCCGGTCAAACAGATTCTTGACAAGATTAAAACATTCACAGCCGCAGTATGTATTTTTTATTAGTATATGCTGCGGCTGGTTAACAAAATTTTTGTTGGTTAAAATCGAATATTTTTTATTAATTACCAAATTAATTGCATAGGGGATTTTTATCAAGCAAATTGAATTTGACTGGTAATTGCGAATGGGGATAATATGGTTACTAAAAATCAGAAAAAAAATAAATATGCGGTAGGAGTATTTGGAAAATATCAAGAAGTAGAGCAAGCAATTAATGAATTGAAAGCGTCAGGCTTTCCCATGGAGCAAGTTTCTATCATTGCTAAAGATGTAGAACCAGACGAGGGCCTGGGTGAGGCACAGATGAGCGATGGTGCAAAGCCCATAGCCCTAAGTAATCGCATTGGTGACCAAAGTGTTAACGCTACCAAGCCAATAGGTGATACACTGACGGCTACTATCTGGGGTAGTGTGCTGGTTGGTTTGAGTAGTTTGGCGATTCCTAGTTTAGGAACTTTATTGGCAGCAGGTTCAGTAGGTGTGGCGTTAGTTGCTAGTATGGCGGGTGTTGCTATGGGAGCATTAGCAAATGAGAATTTAGTGCAGGCGCTAGTTGATTTAGGGATACCCGAAAACCGAGCCAGAGTTTATAGCGATCGCCTGCAACAGAGTTATTATTTACTGATCCTGAATGGTACAGATGAAGAGATTCATAGTGTTGAAGGGATATTACAAAATTGCGGTATTAAAAATTGGGGCATATATGATTCTCCTGATACTAATAATGAATAAAAAAATGTCACCTACAATTAGTCGCATTATTGTATGATTTTAGGTTTTCGATATTTTGGCAAATAGGCCAAGTTTGCTTGCTTAGAGGAGAAATTGTACTTTTACATACAATCTAAGTTAATATTTAGCCTGACCTTTGACGGAAGTTATCAACAATATTAGCCATTAACGTGCTTATTAAGAGCACGATTACGTGACATTAATTTACTCATGTTTAACTTTCTCAAACCAGTCAGAGATTACGCCCAACAAGCTTGGCAATCCAGTCGATATATTGGACAAGGACTGTCGGTAACTTTTGACCACATGAACCGTCGTCCTATTACTGTTCAATATCCTTATGAGAAACTAATTCCTTCTGAACGCTATCGGGGTCGTATTCACTTTGAATTTGATAAGTGTATTTCTTGCGAGGTTTGTGTTCGCGTCTGTCCTATTAATCTGCCAGTTGTAGATTGGGTGTTCAATAAAGAATACAAAAAGAAAGAATTAAAACACTACAGTATTGATTTTGGAGTTTGTATTTTCTGTGGTAATTGTGTGGAATTTTGCCCGACAAACTGCCTTTCATTTACTGAAGAATATGAACTTTGTACTTACGATCGCCACGAATTAAACCATGACAATGTAGCAATGGGGAGAGTGCCGTACAAAGTTACGGAAGATCCTATGGTCACACCACTACGGGAATTAGTGTACCTACCAGAAGGAGTTTTAGATCCTCATGGTGTTCCTAATGATGCTCATCGTCCAGGTTTAATGCCGTCAGAAATTTTACAGCAAGGGGTAGAAGATACTAGCCATACTAGTATCTAAATTTTATTGATTATGACACAAGTACAAGTTCAAGAAACTGCCAATCTTCCGGCTCATCCTGAAGAACCTGTGATGAGGAATTGGCGAGAATATTTTAGCTTTAGTACTGACCATAAAGTTATTGGCATTCAATACCTAGTCACCAGTTTTGTTTTTTATTTATTGGGTGGTGTTTTAGCCACTGTAATTCGTAGTGAACTAGCAACACCAGAGACAGACGTAGTTAGCCCTGAACTTTATAGTGGTTTATTTACCCTCCACGGAACAATAATGATTTTTCTGTGGATTATTCCGGCTGGGACGGGGGGATTTGGTAACTTTTTAGTTCCTCTCTTAATTGGGGCGCGAGACATGGCTTTTCCGCGTTTGAATGCAGTGGCTTTTTGGCTTGTCCCTCCAGGAGGCCTTTTAATCATAGCTAGTTTCTTTTTCGGACCACCCCAAGCTGGTTGGACATCCTATCCGCCGTTAAGTCTGGTGATGGGTCAAGTCGGTGAAGCTATGTGGATTTTCGGCCTGCTTTTATTGGGAACTTCCTCGATTTTGGCAGGACTAAATTTTCTGGTGACAATTTTGAAAATGCGGACACCAGGGATGGGTCTAAGTGACATGCCTCTTTTTTGCTGGGCAATGCTAGCAACTTCTGGGTTGACACTGTTAGCAACTCCTGTACTGGCTGGGGGGCTGATTTTGCTCACTTTTGACCTCCTTGCAGGTACGACATTCTTCAACCCCACGGGAGCGGGTGATCCTGTAGTTTATCAACATATGTTTTGGTACTATTCACACCCAGCCGTGTATATCATGATTCTCCCAGTCCAAGGGATGATGTCGGAAATTGTTCCAGTTCACGCCCGCAAGCCAATTTTTGGTTATCTAGCCGTTGCTTATTCCAGTATTGCCATCGCTTGTTTATCACTAATTGTCTGGGCGCACCACATGTTTACGACTGGGACACCAGGGTGGGTGCGAATGTTTTTCATGATCACCACCATGGTTATTGCTGTACCCACAGGAATTAAAGTATTTAGCTGGTTAGGAACCATCTGGGGTGGCAAAATCCACTTTCGGACGGCCATGCTATTTGCCATGGGCTTGATTTCGGTGTTTGTCATTGGTGGAATTAGCGGTGTCATGACAGCTGCGGTTCCCTTCGATATTCACGTTCATGACAGCTATTTCATTGTGGCTCACCTACACTACGTTTTATTTGGTGGTAGTGTCTTTGGCTTGTATGCCGGTATTTATCATTGGTTTCCGAAAATGACCGGGCGAATGCTAGATGAAAACCTAGGGAAAATTCACTTTGTACTTACCTATATTGGCTTTAACTTGGCATTTTTCCCCATGCACCAGTTAGGTATCCAAGGGATGAGAAGGCGAATTGCTGTGTATGACCCCAAATTTGCCGATCTCAACCTTATTTGTTCTATTGGTGCGGTATTACTGGCAATTTCTACCCTACCTTTTTTGATTAACGTTTGCCATAGCTGGTTATACGGTGAAAAAGCACCTGATAACCCTTGGCGAGGTTTGACTTTGGAATGGATGACCACTTCTCCACCCCCACCAGAGAACTTTAAAACTCAACCTGTTTTAGCTTTACATCCTTACCATTACGGCGTGGGTCCATCGGAAGCTAATCTCCTCTCAGATCAAGAATATCCCCGGTCTGTTTTAAGTACGGAACCTGAGGACCGCCAAAACCGTGATCAAGAATCCTCTATCAAGTGAACAAAATGAATTTATTGCATGGAAACTTGGCGAAAAAATTTACTCATCTGATTGGAATTATTGGAGTAAGTAGCACCATCGCTGTTCCTGGCTATGCCCAGATCAATCAAAGAGCGATTGCGCCGAGGGCAGTGCCGAAGGCCATCGCCCACACCACACCCCATAACTCTAGGACTCTAGAGACTAAAATTTCACAAGCTAGCCTCAGTGAAATTGACATGGTGTATGTGCAAGAAGCAGCTCAAGCCGGAATGGCGGAAGTTGAACTAGCAAAATTGGCACTGGAAAAATCAAAAAATAGTGATGTCAGGCAATATGCCAAACAAATGATTGCGGATCACACGCCTTTGAATGAGCAATTAATAGAGTTGGCGCAGCAAAAGGGAATTACTCTGCCAACCACTGCAAGCCCCAAGTATCAAGCGTTAAAAGCACAACTATCAGAGCTTTCTGGCAGCAATTTTGACCAAGCATATATAAATGAAGCTGGCATTAACGGACACATGGAAAATTTAGTCATCCATACCCGTCAAATACAGTTAGGTCAAGACCGAGACTTGCAAGCCTTTGCGGCTAAAACTATCCCTGTGATAGAAAGACACTTGCAATTACTGGATCTTCTATTTATGCAGTTTACAGATGGATGAGTATGAGGGTTTATTTATTAACAATCCTATTAACAATTCCATCTTTCGGCGACGGGTGGAAGGTATTGGTGTGATTCACCGGGAAGAAGCAATTAACTGGGGAATTTCCGGCCTCATGGTGCTGAACCCGTAGTAGACTAGAAGCTTAGAAAAGGCTATTTTTCCAAGAAAATGTGTTTTAGATAACTTTATTAATTCAACTAAAATAGCCCTAAAGTAGGAGGGATTAATTGCGTAGCAAAAGATAAAGTGTTAATTATTAGAAATGCTATTAAGCATTGATTCATAATTATTATTATTCATCCAAAAAATGAAAAAAAATCCTCTAGAATACTATGATGTAAATGCAGATAATTGGTGGATAGAAGGTGAAGTTTTAAATTTATCTGCTCGTCTGAATAAGTCTAGAATTGATTTTTTTTCAAATTATATCCCCACCTGGCAAGGAGTTAAGGTTTTAGATGTTGGTTGTGGGGGTGGATTAGCATGTGAAACTTTAGCTAAACAAAAAGCTATTGTATCTGCTATTGATTTATCTTTGCCATCAATTAAAGTTGCTCAAGCACATGCTAGAAAAAACAACTTAGACATTGATTATCATTGGGGAATTGCGGAAAATTTGCCTTTTGCTGCCAAGGAATTTGATGTTGTGTTGTGTTGTGATGTTTTAGAACACGTGACAGATTGGAAACAAGTTATTTCCGAAGTTCATAGAGTGTTAAAGACAAATGGTTTATTTTTATTTGATACAATTAATAGGAATTTGAAATCAAGATTGATCATGATTTGGCTCTTGGAGGATATTCTCAAGCAAATACCGCCAGGTTTTCATGATTGGAATAAGTTTATTAAACCCGAAGGACTAACTTATACAATGGAAAGTAATGGTTTTATAAATGTTGTCATTAAAGGATTTGACTTGACAGGGGGTATGAGTTTTCAAACATTCATCAACATCCTGTTTAAAGGTTTAAATACAAAAAATAAAGACAAAAACTCAGAACCGTTTCCCATCGAAATCAATGAAGATACTTCGGTTTGGTATATTGGTAAAGCTGTAAGAAAAGATTAAAGTCTACATATATCTTGTTAATTGCACGCGGTAACGTTCTTTTTTAGTAACAGCAATTTCGCCTACTTCTAAACGTCCTTTACCACGAATAGCGATTAAGTCGCCTGTCTTAACATGAGAACTAGCTTGATTAACGTCTTTCCAATTGACGCGGACATCGCCACTCTCGATGAAATTAACCATTTTACTGCGGGACATACCGAAACCAGCAGAAGCGATGGCATCTAGTCGTAAAGAAGCTTCCACTGTAGTTAATTCCTTTTTCTTCGGTTCCCTAACTTTCAACTCATTAATGTCAAAGCGCTGAGTTTTCACGGGAACTGAGCGCACCTGTTGCAGACTCATTTCTAAAAATTCTGCCAACTCAGGTACTAAGATTGCTTGCGCTCCCCGTTCTCCCAGAACAATAATATCTCCTGTCTTTTCACGGACAATTCCCGTCCCCAGCATTGCGCCCAAAAAGTCGCGGTGAGTGGCGGGATCAAACAGAAAATTACCGGCAATTTCTAAAGCTGCAAGGTCAACTTGAGATTGATCTAGGGGCAATTCAGAACGCGCCATGGCAATTCTTTGACGTTCTGCTTGGGGATAACCACCCCAGGTGAGTAATTGTACATCTGTTAACCGATTGAATACCCTGTGAATTTCTGCTAATTCCGGGGGAGACAAAAAATCAGTCAAAACTACTTCCCAAGTTTTAATTGCTTGTTCTGCCTGATCTATGACACGAGCAACACTATCACGATTTTCGACACCTTTTAAAAGTTCTTCTCTTGGCAACATTATCCAAATTATCAAATTTTGAATTGTGAATCTTCAATTGCTATATGCTGGATGTGTCAGCATAACCCTGGATATTTTCTGGTTCAAACTTACGTAATATGCGGGTTGCTTGCCGACTGATCGCTTCGGAAACCTGAACAACAACTATATATTTACCCATCTCTAAGCGATTGCGGTAGGGTAAAGCGTCACCGCCGCCCACCACTAACCCAACACCACCACCGACAAAAACACTACCCATAGCCCCACCAGCAGCACCCAGCAGTCCCCCAACGATGTGGTTACCAACTTCACCCGCCCAGGAAAAAGTGTTTAAATCTGTAATTAGGCTAAAGGTAAAACCTGCAAAAAAGCCGAATGGTAGGAGCCAGTATGACATCAGCTTTGCTTGCTTTTTAGCTTGTTCTTGGGGATCAACCAAGCCAAACTCGTCAGCAGTTTTATAACCCTTACCCAGGATAGTGCTTTTGATGCCTTGTGCTTCTAGAGCTAAGTAAGCGGCTTCGGCTTGGATGCGGTTTGGTAACACAGCAACAACGTAGTTCATTGATTAAATAATAATTGTTTGATAAAAGTTCTTAATTAACAGGTTATCAAAACTAGTGGAATCGAAGTTGTGCCTGATATATACATAGAGGAAAAAAGGGTAACTACCGTGGTAAGGGAAATGTGGAATTGTGGTTTCCGTGCTTTTATTATCGCATTGTCTGGCATCAGGTATCAATTAAGCGGATCCAGTGGCTGACAAAAATCGTTTATCCCTTGCTTAAGAATATATATAAGAACTGGCGTTGCCAAAATCGTGGGAAATGTGGGCATTTTTTTGAGAACTTCGATGATTTTCACCAATGAGTCACTCAGCAAGTCTTCTCGGTATTCTTGTTGACAAATAACTGCACGCCATTTTCTAGCCATAGCATCCAACCACTCGGAATTAGTCATCCCTGGTTGTTGTCCTGACCGAATGGCTAAAGTCATAGCTGCATCTTCTAAATCTCCATCACAATCTTCAATTAAGTCCAGGGCTTCCATAGCTGTAGGATCATCGGCTAACTGAGAACGAAACAAAGCAATTTCGTGGGATGTAACTGTAGTCATTG
Source organism: Nostoc sp. RI_552 (assembly GCA_016124525.1). Classification (GTDB taxonomy): domain Bacteria; phylum Cyanobacteriota; class Cyanobacteriia; order Cyanobacteriales; family Nostocaceae; genus Umezakia; species Umezakia ovalisporum. Next base: position 40,136 of record WGNO01000029.1, on the reverse strand, counting down.
AATTTTTACTTGTAGTTTTTCAATACTCAGCTATGGTAGTCCAAATTTGATTGTTGATTTGCTGCTGTTGTTAACTACTTTGTTGCGCCAGCAGTTTAAACCCTTCTGTTTTCCCGACGTGCTTTGAGTTTCATCATAATTTCTGTGTGGATTTCACGGGTAATTGGGTAAAAATACATGAGCAATAAACCACAAATCAAAAAAATTATCGGTAGTGGTCCAACGGTGATGCGGATAGCTAGCAGTGCTGAGTCAGGTTGAATGGGTAGCGTAGTTTCTCCTGGTATGGCGGGTTGGAAACCGGCTGTTTCTAAGGCGTTTCCTACTAAAAATATTCCCAAAGCTAAACCTAATTTTTGCAGCAATACCATAAAGCCGTAAAAAATGCCTTCTCGGCGTTGTCCGGTTTGGAGTTCATCTAAGTCAATCACATCTGGAATTAGTGACCAAGGAACTAGATAAGCAGTGGACACGCCAAAACCCGCCATGACAGCTAACAGATACATCAAAGCTATTTGACCAGGCTGTAACAAAAATAGTCCTCCTGCGGCTATGATCCATAAACTCATACCTGCAAAATAAACCACTGTTTTGCCGATTTTCTTGCTCAAAGCACTCCAAACAAATAGCATGAGCAAGGCTGTTCCTTGGACTGCAATCATCACTGAGGGAACATCTGATTCCTTCAGACGCATATAGTTGACGACAACATAAGGAATGGTTGTGGCTGTCACCTGCACCCCTAACCAAGAAAAAAGATATATACCAATAACAAATAGATAAGGGCGATTACTAAAAACGATTTTTATTTGCTCCAAAAAAGGTATGGATGGAGGTTCTTCCACTTGGGTGCGTTTTGCTTCAAAAGCTAACACGCGATCGCGCAGGCCAAAAATACACGCATATAAGGCTAGAACCGATATGACAGCACAAATTGCCGCTAAAACTAGATATTGCTGTTCGCGATCGCTAATCCTAGCAAAAATAATTTGCGCTAGAATCAACGATAAAATACTGCCCCCGATAGAAAAAGCGAAGCGAAAGCTATTTAGGCTAGTACGTTCGTCATAATTTTCAGTTAGTTCCGGAGTCATTGCCGCATAAGGCAAACTGACCACAGTGTAGAATACCTGAGATAGTAACCCAATGGCCACGTAGTACCAAAACAATGGCCAAATATTACTACTGGCCTCGGCACTAAAACGCGGTACAATCCACTGCAAGAAAAAGACCAAGCCAAAAGGAATTGCCCCGTAAAACAACCAAGGTAAGCGACGACCCCAGCGACGAGATTGAGTTCTATCTGACAGCAAACCGATAATCGGATCGTTGATGGCATCCCAAATTTTACCAATCATTAAAATGCTACCAGCTAAACCAGCTGGAATCCCGGCCACATTGGTAAAAAAAACCAGTAAAAAAAAGATGGAAATATTCGCAGTGATGGCGGGGCCTAAATCACCAGCGCCATAAGCTATTTTGGTTTTCAAATCCAGTTTTTGATTTTCTGGATTAATTCTGGAGAACTCATCAACAGAATCATTCATGGTCATACTAAAATAAAAAGCTTGTAGTTGAATTCAGTATTACTTAAAAATTACCTTTTCTATGCCAGACCTTTACGTTTCTTGGTCAGATTATCACGAAAAAATTGAACACCTGGCTGCTCAGATATATAAATCAGGCTGGGAGTTCAACCAGATTGTCTGTCTCGCCAGAGGGGGACTGCGGGTGGGAGATATTATTTCACGTATATATCAGCAGCCGTTGGCAATTTTAGCAACATCTTCTTACAGTGGTGCTGGTAAGCAAGAAAGAGGCAATTTAACTTTGTCTCGCCACTTGACAATGACAACAGAAAAGTTAGGTTCGCACATTCTTCTGGTGGATGACTTGGTAGATTCTGGAATCACAATTGAACAGACCATACCTTGGCTAAAGGAAAATAGTAATTTCCAAATTGAGGAAATTCGTACAGCTGTAATTTGGTATAAAGCAAGTTCAAGTATCAAACCAGATTATTATGTGGATTATTTGTGTGACAACCCCTGGATTCATCAACCTTTTGAACATTATGAAAATATGAACCCGGCGGAACTCATAGCTAAGGTCAGTCAACCTTGCTATTGAGTGGGAAGGAGGAAAAAGCCTTGTTTAAAAAGCGCCAGCAATTAAGCCGATAATTCCACCGACGGGGACTAACTGCCATGTGGGACGCTTAAAGCGGATCAAAGCAACTAAAGCTACAATACCGACAATCATCGCTAAAATGGAGCGCCCCAAGGTATCTTGGATTATAGCTGTCTGTGCTAAGGGAACGGCCGCAGCCGCCATCGCTCCCAGCACGGCCGGAGTAACAGCTTTTAAAAAGCTGCGAATTCCAGGTTGGTGACGAATGCGAAGTAAAAGGGGCGCAGCTCCCATAATGAATACAAACGACGGTGTAAAAATCGCGATCGCACAGACTAAAGCCCCTAAAACACCAGCCACCTTATAACCCACAAATGCGGCTGTAATCACCACAGGCCCAGGAGTAAATTCGCCAATAGCCACACCGTCGATAAATTCGCTCTGGGTTAACCAATGAAATTGATTGACTACTTCAAACTCCAATAAGGGGATAATAACTAGCCCGCCCCCGAAGATGAAACTACCCACTTTCAAAAAGAACAATGCTAAGGTCAGATAATACTCTTGAATCCGTTCCAGTCCCCAAAAGCTAGAAACTGCCAATGTCTCAGTAGATACAGTTGCCACTGTTTTGGGCAACTCTCGCATCATGGGTAAAAGCGGAACTAGCCAAGCACTGGTGGGATTTTTTGGCGTGGTTAGTGGCCGGTACAAGATTAACCCGATAATACCCGCCAGGATGAATAGCCATAAAACATTGACTTTTAGTAGCAAAGTCATCATAAGGACGGTAATGGCGATGGTCACACCTTTACTATCAGTAATTGTCCGTTTTGCTAACTTCCAGCAAAATCCAAAGATGATAGCAATGACAACAGGTGTAATCCCTAAAAACAAATCTTCAATTTGCGGTATACCCTGAAAACGAAAATATGCCCAAGACAGAGTTAGCACAATTAAAAAGGCAGGCAAAATAAAACAAATACCTGCTACTAAAGCTCCCCAATGTCCTGCCCGCACATACCCAGTATAAATTCCGATCTGTGTAGAAGCAGGCCCAGGTAACATCTCGCAAACAGCCACACCTTCTAAAAATTGTTCTTGAGTTAACCAGCCCCGGCGGACTACAGCTTCATCATTAATCATCGCTATGTGAGCTTGAGGTCCCCCAAAACCAATCAAGCCTAGCTTGAGAAAAAGTTGAGCCAGTTCTGTTAATCGAACCGATAAACTAGGCTGTATTTCCACAGAGTCGTGATGACTGTGCTGACTCATGCTCAACCTCTTGATGGCGATATGCAAGTGTTAAAAGTAAGAAAGTCAAAAACTGCAGAAATAATAACAATAATTTTAGGAATTAAGCAGACTATAATTATAGTATCGTTATTTTATATCGAAATCTATACTTGTAGACTTGAGACCTTAAGTGAATGGTCTACCCTTAATGTGTAGGGTCTTGGTCCCGCCAGAGGTGAGACAAAATAATCGGCACTCTCTGAAATGCGCGGATCAAAATAGCCATAGCCAAAAGGGGAGAGCAAGTAATAATAACATAGACCCCACCGCCAAGGAGGTAACTGCGAGGTCGCGATCCAGATTAAAAGTTTCAGCAATTACCAACGTGGCAAAAGCTGGAGGCATAGACATTTGTAGCACGATTACCTGTGCTGGTTCCCCAGTAATGCCAAGTACCGGTAATGTAGCACCAAGAATTAGGGGAACTACTAACATCTTAATTGTTAAACTCATCCCTGCCTCTGGTAGCTTGTGCCAAGAATTAAGCTGGGAAAGTCGCATCCCAATTAATATTAAGGTTACAGCAACAACACTCCAACCTAATTTTTCTAGGCTATATTCAAACACACTGGTAAGCGTCACTTTGCGAAACAGCAAGCCAAAGCCAAAACTCCACAAAGCAGGATTAATTAAAATAGACTTGGTAATTTGCCAATAATTCCTAACATTACTGCCGAAATGAGATGCCAATACTATTCCGAAGCCATAAGCCCCGAAAAGCGAACCCAACATATCGTAGAATAAAGCCCAGGCAAAGTATTCTTGCCCCACCAATGCTAGGGTGATGGGAAAACCAAGATAACCTGTGTTACCTACCATTGCCGCTAGGAGTAAACTACCTTGAGTTGATTTTTGGTAGACGGTATTTGTAAAATACTTTTGCCCTTTGATTCCCAACCAAGCCAAGAATCCCCCTAGTGAAATGGCCAGATGGGCGATGGCTGGCGCAATCCAAATCCGTCCTGATAAGTCAGCTTGACGTAAAAAAGCCACGATACTTATGGGTATCCCCACCCAAAATAGCCATTGGCCTATACGGGTAGGAACTGTCTTGGGTAGTTTGCGTCCTAGAATAAAACCTACCAACACTAGTCCTATCAGTTTCGCGTATAGTTCTAAGAGGTTAGCCAAGATTGTGACCTGGAATATATGGATGTAAAGACTACGGAAGATGTTTATTTGTGTCCAGTCTACAATCTTTGATGAATATTGTACAAAGGCAGGAGTTGATCCTTGAATAAAGCCCGGTTTTCTGAACAACCGCATAACTTCTCAGATGACCCTGGTGAAGATATCCCAGTGGCTTTACGCGATGGACCTGAAGTAAAACCCCAGCAACCGCCGCAAACCCTAGTTTTGCTGATGGGAGGGTTAGGAGGGTTAGTCCTGTTAGGTTTAATTGTTGGTTTTTGGTTTTTCGTCGTCGATGCGAAGACTAATGTTGATTCTTTATCACCTAGTCCAACAGCCACACCGAATACACAATCTAGCGATTATGTCAATAGAAAAGATAGAAATGTTGATACGCTGTTAGGTCATTTGAGATATTCAGAAGCCCCAGGGTCAGAACTATTACCAATTACGGTAGATGGGCAAATTAAAATGCGAACAGCTGCAGCTCAAAAGTATAAAGCTATGACACAAGCTGCGCGACGTGAGGGTGTAATTTTAGTGCCAATTTCTGGTTTTCGCTCTGTAAAAGTTCAGGAACAGTTATTTTTTGCTGTTGGTGCTACCCGGAATCAAACCCCAACCCAAAGAGCATCCGTCAGTGCGCCTCCTGGACACAGTGAACATCACACAGGCTATGCTGTAGACATAGGTGATGGTGCAGCACCAGCAACTAATCTCCAAACCAACTTTGAAAATACTAAAGCCTTTAAGTGGTTACAAGGAAATGCTGCCCGTTTTGGCTTTGAAATGTCCTTTCCTGAGAATAATCCCCAAGGTGTGAGTTATGAACCTTGGCACTGGCGTTTTGTCGGCGATCGCCACAGTTTAGAATTATTCTACAAAGCTAGAAATATGAATTCCACACAACCATAAGTGGATATTTGCGTAATCCCTAGAGATATTACTGAATTATGACAGTCTGTCTTTTGACAGACAGAAGAGATTGTGATTAAGTTTTAATCGGGATTGCCGTCATGGTTGAGATCAGAATAATTAACTGCCGATTAACCAGGATGTTTTAATTCTTGGATTTAGTTTGTTCTCACCTCATCTACCCTGTAGTGAGCCATATGGGTTTATGATGCTAAACAGTGTTTTCTTAAGCCTATATAGTCGTAAAATTAACTAGGTTAATTTTTGTAAAAAGTTACTTATACAACTCAAAGCTTACGTAAAGTTGCGTCTAAATCAAATGACAATTAGCCACAAAATAACTGCAAAAATTTAAATTAATTCTCTTCGCCTAGATTTCATACAAAATTCTGTGTTGGAATACTTTTCCAGCCTTTGGATTTGTTGTGAATTCTGGATGAATTTGAAAAAACTTCTCAGAAATTTTTATGCTCTCTTGACAAAAAGTATCAATTTACCTGAAGATTATACTAATCTGCCTGTGTATTACTTATTATTATGTGCGAGGCACTAAATGGAAATTAATAATCTGTTTACGGCTGGCGGCGTGGTGATGTGGCCGCTATTTGGGTTTTCGGTGTTAGCAGTAGCGCTGATTGTTGAACGTATCCGGTTTTGGGTGAGAATCAATAACCGTCAAAGCAATGTAATTAGAGAGGTATTGAAACTTTATCGGCTAGATAACGTAGTTGGTGCCTTAGATACACTACGGAAAAATGCAGATTTGCCTTTAGCACGAATTTTTCTGGCGGCTTTGGAATTAGAAGAAGCAAATCCCGAAGAATTTCGTTTAGCGTTAGAAAGTGAGGCCCAAGCTGAAATACCTTTACTGAAACGCTTTCAAAATATCTTTGAGACAATTATTGGTCTAGCACCACTATTAGGTTTACTGGGTACTGTGTTGGGATTGATTACTTCTTTTGCTTCCCTGGATATTGGCGATGTAGGAGGTACAAAAACCGCCAGTGTAACTGCTGGTATTAGTGAAGCTTTGGTTTCTACCGCGGCGGGGTTGATAGTTGCTATGTTTACACTTTTATTTGCCAACTCCTTTAGAAGTTTATATGTCCGTCAAATGGCACTCTTTCAAGAGTACGGGGGACAACTAGAATTACTTTACCGCCGACGCTACGAACGAGGGGAGAAAAACTATGCGTCTACCAGATGAAGCAGATATACCAACACAGATCAACATCGTACCGATGATTGATGTGATATTTGCGATTTTAACGTTTTTTATAATGTCAACGCTGTTTTTAACTCGTTCTGAAGGTTTGCCTGTGAATTTACCTCAAGCGAGCACAGCAACACAACAGCAAGTTCCCATGAAAGTTACTGTTACGGTAGACAAACAAGGAGTAATTAGCGTCAATCGTCAACCTAGTCAAGTTGATTCAATAGCAGAGCAACTGCGGACTATAATTGGTTCTAACTCCGAAGCGTTGGTAATTATTAATGCTGATGAGCAAGTCGGGCATGGTCAGGTAGTGGCAGTTATGGATCAGGTGCGTCAGGTAAAAGGGGCAAAGTTAGCGATTTCCACTCAAAAACCCTAAGCATTGGAGTAATTCAACACCATCTTTTTGCCTTTGTCGGTATAGAAATAGAAACCATTTACTTTGGTTGCTTATATTTACCAGGGTACTTGCGTTGAAAATAGTCTTTCATAATTTCTAAAAGCATTGGCCCCGCAGTACTACCACCACCACCTCCAGAATGTTCGGCGAAAGCTACAATCACGATTTCTGGTTGATCTACCGGAGCATAAGCGCCAAACCAAGCATGATTTCTTTTCACCCGACGCTGCCATGCTTCAGCTGTACCTGTTTTACCTGCTACTGGGGGAAGTGCGGGGTTATTCAAAACTTTACCAGTACCTTCAGTGATTACCTTTCTCAGTCCATCACGAAGAATTGTAATGGTTGTCGGCTTCATATTCACAGATTCTCGCCAGCTTTTTGCTTCTTCATTATCTTTAAGCAAATGGGGCTGGACTCGGTAGCCGCCATTAGCTGGTACAGCAAACATAACCGCAACTTGCAAAGGAGTACTTAATAAAGCACCTTGACCAATTGACATATTAACAGTGTCACCTACAGTCCAAGGCATCTTCCAAGTTTTTTGTTTCCATTGTTCATCTGGCACTAAACCCCTTGTTTCTTCCGAGACAAACTCAAAGCCAGTTTTCTGACCAAATCCAAATTTACGAGTCCATTCAATTAAAGTAGGGCCACCCACTCCCCTAGCAATTTGATAAAAGAAAGTATCACTACTCCACTGCATTGCGCCCACAAAACCTAAAGGACCGAATCCAGCGTGGTTCCATTCACCAAATCTTATCCCACCAATAGTTAAGGAACCGTAAGTTTGTAGGACTGTGTTGGGAGAAAATTTCCCTGATTCCAGTCCAGCTGCTGTAGTGACAATTTTGAAGGTACTGGCGGGAGGAAAAGCACTCAGGGCACGATTAACTAGAGGATGGTTTTCACCTTGGACACTTTGCCAATCTTGTTGCGATAGTTTTCCTTTAGAGAAAATATTTGGATCAAAGGTGGGACGAGACACCATTGCTAAAACTCCGCCATTTTTGGGGTCAAGTGCCACAATGGCACCATTGTATTTGCCCAAAGCTTTGTTTGCCGCAATCTGTAGATTTAAATCTATGGTTAAATTAACATCATTACCGGGTTTTGCCTTTTTTTCTCCTAATACCCGAATGGGACGACCTGCACCATCCACTTCCACTTGCTGACCGCCCCATTCACCCCGGAGAATATTTTCGTAAGCCTTTTCAACCCCCATCTGACCAATGACATCTCCTAATCGGTAGCCTAACTTCCGTTTTTGTTTTAACTGTTCGGCAGTTAATTCTCGCGTATAGCCGAGTACATGGGCTAATTCTTTACCGTTTGGGTAGTAGCGAACAGCTTCCGTATGTATCTCTACACCTTGTAACTCGCTTTGATATTCTTTGAGGGCAGTAATTTGAGCTTCACTGAGATCACGAGCAATGCGAATTAGTGAAGAAGAGTTGGGGCCGGCCTCTTCTAATTTTTTTTCTATTTCCTGTTTGGGGATATCCAGAATTTTTTCTAGACGGGAACCAACAACCAACCATCCGGCTTTAGTATGCGCCATTGGCCAGAGATATACAGAACGAGGATGACGCGTACTAGCTAAAAGTTTACCATTGCGGTCAAAAATATTACCCCTTTCTGGCTGTTTGGCAATTATCCGCACTCGGTTAGCCTCTGCTTTGGCACGGTTGCGCGCTCCTTCAACAATTTGTAAGTATCCCAACCGCACCCCTATTCCACTAGTCATTAAGAGGGTAAATGCAATTAGAAATACCGACTGAAAACTTTGCCCAACGGTGCGTGTATTGTTTTTTCGTCCCAGTGAAAATGGTTGTAATAAGGTCATAAAACAAAGAAATTTTTGAAAGTACTACTATGTATCTGATGATACTAAAGTGATACTAAATGCCTGCTGAAAACCGATTGTCAAATCGCTTCCTTGGACATGGTTCCGCCTTGAGTATAATATTAACTATAGTTGAGACTATTGCAATCGCACTTTTGATTAAGTTTGGTGGAGCTAAAGAATATAAAATGGGGAGTGAGAAAAATAGCTTCTTGAATCATCATCAGTCATCAACTCAAGTTCAATAGCCTGCTGACCACTCTGAATAATAGGCGCAAGCTTCAATTAATCAAAAAATCCTTGTTTTAATTTTGACCACAGCAAACATACCACTCCCATTACTAGGAGTGATACTGAAAATGAAGGTTCGGGGACGGGCTGAAGGTTTTGTCCGTGCTGGTAGGGCATTGGGCCAAGGGCAGTGCCGGAGGCAATTCTATTGCTTTTAATTTTACCGAGTAATGCCAAAAACTGCTCAATGTCTGTAGATATATTACCGTTATTTTGAGAAAGAATCAGTCGGTTAAATGTCTCTGTCTCTGACACACCCAAACCTCCTGTTAAGGGCAAAAATTTTTCACCCATTATGCCTATCAGCGAATCAATTAAATTATCAACATCAGTCTTAATATCTAGCGGAAGCGATTCTGATTTGCTGGTGCTTTTGTCGTTACCAATAATGGTGTTGTTATCGTCAAAAATCCAGTTACCATTACCAATAATTGTGTTGTGATTACCAAAGTCCCAGTTACCATTACCAATAATTGTGTTGTGATTACCAAAGTCCCAGTTACCGTTGCCAATAGTTGTATTGTTTTCACCAAAACCCCAGTTACCGTTGCCAATAGTGGAATTGTCACTGTTGAATTGCCAATTACCATTACCTAAAGTTGAGTTGTTACTGCTTTCATCCCAATACCAGTTACCATTACCGAGGTTTGTGTTGTTACTGCCAAATAGCCAGTTACCATTACCAATAGTTGCATTGTCATTATTAAAGTTCCAATTACCATTGCCAATAGTTGCGCTATCACTACCAAAATCTGAGTTGAAATTACCAATATTTGCGTTATCACTACCAAAATTTCTGCTGCCATAACCAAAGGGTGGGTTGTCTTGATTAAAAGATGAATTATCTCCATCTGTAAATGAGTTACCACTGCCACTGACAACTTCATTTTCACCCAGGACTGATTGCAAGCGTCCAAAAACTAATTCATTAAGTTGACTGCTAACACCACCGGCAAAGGGGTTAATAACGCTATTGCCTACAGGTTTTTCATTGCTAATATCGTTAGTGTCACTTAAAAGTAAATTTTCTGCTAAAACTTCATCTATGCCTGCAAAGGGTGGTTTTTGAGGCTGAAAATCGCCAATTAAAGTCTTTTCTCTACTCTTAAATAAATTGATATCAGTACTTTCCATTAATGAAAATTCTCCATTTTGTTCTGTATAAATATTGTTAATATGGCAAGATTAAATAGAGGTCTATTTACTTGGTGTTAATCAAATAGCTAGTTTCAGTTTTGATGCCTTTAATTTTTGAGATAATTATTTTACCCAATAAATAAAAGAGAATAGAGCTGTAATTAATATTAATCCCATGAATAATATATTTAATTCAAGTTATAATTTAAATGAAAAATATTTTTATATAATTGTCATTTTATTAGATAACTGCGAGTCATCGAAACCTCAGTAATTACACTATTATCAAGGATAGCGCTGTAATTACTTACCATTTTTAGATTGCTTGTCTACACTGCGTTCTAGTTGCTATAACAAGCTTTGCTTGCGTTAATTATGATTACATAAAAATTGACATAAAAACAAGAGAATCCCAGCTTTTTGAAGATACCGAGATTCTGAAACTTTTAATTCTCAATGGCTGATATATTGCACCTAAACAAGAAATTTACATTGTGGTAGGAATACGTCCTTGTACTATCAACATCGAGCAAGGGGCATGATGTAGTACGTAATTACTGACGCTACCTAACAAAAACTCACTTATTCCTGTGCGACCTCGACGACCAATAATAATTAAGTCGGCTAGCCCATTACGAGCAACCTCACAAATTATTTTGCCAGCATCACCCAGGCTTTGGGTAAACTTAGTTTTGACACCTGCATTAATTGCTGTTTCAGTCAGGGACTGCAACCAATCTAGTCTTTGTTTTTTTAGTTCTTCCCACTCTTGGATGTAACTATCCATAGGCATAGTTGGTACAGATGGATAGATGGTATCTGGTTGTGTAAATACAGGACTGATGTAGGGATCTTCTAGTGGTGATAATACGTGTAGTAACATGATTTCAGCGTTAGCAGCTTTTGCTAAAAATACACTATGTTCAAACACGTATTGACTCATTTCTGATTTGTCTACAGCTACCAAAATTTTGTGATACATACTTAACATTCCTTAGTATTTGGTTGGATCTATTTAACTTGTCTATATGCTTATTTTAGTTTGTACAAAGAAATTGCCTGTACTGGGAAAGTTAAAAATTATTCTGATGAAAGTAATTCTTTTGACTAAAGTAATCTCAAGTATGAGTTTTTAAATTTGTTTCAGTAAAGCTATCCATATATCGGGTGGATCAAAGTAGTAATTAATTTCTTCGATTTGATATACATAAGAATGAGATCCAACTTGTAAAATAATGCGATGGCCCAACCTAAGTTTGCCTACAGCAGTCATGTATCCCGTAGCTCCTTCATTGACCAGATCAAATACATAATCTCTAACCAGCACTAAATGCCTATAATCGTGTGTTTTATACTTATTACTTGATTAATGTCTGAGATTTGCCAACCAACGGAATAAATTAAACTTGAAATTAAATTTTAGCCTGACCAAAGGCAAGAGTATTTTTTTCGTAATTAACTTGCCAAAGAATAATTGAAAACCAAGTACATCCGAACATTTAGGGATAACCGACCTAGATAATGCTCCCGTGAGCCTTTAATCTCAGGAAGACGTAAAAATTATAGTCATAAATTTACCATAACGCACCAGACAATGTACGGTATTGCTGGTGCTGCATCCATGGTGGAATTAGTGTGACTTTGGAGATTATAGTAGGTAGTGCCAATTAATTAATTTTGTCACAAGGCAAAACTTAACTACTAATATTCGTAGCAAAAGCAGTGTCTACCTGTTTTAGCAAAGACTCTAGATTCGAGGAATTATCTAAAATGACGTCTGCACGGGCTGCTTTTTCTGCTAGGGATAACTGGCTATTGATACGACCTTGGGCTTGTTCTTGAGTTAAAGCATTTCGCTGCATTAATCTTTCCAATTGCTGCGACTCAGAACATAGCACAACCCAGATTTCCGTTACTAGGTTAGTCATCTTTGCTTCAAACAGCAGAGGGACAACTAACATAAGTTCTTGTGATAGTGATTGAGCGATCGCTTCCTGAAACCGACGCAGTACGTAAGGATGAATTAAACTTTCCACCCACAGGCGTTCTTCTGGCTGTGTGAAGATGATGGCGCTTAAATTTTCCCGGTGCAGACTGCCATTTGGTAGTAGAATCTGTTCACCATAACGTTGAGCGATTCTGCCGAGAATTGGCGAACCTATATCCACAGCATCCCTTGCATAAATATCTGCATCAAAAATTGGCAGTTTCTGGGTGCTAGCCAAATAATTAGCCACAGTGCTTTTGCCGGTAGCAACACCTCCTGTCAAGCCAATGATACGTTTATTCATAATCTAAGATTTTTCCACCCATTTAATCAATGCTTCTGTTAAGCCATCTAAAGTATATTCCTCAGCTTCAATGTTGACCCGCCCCAATAAAGCATGGCAAGTTTTCGAGGTTTGGGGTCCAATAGAAGCAATACAACTTTTAGCCAACAAGTGACCGATGTCAGAAGAATGGGAAAATGTTTCTTTTATGAGTTGACAGAAAAAATTCACAGTTTTAGAACTAGCAAAAGTAATTATATCCACAGTCCCATTTTGCAAAGCTAATTTTACCGATTCTGGTATGGAGCTAGGACAGCGAGATTGATATGCAGCCACTTCTACAACCACTGCACCTTGAGCAGTTAACTCTTGAACTAAAATTTCTCGTCCACCGCTTTCTACTCTAGGAAATAATACTTTTCTCCTTTGTAGCGGTTCTGGGAAATTCGCTGCCAGGGAATCAGCTACAAAGTTAGCAGGAATAAAATCAGGAACCACACCGCGTTGCTGGAGGCTGTGGGCTGTTTTTTCACCAACAACAGCAATTTTTATCCTTGCTAAAGCAGGGATATCTTTACCTTTGGCAATTAATCGCTCAAAAAAGTAATCCACACCATTAGTAGAAGTGAAAATTAACCAGTGAAAATCAGCCAAACAAGCGATGGCTTGATCCAAATTTTCCCAACTAGAAGGCGGAACAATTTCTAAGGTGGGCATAGAAATCACCATAGCGCCCAATGCTGTGAGGCGATGGACAAATTCCCTGGATTGTCCAGAAGAACGAGTTACTAGGATAGTTTTACCTTTGAGAGGGAGATGAAAAGATGAAGAGAAATTATTGGACATAGGTAGAGGCTGAAAAACTTTTTCTTCTGAAGATATTTTTTTAGGGTGTAAGTAATTGCTTGACATCTCACCTGGTTGAAACACAGGGCATTCTAAACTGATGTTGCTACCCAGGCTGAAGCCGTGGGACGCAACCTTTAGGATATGATCTACTTAATCCATTAAATAAATCAACCCGTATTGGGAGTGTCAAAGCTCCCCTACCCACCTTGGCTAGGTTAGCACCTAGCTGTGTGGCTACTTTTGTTAAAATATTTGCAGCACCATTACAGTAAGCGTTTGCCAGTATACCAGCAGAAGTTTTGTACAATCCGCGTTTTACCCTTTGACCTGACGGTTTCCATCCGTCGAGTTTTTCACCATGTTTGTAGAGGTAATCGCCAATCGTTATTTTTATGCCATATTCTGGACAAATTTGTTTAAGACGTTCAATTAGACCACCCGTGGGAATGGAAACAAAGTTTTGACTTCCACACTTACTCATCTTAGAGCTATTTTTCTGCCCATGATTACAGCCAATAATCAGATTACCAATTCTGTCGTTAAGACATTGATTAATAATAAATCGTGCTGCTTTGTTAATAGCATGCTGCATTTGATTATTGCGTTGAAGTTGCACTCTATCTAAGTTAGAGTCCCAATAAAAATCAAATTTATTTTGTTTGTATTTGGCTACTAAGGGACAATAACCTTGATTTATTGATTTGAGTGTGCGTCCATCAATAATTAGGCTTTTACCGCGAGTGGAAACACCTGTTAACCAGTTAGTGCCACGGTGGTCAAAACTCCACCCTTGGGAATAATCTAGCTCCGGGTTAGTGTTGACTGGTTTGTTACAGTTATCAATTACCCAATCTATCCAAAATTCACCTAAATAAGGTTTAATAGTAACTTCTTTTACCCAGTGTGAATCAATTAAATTAGGTAATTGCAAAGTTATTTCTGTTAGTAATTCCGGCTTAGTTTTTTTCCTGATTGATGGATAAAAGCAACCATTTTTCCACGTTAATGCTTGACGGGGAAATGTAACAGCAGCAAAACCGCCACCCTTTCTATATTTTGGTAATGAGGGTTTATGAACATCACCCTGGTAATACAGTGCAACTAGTTTGTTGTAACTGGTTATTGACTCTCCCACAGATTTAAGCATCTGCCGTGCTGACTGAGGTGCCATCGCTTTGTAGTGAGGGTTATTTTTGAGGATTTTATCTAGCTGTAGGTACGTGGTTTTGCAATGATAAATTTTCCAGCCATGACGTAATTCATCACCACGCCAGTGGGTAGTAAAATAATTATCACATTCCTCTAAGCTTGCATAATAAGCCTGCCTAGTTGCATATATGGCGCAATTAATTAAACTATTTAACTGTTGGCATTGGTCAATCCAAAAAGCTTTTTGTTCATAAGTAAACTTTGCTTTTAGCGGGATTCTTATGTAGAATTTTTCATCACCTCCTGTATTTTATAATAATAGTTACTATAATATTTGACAACAATATTCTTAGTAAATATGGCTAAATTATCTAGGGAAGACCATGAATACAGGCGCACCGAGAACTCTGTATCTTCAATTAATTACCATTTTGTTTTTGTACCAAAGCGTAGAAAGTCAGTATTAATTAAAAAGGTTGCTAAAAGGTGACAAGAGATTATTTTTGAGCTAGTAACAGAGCATGGACGGCGACTTATTGCGCTGATGGTTCAACCTGACCACGTTCATTTATTCATCAATGCTCTTACCCATGAATCACCAGCAGATATTGCTAGATGGGTTAAAGGTAGAGTATCTCATCACCTAAGAAAAGAGTTTCCATAACTAAAAAAATACCTGCTATGTGGACATTGACTTACTTTGTAGCGTCAACAAATCAGGTAAGCGCTGAGGTAGTTAAAAGGTATATTGAAAGTCAACAAGGGAAATGAGGAAACATGGGTATTTATCCCCCTGACTCGCGTTTCATCCCCTCGCTAAAGCATAGGGGTTCTCAGGCTCCCACTATTTTTTGATAGTCTCACAACTTCGCCAATAACAATTACCACTGGAGAGAGAGAAATGTTTGCAGTTTGTTCCAGAATATTATTTAGTTCCCCTATCCAAATTTTTTGATGAGGAGTTCCCGCTTGCCTGATAATAGCAATAGCAGTAGAAGGCGATCGCTGATTCCTAAGAAGTTGCTGTACAATTTCTGGCAAGCACCGGCCACCCATCAATATTACTAAAGTTTCCAACCGAGATAATGCTTCCCAGTCTAAAACATCTGGTTCATGGGCTGTAAACACTGCAAAACAACGACTAAGTACAGCATCAGTCAAGGGAATTCCTGCCATCAATGGGGCTGCAAGAGCTGAGGAAATTCCTGGTACTACTTCAAATTCACAACCAGAGGCTTGCAAGGCTTGAATTTCTTGGGTGCAGCGCCCAAAAATAAACGGATCGCCTGATTTTAATCTTACCACTTGTTGTTCTTGCAAACAGTGCCGCACAAGTAACCAATTAATTTCGCTTTGTGGAGTACTTTGTTGACCACCACGTTTACCAACATTGATTTGTAGGCAATCAGGAGAAACACACTGTAACAATTGCTCATCTACCAAAGCATCGTAGATTAATACTTCAGCTTTAGCCAAGAGATGATAAGCCTTCACAGTCAGATATGCCATATCTCCAGGTCCAGCACCCACAAGATAAACTTTGCCTTTTTTTTTACTCATTTATTTTATTAGCCCGCAAAACAGCCAATACACAAAGTAATTTTACATTAAGAGTCGGCTTAACTTTGTATCTAGGTTGGGGTTTTCTGGGTTCAAAACTTTCATTCTATGCTTTTTATTACGAATTTGTTTTTATCAAAATAAGATATGTATGATGTTTTTTGGGTGGTTAAAAGTTCTCAATAATTATCAATATTTAAAAGTTTATGTCGGTGGCATAATTAATTCACTATCTATGATTTAAGTGCTAAAAAATGCTGAAAAACCGCTATAAATGCTACAGGGTTAATTTATAGAAATAACATCTTGATTACAATCTTAAAAATAAATTTCAGGGACAATGAGTGCAGAAAAGAATACTAAAATTTCTAGCTCGGAGATGAAGAATGGTAGCGATCGCAGAGAATGTACAGCATCGACTAACTATACAGACTGTAGAAATTGCTCCTAATACAACGGCGATTCGCTCTCTTGATTGGGATCGCGATCGCTTTGATATTGAGTTTGGACTGCAAAACGGTACAACATATAACTCATATCTAATTAGAGGCGAGCAGACAGTTTTGATTGACACTTCTCACCAGAAATTTCGTCAATTGTATTTAGATACACTCAAAAGCCTTATTAACCCCAAGATTATTGATTACATAATTGTTAGCCACACAGAACCAGACCATAGCGGCTTAGTTGAAGATGTGCTTCAGTTGGCTCCCAGAGCAACAGTATTAGCTTCAAAAATTGCTCTCCAGTTTTTAGAAAGTTTAGTACATGATCCATTTTCTAAGCGAATTGTTAAAAGTGGCGATCGCATCAATATTGGTAAAGGACACGAAATTGAATTTGTAAGCGCACCTAACCTGCACTGGCCAGACACTATTTTCAGCTACGACCGCAAAACCGAAACTTTGTTCACTTGCGACGCTTTTGGGATGCACTTTTGTGACAATCGCACTTTTGATGAAGATTTAGAAGCTATTGAAGCTGATTTTAGATTTTACTATGACTGTCTCATGGGACCTAACGCTCGTTCTCTGCTCAATGCTATGAAAAGAATGAGCGAACTGGGAAAAATTAACATGATTGCCAACGGTCACGGCCCCATACTTTACCATCATTTAGAAATATTAACAGAGTGCTACCAAGTTTGGAGTCAAAGACAAGCTAAAACAGAAACTACGGTAGGCTTATTTTATGTTTCTGAGTATGGGTATGGGCAGCAAATCGCTACAGCTATAGCCGAAGGCATACAAAAAACCGGGGTTGGAGTAGAAGTCATTGATATCAGCACAGCTGAACTGCAAGAAATTCAGGAATTAGCAGGTAGAGCCAAGGGGGTTGTAATCGGGATGCCCCCATCTACAGATATTACAGCCCAAGCTGGGATTAGTTCATTGTTATCTGTTGTCAAAAACAAGCAATTAATTGGCTTGTTTGAAAGTTACGGGGGTGATGATGAACCTATTGATACTTTGCGGCGTAAATTTATCGACTTAGGTGTGAAAGAAGCTTTCTCAGCTATTCGCATTAAAGAAACTCCTTCAGAAAATACGTTTCACCATTGCCAAGAAGCAGGCATAGATTTGGGACAATTGGTAATGCGCGATTGCGGCGAGAGCAGTACCAAAGGCAATCGCAACATCAAGCAAATCAAATCTCTTGATGTGAACATGGAAAAAGCTTTGGGGCGCATTAGTAATGGACTGTACATTGTCACCACCCAAAAAGGTAATATCAAAAGTGCTATGTTGGCTTCTTGGGTAGCCCAAGCTAGCTTCCAACCTCTAGGATTCACCATCGCCGTAGCCAAAGACCGCGCCATTGATTCATTAATGCAAGTAGGCGATTGCTTTGTCCTCAATGTTCTAGAAGAAGGAAATTATCAAGAACTGAAAAAGCATTTTCTGAAGCGCTTACACCCAGGAACAGACAGATTTGCTGGGGTCAAATTTCAAACTGCCAAAAACGGTTCTCCTATTCTCACTGATGCTCTCGCATACATGGAATGTGAAGTTGAAAAAAGCATGGAATGCAGCGATCATTGCATTTTATACTGCAGTGTTCAAGAAGGTCGTGTTTCCAAGGCTGACGCACTGACAGCAGTTCGCCATCGCAAAGTAGGCAACTACTACTAATTGGAGGCTGGGTATTGGGGAATGAGGAGTAGGTTCAAGAACTTTCTCCCTACTTCTGAATTTCTTTTCAATATAAATCGCGTTTTCCATATTTTATGCGATGGCGACTTAGTAAAAATGAATTTTGCACGCTTCTTGAAATTTGCTAAAAACTGGGCAATTTCTCTTTGGTTTTTCATTTGGCAACACTTCACCAAAAATCTATGAGCAATTCCAAACCCCGTGATGTACAAGTTCTCCCCATTGCTACAGACACAAAAATTATTAGAGCGCGTAGCTGGTCACGCTTGCGGTTTGAAGTTGAATACGCACGAGAAAGAGGTACTACTTCCAATTGTTATTTAATTGAAGCAAGTCAAAGTGCAATTATTGACCCGCCTGCTGAAACTTTCACTGAAAATTATTTAGCAGCATTGCAGCAGACCTTTGATTTAAAAAACTTGGATTATGTGATTTTGGGTCATTTTAGCCCTAATCGGGTGCCAACTCTCAAGGCAATTCTGGAATTAGCACCCCAGGTTACTATTGTTTGTTCTCTTCCCGGTGCTGCTAATTTACGTTGTGCTTTTCCAGATAACACACTGCAAATTTTAGTTATGCGGGGCAAGGAAACCCTAGACCTAGGTAAAGGTCACATTTTAAACTTCTTGCCCATTCCCAGTCCTCGTTGGCCAGAAGGACTTTGTACTTACGACCAGCAAACTCAAATACTCTACACAGATAAATTATTTGGCGCTCATGTCTGTAGCGATGAAGTGTTTGATGAGAACCCTGAATTATTCAAAGAAGACCGGCGCTACTACTATACTTGTCTCATAGCTCCTCAAGCTCAACATGTACAAGCAGCTTTGGAAAAAATATCAGATTTCCCTGTGAGAATGTATGCTCCTGGTCATGGCTTATTGGTGCGTACTGGACTGATGGAATTGACTAAGGCTTATGCAGAATGGAGCAATGCTCAAAAAAATCGCGACATATCCGTAGCTTTATTGTATGCTTCAGCTTATGGAAATACAGCGATTTTAGCTCAGGCTATAGCTTTGGGACTAACTAAGGGTGGAGTTGCTGTCCAATCCATTAACTGCGAAATTGCCACCCCTGATGAAATCCGCGCTGCTATTAAACAATCTGATGGTTTTATCATTGGTTCTCCCACTATAGGGGGTCATGCTCCTACTCCCATTCATACTGCTTTAGGTATTGTCTTGGCTGTGGGTGATAGCAGCAAGCTTGCAGGTGTTTTTGGTTCTTACGGTTGGAGTGGGGAAGCTTTTGATTTAATTGAAGGTAAACTTCGCGATGCTGGCTATCGCTTTGGATTTGATACACTCAAGGTCAAGTTTAAGCCGGATGATGTAGCTCTCAAGTTTTGTGAAGAAGTTGGTACGGATTTTGCACAAGTTTTGAAAAAAGCTAGAAAAGTCCGTTTACCCCAACAAGCTGCTAGTTCTATGGAGCAAGCGGTGGGTAGAATTGTTGGTTCGGTTTGTGTTGTTTCGGCTAAACAAGGTCATGTTTCTACTGGGATGCTAGGCTCTTGGGTTTCACAAGCTACGTTCAACCCACCAGGACTGACTGTGGCTATTGCCAAGGACAGAGCCATTGAATCTCTGATGTATCCAGGTAGTAAATTTGCTTTAAGCATCTTGGAGGAAGGTAATCATTTAGAATACACAAAGCATTTCCGCAAAACTTTTGCTCCTGGCGAGGATAGATTTGTCAATTTTAGTACTACAGTTGCAGATAATGGCTGTACGGTTCTTGCTGATGCAATAGCTTATGTAGAATGCTCGGTTAACCAATGTATGGAATGTGGCGATCATTGGGTAGTTTATGGAACTGTTAATAATGGTAAGTTAATTAAGCCTGATGCTGTGACTGCTATTAATCATCGTAAAACTGGCACTCATTATTAACAGATTAATCAATAATAATTTGTACGCTAAGATTCCTGCCACAGTTTCAAATTTGGCGGGAGCTTTTTTGTGAGCCTATATATTGCCTTAATTGACTTCTGCAATTCGTACACTCGTGACATCTGTTCATGGAAGGCTCAACCAACCTTGGCAAAAAAATTTTCCTTTGTAGACTCTAGCAACTGGTACGTCTAGATCTATAAGTAAAATAGTTTTCTTGATTAGGAACTTTTATCCTCATAGACACTATAGCAAATCTGACAAAAATATTTAGGTAAGATTCCGCAATTGTCACCAAGACAATTGAATATGTATCATGTCATCCTAAACTAGCAAATCATGGTCTGGCAAGTTCTCACATGACCTGTCAGCTACTCTGTCGCAACGTTTTTATACTATTTTGTTCCTCCTATGTCACCACAACACAACAAGATTAAATTTCCTTTTTGGGAATATCTGAACCAACCCTTATTTAGTCGTAATTCTAATTTAGAATTAAATCCTCGTCGTTTTGCCCATGGTTGGCGAATTAGACTTCTGGAACGGTGTTTGAATAGAGAATGTGATGCCAAGGGTCCTCAACAGTATTAATTCACGTTGCGAGTGATTAAGTTAAAAATACACTAATCCAGAAACATACTTTTACACAGTATGTTTCTAGGTTTGAATTATTGGAGCTAGTTTTGAGAGCTACCAAGTATTTCCTTGAGTTTTTAGGGAACTGCTAAAAGTGCAGGCCGTCTAAAGTGAAAGCAACTGTGAATCGTGAGGATTGATGTGTTATTAATTGAAATTTCCAACAAAAGCTTTTGGGCTTTTGGTATGCTTACCCTGTTCATCAGGCCTTACATGGTTAACAATGAGTTGAATATGTTTTAAGTGATTCCATTTTATGCCTAGGACACCAATAGAAGGTGGTCACCGATAAGAAGTTTGTTTTCCCAGTTTTCAAGATTTTCAAAAATGGTACATCAGTTCCCTTATGCCTAAATTTGACTCTAATGAATTGATGAACGTACCAATCAAGAATATTCAGCAGGACTACTTAGTAGTACATCCGATTCGGATTTTGGCAAAAAGTAGAACCAATTTTTAGCTTTAGTGTTGAAAGATTAAACTAAATCATGAGAAAAAGCCTTGCTTTGGTTTCCTTAAGTTTGGGAATTGCCTTAATAAATACTATCTGGTCAGCTGTGGCTCAGGTTTCTGTCCCCTTAACAGTACCAACTAATCCTAAAACACAACCGCCAGTCCAGCCCGCCATTCCTAAAACCCAGCGGCCTCCCCTTAAACTTCTCCGACTGGGAAATAATTGTACTCCCAGACACGCTTGTTTGGGTTGGGATGAGCAAATTTGGCACCGAGGGGGTAAGTCTGGTGATCGTCAGGCTTTATTGGTAGCAATTGACCATAGTTTGAGCTACTTGCAGAGAAATAGTGCGATCGCAGCGTATCAAAACTATCCAGTTAAGGGAATTACCCATGACCGCGTGGGTCGCAGTTTAATTCGTTTCCGCCAGCTATTGATTAATTCCAAATCCCCCGCAGAACTGCAGGCCTCCGTTCGTCGAGAGTTTGCCTTTTACAAGTCTGTGGGTAATGATGGTAAAGGCACCGTGAAGTTTACTGCTTACTATGAGCCTATTTATACTGCCAGCCGTGTGAGGACTCATGAATACAAGTATCCCTTATATAGACGGCCACCAGACTTTGAGCAATGGGCTAAACCTCACCCCAGACGAGTGGAATTGGAAGGTCAGGACGGTTTATTAGCTGAGAGAAGCCAGTTAAGTGGTTTGGAAATGCTGTGGTTCCGCCATCGTCTAGATGCATACATGATACATATTCAAGGTTCTGCCCAAATTGAGTTAACTGATGGGACAAAAACCTCTGTGGGCTTTGCCGGGGGAACAGATTACCCCTGGACTAGTATTGGCGGACAACTGTCCAAAGATGGCAAATTAGCGGCAAATCAATTAAATATGCCTGGTATAGTCAAGTTTTTCCAAAGCCAGCCCCAGGAATTGAGTAATTATCTACCGCGGTGGGACAGATTTGTTTTCTTCCAAGAAACCGCCGGTAGACCGGCTACGGGTAGTATTAATGTACCAGTCACAGCTGAGCGTTCCATTGCTACAGATAAGTCGCTCATGCCTCCGGGGGCACTAGCACTGATTCATACTTCCTTACCATATCCCACTGGCAATGGTCAAATGGAATATCGTACTGTGAGCCGCTTTGTACTAGATCAAGACACAGGAAGTGCCATTAAAAGCCCCGGAAGGGTCGATTATTTCATGGGATCTGGCAAAGTGGCAGGAGATCGCGCCGGGGTTACAGGTGGTAACGGTTCACTATATTATTTACTGCTCAAAAAATAGGGAGGGAGGGGGAATCAGGGAAAATACTAGTATTTATACTCTCCTATTCCCTACTCCGTAGTTATTACCACCACTCTAGTATGGTGGATAATCATCTTCATCCGGGTAAATATAAGAACTAGAAACCCCAATTGCTGCCATTTTGGGTGCTTCTACTTTGATAGATTCCTTACCAAACTCTTTGTATTCTTCAAAAGTCTTGCAGATGATTGCAGACTCAACAGAATCTGAAGCAATCAGGTATTCGGTTAATGTATCAACAGTAGGATGCTCATACTCTGCCGTTGAAGCTACCATGACAATATTTGGTTCAATTCCTCTTTCTTCACACTCAATCATTGGGCAGAAAATGCCATGAGCGTGAAATAACGGGCCTTTTGGTGACAGAGGTTGCTGGCGATACACAGCATAAGCTCTTTCCAGTTCAGCTAGGAAGCCACTGATCACTCTTCCTTGTTGAAACTCACAGTAATTTTTGCTAAAACTCGCTCCTGCTGCGCCGCTAAGGGTTAATTGTAATGGAGATTCGTGCAGAAACTTTTTATTTGCTCCTACTAGGTAAATGAGGTGGCGAGTAAAGGTTAAAAATTTAAGTTTGTCTGCTAAAAAAGCTTCATAATTTTCCTTAAGAGTACCAAGTTTATTACCAGTTTCCCGATCTTTGACAGATAAAGGACCTCGGCGGACTACAACTAACTTTGGGGTAGTGGTGATAAAAACTGTTTCCACTTTAGAGCTAAATTCATGCTCTACCTGTTGCCAATTTTCATCGGGTTGAAAGCCTACAGCAGTCGCATTATCTAATTTAATCGCTAACCCGTGGGGCTGGATACCATCTATGCCATACCGAGGGTTAATCATCTGACACCAGGGTATGGTTTTATTAGGGGGTGCGTTAAATTTATCGTCCTCAAAGTCGAAGTTAACAGATGCTGGCATCGTTTTAGACCATCAAAAGTTTTGTGATCAATAAGTTTAATAAGATGGGCAATGGGTAGGCTGCTGTGGTTGCAAGTACTTCTTCAGACCATACCTTATTGTTAAGGAACATTCTACCGAATCCACAATTAATTCACAGTAAGTTAAGGATCTTGATTGGCGCAAGGTGGAATATGATGAAAACTAGTACTTTTATACCATTTAGGTGACAGATCAGGTACGTTCAAGAGGCAAATTTTTACAACAGTTTGCCAAGGCGCTGTTGGATTTTTCCTCTAGGAATAATTCAGCAAGTCCACCATAACAATAAATTCCTGGTTGGACTGGCCAGGAATGTTAATAAATTTTGCTTCATCCTTACAAGCGTTGTAGCAAACTTAGACCGTGGGTATCAGTACCACAGGTATTAAACAGTCGATATTCATTAGCTAACTGTTGTACCTGTTGTGTTTCTAAAGTACTGGGTTGCCAAGGTTTAGGGTTCTTGTAAGCGTAGAAAGCCTCAACACCGTCAATTCCCCATTCAGCCGCAGCTGGAATTAATTCAAAATGCGATCGCTTGTAACGAGCTGGATGAGCTAAAACTGCCAATCCCCCGGCTTGATGTATAGCAGCAATTATGTTATTTGCTTCATACTCTTTGCCTGTAGTACTTTGACTTTGTAAATAGGGTTTGATACTGGGATGTTCTGGCTCAAACGCGTAAGCCAAAATATGTACTTCAACATCCAAAAGGTTAGCATTAATTTCTACCCCGCTCCATAGGTAAGGGGTGTTTTCACTGCCATTTTTCCACTGCCAATCTTCTAACCATAATTGTGCGGCTTGATACCCCCCAATACTATGATGGTCTGTAATAGCTAATCCTTGTAGCCCAATAGCGATGGCCTGTTCCATCAATGTACTTGGTTGCAACCTGCCATCAGAGTAGACAGTGTGCATATGAAAATTAAATATTCTGGGACAGCTTTCAGCATTAACCCTCTGGAAAACTTGCCTTAAAATTTCTGTGCAAGTAGATGTCCGAGCAAAATTTATAACCATAAGCTTCTCTAAACGAAAATACGTGATTCCCCACACACCAGCACGCCACACCTAACCTATTTGCGAGAAAAACTCCAAGACTTGAAAGTGTCCGCAGTTATTTTTCAGCTTTAGTAACCAAATTTCTCAATATGTTAAGACTACCTTAGCAAATCTCAATGCTAACGGTCATGAGTATTTCCAATTGCTTGTATAAAGATAGTCAAAAATTTTTCAATAACATATTTAACTAACTTCGCGGAATTGCTCATTTGTCTATCTTTGATGTGGCGAGATGACTCCCAGTATAGCGACGAAGGAGTTTACCCACAGATGAATCACGACCAATATAAAAATCCACCCCAGGCAGACATTTTAGTACTCCCAACGGTGATAAAGTAGAAACATTACCAACAATGCACTCAGACCACGGTGAGCCAGGATTGATATTCTCCCCAGACAACTGGCATCACCAAAAGGAAACACCGGAATGGCGGGGGAATATTGTGAGTGAGATAAGGTACATAAGAGTAAGTGTGGATTTGAATGTGACAGGGATTTAAACGCAGCGGTTAATATGAGTCAGTGCGGTCTCGGGGTCTCCCTGAGGTCACAAGGTTAGGTTTTTTACATTGTCGTCAGGGCAACACAAGGAGGTATCGTAGACAAGAAAATTATGCCTCCTATGAAAAGAGACATCTTTAAGAGCTATTAAAAGCAATTGATGAAGAAAAAGGAGGTGGGAATGGGAATAAGCCATTTAAACAAATGCCTTTGCCAGTAAGTAAATCAGTGATAATGGTGAGTAATCCTTGCATAAAACAACAAATTTGACGGACACTTTTCCGGACAAAGGAGGGTTTGGGGGGCCGATGACGAGGAGGAAGTTGTTCTATGAAGCTTTAGGGAGGGTTTTGATTGATATCACTACCAACTGAGAGAGTCCACAGAGTGGCTGAAAAACCACCTATTTGGTCATTGAGAGAATATCTTTCTTCCGCAGGAAACTTTTAGGTTTTATATAACGGTCAGAAACTCATGTACACCGTCAATTATACCTATGGCAGACCCGTCAATGTACCCGAACCATCAATGACTTCACCAATTGCCAAAGCTGAAATATCCTGCGATTGAAAAAAAGTAATTGTCTTTTCCACCTGATAAGGTGGCACTAGCAACACAAAACCAATTCCCATATTAAAAGTATTGTACATAGCCTCAGCACTGACTGAACCGACCTCAGCTAGCCACTGAAATATAGGCGGAATAGTCCAACTGTGGGGTTGGATGTGAATACTTTGATTTTTACCCAAGCATCTGGGTAAATTCTCTGGTAATCCACCACCTGTAATATGAGCCATACCATGAATTTCTAACTCAGCTTGACGAGATGCGAGAACAGGCTTGACATAAATTTGTGTAGGTTTGAGAAAAGCTTCTGCTATAGTTTCACCACCCAATAATGGTGGACGTTCACTCCAATCCAAAGCGCGATCGCTGACAATTTTCCGCACCAAACTCAAGCCATTACTGTGTACACCCGTACTAGGAAGTGCGATGGCTACATCCCCAAGTTGCACCTGAGAACCATCTAACATTTGGCTTTTTTCCACAATTCCCACACAAAACCCAGCCAAATCATACTCACCTACTGAATAGAAACCGGGCATTTCTGCGGTTTCTCCTCCTAACAAAGCACAACCCGCCAGGCTACACCCAGCAGCTATACCCGCCACCACCTGAGTCAATTGCTCTGGTTCTAACTTACCCGTAGCCACATAATCTAAAAAAAACAGTGGTTCTGCACCTGATGTCAGCACATCATTAACACACATCGCTACTAAATCAATCCCCACCGTGTCATGACAGTTGAGAATCTGAGCTATTTTCAGCTTTGTACCTACACCATCCGTTCCCGAAACCAACACAGGTTCTTTAAAACCAGGTGGTAGTTGAAAGCAACCGCCAAAACCACCTATTCCCCCAATAACTTCTGGTCTAAAAGTACTGTGAACTAAATTGCGAATTTGATCTACAAAAGCTCTACCCGCCTCAACATCAACCCCAGCATCCCGATAATCCATTCCTAACTGCACCGTTATCAGTTCATTACCAACTTAGGCTATCATTTCACCATGGTTACTTGTGAGTTAACCATTAAAATACTTCCTCTTCCAGACCACACCACCATTCACCCAAATTCATCAAATCTTGATGAATATCCGCTAATTCATTAGCATATGCATCTTCTGAAATACTGGCTTGGCGTTCTTGTAATTTCTTCAACCGTAGCTGTACTAATAGCCAAGGTTTAGCAATGCTATTTGTTGATTCCACATATTGAGCTAGTTCTTTACTATCCATAGCAGCCTCTACTTTTTACTCAGTAAAAACAGCCACGGTACTAGTCGTGACTGCTTGCAGTGGTCGTAAATTAACTGACTTTTAGACCTTGAGATACCTGAGCCAAACTGACAGATGATTAGGCTTTAGCGTAATTTTCGGCTACAAAGTCCCAATTTACCAACTGCTCTAAAAAGTTCTTGATGAAAGCTGGACGAGCATTTCTGTAGTCGATGTAGTAAGCGTGCTCCCAAACATCCAAAGTTAGGAGTGCCTTCTTACCATGAGCCAAGGGGTTCTCTGCATTTGGTGTCTTCATTACCTTCAGAGTACCACCATCATCAATCAACCAAGCCCAGCCACTGCCAAATTGAGTTGCAGCCGCGTTAGAAAAATCTTCCTTAAAATTGTCGAAGCCACCAAAATCCTGATTAATCTTAGCTGCTAAATCACCAGTGGGTGCGCCACCACCTGCCGGCTTCATGCAATTCCAGAAAAAGCTATGATTCCAAACTTGAGCACCATTATTAAAGATTCCCACCTTAGAGGGATCTTTAAAAGAAATTTGGATCACTTCTTCCAGAGACTTATAAGCAAGTTCTGTACCTTCGGTGAGCTTGTTCAAGTTGTTCACATAGGCTGCATGATGTTTGCCGTAGTGATACTCAAAAGTCTCGCCCTTCATGCCATACGGCTCTAGAGCATTAAAATCGTAAGGTAAAGCGGGCTGTGTAAATGCCATTTTGTGAAATCCTCTCTTTACTGTTTTCCAGTTGAAAGCTGTTGTAGCAGCTCAGGGAATTACAGGTTTTATGTGTAGCAGTCTTATATCCAATCAAATAAAGAATATAAAACTTAACATCGTCATTCTACTACCAAAGTGAGGATTCCAACAAAATACAGTTGTATTTCCCCCAAACTACTACAAATTAATCATTATTAATAATAACTACTAATAACCCCCAGCAAAACCCCCACTGAAATAAATACCTCCCTCCTCTCGCTTGTTGCGGCAAGACTAAAACATTGGATTAGTTAAGATAGAGCTAATAAAACGCTCATCAACACGCCATTAAACCCAATAATAGAGACATTAACTAATGCCAAACTTTAGCCTTGTCACACCACTACAACCGAGAGCAGCGTTCTTGATAATAGTTAACAATTATTGCTGTGACTTCAGACTCCTTCAGACCATCAGACTGTATCTCAAGAGCATCTGGTGCTTTTTGTAAAGGAGAAACTTTACGAGTACTATCTTTCCAGTCACGTTCAGCAATATCGCGTTTCAGCTGCTCTAAATTCACATCAGGTTGACCCTGTTTTTTAAAATCTTGCTGACGGCGATGTGCCCGTTCACTGACTGATGCAGTTAAAAACACCTTTACTTCAGCATCGGGGAAAACATGAGTCCCAATGTCTCGACCTTCCGCAACTAAACCACCTTTTTTACCCCAGCTTTGCTGTTTTTTAACAAGTGCTTGACGTACAGCACTTTGTGCTGCTACTGCGGACACTTGAGATGTCACCTCACTCGTGCGAATTGCCTCAGTAATATCAACACCATTAATCCAAACCCTGACTGGAAAATGCAGATCATCAGTGGGGGTAAGTTCAATATTACACTGATTAACTAACTCCGCAATCGCACATTCATCCTCAACAGCAATACCTTGTTGTAGCACTAGCCAAGTTACAGCCCGGTACATAGCTCCTGTATCTAGATACACTAGACCAAGCTTCGCTGCCACTTGACGAGCCACTGTAGATTTACCAGCGCCTGCGGGGCCATCGATGGCGATAATCGGTTGACGATTGCTCAAGATGGTATTATCAATTAAACGGGTCGAACCAAGACGAGCTGCGATCGCCAGCATTCCTTCCTCCTCAATTTTTTCTAGAGACATCAACGTAGTCGGTTTAACTAATTCAACATATTCCACAATTAGATTACTAACCTTTGCGAGTTCTCGTTGTACCACTGCTATCAGCTCACTGCTATCACGAACACCTGCCTTAAAAGCAGCAGATCCCTGGCGTAAACCCCGATATAAGATCGCGGCTTGCTCTTTTTCTTGTGTAGTCAAATATTGATTACGAGAACTCAAAGCCAGACCTGAAGGTTCCCGCACTGTTGGACAAGCAACAATTTCTATTGGAAAATTCAAATCAGCCACCAGCCGTTTAATAATAGCCAATTGCTGACCATCTTTTTGTCCAAAGTAGGCTTTGTCAGGTTGTACCAAATTGAAAAGCTTGGTTACAATTGTCGCTACACCTTCAAAGTGACCTATCCGAGAACGACCACATAAGCCTGAAATTATAGCAGATGGAGGAGTTACTTGTGTAACTTGTAATTTTTGTATAAGTTTTTGAGAAACACCCATTTCCTCGGGAGTAGGTGCAAAAATTGCATCTACCCCTGCTTGCATACAGAGTTGTTGGTCTGATTTTAAACTGCGGGGATAGCGTTCATAATCCTCATCAGGACTAAATTGCAGCGGATTGACGAAAATACTGACAATTACCGTAGAATTTTCTTGTCTTGCTCTTTTAATCAAGCTTAAATGACCTTGATGCAATCCTCCCATCGTAGGCACCAAACCGACAGCCGTATGATACCAACTAGTCATCTCATCTAGTTCCAAATCTTCTGGAACCCTCAGATGATTTTCTGAACAGCGTTGAGTTAAATAGCAGCGTAAAGCCGCAACTGTTGTCAGCAGGCGCACAAAATACCCCTAGTTCTTTTTAAGATTCTCCCCCGATGGGGAGAGACAAGGCAGCCAAAGAAGGAAGGTGGACAGGGAAGGCTAACTACTATCCCGTCAGTCCTATTTTCCTTCCCCTTTGTCCTATCTTAAAGAGTTATCTACCAAGAATTTCAATCTTCACTGGTGCAAGACCAGTATTGATCATTCCTATAGCTTTAGCTGCACCAGTAGATATATCAATGATTCGACCCCGAATGAATGGGCCGCGGTCGTTAATTCGTACTACAACCGAACGACCATTGCGAATGTTGGTGACACGGACTCGTGTACCAAAGGGTAAGCTACGATGGGCAGCAGTCAAGGCTTCTGGATTAAATCTCTCCCCCGTTGCCGTAGGTCTCCCAGCGAAACCGCGACCGTAAAAGGAAGCTATACCTCGGAAACTGAGTCGTCTATTGGTGGAAATCAGTTGTGCCTGGGGTGGTAAAGAAATTTTGGAATGTTCTGGTAGGTTAGCAATTTCATTGATGGGAGATGCATTGCCAATTATTCTCCGCAAGCGATTAGTTGCTTGCAACGCATCTTTTGCCAAATCGTTGGTGGTATTTGCCAGCCTCGTTTTTGCATTGATTTCTACCAATTCTTGGTCATTAACTTTGATGATATAGCCATCGCCTCCGGCACTGCGCCTTGTACAATCCCTTGGTTGTTGTTGCACAGAGGCACTTTTATTCTGGGGTTGATGGGTAACTGTAGATTGGCCCTCACAGTTCCAACTGACGGTAATCTGTTTAGCGTCCTGACTGTTTCGGACCAGCTGGTTAATACTAGCTGCTATTAAACCAGCTCTATGGACTGGGTCGTCATGAAGCGATTTCTTTAGGTTGTTCGCATTCGTAGACTTTCCTACACTGGTTAACTTGGTTGAGTTACCGGCAATTGAGGCAAAGGACTGTTGTCCCTCAGTTTCTTCAATTACACCAACTTTTGTATCAACACTTGTGACTGGCTGAGAGCTCAAAAAGGTGAGAACTGGAATGTTTTTGATAAACAGGGTTGCCGCCTTGCGACCTCCAATATTGTGAGAATGAATCTTTGTCATCACATTATCCGAGGTAAGTTTCCCTGCTGAGGTTTTTAACTCCCCCACTTTCACAGCATCGCCAACTGATGATTTTTGAGCAACTAGAGTGGCTGCCTTTGCCGTAGTAGTTTGAGTGCGACCGACTGAGGGCGTACCCACAGCAGTCAGAAACAGGGCGACAATAGTCCACAAATATCTTTGATTCATGCGTCAGATTTTTAAAGCGACTGTAGAACAGCAGTTTCTTAGTTCGCGGGATTTTGTGCCACTTGAAAGTGGCCTATTCTTAATAACTCGAACTTGTTCCGCTTTCACTTTCGTTTATTAACTGCAACACAGTAACATGAATTTTTGAGCTTGGGGATCAGGGTTTTAGCGTAGATATACATCACCAAATTCAATTTCAATTCTAATTTTTAGGGCAAAACCTTTCTCAAATGAGGATTTTGACCATGTAACGTTTTTTTCAATTAACAAAATTTTTAATACGAAAATTTAATATTTTGCTAATTTTTAATTAGCTGTAAGACTCCTGATAGAAAAATGTAGTTAAAATAACATATAAATTTATTAAATATTGTAGATAATAATTCAACATATTGAAGTCTAAAGTCTCTCACAATCTTTGATTATATTGAGTGGATAAACTGCTGATATGCCACTAACAATCTTCTGTAACGAGACTCGCAGAGATTATTT
This sequence comes from Nostoc sp. RI_552, assembly GCA_016124525.1. Lineage (GTDB taxonomy): Bacteria > Cyanobacteriota > Cyanobacteriia > Cyanobacteriales > Nostocaceae > Umezakia > Umezakia ovalisporum. The sequence continues at coordinate 8,715 of WGNO01000029.1, read as the reverse complement.
ATTTTAGATAGCTTAATAGCCATCTTTTGACTTGGACTGATCTGATTATATCTACCCTACCAGCATATACTTAATAAGTTGATAAACTAAGTATTATTTGAAACTTTTTACTTTTGTTAAAACACGTAAAAAAGTCAGCTAATCAGGTAAATAAAAAATTTTTACCAACAAATTAAAATCGATGATGAGACAATAAAAAAACCTTTATTGGCATGAGTGGATTAAAAAGTATGTAATAAATAATACAAGTATTTTCCCTTGCCATATTAACTCAAATATGAATAAGACACCAGACTTTCAGTCTTATGGCAAATCAAGCACATCCAAAAGATTTAGAAATCCCCTCAGCTCCATTTTTAGCTGTTCTCAACGACTTATATTCCCAATACAAGTCCCTAAAAGAAGGACAACTAGCAAACTACATTCCCGAACTAGCAAAAGTCAATCCCGAATTATTCAGTATTTGCATTGCCACAGTAGATGGGCAAACTTACTCAGTGGGAAACCATCAACAACAATTCACCATTCAATCCATCTCCAAGGTGTTTGCCTACGGCCTTGCTTTAGAAGACCATGGTAGAGACTATGTTTTAACCAAAGTTGGTGTGGAACCAACAGGAGACGCATTCAATGCCATTATTCTTGATGAACAGTCCAAGCGACCTTACAACCCAATGGTGAATGCAGGTGCCATCGCCACCACCAGTTTAATCAAAGGGTCTGGAGCAACGGAACGCTTAAACCGGGTGCTGGATATGTTTAGCAAATACACCGGACACAATGCACTCGTTGACATCTCAGTTTTTACCTCTGAACGCAGCACAGGACACCGCAACCGCGCCATAGCCCACCTGATGCTTAACTTTGGGATGATTGACCATAACATTGAAGAAGTTTTAGACCTTTACTTTCAGCAATGTGCTGTAATGGTAAATTGCCAAGACCTAGCCCTAATGGCGGCCACCCTTGCCAACAGAGGTATTAACCCAATCACAGGCAAACAAGCACTAGATAGTCGTTACATTAAAGATATTCTCAGCATTATGTATACCTGTGGAATGTATAACTTTGCAGGTGAATGGGCTTACAAAGTTGGCCTTCCAGCTAAAAGTGGTGTTTGTGGTGGGATTATAGCAGTTGTACCTCACAAAATCGGCATTGGAGTATTTTCCCCACTCTTAGATATGCGTGGTAACAGCCTCCGGGGAGTCAAAGTGTGCGAGGAACTTTCCCGGCGGCTAGGATTACATTTATTTGAATGTTCAACAGATACTACATTTTAATTAACCTTAACCACCACACCCAAACTCTCATTTGCCAACCTATCAACAGCACACACAGCATAAGTTCCAGCCTGTTGTACAGTAGCGAAAGTTGTACCAGCAGATAACACCCGTTGAAGTATCCAATTGTTACCAGTTTGTCGATAAAGTGTCCAAGAACGAACCCACTGATTATTACCAAGTTGCCAACTCAACCGGCGATTGTTAACTTGTACTTGTTGCGGCGGAAGTGGTGCCGCTCCATTCTGCCATGACATAGCAGGTACGCAAGCTGGGGAAGCATAAAGAGATCTTCTGAATATGTCAGCAATTCCCTCACGATTTTGATTAATCGAATTCATGCTAAAAAAGATATTACCTAGTGACAACTTAGCCGCCAGGTTGCGAGTAATTATCACTTGTTTGTTAACTTCCTCATTTTTCCATGCTTTCCCATCCAGTTGACTGATATTGTTCCCCACATATATATGTCGCTGCTGAGGATTATTTTCTGTCCACCATTTCAGTAATAGCGGATAACTTTGTGCAGCTTGGTCAATGCGCCAATAAAGTTGAGGAGCTATGTAATCAATCCAGCCTTGCTCCAACCATTTTTTAGCATCGGCATACAGCACATCATAGGCATCCAAACCCCTAATTCCCTCTGGCTGTCCAGGTCGGTAAATACCAAAAGGACTAATGCCGAATTTAACGTAAGGCTTTGTAGCTTTAATTCCTTGAAATAGCCGCAACACCATTTGATTCACATTTTCCCGTCGCCATTCACTTAAACTGAGTTTACCGCCAGTTAATCTGTAAGCTGCATAGGTCTTATTATCAGGGAAAATCCGATTCTGGATAGGATAAGGATAAAAATAATCATCCAAGTGAACACCATCTATATCATAGCGATCCACAACATCCATAATGACATTGTAAGCCCTGTCCTGGACAATCTTAACTCCTGGATCCATCCAAAGTTGATTTCCCCATTGATAAACCACTTCAGGATTAGTCAAAGCTATATGGGGTCTAACATTGGGTGTAGACTTAGTGCTACTCTTAGCTCGGTAGGGATTAAACCAAGCATGAAGTTCAATATTACGCTTGTGACACTCCGCGATCGCAAACTCCAAAGGGTCATAAAAAGGCTCTGGTGGTTTTCCTTGGGTTCCCGTCAACCAAGCACTCCAAGGTTCCAAATCCGAAGCATACAACGCATCACCCTCTGGTCGTACCTGCAAAATCAGAGCATTAAAATTGAGACTTTGTAATCCGTCCAAAATTTCCACCAACTCAGCCTGTTGTTGTAGCGTTGAAAGTCCCGGCTTAGAAGGCCAATCACTATTCCATACCGTGGTCACCCACACCCCGCGAAACTCTCGCCCATGGCCAACCCTAATAGTTTCAGAACTTGGTACAAACCCAGAAGGAACTACAATATACTCTGAAGAAATTTTATCAGCTTTACCCAAATAAATTAAAGCCTGATATACCATCACAGCCACCTCAGCACGAGTTGAGGCCATATTGGGGTTAAGCAACTTAACATTGGGGTAATTAACTACCAACTCAGTTCTAGTTGCCATAGCCACTTGACTTCTAGCATAACCAGGGATTTTATTTGCATCTTGATAAAATCGTGGTAATGCAGTCAGCAAATCTGGTTTAACATCAGCAGCCATCCCCAAGCCATTGACCATAGCAACCAAAACATCACCGCGTAAAATTCTGTCATTGGGGCGAAAACGCTTATCAGGATAGCCAACAATAAAACCTGTTTCGTAAGCCTTTTTAATAGCACCTAACGCCCAGTGATTAGAAGGTACATCAGTAAAAGGAACATATTCACGCCGCGGTGAACCTGTAAACACCGCCCCAACCATAGCAGCAAACTCAGCGCGAGTCACAGAATAATCGGGTCGAAAAGTTCCATTAGGATAGCCACTTAAAAACCCCCGCCCCGCCAATTCTTCAATGAATAACCTAGCCCAATGATTTTTAGTATCCCGGAAACCAGTAGAATCAGACATCATAATCAACACCAGCTAACTTAACTTCATACTCATATTCCTTGTTAAATTAACAACAGAAAAGCGATAATGCCCTTAATCGCTCATAAAATTTAAAAATTCTCATCACGAGGTTAATCTCTCTCCAGCATAAAAGGACAATCAACACAGAAACAAACCTGACACCCAAACAAACCTAGCAGCACCAGAACAAAAAATTTTCATATTTAACTCAAATAAAATGGAAATAATAAACAAATAACTGTGAGCGCTTTTTAAACTTACCAGCTAAAATATGAGATTAAAGAACTAACTTAACAATTCACCAGTGCGAAAACTCATACTTTACATATTATTTTTAATAAGCTTATTAAGCTTATTTAGCATTCTGGGATTTTCTTATATTTCTTCTCGCATCTCAAAACAACCACCCATAGTGACATGTCAGCAACAAGCATTCAATCCCCCACAAAGGGAAAAATACTATACCCATCCTCAAAGATTAGTAATTAAACCTTGGCGTGGACAACATAATGTTTACGCTATCTTCGTAATTCCTATTGGATACAAAAGTGATGATTTATTCACAGTATCAATACCTGGAAATCGAACTTATTGCGGAGGATTTCAGAATCTTGGCAAAATTTCACCTAGGGTTAATAAACCCCAACACTACACCTTGATTAAGGGATTTTTAAACACTCGTATTGCTCTCAAATTAATTGCCCAAGGTAAGCTCAGTGAACTACAAAAACCACAAAACTGGCAATTAGGTTACGTCAAGCGTTAGCCTCCAAAGCGAGCCAAGGAAATTTATTCTGAGTTTCACAAATCCATGACTTGGCGATAATGAGCTTCTAGTTCTGACACAGTTTGAGATTTGCGCTTTGTTTCCCACTGGCTGCGCCTAAATAATTCTTGCCGTAAATAATCCACATTAATAGTATTAACTCGACCATTACTAACAACTTGCCGTCCATTTACCCAAGCACTGTAAACAACATTTGTGGGACGACCTAAAACTATTAAACCAACAGGGTCTGTACGGGGAAGTAAAGACAAATTAGTTAAATCATAAAGCACCAAATCAGCTTCCTTACCCAGAGTCAGAGAACCAATTTTGTCCGCCACATTCAGTCCCTTTGCACCACCCAATGATGCCATTTCTATAGACTTTCTCGGTAAAATCCAATTGCGATAATCAAAATCTGTAACATTGTGCAAGATAGAACCAATCTTAATAGCTTCCAGCAGATCTTGAGAATCATTACTAGCAGCACCATCACAACCAAAAGAGACATTTACCCCAGCTTGGAGGTATTTTAAAATCGGAGCAATACCACTACCTAAACGCAAGTTACTTAAAGGATTGTGAACAACCGTACATTGACTTTGGGCAAGAATGTTAACATCATCATCATTCAACCAAACACAATGAGCCAAGGAAGTGCGATCGCTCAAATAACCAATGCGTTGTAAATATTCAACAGCGCTGCAACCGTATTTTTCTTGGGCTAGTTTTTCCTGTGCTTTCGTTTCCAGCAAGTGAGAGTGACGACAAAGACCATAGCCATCGCTCAAATCAATACATCCCTTAAATAAAGCATCAGTACACAATTGAATACCCGTGGGAGCAACCAACATACTCACACCCCCTTCGGGACAATGAAATTGTTTCACAGCCTCTTCTAGAATTTCTAGTATTGCTTTCGTTGTCCGAAAATAAAGCTCATGCTTTTGTACAGACTCCCCCGACGGTATACCGGCTGAGAGGGATTCATCTTGAATGAGCGGCGCGATAAAAGCACGAATTCCCACCTCTTGATAAGCGCGAATTGCCATAGCAATGGTTTCTAATTCTTGTCCAGGAATTAACACCAAATGATCCACCACACTTGTCCCACCGGAAAGTAAAGTTTCCACAGCCGTTCCCAAAGCACCGAGATAAACTTTTTCTAAATTTAGAGAGGCAAACTCATATAACTCCGCTAGCCACAATTCTAAAGGAAAGATAGACATAACTCCCCGTTGCCACATTTCTGAAGAGTGGGTGTGGGCATTAACAAAACCCGGTAGTAGAAGCTTATTGCTACCATCAAAAATAGTACCGATGACATCTAAATCAGGTGCTATGGCTGCTATTTTACCATCTACAACCCGCACATCTACAGTTAGATAATCGTCATTGGTAGCAATCAGAACGTTTTGAATAGTGAAATTCACTTTATTTAACCTTAATTAAGTAATTGAACAAACAGTAGAAATCCAAGTTAAAAATTTAAAAACTGTATTAGGCGTTCTCATTTATGAATTTACCCAGTAGGACATTGGGAATTGCACCAAATGCGTGGACCGTAAATCAGACTATAGCGGATATTACTCGTCCTCAAAAGACCCCACAACCCGTTATCTTATCAACAGAAACAAAAACTCTGCACCTAGACTTAGCAAAGACCGCCATCCTCACCATCGATATGCAAAACGACTTCTGTCATCCCCACGGGTGGTTAGCTCATATCGGTGTAGATGTAACACCAGCGCGTACACCCATCGAACCCTTAAAGAATTTACTTCCACAACTGCGCGCAGTGGGTGTACCCGTAATTTGGGTCAACTGGGGAAATCGCCCAGACTTACTGAATGTCAGTGCTGCTTTACTTCACGTCTACAACCCAACGGGAGAAGGAATAGGATTAGGCCATCCTCTCCCCAGTAACAGCGCCAAAGTACTCACCGCAGGTAGTTGGGGAGCTGCGGTAGTAGATGAACTCGAACAGCTACCAGTGGATATTCGCGTAGATAAATACCGGATGAGTGGGTTTTGGGATACACCCTTAGATAGTATCCTGCGGAACTTAGGAACAACGACACTATTATTTGGGGGTATCAATGCTGATCAATGCGTAATGACCACCCTATGTGATGCCAACTTCCTAGGATACGACTGCATTTTAGTCAAAGATTGCACAGCAACCACTTCTCCTGAGTATTGTTGGTTAGCAACATTGTACAACATCAAGCAATGTTTCGGTTTTGTCACCGACTCACAAGCAATTTTCAAAGCACTGCCTTCAGTGAATTCTAAGTAGAGAGCATTTGCCATTATCAGTTAAAAAGGGATGAATAAATGCACGCCACTAAATGTGTAATTCCTATCATCAAGTCTCCCAAAGACTATCAAACATATCGCATCAGTCCACAGGATACAAATCGGCTAGGGATTATTTTTGACTCCATCAATGCTAATACTTCCTTAACTTGCTGCGTAGAAATTTTTGATGTCGGTGGGCAAACACCACCAAATCGCCATCAATCGGCAGTGGAAATGTTTTTTGTCCTCAAAGGAGAAGCCATCGCCATATGTGATGGTAAAACTGTCCCCATTAAAGCCGGAGATAGTTTGTTAGTACCACCCACAGGAACTCATATGATTAAAAACACGGGCAATACTCGCTTGTACACCTTAACAATCATGGTTCCCAATGAAGATTTTTCTGAATTAATTCGCAGTGGTACTCCTGTAGAGTTAGATGCAGAAGACATAGCAGTATTAGGCAGACAAGAAGTGTTGATCCCTTGTTAAAAAAACTGAATCTTGCAGTTTACACCCCAGCCCCTCTCCTCACCAAAGGGAAAGGCTGGGGCCAAGTTCTGTGTTTAATGGGATGTATTAACTTTAGCCACCATACAGGAGGACTTGCAATCATAGCCATTTCCCCAGCCCTCAGCCTTGAGTAGTAACCTAATAGCTTGTGAAGAGCCAAAACTTGTTAGAGTAAACAAAACTGGTTCTTGCGTAGATTTTATGGTAATGGAGGATTGATAACAACAAAACCCTTAAGGGTAAGGTTATAAACAATTATGCCCAATATTTTCAGTGAAATGCCGACACAATAAGACTTTCAATGATTTTGAACTGGGTTCTCCATAAAAAGTACCAAAGAATCACAAAACTTATGTAGTAAGTTAGAACTCCATGCAAAATCATCCCTAGGGTACTTAAAAAAAACCAATTAATCACGTGCATCGTCAATCAAACAAAAAGTATATTCTTCACTATTAGCCTTTGGGCTATTGGTAAGCAGACCGGTTACAAAGCTAGTTGGTGTAATATCCCCTTTCAGGTTAACCCAAAGTTCACCCAACAGAGAATTAGAACATTTTACTTCCACCTTCTCCCCAGCATCAGAGCCAAAATCAGACAAAGCCTCATCAATTTCTTTGATAGCAACTTGTTTACCAATATTACTAGCAATTAGTGCTTGTACTGGCGATTTGTTAAAAGCATCAAGTAGAGCCATTGACTCAACAAAATATTCTTCTGGTGAACCTGGGTAACAAGTACCATGTTTAATCCACTCATGCCTATGCAGATTCGATTGAGTACCCGGCATTACTGCTTGTAGTCGTTCCCAAGTCTCAGGCCCAAGCTCCTTTTCCACAGCAGGTAGTTTTGCCCAAAATTTCTGTTTATCATAAGTAATATCACCCTCACTGACATTACAGTAAACATTGGATTTGGGTTGGGGCCACAGACCGTGTAAAACGAAATGTTTAGCTTCAAATCGCTCTGGATTTGCAGCTAGAATTTGACACTCAGTCTTATCCGGTTTACCCTCGCAGAAAGCAGGTTGCCAACTCAGTGCTAATAAGTAGTCATCTCCTGTAGGGACCGTAACAACAGAAACCCCTACATCAGTTCTGTCCCCACTGGAATCAACAGCACCCACACAATTAGAAGCAACCCAACGCTTTGACGGAATAACACCAGCAATTTCTACAAGGTAGTGGGACGCATTATCTTTATTTTTTCCAGCTATTTGATAAATTTGCCCTGGTGTCAATGTGACATTATCCGGGTTTGTACCTTTTTTGATTGAGCTTACCGCTTCGCAAGCCCTTGTAGCAGTGAATTGACCTTGATAGGAAACAAAAGCTAGGGCAGGGTTAGGCAACAGTATGGAAGACAATACCAATACCATAACCAAAGCCAGCATTTTTTTGAGCGATCGCAGCATAATATACTCCTGAAAATTTTACTTCCACCCAGCTTTGAGCAGTCCAGCTTTTCCTGATGTAGTCAAGTACTGTATTTGGAAAGTTTGTGGCTCAAATTGGCTTGATTATAAATCAAGCACGCAGATGCTTCTCAGGATTAATACTTAAATTAATATAAAATTAATAACTTAAAAATATTATTAAATTTACTTAATAATATTTTGCTTTGGCAGGTGCTACATAAATAAATCATGGACCTCCAATAACTAGAAGTTTCGCGCCCGGGACTAAGGAGCCTATCCTAATGGAGCAAGAGGACTCACGTTACAGTGGTCAGACTTAACGGGATGATGAATTGCGACCAATATAAAATTGAGAGAAGGGAATCAATTTTTTGGTTGTTCTTGGTTTTCAACCTAATTTTTCAACTTGTTGAACCCTTC
>WGNO01000044.1 GCA_016124525.1 Nostoc sp. RI_552 | reverse complement strand
GCTACCTTCAAGCTTGTATGTGTCAACAAATCAGTTATGTTCATTGGATGGAAGATATTATGAGATGTTGACATTTTCACCTTTGATAGGACTACTATATCTAACTATGTAAAGTTTTGTAACGACATTCAACATTTCTGGGTGATGGGTGATTAATAAACTTTATATTATCGGGGTATCTTATGCTTCCTATGCCAGATTTTTCTTATTTTTCAGTACCGGGTTTTATTCCTCAAATGAGGAGTTATCCTAATCAAACTTCATCACTGATTTTACATAATAAAGATAATGATCAATGGGATTCAGTATTAAGACAAAAAAATGCTGATTTAATGACTTGGCTACATAGAAGAACTGGAGTATTACATAATATTTATTTTCCCTATGCTCGTAATGATGACTTTGTACTTCGTAATAGCGAACATATTATGAATATAGTTGAACCGGCAAAGAATAGAATACATAACTTTCTGGTAGAATTAGGAGTTGAAGATGTTCAAGAATATATGAGCGATAGTAATGAATGGTTATTTTTGATCTTTAGTCTTGGATATCATCACTATAGAGCGGCAGAAATTGCAGCATCTTGTTTTCAAATCTCATCTGATCAATTCCCTATTATATTACTTTGGTCTAACTTAGATAGTAAGAATTTAATTAAGCTCATACCAAATTCATTTGATCAAAATATGACTGAATATGTTAAATCTCTTTATTGGTCAATTATTATGGCTACTGAAGGCCTGTCTAGGTATGGCAATATACCCATAAATAGATTCTTAGAAAAAATTCAAAGTAAATTAGATAAGTCACACCACATAAAACAATATTCGCAAAAAATTAGGTCGATGGAAATATTCACAGCACCTAAAAGTATAGCGCGTATTTTACAGGATATAGCGGATAAATATAAAGATGAATTTAATGATGCTATATTAAATTTTGAAGATGTTGTTAAAAATACCACTGATGTCACATCAATTATTCAATTCTCACATGAATCAAAAAATGAAATTATAAGAGAAATGAGGAGTGTAGGATTTTACAAAGTTAGAGAAGGTGGTAATCATGAAGTTTGGCAACATATTAAATTAAATAAACCTACCATAGTTCCTCGACATAGAAGCTTATCTAGTTTTGTACTTCGTAGTATTCAAAAAGATATTCAGTATGTGATAAGCGCTTAAAACCGTCACCCGTCAACCGTCAACCGTCAACAGTCAACAGTCAACCGTCAACCACCAACAGTCAACCGTCAACAGTCAACAACCATGGAAAATTTTCAAAATTTGCAAGTTTATCAGTTGTCAGAAAAGCTTGCAAACGAAATTTGGTTGATTGTACAAAAATGGGACTATTTTGCTAAAGAGACAGTTGGTAAACAAATTGTAAAATCTACAGATAGTATTGGTGCTAATATTGCTGAGGGGAATGGACGTTACAACATACAAGACAATCAACGTTTTGTGAAAATTGCCAGAGGGTCTTTAAATGAGACAAGACATTGGTTAAGACTTGCTTACCAACGAAACCTTTTAAGTCAAGAAGATGTAGATAAAATAAAACCAATTATTGATGAATTATCACCAAAATTAAACGCATACCTAAATTCACTTAAAAATAAATCAGTCAACAGTTAACAGTCAACCGTCAACAGTCACCAGTCAACCGTCAACAGTCACCAGTCAACCGTCAACCGTCAACCGTCAACCGTCAACCGTCATGAAATACCTGCGTGACTATCCCTGGAAGATTAGCTATACCAGCAATACCCACAATACTATTACTGATTTTTACATTCCTGCCTTAGAGTGTACTATCCAATATGACCGCAAAGCAGGTTTTTTCAGCAGTGCTATTTTAAGTAAAGTAGCCCGGGGTTTGGGTGCGATGCTCGATAATGAGGGGAAGATTCGTTTAATTATGGGTTGTCAGTTCAGTCCCCAAGATTTACAAGCCATTCAACGGGGATATGAACTACGAGATGCTTTACTCCATCGTTTAGATGCTGATTTAAAACCACCAGGAAGTTTTGTTGAACTTAAACATCTAGAAATTCTTAGTTGGTTAATTCAAAATCAATATCTTGATATTAAAATTGCCATTCCTCTTCAAGAAAATGGATTACCAGAAGATACTATACAGCAACTAGACCCACAGCATATGTTTCACGAAAAAGTGGGTATTTTTACTGACAGCAAAGGCGACAAGTTAGTGTTTAATGGCTCCAATAATGAATCTATAGCCGGGTGGGAAAAGAATATAGAATCTTTTCATGTTTATTGTTCTTGGGAGGAAGGAAGGGAATTAGATAGGGTGGAAGAGGAGGTAAGTAGGTTTGAGCAAATTTGGTATGATATATCCCCTAATGTGAGAGTTTTTGAAGTTACTGAGGCGGTACAACAGAAGCTGTTACGTTATACACCTGGTACTAAACCTAATTGGAATATCCATACTGAATTTGATACTCCACCAATTAATAATGTTGACAGTCCCCCGTCAACAGTCAACGGTGAACAAGAAAAGTTAGCATTTGCTCAACTTACCAACATTCATGAACACCCTGGCTGTTTGGATTTTTGTTTAAAGTCAATTCCTATTGAACCGTGGCCGCACCAAATTAAAATTTTGCGTCGTGTTGCTAAAAATTTTCCCCAAAGTTTTCTCATTGCTGACGAAGTGGGTTTAGGTAAAACAATTGAGACGGGTTTAATTTTGCGTTATTTGCTGTTGTCTAAACAAGTGAAGCGAGTACTAATTTTAGCACCTGCTAGCGTTCAACCCCAATGGCAAGAGGAACTACGGGAAAAATTTAATCTGCATTTTTGGAGTTATACACAAAATGCGTTCACCGTTGACAGTTCACTGTTAACCGAAAAATACACTCACCCCTCATCCCTCACCCCTCACCCCTCACCCGTCACCCGTCACCAGTCAACAGTCAACCGTCACCAGTCAACCGTCAACCGACCACCGTCAAGAAATCCCTGGAACACCCAAGATTTAATTCTTGCTTCTTCCCATTTAGTGCGGAGGAGTGAAAGAATGTACCAGCTACTAGAAGCTGAACCATGGGATTTAGTGATATTAGATGAAGCTCACCACGCCCGGCGCAAAAGTCCTCAAGACCGTAAGGAAACTCCTAATCGCTTGTTGGAATTAATGGTACAGCTCAAGGAGAAAACTAAGTCTCTGATTCTGCTGTCAGCAACTCCTATGCAAATTGACGCTATAGAGGTTTTTGATTTATTAAACTTGCTAGGACTAAGGGGACATTGGAGTTATGGCCATAACTTTTGCGATTATTTCGCCTCTTTACAAGGTGCTGTTAGTGGGGAAGTAATGAATTTTTGGCAATTAATGTCTACAGATTATTTTCGGGGTGGTGGTCAACCCTGCTCTAGATTAGAACAGTTTTTCACTAAAAGCGATCGCTCTGGAGGTAATGGAGTTAATCGCATCCTGGCTTATAAGTTACAGGATATTTGGCAAAGGGGTAAAAAAATCTCTAATCACAAACAACTGTTGGGGGATGAAGAGTTTATCAATACCTCCCGTCAATACTTAACGGTGAATACTCCTTTAAAAGATTTAATGTTTCGCCACACCCGGGAAACTCTCAGACAATACTATCAAAGGGGATTACTAAAAAAGGATATTCCCACTAGAGTTGTGCAAGATAACGCCATTACCCTAGAAGCACAACGGGAAGTACCCCTTTATGTTGGTGTGAGCGATTATGTCCGTCATTTTTATCGACTAGCACAAAAAGACCAGCGTTCCTGTTTAGGTTTTTTAATGACCCTTTACCGCAAGCGCCTCACCAGTTCATTTTATGCGGTCAAATCATCTTTACAGCGCCGTTTAGATTATTTGTTAACTCAACAAGGAAGCATTTTAACTGATGATGATTTATTAGATGTGGATAATGCAGATGATGCAGTAATTGCTGGGTTGGAATCTTTCTTTGAACCCGTAGACCCCCAGGAAATTCAATACCTGGAAGATTTATTAACTCGGTGTGAAAATACTGGTGAAGATACTAAACTTTCTCGGTTTATCGAAGTTTTACGTCAAGAATTAACGGAGCGAGAAAGTGTAATAGTGTTTACCCAGTATACTGACACCATGGATTATCTGCGAAACACTCTACAGGAGTTATATGGTAGCCAAGTAGCTTGTTACTCCGGTCGCGGTGGAGAAGTCTTAATTACCAACAGTTCCCAGTCAAGGGTCAACAGTCAACCAACCTGGTGTTTAGTTCCCAAGGAAAAAATTAAAAGCCGATTTTGCCAAGATGAAATTAAGATTCTTCTGTGTACTGAATCTGCGTCGGAAGGTTTAAATTTACAAAATTGTGGTGTGTTGATTAATTATGATATGCCTTGGAACCCCATGCGGGTGGAACAGCGTATTGGTAGAATTGACCGCATTGGACAGAGGTATCCCACTGTAAGAATCCACAATTTTTACTATGACGGCACTGTGGAAGCGAAAGTTTATAAAAAACTGCGGGATAGAATTAACGCTTTTGCTAATGTGGTGGGTAATCTACAACCAATTTTAGCTCAGGTTCCCACCTTCATTGAACAAGCTGTAATGAGTGCTGACCCAGAAGAGGAAGACGTTTTGATGTCGGAATTTGATTTGACATTAGATACACCTATTCCTTCAGATATGGAAACAATGATTATCATGGATCTTGATGCTGATTTAGCAGAAATTAAAGAACCTATTCCACCTACTCCTTTGAGTTTAGAAACTATTGAGGATTTATTTACCTCTTCAGCAATTCTCAAATCTGCTGGGGTGATGTTTGAGCCCCAAGAAGAAAAAGTTTGGTTACTTACCTATCAAAGCAAGGAATATATGGTTACTTTTCACCCAGATATGTTTGATAAAATGCCTTCTTTGAGGTTAATGAATGTGGGAGAACCTTTATTTGCAGAGTTATTGCTTTTGGTAAACAACAGCCGGGATGGCTGTTTTGTAGACCGTTGATGAATCCAAAACAGGAGCCAGGGGGCCATCGCCCCATCTATGTATATTATTTTTCCTCTACACTAACCCACACTTCGCACTACAGGATAAATTGTCACGGACTTCACCGTAGCTATACCTGTGTTTTCCTCTTCTTTCTTCTTTAGCTTCAGCTGGGAGTTGAGGGCTTCCACTTCCTCTGAGTAGTCCCATGTATTCCTTTTCACTAAAAATGCGCTTAAATTACTAGTTTTGATTTTTCCCCCATGCTTCTCAATCAGCGTCACCAGATTAGGCTTTAACTCCTCCAACTCCTGGTCTAGATTCGCCTGTATCTGCTTAATTTCCTGATATCTCTTGAAATATTCAGACTCGTCATACCCTAAATCAATGAGGGGTAACTCAGGCTCAGTCAAATTTTTGTTTAGTGGTGGTTGGAACTTTTGAATATTCTGGTATTCCCAGTCATGCAAATCCTCCACACTATCCCAATTTAAGTAACATATCCACTGACAGCAATTACTTTTAAAATCCGCAGTACGCTCATGGTTTTGGTGTCTTTGTCTTAAGCTACTCGTAGAAATACCAACATACCAAACCCTATAAGCATCATCGCATATAAAGTAAATACCTGGTGAATCAGGTAAATTATGGTATTCACCTAACATCACTTTAGCTAATTTTTTAATTGTTATTTTCATCACATAGCTTTATTAATTGCAGTATCCCAAGAGACTAGCATCTTTGGTATATTTGAAAAAATACCTCTTAAGACAGATTTCAAGTCCTGGAAAAAAACAATTGCGCCTTGATTTTAATTCTTCCCATTCCTCCACAGCGGAAATTTCGCCATCAGCCCCCTAAACCCTCTTTTGTCCGGGAAAGTGGCCGTGAGATTTCTTGTTTTCTGCAAAGATTACTCACCATTATCGCTGATTTACTCAATGGCAAAGGCATTTGTTTAAATGGCTTATTCCCATTCCCGCCTCCTTTTCTCCATCAATTGCTTTTAATAGCTCTTAAAGAGGTATTTTTTCATAAGAGGCATAACTTCCTTGTGTATACCTCCTTGTGTTCCAAGTCTAGCCCTGAGGACAATGTAAAAAACCTACCCCTGTAAGAAGGAAGACGCTCTCCCCTACCATCAGGAGGGACAAGGACTTGGGCGATGGTTTTTCTTTGTTTCCACCATTTTCTTATTAAAAGCGGGCGATGGGACTCGAACCCACGACGTTCACCATGGGAAGATGACATTCTACCACTGAATTACACCCGCGAATATGCTTAGTTGGGCTGTCTACTATAATAGCACTATGCTGTTTAAATTGTAACTCACAAACCAGTTTTTAGTTAACTACTAAAACCTAGGGGAAAAATTAGCCGTTACCTAGGGGTTTAAATGCCTCACATAGGGCTGATAACCGTTTATTTTCACGGTTGAGGGATTTGATGGAATCCGAAAACAGTGGCTACTATTCTCAACAAAGAAAGTATCACTTTTGATTGTGATTTACAGCGCACTTTAACAGCGCACTTTATCTGATTAGGTACAAAAGGGCAACCAGGATGACCACCCCACAAGATTTATGACATTAAGGTTTGTACTTTATTTCCTTGAAAACTGCTGTAAGTAGAAACGTCCCTAGGAACGACGCTGATGCCAAAACCACAATTGATAAATCTGCATGGCTGCCAATTGCAATTATAGCAAATTTAATGTGCAATTTTTTTGGGTAATTATAACAACATAACAGCAAAAAGTTTATTTCTTTTACTAACTAATATGTTCAATGCTACCGAAATTTTAATTGATGCATTTGTTAAACAAATTCGAGAAGGGTATCGTCGCACATACGGTTGCTTAAAAAATGAATATCAAGATATTATCGGTTGGGCTGGCAATATGGCTTTGGAAAATATTGCCAATAGCGATGCTCTTTATCACAACGTTGAACATTCTATTTTAGTTGCTATTGTTGGTCAGGAGATTTTACGGGGTAAACACATCCGGGAGGGTGGTGTTTCTAGTGAAGACTGGCTGCATTTTATCATTTCCTTGGTGTGTCATGATATTGGCTATGTTAAAGGAGTTTGCCGAGACGATAGAGAATCAATAGGTTTATATACCACAGCCCAAAATGGCAAAATGATCTCTCTCCATCCTGGGGCTTCTGATGCTGCTCTTACTCCCTATCATGTTGATAGAGCTAAACTGTTTATTGATGAACTTTTTGGTGGTCACAAGTTAATTGATGCTGAAGCAATTAAAATTAATATTGAGCTAACTCGGTTTCCTGTACCAGTGGCAGAAGATCATCAAGATACAGTTAGCTATGCTGGTTTAGTGCGGGCGGCTGATTTGATTGGACAATTAAGTGATCCACGTTACTTAAAAAAAATTACTTCTTTGTTTTACGAGTTCCAAGAAACTGGAATGAATGAAGTTTTGGGTTACAAAACACCGGCGGATTTACGTAAAAACTACCCTAAGTTTTACTGGAATGGGGTTTATCCTTACATTAAAGATGGACTAAGTTATTTGTCTCTCACACAGCGGGGTAAACAAATTGTGGCTAATCTTTACTCGAATGTTTTTGTTGTGGAACATGAAAAGAGCTAAGAAGAGAATTAACTTTTACTGGAAAATTGACAACTAAAACAATCCCTGATTTCTCCAAGGAGTGGAGGATATGAGGCTGTTGGTGTTGGCAAAGTACATAGAATTGTTATATTGATGTAATAAATTAATCAGAAAACATTTGTGACAAAGGATAAATAATATGAATTGGTGGCAAAGACTTCAGAAAAATCCTTTGGCGCGATTTGGGGCAGTTGTGCTGTTAATTTTTTATGTGGCGGTAATGGGGGCTGATTTTGTCGCTCCCTATAATCCTCTCGCTTCACAGCCAAACGGTTCACTACTGCCACCAACGCAGATTTATTGGTTTTCTCAATTAGGAAACAAGCAATTCCTGGGGCCTCACATATATCCTACCACCCAAGGAGACACTGACCTGGAAACAGGCGATCGCCAGCTGATTGTGGACTTTGAAAAACCTACACCTATAGGTTTGTTTATTCTTGGGAGTGAGTATCGGTTGTTAGAGTTGAAGTTACCACTACCCCCTAACTGGGAAGAAGTGAGAATTTTCCCTGGTATTCCTATAAGTTGGCATTTATTTGGCACAACAGGTCAAGGCAAGTTAAATATTTTGGGCACCGACGAGCAAGGACGCGACCAATTCAGTCGTTTAGTCCATGGGGGTCGCATTAGTTTGTTTATTGGCATTATCGGCGTGTTGATTACCTTTCCCCTGGGTCTAATCATTGGCGGAATTTCTGGCTATTTCGGCGGTTGGATTGATAGTGTGGTTATGCGTGTCGCTGAAGTGCTCATGACTTTCCCTGGGATTTATCTATTAGTTACTTTGGGTGCAGTGTTACCACCGGGCTTAACCAGTACCCAACGCTTTTTGTTGATTATCGTCATTACTTCGGTGATTAGTTGGGCGGGGTTAGCGCGGGTAATTAGGGGACAGGTGCTATCAATTAAGGAGCGAGAATTTGTGCAAGCAGCACAGGCAATGGGTGGCAAGCCAATTTACATTATTATTCGCCACATTTTGCCCCAAACTGCTACCTATGTAATTATTTCTGCCACATTGGCGGTTCCGGGTTTTATTAGTGCGGAAGCTGTATTGAGTCTGATTGGTTTGGGAATTCAACAACCAGATCCTTCTTGGGGCAATATGCTATCCTTAGCTTCTAATGCTTCAATTGTGGTGCTGCAACCTTGGTTAATTTGGCCTCCTGCCGTGTTAATTATTTTGACGGTTCTATCTTTTAACTTGTTGGGTGATGGCTTGAGGGATGCTCTGGATCCCCGGAGCTTCGGAAGATAAGTTATTTTTGATACTTTATTTTTGATACTTACCCTGGCTTTTAGCTAGGGGATTTTTAAAGGCTCTACAAAGGTCTAAACCTGGTGTTATGGCTACTGTCATTTAATTCACGGAAAAACAAAGGAGATGAACAGCAAATTTGTGAATTACTCTTCATCTCCTGGATAAGTCTTTTTTTTACTCTCACCTGTTGTTAGGGAGCTAAAGCGTTACCCCGAATCAAGCTACCAATAGTTTTGGCAGTAATTTTCAGTTGAGTGATGGGGTTGGCGGGAACAACTGTTTTATACAGATAGCTGTCGAATGTGAGCTTCTGCACATCAATGTCATCGCACATTTCCACAAATGCTTCGCGGGTAGCGTCGGAACGGTAGAACACTGTTTGCAGTATGTCTAATACCTTGTAGGTCAGTCCATATTTTTTATCCCAACGTTTTATGTAAACCTTGAGGTCTTTTTCTGTGGGAATTTTGGCACCACTGTTGGACATTTCCACAATGGTTTCTGCACACATCCGCCCAGACTTAGCTGCAAAGTAAATACCTTCACCAGAAGATTTGGTAACGTAACCAGCCGCATCTCCCACCAAAGCAATGCGACCCACCACACGACGGGGACGGGGATGTTCAGGAATGGGGTGAGCTTCTATTTTGATGATTTTACCACCTGCCAGCTTTTCCGCAGCCCGGGCACGGATACCAGCTTGTAACTGCTTGATGCTGGCCTTATTTACGTGCATTGTGCCAGTACCAACGGCTACGTGGTCGTATTTGGGGAACACCCAAGCGTAGAAGTCCGTAGAAACGTCATTGCCGACATACATTTCGGCTAAGTCGTTATAATACTCCATTTTGTCTTGGGGTAAGCGAATCCGCTCTTGGAAAGCGATAGCATAGTTATAATCCCCAGCATCCATTTCTTTAGCAATGCGAGAATTAGCCCCATCCGCCCCGATTATTACATCTACTTTTAGGGTTTTAGTAATACCCTGTGATCCACTTTCTGTGTGATCAACGTAGTGAATTGTGTAAGGGTCCGTGTTATTTGTGGGTATATCGAGTTTATGAACTGTGGCATTAATTAAATTTGCCCCTAGTTTTGCCGCGCGATCGCGCAGGAAGCCATCCAGCACCTCACGGCGGCACATTCCTATATATTCTTCTTCTTTGACTAGATTGATATCAACCTCACGATTGGAAGGTGAAATCATTTTCATCTTCCGGACACGGCGGTCAATAATCTCTGGTGGTAGGTCAAACTCACCCACCATACATAGGGGAATAGCACCCCCACAGGGCTTGGCATTGTCTAGTTTCCGCTCAAACAAATAAGTTTCAATCCCAGCTTTCGCCAGGGTTTCAGCTGCGGACGAACCAGCAGGGCCTGACCCAACAACAGCAACCCGTAGTGTCAAAGGTCTTCTCCCAATAGTTTATAAAAACAATTATCCTCAGCATCCTATCACGGAGTTTTGCCTTATTTCCCCCTCTTGTTTGAGGTTTTGACTTAAACGCAATATTCCTTTATATTTCGATACAAAAACTTCGATATAAATAACGAGGATCGGCAAAATTAAATTAAAAATTAAATTAAAAACTAAATTAAAAACTAAATTAAAAATTAAATTAAAAATTAAATTATATTTTGCCATTGGTTCCAGCCCAGGGCTGAGACCAATGGCCGTCCCAGAAAGGAGAAGGAGGGCAAAACACCCCAACTTGTTCACAAAATACTGTTGCTCATGGTAAGTTTCTCGATTCTCACACTTGTAGGTAAAATCTCTAGTTCAAATTAACCGAAACAATATTATGTGTGGTATATGTAAAGCACGGTAATCCGAGAGATAAGCCGTAGATTAGTTCTAAAGGTAGGGCAGCAGTGGGCATAGTAGTTGAGAATGTATCTAAAAATTTCGGGAGCTTTCAAGCGCTTAATGAGGTCAACCTGGAAATCAAGAGTGGTTCACTGGTGGCTTTATTAGGGCCTTCAGGATCAGGTAAATCCACTTTGTTGCGGTTAATTGCCGGCTTAGAAATGCCAGATAAGGGCAAAATCTTCTTAACTGGAAAGGATGCTACATATCAAAGTGTCCAAGAGCGAAATATTGGATTTGTCTTTCAGCACTATGCTTTGTTTAAACATCTCACCGTGCGACAAAATATTGGCTTTGGGTTAGAAATTCGCAAAATACCAGCTAAAAAAATTAAAGCCCGGGTAGACCAATTACTAGAGTTAGTCCAATTAAATGGATTAGGTCATCGCTACCCATCACAGCTTTCAGGTGGTCAAAGACAACGGGTAGCATTAGCTAGAGCACTAGCTGTGGAACCGAAAGTACTATTGCTAGATGAACCATTTGGGGCACTGGATGCCAAAGTGCGTAAAGATTTGCGGGCATGGTTACGCCGCCTCCATGATGAAGTTCATGTTACCACTGTTTTCGTCACTCACGACCAAGAAGAAGCGATGGAAGTTTCCGATCAAGTTGTAGTGATGAATAAAGGGCGTGTGGAACAGATAGGAACACCAACAGAAATTTACGACAATCCAGCTACAGCATTTGTCATGAGTTTCATTGGCCCTGTAAATGTCTTATCTAATACCTCAAATATTTTCCCAAGCGGTGACTTTAATTTTTCACATAGCCAAGTATTTTTACGTCCCCAAGATGTGATAATTCAAAGACAAGCTAATGGTAGTACAGCACCAGCTACAGTTACTCGATTGATACACTTGGGTTGGGAAATTCAGATAGAGTTAACTTTAGATGATGGGCAAGTAGTAGCAGCACATTTAACACGCGATCGCTTTAACGAGTTACACTTAGAGCCACAAGAACGGGTATATGTCAAGCCCAAAGATACTAAGTCTTTTCCCCTATATTATTCAATTTAAAAAGTTTGTCAGAGTTAAATTGCAATATAAAAACATTTTGTTACTCCACTTTCCTTGAGAAATTGGGGTTGTTGGCTATGGCTTTGACTTTGCCATTTCTTCAATAAAAAATCAGTGGATTAGTTACTTCGGTAACTAATCCAAAGATTTTCATTTTTGGTACTTTGCACATGAAATGTATCCCACATAAATAGTGTATCTATGGTTTTAAAATTAGGTGTGCCAAAATGCCAAGTTAATGTGACTCATGGAATCAATGACGGATTTTAATCATTTGTGGCTACCTGTATCGGCAAATTTGACTTTATTACCAAATGATGTTCATATATGGCGAATTAACCTTGATGTATCACCAGCAGAGCAAGAAAATTTGCTAGCAACTCTCTCCAGTGACGAAGTTGCTCGTGCTAACCGATTCCACTTTCAAGAACATCGGCAGCGTTTTATCGCTGGTCGTGGTATCCTACGGAGGATATTAGCTAGGTACTTAGGTATAGAACCGCAACAAGTGGTGTTTTCTTATCAAGAGCGTGGTAAACCGATATTAGGCAATGCTTTAGCTCAAAGTGGCTTATGCTTTAACTTGTCTCATTCCCAAGGGTTAGCTTTATGTGCAGTGAATCATCACAGTGAAATCGGTGTAGATTTAGAATATATTCGCTCCATGTCTGATGTAGAAGCCCTGACCAAAAGATTCTTTTTACCTAGAGAATACGCCGTCATGCGATCGCTATCTCAAGAGCAACAGCAAGAAATATTTTTCCGTTATTGGACTTGTAAAGAAGCATATTTAAAAGCCACTGGAGAAGGACTAGCTCAGTTAGAACAAATTGAAATATTACTCAATCCCAACGAACCTGCACAATTGCAGACATCTAAAAATTGGAGTTTGTTTGAGTTAACCCCCGGTAAAAATTATTGTGCTGCTGTAGTTGTCGCCAGTAATCATTGTGATTTGAAGTGTTGGCAATATTAACCACTGTATTATTTATCTTTTATCATATGGGAAAAAATCAAGATTTTACTCCCCCTCCCTCACAAGGGTAGGTTTTTTACATTGTCGTGGGGGAAAAACAAGGAAGTTATGCCCCTTAAGAAAAAATACCCCTTTAAGAGCTATTAAAAGCAATTGATGGAGAAGAAGGAGGTGGGAATGGAAATAAGGCATTTTTTCAAATGCCTTTGCCATTTAAATCAGCGACAATGGTGAGTAATCCTTGGAGAAAACAACCAATTTGACGGCCACTTTCCCGGATAAAAGAGGGTTTGGGGGCTGATGACGAGGAGGAAGTTGTTCTATGAACCTTGAGGGAGGTGTTGATTAATATCACCACCACAAATTCAAGTTATATTACTAATTTTCAGCCCCTCAGAAAATCATGGTTTATACTGGCATGATTCCGTCACTGCTCATCACCCAGTGCAAGATATAATTTACCTAAAAACAAACTAGGCAAGTGTCAAAAAGCCACTTTGAATCAAGTAGGATGTGTAAGTCATTAGTAATTGCGAATCAATAGGCGGACAAACAATGGAACTACCTGCAAGGGCTTTGAGAGTTTCCTGACAGCTAATAATTGGTCTTCTTGCTTGCAGATACAAATCGGGAATAGTTAGTTGTTCATCAGACCAACGTTCTAACAAGAAAGGACGCAGGGTGTATAAAGGATTATCTACAGAAGAGACATTATTGATTAACTCTGCTTGCCATTCTTCGTAGGAAATCATCTTAACAGGATAACCAAAACTCCGCACCCATTCTACTAAATCTTTTAAAGAAATGGGTTGAGGATGTTGTAAATGGAATGCTTTACCAATGGATTCTTTCTGTCTTGATAGATAAACAATGGCTTTACTTACATAGTCCACAGGAGACATATCTAACATATAATCCACATCGGGAAAGCTTCCCATTTGTAGACAGCCCTTAGTCATCAAATTGATAAAATCATGGGTATTGCAAATACCTGTTTTGCTATCTCCAGAAATTAATGGTGGTCTGTAAATAGTTACAGGTAAACCTCGGTCACGAGCGACCTTAACTAACTTTTCTGCAACCCATTTAGTCTGAGAATAACCAAGATAAATACCTTCCCAATGATTAAATTCATCCTGTTCTTCCACCAAATGACCAGCATAAGCAGTTGATTCAAAAACTGCTACACTAGAAACATAATGTACAGGTTTGACTTTAGTCTGACAAGCTAATCTCAAAACTTCTTGAGTGCCCAAAACGTTGGCTGTTTTCAGTGCTGAATAAGGATAAACATAATTTAGCAAAGCCGCACTGTGATAAATAGTATCAATATTGCCAGCTAAGATGTGGAACTCCTGAGAGGGAATACCCAAAAGTGGTTGAGCTAAATCACCAACAACGGGAATAATGCGAGAATTAAACTTATCATCCCAAAGTGCATAAGTTGTCAAATTATGTTGGAGTTTGCTTTTGCCTTCTTCAGCATTAGCAGCACGTACTAAGCAATATATATCTGCATCAGTTTCCTGTAGTAGCTCCCGGATAATAAAAGCACCTAAAAAGCCTGTTCCCCCTGTTAAAAAAATATCCTTGGGTTCACCCTCAAACACACTCACTGCATTGTCAGGATTGATAGCGGAGTCAAGGACAACTTCAGCAGCTAAATTGAGAACTAAAGAATTAACTTGGCTATCTTGTAATTCTTCAGCTAAACGTTGTGAAAGAGATTTAATATTGGGATAATGCCACAGAAGAACAGGAGATGGTTGAAATCCCAACATTTTTTCTAATTTGCTAACCAAAGTCATAGCTTGGGCTGAATTTAAACCATAGGTTTCTAAATTTTCACTAATATCTATTTCATCAGTTTCTACCCCAATTAACTCAGCCAAATTAGCCACCAACCATGCTTGAATATCTGCGGAAGTATCAGTTTTTTTTAGAGTCATTTTTATATCTCCAATAAATGAGAATGAGTCGGGCAATAGTGACTGTAATCATCAGGAATTTCCATCCCCTGAATTTTTAAGCTTTGAATGCGATATAAAAACGCTGCTCCAGTCATAATATGATCAGCAACATCAACTACCCGGCGATTATTTGGTTCAGCTAAATATGAACCGCGAACCCAATCATTAAAACTACCCATGGCTGGGCCACACCAAATTTGATAATCCACTTCTCTACCTTTTTCCCCAGTGGTAGACCAACGGGAAGATAAGCCTAAATACCAGCGAAAAATCAACGCCATTTTCAGCTTAGGATTATTAACTGCCTTACCTAGTTTTTGAGGATTTTTCTGGGATAAATAAGTTGCGGTTCCTTCCCAGACTTCAGCAATAGTTTTGCGAAAAATTTGCTTTTCTAATTTTTCTCTTTCCGCCAAAGGAATATCTTCAATTGAGTTATAATTGCGGTATAGTTCGTACAATTTTTGCGCTCGCATAGGGAACATTGTCCCACGTTTGAGGACTTGTAGCTTCACCCCCATTTCAAACATATCGGCGGCTGGGGCCATAATCATATCCGCCATTTCTGCTTGAGCTAATAATTTTTTGGTATGTTGACAAGCTCCTGATTCAACACAAGATTGATTAATGGAGCCAGTCATGATGTAAGCAGCACCCATCATAAAAGCTGCTAAAGCTGATTGTGGTGTACCAATTCCCCCAGCTACTCCAATTCTAATCACTTGGTTGTAATGAAATTGTTCTTGGATTTCATTCCGCAAAGCAATAATAGAAGGTAATAAACACACTAAAGGACGATTATCTGTATGTCCGCCAGAATCCCCTTCGACGGTAATATCATCAGCCATGGGAATTTTAGCTGCGAGTTTAGCTTGTAAGTCAGTGATTAATCCTTGTTCTAGTAGTTCTTGGAGAATTTTGGCTGGTGGTGGTTGGAGAAATTTGCTGGCTACTTCTCGACGAGAAACTTTGGCGATAACTTTATTTTTGATTTCAATTTGATTAGCATCATTTAAACTTAATCCTGCAACTCGGTAATAAACTATGTTGGGGGTTAAATCTAAAAATGCCGAAGCTTCTACTGTTCTTACCTGATATTTAAGGTATAAGTTCACAGCACGGCGTTCAATTGCCATGTCGTTAGGGCTGTGAATTAAATTAAAGGCGTAGGGCCCATAAGGTAGAGCTGCTTGAATGCGTTTAATGGCTGTTTCTAAACGTTCTGGAGGTAAACCACCTGCACCAAAAGAACTCAAAATCTTGGCTTTTCCCAGAGCAATCACCATTTCTTCCGAGGCTATACCACCAGCCATGGCGCCAGTAACATAGGCATATTTCACCCCATGAACAGCTAGGAAATTTGGGTCTCCTAATTGTTGCACTGTGGCCGGGGGAATAAAGGTGAGAAATTCTGTTTGTGAAGTTGTGTTATTTTCAGGAGAACATAAGTAGCCTTCGTTAGTTACACCAATTTTTCCCGCACTTTTGACAATGTAACAAGGTTTATCTAATGCTAGTAATTTATCTTTTATCCCTGACTTGTGAAAAGATATACTATTCAAACAACCTTTCCAAGTGAGGTTTTGACTATGGAAAGAAATAGAAAATTTTAAGTTATTATACTTATCCGGTAGTGTGTCTAGGGGTGTCACTGTAGTTATACCTCAAGTTTTTAATGGTGGTTTATTAAGTATTGGTTTTGGTTCTTTTACAGTGGTATTTTTGTTGTCACAGCTAGTTTTTTTAAGGAATTGCAAACGACGCAAAGGTGGGGAAAATAGAAATTATCTTCCGGGATTAGAATAGTTGGGGTTCCTGAATTACAGGAAGTTTCTTTATACCTTTGCGCCTTTGCTTTAACCTAATTCATACTCCCAATCAAGTGTGTTCATTCAGTAAGTTTTCGGCACAGGTTAATTGTAATTGAATGATTTCACTCATTTGTTTACTAAAACTGTTTCTAGCTTGTAGAAAAGCTGTGTGATTTTTAATGAGGCGGTAATTGTTATCGTTTAGTTGTTGGTACTGAGTTTTGTTTAATTCAAGCATTCTAATTGTGTTATCAAGTTGATTGTTTATAGCTGGAGATGACACAATTGGTGGGAGGGTTGTGAGTTCCCAAGAGCCGACTGACTCAGAAGATTGTAATTCTTCTGGAGATTCAAAACCGTGTTCCATGATATTTTTTGTTGAATCTTCTCCTGGTGGAGTTGGCAATGGGGCAATATTTTTGTTCAGGTTTTGAGGAGAATCAAGATTTTCTGATTTTCTAGATAATTGTATATTTTGATGCAGTTCCTTAACACGATAATTGTTGAGGTTGCTGGCGATATTTTGGAAGGCTTGGCGATTTTCTTCACTCAATATAGTTTGAGTAACTGATTTATTACCCAAGGTAACTTTTCTCAGGGTTAGTTTGTTTTGTTTCCTTGGTGCAGTGGTGAGATTGTACAGGGGAGATAAATCTAAATTGACTCCATGGCTGACAAGTTTTGCTAAAGCTTTAACTATTAAAGTATGGTCATCCATACCTCTACGATTGAGGGATACGGTGATGTGTTCTTTATTCTCTAAGATTTTACTAATCCATCGAGAACAAACTCCACCAGCCCCAGCTTCCACAAATATTTTTACGCCATCGTCATAGATACGGTTGACTAATCGTGGAAAATCAAGTTGTTGGCATAATCCGGTGGCTATGCTACTAGCGATGACATTTCTCTCAAGTAGAATAGGCTGGTAGTCAGCAGCAGAGTAAAAAGTTATTCCTGGTAGGTTTTGTGTTGGTAGGCTATTAACTTTGGCGATTTCTTCGTACTCTGACACCATGGCTTCGCAATGAATTACATGGTCAAAGGGTGCGGGGAAAGCGTTACAACCAAGGGTTTTAATCACTCTCTCACAGGCTGTTTTTTCACCAGCAATTAAGACTTCTTCTGATGTATTGATTTGAGTTAAATAAACTCGCTGCTCATGTTTGAGACATTCTTGCACCTGAGAGGGAGTAGCCATGAGTACATAAGTAGCCCAGAAGTTATCTCCTTGTAATTCTCTGGTATCTTTTAACCCCCAATACTGACGGACAGCATTTTTAGCCCCAGATAATTTATCCCCAAACAAAGGTGATGAATTCAAGGTGTTACTACCGCCTTCAAAATCACTCCAAACTCCTTGGGCTACCATCATGCTGGTTTCACCTAAGCTATAGCCAAAGACACATTGAGGTTTGACTTGAAAATCATCTCGGAAAATTGCTGTCATGTATCTGGCGAAGGCGATTTCACTTTCAAACATCGCCAGGGAATCATTTAAGAGTTCTTTTTCTAGGGTTTCTAGTTGTCTGGTGGAGAGTTTAGAAAAATTACGGGGATAAACTAATTTCTCGACATCAGCTGCACGGTTATAAAGATTATTAATCTTCAAGTCCTCGAAGACTTTGGGGAATAAGCGGAATACAGTGCGACCAATACCGATGTAGGAATTAACGGCGGCTGGATAAACATAAGCAATGCTTGCAGTTTGACCCAGGGGTTTGGCGGTAAAATAACTACCCACTGGTGTTTGCCAATCTGTACCTTGTGCAAAAGCTATGTTTACACCTTTACGAGCAGCATCAATTTGTTTAAGTAGTTCTTTTTTGTTACGTCCGGTAATTGCTAGAGCATATTTAGGTTGGGAATGTTCTTTAAAAGTTGTGAAGGTCTGACTTGCAGTACTTGGTAAGCAAGAACTATCTTCTATACTTTTTTGGAGTTGGTTCAAAACCTCTTGTAAGTTGTTTTGATTTTCACCTGCTATGGGGAGCAGATGAAAAGGCATTTGCTCTAAATATTTACTTTCACGCTCTTTTTGCTCTGGGTCTTCTGACAAGATGATATGGGCACAAGTCTCATCTATACCTATGCTATTAATGGCGGCTATACGACGGGTAGCACCTTTATCAACAAACCAAGGTCGAGATTCTGTAGCTACATAAAACGGGCTACCTTCCCATAATTCTGGTGTTTTTGCACCAGACCATTGAGGAGTAGCGGGAATATATCTGTAATAAAGACAAAGTGCAGTTTTAATTAAACTGGCAATTCCTGAGGCTGTATAAGTATGACCGATGTTAGCTTTAATGCTACCAATGGCACATTGTAGACCATTACCAGTTTTGGGATAGGCTTGTAATAAGCCCATGATTTCGCCTTGGTCTTGTTCAGGAATACCGCTACCATTTACTTCTACATAGTTAATTTCTTGGGGTTGAATTTTTGCTAGGTCAAAAGCTTGTTGACAAGCATCATTTGTGGATTGTGCAAAAGTAACAGCATCCAGTACAGCATAAATCCGTTGGTGCTCTTTTTGGGCTGTATCATAACCCTTGAGGACAATTGCACCAGCACCTTCACCAACCATCCAACCATCAGCGTTTTCGTCAAAACTCAAGGTATTGATACCTTGATTTACCTTGGCTAATCGACTTCGTAATAAGACATTTTCTACACCACCAGCCAAATCTATTGCACCTAAAACCACAGCTTCGACTTCCCCAGTGGCTAATAGCATTTGTGCCACTTCCAAGGCTTTGAGGGCAGAGTTTTCACCAGCAGTCATGGTAAAGGCGGGTCCAGTAAAATTCCACAAGGCGGAAATTCGACTGGCCATGATATTGGCGATGTGACTGACGTACTCGCCGGTTTCTACTGGATGATGAATGCTATCTTTAACAACCCTTTCTAATTGGGCAAGGTCTTGATCTGGTAGGACGATATTATCTGTGAGTAAGCCTGCTTTTACTTGCCAAGGTAAATTCCATCGTTGCTGTAATTGATGTACAGAAAACTCAGTTTCCGCAGCTACAATGACTGCTACATTTCCCCCTTCTTTCAGTCCTGCATCTTGAACGGCACGGTTAGCAACCTTTAACATTAATAGTTGTTGGGGATTGATTTTCTCAACTTCGTTGGGAGGAATTTTGCAGGCTAAAGTATCAATTTCAAAGTCTTGAATGTATGCTCCTATTGGTGGTTTACCATCGGTTAAACCACACTCTTTTAATAAGTTTGTTTGCTGGTCTATACCTTGCCATCTACATGGCGGAAGAGGTATAAAATGCTGGATTCCTTCATAAATGCTGCGTTCAAAAGCATCTAATCCGTTACAGCCCCCAAAAAAGGCATCCATACCGACAATAGCTATTTTTGCCTGTGGTACAGGTACATCTAAGTTAATATCTAAATTTGTGGTACCTTGTTCAATCACTAAATGGGAATTAGTACCGCCAAATCCAAAGGCACTGATGGCTGCTCGTTTAATTGGTGTATTGTTGTTAGGCCATGGTATTGTTTTTCTAACAATATTGTCACTGGAAATGATATTATTGTCCGAGGCTAAAGGTGCATCAATATCAATAGTGGCTGGAATTACCCCCTCAGACATACTCATAATTACCTTAGTTAAGCCCACCATGCCAGCCGCAGTTAATAAATGGCCGACATTGGCTTTAGCAGAACCCACTAAAGGTGATGCTTGATGTTCACCAAAAAAGGTAGCTATGGAGTTCAGTTCAGTGGTATCTCCTAGTAATGTCCCAGTAGCATGACATTCTAGATAATCAATGCTTTGGGGGCTGATTTTGGCTTCGTGATAGGCTCGTTCAAAGGCGAGGACTTGTCCTCTGGTGTTGGGGCTAAGTAAGTGCTTACCTCTGCCATCATTAGAGAGTCCATTACCGCAAATTGTGGCGAGAATATTGTCCCCATCTCTGACAGCATCGGCATATCTTTTTAGGAGTACCATACCCACACCATCGCCGGGAATCAAACCTCTGGATGTTTTATCTAGAGGGCGACTTGTACCATCTTCCGCAAAGCCTTGGACACCAGAAAATAGCATCCGCACAAACAGCGCATCTGCACAACTGATAGCTCCCGCTAACATCATGTCAGCTTTGTGAGATGATAGATAATGAGACGCTAACTTAATAGCATAAAATGATGATGAGCAAGCAGCATCTAGACATAAATTTATTCTAGATAACGATAAGGCTTGAGCAACTATTGATGCTGGTAAGCCAGAAATCATG
Organism: Nostoc sp. RI_552; assembly: GCA_016124525.1. Taxonomy (GTDB): domain Bacteria; phylum Cyanobacteriota; class Cyanobacteriia; order Cyanobacteriales; family Nostocaceae; genus Umezakia; species Umezakia ovalisporum. The sequence goes on along the minus strand of WGNO01000044.1, from coordinate 14,943 downwards.
GCGTTGTAAACAGATGCTTGAGTTCCTGTTGGTAAAGTGGCTAAATTGAAATTTTCATTTTGCAAAAGTTCTTGAACAGCAGGGGCGATCGCTTGCTGATAAATAGGAGAAAATAATTGATAGGAAAGCTTGGTTGGGAAAGAAAGATTACCCAGAATTACCCCACATTTAGCGAGGATGTTGTGATTTCCCCAGTAACCGCCATTAGTTATCGCTTGTTTTGCAGCATATAATGACCATTGAAAAGTGTCATCTAAACCTGCAAGTAATTCTGGTGGTAAATTATATTCAGAAGCATCAAATTTAAAGTCCCGGATATATCCACCTTTGAGGGAATAGGTTTTATCTGGTGTGCCTTTAACTGGATGGTAAAAAATGCTGGGATCTACGCCAATTTCTGCAATATTAGCTGATGTTCTGGCATCTTTTTGAGAAACAAGATTTTGCCAAAATTCTTCAGGATTCTTAGCATCAGGAAATAAACATGATAATGCGATGATAGCTATTTTTGCCATTGTTATATCCTCAACAGATGTGGGGTATTAAAAAGAATTCAGGATTTACGCTCTTCCCCAAAATTGAGAATTATTTTGTTAGTAGACAGGTGCAAAGAAAAACCCAAGATGTATTTTTCTGTGTACTCTAGACAGAGGTTTATTTAGGGTTTACTGAATCAAGATGAAACCCTGTTATATCGGGTAATAAAAAGTTTCCAGACATCCTCTCAGAGTTGTCAATGGTGAAAAAATAGGGAACGCAATTAATGAAATAGGTAGATACTTTCACCCCTGAGAAATTCTGAAACCCCCTTCCCTAACCTCTAGCTGAGATTAACTTTTGAGTTGTTTCATTGACCAAATAATTGCATGAGCTCCTAGCATTCGCGAGTATACTTTTCCCTGATTATCGTGGATAATGAAATCTGCCATCGCACTGCTTGATGTTTTATTTTTTATTTCGCAAGATACATAAAATGGTTCGTTGTGTGGTGTGGGGGAAAATTGTTCAAATTTCTCTACTTTTCCCGGTAAACAACCTTCTTGATAAAAGTGCTGTGTCCATATCCATAAGGCGTGCATACTCAGGTCTGTTGTATAGGGGTTGACCCAACGAAACGGGAATTGTCCTTGTTTTTTGGCGCTGATTTCTGTCCACAAACATTCTGTAGTGATTTTATCAGAAGTAATATTTAAAACTCTTTGCACTTCCTGAAACGAAGAGCCATGAAATAAGGTAGAGCCTCCATTTTGATAGAAATCTTTGCCCGTGGTGGTAATGATGTAATCTGGATTCAGATTGATGAATTCATAGGTAGGAGCAGGGGGAATTTCTCGATGCAGGTTCAGTTGAGCGCTAAAATGGTAGTGAATTTTTCCGGCGCTATTTTGACTCAATATTTTAGCTTTAACTTTAATTCTTTGTGGGTTGACCTTTTCAACTTCTTCTATTTCTAAAATGTGTTCCTTAGCTAAAGTATCATTGAAGGTAATTCCTTTCAAAACCTTGAAATCTGTATAATTTACTAATTGATAACCTGGATAAATTTCTTCACAGGAATTGATAATCCATGACATTGCACAGGTGGCGGGTAATACTGGGGAACCTGCAATCACATGATCATATAAAAAAGGATTGATTTCCAGTTTCATGTGGCGACGGATACAGTGAGTTCGCAGTTGAGAATCTAATTCTCTAGCTTGGGGAACAAGTGGACTACCAATGACAACTTGTGCAGTGTCACTATGAGCAGGGTGCAATTCGTTGACGAGCATTTGTGTACCCACATCCACAGGAATAACATCAATACCCCTATCTGCAAAGGCTTTTTTTAATTCTGGGGACACCATACCACTATCCCAAGCACCCCAGTTAATGGCCACCACGTGACACTGAGGATAATTTTGCTTGATGAGATGGGCTGATTTATTGAGAATTTCGTTAGCGATGGCATAATCAGATTGTCCTATATTGCCGTAAAATCCGGTCACGGAGGAGAACAACACTAAATGCTCTAGTTGCTGAAGATTTACGCAAGCCAACAGATTTTCTAATCCCTGCACCTTAGCGGTATAAACTTTTTCAAAATCGTGATCTGTTTTCTTTTCAATTAACTTATCAGCTAAATTTCCCGCCCCGTGAATAATCCCAGTAATTGCACCCACACCAGCCAACTTTTGCTGTAAAGCTGCAATATCTGTGACATCAACACTAATATATTCTGCCTCAGCGCCTGTTTGTCTGATCCTGGTAATGGTTTTCTTAATTTCTCGACTAGAAACAATTTTGTTATATGTCTTCAATACACTCATAGGAGTAGGCTTTTCCCCTTGAGCCAGAAGATTATCCATAATGCGTTTCTTCAACGCTGCTTCCTCGAAACAATCTTGAGCAAACTCCGGCTCAACTTCTAAAAGTTCAGAACGACCCAGCAAAATAAACTTACAAGGTTGGTGCTGCGCCATTTTAATTGCACATTCAGCCGTAATTCCTTTTGCGCCACCACTTACAACAAAAACCGATGAAGGACGAACCTGAGTCTGTATAGTCATATGATTGGGAATTTATAATTAAACAACTGGGGGTTGACAGTTGATGGGTGAGTTTATTTTTCGGTTAACAGTGAACGCGTTATGCACTAATTATTGTTGTCACCCAGAGGGAGATATGGTCATACCTCCCTTCTTAAGGTTAGTTTTGGAAATCACCAACTAAAGTCACACGTCCCTGGGAACCATAAGCAACTTCACTGATATAAAGATTTGGATCATACAATTCAGCGATAATATATTCTGCTGATTGTTGAGCATTTAAAGCCGGACTCAAATCAATTGCACGAGTAAACACTTTTGGCCATTCCCACTTCAGAGACTTGGTTAATCCCAATAACCCAGGGCCGATGGCTCCGAAGTTAATATTATGCTCTAACCCAAAAGCACCATCTAAACGATTTACAGTTAAGAAACAACTGCGTTGATAACGCGCCACTTGATTTAGAGATTGCTTAAGATGTTTAGCCATGAAAAATAGGTGCTTGACAATTTCTTTTTCTTGTGGTATGTAAGCAGGTATTTGGTGGGTGGAAAATACAGGATGAATATGGATGAAAGCCCCAATAGTGCCGAAGTGAGTCGCGATGGCGGACAATTTATGTTGGAGTAATTCTTCAGTCATATCCGCCAGGACTACACGATTCACTTTGGCTGGTAAAGGTGATTGTTGGGGAACCAGGGATGGGGGGAAACTTAAAACCACCACTTTCGCACCGCCATCCCTTAAAGCTTCAGCTAATTGCGAAGTGGTGAGGGAACCATCATCGGTGATCAAAGTAACGTGTCCCTGTGGTAAGGCGAAATCTAAACTATCCGGTGGTGGTAAGAATTGAAGTTTAGCCGGACGGCGTGCAACACCGTCAATTACCTGGACTGGCTGATGGCTAAACTTTGATTGTGACTTTTTTTTTTCGCCGCCCCCCAGCTTCTGGAGATAATCAACTATTTGACCGATGGTGCGGAGATCTCCCAGTTCTTCTAGATTGGGCTGAGGTAAATGGGGGTATTTATCTTGTATTGCTCCCAATATTTCTACCCGTTTGATGGAATCAATTCCTAAATCAGCCTCCATGTCCATATCCATTTCTAGCATCTCCACTGGGTAGCCAGTCTTATCACTGGTGATGCTTAACAAAGTTTGACCTAAGTCTGCATAATTATCAGCAGTTGCTATTTCCTCTTCTGTGACAGGGGGGGTAGAGACAACCAAGTTGGTGGTCTCTACGGGGTTGGGGATATCGTTACCCCCTGGGAGAATAAGGGGCAAGGGGGACTGAATGGATTCTAGCATGACTTCTTGAGTAGTCATAGAAGTACTGCCAGAGACACAAGATTGCAGATATTCAACAACTTCACCGATGGTGCGTTTTTCTGATAACTCTTCTAAATTTGGCTTGGGTAGGTCAGGATAAATATCCTGTAACGCCCCTAAGATTTCAACTCGTTTGATAGAATCAATTCCTAAATCAGCCTCCATGTCCATATCCATTTCCAGCATCTCAATTGGGTAGCCAGTTTTATCACTGGTGATGGCTAATAAGTTTTTACCCAAGTCGGTTAAGTCAATGTGAGGAGCACATGGGTTGCTGGGTGCTGCTACCACGGGATCAGGTGCTGTTTTAATCACAACTGTCTCCCTAGGCTGAGTAGTAACTTGACTGGAAATGATTTGAGAATATTCTTGTTGTATGAGTTGGAAAAAGTTTTTAGCGTATTCTAACTGTTCCAGAAGATATTGCTCATGAATCCGTAGAGTTTCACCTTGTTGACTGTGAAACTGCATCATCCCCCGTTCTAGACTTTGGTGGACAACCAGCTGAAGTTGTGATCCTTCAGGATAAGATTTCTTGTTGGCAAATAGAGCGTTTTGTTGCTGCATCAATTGGAAAAAGGCCTTGGTGTATTCCATCTGATGTTGCAGATAAGTTCCGTGGACCTGTAAGTTGTCAGTTTGATTTTGCTGGAACTGTGTCAGCAAATATTCTAAACTTTCTAAGGCCCGGTCAAAATTCACGGGTTTTTCTGGGGTTGGTTGCATCTTTACTTCCTGGGCTATTGCAGTAGGAATCACGGGATTCATTTGCGGCTGGGGTGCAAAGTCATTAGAGTTATGTGACAATTCAGGGAAACTATCTGTAGTACGGGTAACAAGTCCATTGGTACTGAGTTCTTTCACTGGTGGAGTAGTTACCGCAACTTCAGAGAATTCAACAGTAGGGGTGACAGGTAAACTAACTTTATGTCCGTTTTGTAAAGCTTGAGTAAAGGCGTTCTTAGTTTTTTCCGACACATAGTTAATGCCCTTTAAACGCACATTTAAGGCATTCTTCGACCCTGGGGGTGGTGCAAGTTCAACTTGATAAGGGTCGAGGTTTTTCAAAGCCACCCCTAGTACACGCAACTGTACAGCCCCTTCCCGTAGGGAGCGATCGCTATCCTTGTGGGTGCTAGGGTTCAAAGAAATAGTAAAATGTGGGCGATCGCCCAAAATATCTTTAACTAAGTTAGTTAAAATGCGGCGCGGCCCAAAATCTACAAAGCAATAGCCACCCGCCCCATAGATATTTTCAATTTCTTGTTTAAACATCACCGAGCTAGAGAGGTGAGTTTCCAGGATTTTTTGAATAACTTGGGGTTCTTGGGGGTAGGGTTTACCCGTAACATTGGTAAACACAGAGATTTTGGGACTATTAAACTTAACAGACTTAATAGCGATAGCAAAAGACTTTTGAGCAAAAGCAATAAGCGGAGTGTGGAAAGCTGCGGACACAGGTAACAACACAGCCGTACAACCTTGGTTATGTAAAGCTTGTTTCACCTTATCAATTTCTCCCGTCGGTCCTGCCAAAACAATTTGCGTGGGAGAATTAAAATTAGCAATAGTCACCTGGGGAAAACTCCGCAATACCATTGCAACTTTACTCATGTCTTCCTTCACCGCCAACATACTCCCAGCATCATGGTCTGGGTCTTCTGGCGCGGCCATGGCTTGACCTCTAGATTTCACAAGAAACAAGTAATCTTGTTCATTCAAAACACCCGCAGCCCACAAAGCTGTTAACTCCCCAAAGCTGTGTCCCGCCACAAAATCTGATTTAAATCCAGCTTGTTGCAATATGGAATAAAGACCAGCACTAAACACCCCAATGGCGCTTTGAGCATATTCTGTTCGTTGCAGAGCAGCAATTTGGGCATTTTTTTCTGCCTCATCAAACACCGGACGAGGAAACACAATTTCAGAAAGTGGTTGCAAATTATCCTTAAGCAACAAACTATCCATACAGCCATGCAGACGGCGCATAATCGGAAAGTTCATAACCACTTCCCGCCCCATTTCCAAATATTGGGAACCTTGTCCAGAAAATAGAGAAACCACCTTTCCCCCCAAGTCTATCCCAGAGGAACGGTAGTAAATACCTTGGGGATGCTCCCAAGAAGTTACAGAAGCCTTTTGTTTGAGCCAGTCAATAGTAACTTGCATCAACTTACAAGCCTCTTGCAGATTTTCCGCCACAAATCCAACCCTAGCTGCGACAGCGGGAATCTCCATTGATTGGCATTCTTTAACTAAGGAAGCAAAATGTGTACTACCATCATTTGATTGCAACTTACCCAGGGTTTCTTCACATTTAGTCAACAAATGTGCTGGATTGCTAGCATACAACAGCACCTCACGAGCAGAACCGTGTAAACGGTAGGGAAGGTTTTCTGGAGTTTCGTATTCTTCCAAAACCACATGATAATTCGTACCACCAAAGCCGAAAGAACTGACACCAGCACGTCTTGGCGCATCTCCTTCCGCCCGAATCCACGGTCTAGTTTCAGTATTTAAATAGAATGATGAATTTTTAATGTCCAATTTAGGGTTCGGCTCAGTAATATTAATGGTAGGCGGTAAAACCTTGTGATGCAGTGCCAAAGCTGTTTTAATCAAACTTGCTGCTCCAGCCGCCGCTTTAGTATGTCCAATTTGGGACTTAACACTACCCAATGCGATATGCTGTCTTTGGGAATCATGTTTACTAAAGTATTCCTTTAAAGAACCGAATTCTGTAGGGTCGCCAGCCATTGTACCAGTACCGTGAGCTTCCACCAAGCCCACAGTTGCGGGAGAAAAGCCAGCATCATCATAAGCACGTTCTAAAGCTTTAACTTGACCTTCTTTCCGGGGAGCATAAATACTCTTGTAGCGACCATCGCTAGAAGTACCGATGCCTTTAATAACTGCATAAATTTTATCATTGTCCCGTTCTGCATCTTCTAGGCGTTTGAGAACCACCATACCCACGCCTTCACCCAGTAACATCCCATCGGATTTAGCATCAAAAGCTTTGACGTTTTCACTGGGAGAAACAGCTGGTGTTTTACTGAAGGATATGTAAGCCATGATGGTGTTGTCAGTGTCAACACCACCAGTCAGCATCATATCAGCACGATATTCCACCAGTTCGCTAATGGCCATTTTCAAAGCACCAAAGGAACTAGCACAAGCCGCATCAACTACACAATTTGTACCGCCAAAGTTCAAGCGATTCGCGATTCGTCCAGCCACTACATTAGCCAACATCCCAGGAAAAGCATTTTCATCCCACTTGATATAGGCGCTTTTGATTTTTTCGATAATTTTTTGGGTATCTTGATGGGAAATACCACTGCTTTTGAGTACCTTTTCCCAAACAGGATACTCTAATCGAGCCGAAAGTGGCATTCCTAATTGCTTGGCCATAGCTACCCCCAAGATTACCCCGACTTTCTCCCGGCAAAACTCTCGAGATTCACCATAACCAGCATCTTCCATTGCTTCTTTAGCTATAACTAAACCTAATAGCTGAGAAATATCTGTAACTTCCAAGATGCTGGGAGGAATACCAAACTCCATAGGGTTAAAATCAACTTCTGGAATAAACCCGCCTCGTTTACAATAGGTTTTATCTTCAGGGGTTCTGGGGTTAGGGTCATAATAATCTTCTACGCTCCAATGTGTAGCCGGAACATCGGTAATACAATCAATTTTGTCAACTATATTTTGCCAGTATTCCCGTAAATTTCTGGCTTGAGGTAACAAAGAAGCCATACCCACAATAGCGATGGGATTTTGCGCTAATTTTCTATTAATTTTGTTAACTGACATTGGTTTTTCCTTGTGCAATTTTTTTTCTTCTATTGACCTAATCAAAGTTTTCTCAACACTGTTGACAAGGCTCTCCAATTCTGACAAAGCCGTATCTATGGAATAAGCAGACATAAGGCATATATTGTTCTTAAGTACTGTGGAGTGTGATGGCTTGTGTGGCGACACCATAGCTACAGTAATTTCCGTTGCCCAATACCAATTCCTAATTTTTAATTAAGAATTCAGATTTTATCTGACTGTTAAAAATTGGTATAATCTATCGCAATTGGCAACTATAGGAAGTACACATTTTCAACATATTTGCACATTATTAATCTGATGCCGTGGACATCCTACCTTTGTGTACTTCACTCTCGATGAAATATCCTGTAACTGCTTGTTTGTCAATCAACACAACACGATAACTGCTGTTTTGCCCCAATTAATTCATGCTTTCAGGATTTTCAGGCATTTCGGCATACAGCATTTGTGAAATAATGTTATCCAACAATGGATTCTTGATGTTGAGGCAAGAGGTCAATAACGTTGTTGAAACTGGTAAAATAGTCTCGGAGTACATTAGCTGCTTGACCAGTGAATTCTATCCATTCGTAATCACAGAGATTTTGAGCAATTGTATCCCACTGAATTAAGGTAAACTGAGGAGTAGCTACTAGGACAGAAACGCTTTTTTCTCCCAAACTAGTTTGAGTATCTAGCCTAACCGCAGCTACGTAGCTGGTGTTAATGACAACGTTCTGTATCTTGATAAATGCCATAGCCAGTGTCAGCGTCCAGGATAATTTATTTTAAGCAATTTGACTCAGAAAAGTTGACAACTTCGTTACAGAAAAAACATTACCCTGAATTGCGAATTAATGCACTTTTCAGCAAGCAAAACTCACACACTTATAGGGTGATGCCAAGGCGGTTAGGTTTAGTTTTGCTTTTTCAAATTTACACAAAATAACTAATTTCCTTTGCCGCTCTCAAAGGTTTGAATTAATAAAAAGAATAGCATGATTCACAGAAACTAAATCATTTGTTTAAAGTATTTTTATAAAAAAGCTAGATTCTTGCTAGTAGGGTTTTTGAAAAATAAACTATATCCAAGTATATTTAATAACTAAAATATCAGACTCAGAATTTGCATAAATTCCTGTAAAAGCATTGATTGACAATTAGTATGTATGTCCAATACATGAAGCTAAACTCAAATTATTACATAGTTCACAACCGGACTAATCTGAATTTTGTTGGCATAACATCACAATTGAATGTCAAAATTCGGTAATGTTTAAACATAAAAATACCTATATAAGATAATGGTAATGAATAAAGCAAATATCAATTTATAGGACAGTGCATAATAAACAAAATTGATTTGTTATGAATTCCCTAAACTTTGACACCATCTAGGTTCCCTGTTCACTGTTCCCTGTTTTAATATCTGACAAAGCAGTTACACATTTAGCAATAAGTTTGTGAGTCAACTATAAATCAATTGAACCAATTTTCTGCGGTAGTTTACCAGTCCATCTTTGCCAGCGCATCATTCCCCGATGCACCAGTTGAAGATTTTCATCGCCAATAAAACAGATCCGCCCCATTCTTTCGCAAGCAATGAGAATTTCTCCGTTTCCCATAAACGGAGCAATGACAAAATTATTGTGATTGGTATACAAATTAATTAAGTAGTTAACAATACCCTCTACACCGTCAATATTAATTGGTGTCTGTGGTTGAGATATGGATTGATGAGAAAAAATTCCCACATAAAGATTACCTAGAACTAATTCATATTGAAAGGGCATTTGGCTATGGCGATAAAAATGATAAATCTGACCCTGAGAACGGAGCACCGCCACAACCCGCGCCTCGTCTACCAAATAATTGTGCTCCCAAGTATGGGACAGAGTGGCGATGGCTAAAGCTGCATCTGATGGTAACAAGTTTCTAAATTTTGAACTAGCAGTATGATCACAATAAACTAAATGCCTTCCTAACATCCATTCTTCACCAACTTTCACCCCAAGTTCATCATTAGCAATGTCTAATTGTGGTTGGCGTTCACCTTTTTTCAGCGTCAATTTAGCTTCTCGTTGCGCCATAGCACTTTTGTATGCGAGAAGCTGTAACTCTTTTTGCTTCCCCCTAGCTTCCACGATTAATTTAGCCTGCTTTGCTGATTCTGCTGCATCTCCCTTAGCCTCCGCTAACTCCCAAGCCTTTTGAGATGCTTCAGCTAATAAACGTTCTTGACTACCAGCCCTAGCTATGTTCAGCAGTGCTGTAGGACTATCGGCAATGGGAGAACTTTTAATTATTTCTTTAACTTCTGAGTGAATACTTTTAGCAATCTGCTTACCGTGTTGAAAGGTGCGTTCAGAGTAGCCAACTTCTTTAGCTAACTCCACAGTTCGCTTTAAAGGTGGTGAAACGGTTTCACTACCTTTGGCTGTGTATTGATTATCTCCAACTTTGGCTCTTAAACCCATGCGCTCTAAAATTTGGTCTCGCTCAAACCAGAGTTCCGAACGCTCTAGTGGTTCTAACTCATTGCGAATCAAATTTTCATCAATCTCCGCCAACCGGGATTGATCAGCATTGTTATAGTTAACAATATGACACTCAACTGTTTTTAGCCCCAACAGTTTACAAGCTGTCAAGCGATGCAGTCCAGCAATCAAATTCAGTTTTTCATCTACCGTAATCGGGTTTAATAAACCATTAGTTTTAATCGACTCCTTCAACTCGTTAACCTTATCCCCCTTGACTGGACGGCGGTTACTACCAATGCGAATTTCGTCTATAGGCACTATAGGCATAATTACTATTCTTCAGTGCAATCAGTCATTGCATTAGTATACTCGACAAAAAATGTAGGCACTTTCCCTAGCAAGTCTCTACAATGGTTCGGCACAAATGTTTAATGGCAAGTGAAGAAATTTTCAGCTTTGGCGCTTCTAGCAGAAAGTTTACATACAACCATTCTATCTTCTTTACCACCAAATTTTTATCATCCCCAATACCCAACAACCGATTGACAATATCAGAAGATTTTGCAATACTTAGGAACAAGCTTAGTCAACTTTTCCTACTTAATTTTTCCCAGCCCCTCCTTCACTTAAAGATTTAGTCCTTTTGATTAGCCATATTGTACTTTACACTACTTGATTCGCTGTCAAAGTAGGATAAAACTAAGAAAGACTTGGAGTAACGCCACCATTAGGTTTCCGGTTAATCTAGTAATTTAAAGCAGCTGTACAAGCGTACAACCTTATATAGAACTAATTACACCTTTCAAATCACTGAAGGTAAAACCACAGAGATAAAAATCCTCCTGGTTAATTTCCACATCAGTTTATTGCATTCACTATTGTATTCAAATGATATAGCCATTTAGGCTCTCCCCTGGCATAGTACAATTGGAATAAAAATATGGCAGCACACAAAAAACGCCTGTTAATCCCACAACCCCTAGGTCGGTGGCGGGTAATTGTGGCAACTTCTATCAGTTTACTCACTGGATTAGTAACTTTTTATAGCTTTTCACAAAATCCCTTGAGCTATCAACTCACAACAGCCCCAGAGGTGTTAACCAACAGTACCCTTGCCAAACTTGCGGTTACAGCTTTGGGACGTTTGCAACCGGAAGGCGAAGTAACTAATTTGTCTGCGCCCAATTCAATCAACGGTGTGCGCGTAGAAAAAACTTTAGTGAAGGAAGGACAAGAAGTTAAAGCAGGGCAAGTATTGGCATATTTAGAAAATTATCATCGATCCACAACAGCCTTGGAACAAAGGTTAGATCAACTAGAAATTGCTAAAGCTAAACTAGCACAAGTCAAATCTGGAGCTAAACCCGGAGATATTGCCGCCCAAAAAGCCGCCATCGCTCGTTTACAGTCACAATTAAAAGGAGAGGTAGCTGCTCAACAAGCCACAATCAATCGCATCCAAGCTGAACTAGAAAACGCCCAAACGGAGAACAACCGATATCAGCAACTATACAAACAAGGTGCTGTTTCCGCCTCCGTAGCAGATAGTAAAGCTTTGCAACTCAAAACTGCACAACAGCAACTCCAAGAAGCTAAAGCCAGCCTCAACAGAACTCAAAACACTTTACAAAACCAACTTCAAGAAGCCCAAGCCAAACTGAACAGTATTAGCCAAGTACGTACTGTTGATGTGGAACTAGCAGAAACTGAAGTTAAAAGTGCTTTAACTGCCATCAAACAAGCACAAGCAGACAAAGAATTAACTTACCTCAAATCTCCTATCAATGGTCAAATTTTAAAAATTCACGCCAAAACTGGAGAAGTAATTAATACTAATGGATTTGCTGAGATCGGTAAAATATCTCGAATGTATGTAGTGGCAGAAGTTTATCAAACTGATATTCAAAAGGTCAATGTAGGACAGAAAGCTACCATTACGAGCAATGCCTTTCCCGGAAAAATTGAGGGAACCGTCACTAAAATTGGTTGGCAAGTTGACAGACAAAGCATTTTCAGTCTTAATCCCGCAGCAGATACAGACCGCAGAATAGTTGAGGTAAAAATTAGCATTAATGACCATGCAGATAGCCAACGAGTAGCGCGTTTAACTAACTTACAAGTAGATGTTGCCATTCACATCTAACAAGATTCCTCTGTATCTTTTGGGCTTAGTTTTGATTTTATATCAAATCCCGGAAATTACCCATAATAGGTCATTACAAGTAGAACCCAGCAATCCCAAGGACTCTGGAATTCTTGAAAACAACATCCAAAATGGTATTCAACCATGAATTTTAAAATTCCTTTAGCATGGCTACAGCTAGCCCAGCAAAAAGTTCGGTTTCTCGTGGCTGTAGCTGGCATTACTTTTATTGTGCTATTGACATTTATCCAACTTGGGTTTCAAGATGCACTTTATTCTAGTGCTACTGCACTGCATCAAAATCTCCGAGGCGATTTATTCTTAGTTAGTTCACAATATAAATCTTTGACTGCAACTCAAAGTTTTTCCCGCAGTCGTTTATACCAAACCTTAGGTTTTGATGGTGTACAGTCAGTTAGCCCCATATATTTGCAATTTGCCAAATTAAAAAATCCCGCCACTGGCGAAAAATATTCCATCTATGTGATTGGTTTCGACCCAGGGAAATCCGTACTTAATATACCAGAAGTTGCCGAAAACTTAGACAAACTCAAAATTCCTGATATTGTCCTTTTTGATAGAATTTCCCGCCCGGAGTTCGGCCCCATCGCTAAAAATTTTGATGCTGGAAATATTGAGCAAACAATTGAAATATTTGCCTTTGATGCTCCCATTGGTTATAGAGTCAGAGTAGGTGGCTTATTCACCTTAGGCCCTTCTTTTGGTGTAGATGGTAATTTAATTGTCAGTGATTCAACTTTTCTCAGAATCAATCCCAACACTCGTCCGGCAGACATGATTGATATCGGTGTTATCACTATCAATCCTGATGCCAACCCAGAACAAGTTTTACAAAAATTGACGGCTACTTTACCTAATGATGTGCAAATTTTTACCCGTCAAGGCTTTATTGATTTTGAGAAACGCTATTGGTCAGTGAGAACACCCATTGGTTTTATACTTAACCTGATGCTGACAATGGCTTCTGTGGTTGGTGTAGTAATTGTTTATCAAATTCTTTACAGCAATATTGCTAATCAATTAATTGCCTACGCAACTTTAAAAGCTATCGGATATGCCAATGGATATCTATTAAATGTAGTTTTTCAACAAGCATTAATCCTAGCTTTGTTAGGTTATATCCCCGGATTTATCTTTTCCATAGGCTTATATAGTTTTGCCATGGAGGCCACTAAGTTACCCATCATGATGACTAGTAATAATGCCATCATTGTTTTAGTTTCAGCAGTTTTGATGTGCATCACTTCCGGGTCATTGGCTATTAATAAACTTCGTTCCGCAGACCCGGCTGATATTTTCTAGTTATTTAACTTATCGGCCAGTTTTGCCTTCTCTAAATCACAGCATTGTCACCTAAGACTAGTTATTCAAGTCAAATCACCTAATTTGTACATCACCTATACCTCCATGAACCTGCAAGACAAAACTCTCTTAATCACTGGTATTGATGAATTTATCGGTTTGCGTGCAGCTGAATTAGCTGTGGCCCAAGGAATGAAGGTTCGGGGACTACAAACTTCTACTGAAGTGAATAAAACAGCACAAAATTTGGGCATTGAAATAATTGTTGGTAACATTATTGATGCTAACATTGCCCAAAAAGCTTGTCAGGGTGTAAATGTTGTTTTACATACAGCCCAAATTGCTCAAGAAGCTGGCACAATTAAAGAGTTTCATACCGTAAATGTTGGCGGTACTGTCAATATGGCTAAAGCTGCTAAAAATGCTGGTGTAAAAACTTTTGTTCATCTTTCTAGTGTCTTGGTTTACGGCTTTAATTATGCAGATGGTATTACAGAGGCTGGAACTCTCTCTGGTGAGAATAACCCTTACTGTCAGACAAAAATAGAAGCCGAAACTGAACTTTTACCCTTAAATTCCCCCCCAGATTTTGGTGTCATCATTATTCGTGCTGGAGATGTTTATGGGCCGGGAAGTATTCCTTGGGTGGTAAGACCTATTTTGATGATGCGCCAAAAATTATTTGCTTATGCTAATGATGGTCAAGGAGTCATGAATCATGTGTATGTCGATAACTTGATTGATGCTGTTTTTCTCGCCATAGAAAAAGAAAGATACGGCGAAATTTTTAACATTACTGACGGTGAAAAAACCTCTTGGAAAGAGTATTTTATCCGTTTGGCAGCAATGGCAGGTTTAGCTGCGCCCATGTCTTTACCCAAAGATGAAATGAAGTTATTTCTCAAACTTCGCGCCCAGGGACAAAAACTTTTTCGCAAAAAAGCTGATATCCTCCCAGAGTCTGTAGATTTCATGAGTCGTCCTCATGCTTATTCCATTGTTAAAGCACAAAACTTGTTAGATTATAAACCAAAAATTGACTTAGAACATGGTTTACGAATCACCCAAGAATGGCTGCAAAACAATGATATTTAAAAGCTAGTTTTCACTTTTACATGACATTGTATTATATGCACAAAAATCCTCCTAAGTTGAGTATTGGATTACCTGTATACCACAAGTGTTGAATGTTAAGAAAGAGGTGATAAAAATAGCCCAAAATATGGTAAATTCTGGGCGAAGTATTAAAATAGAATAATTGATAATGATTATAAATTCATTTCCCAAGATTGTCAAAGACATCCTCAGACCGTT